>CAYRQX010000161.1:0-1526 GCA_964426485.1 uncultured Sphingopyxis sp. | reverse complement strand
TATTCCGTTGAAAAACTCGGCTGCGGGATCGTTTGGGTCGAGCTCGGCGATCGAAGCAGGGTCAGCCTTTGCCGATCAGGCCGGTGCGGGCGTCGCCATCGGGATGATCTTGGCCATTTTCCGGAGGTTCTGGGCGGCAGCGGCGAGGTGGAACTCGTCTCTTGCGCCGTTGGGGCCGCGCAGGCGCAGGCGATCCAGTTTCAGGATGCGTTTGAGGTGGGCGAACAGCATCTCGACCTTCTTGCGCTGGCGGCGTGAGACGAGATAGGCGTCGGTCGTGGCGATCTCGCGGGCGAGGTCGCGCGCGCCTTCATGGATCGACCGGGTGACCTTGCGCGCGGGCATGTTGGGCGTGCATCGCTGGCGTAGGGCGCAGCTCTGGCAGTCCTGCTGCCGTGCGCGATAGCGGATCGACCCGTCCTTGTTGACGCCATCGCGCGGCGTGCTGAAGTTGCGGTTCGATCGCCGCAGGCGCTTGCCGCCCGGGCAGATATAGCTGTCGTCTTCATGATCATAGACGAAGTCGGCGCGCTCGAAGCTGCCATCGCTGCGGGCGGACTTGTCGAACACCGGGATATGCGGCTCGATGCTCATATCCTCGACCAGCCAGGCCAGGTTGGGAGCCGAGCCATAGGCGGCGTCGGCCACGAGGCGTTCGGGCCAGATGCCGAAGCGATGCTGCGTGCGCTCGATCATGCGGCGCTGCGCGGTCACCTCGGCCTGCCGCACCGAGGTCGTCGCCTCGACATCGACGATCACCGCGTGATCGAGATCGATCAGATAGTTGGTGCTGTAGGCGTAGAAGGCCGCTTCGCGCGTCGCCGCGGTCCAGCGCGACGCTGGATCGGTGAGGTTGATCCGCTTGGGCGTCACCGGCGTCGCGCCACCGAACGCAGCATCGTCGAGCACGTCCAGATACTCGGTGACGGCGCGGCCCACCGCTTCAGGCGGCAGGCCTTGCTCGCCCGGCACCGAGCGCTGGCGATGGACATCGGCGCGGATCAGGCTGGCATCGACCGCAAAGCCGTGACCACCGACCAGACCCTCGGCGATGCAGCGCGCGACAGTCATCTCGAACAGCGCGCGCAGCAGGTCGCTGTCGCGGAAGCGTCCATGCCGGTTCTTGGAGAAGGTCGAATGATCGGGCACGTCGCCCTCCAGCCCGAGCCGGCAAAACCAGCGATAGGCGAGGTTGAGATGCACCTCCTCGCACAGCCGCCGCTCGGAGCGGATGCCCATGCAATAGCCGATGATCAGCATCCGGATCATCAGCTCGGGGTCGATCGAAGGCCGTCCGGTCTCGCTGTAGAAGGGCCGCAGATGCTCGCGAATGTCCGACAGGTCCACGAACCGGTCGATCGAACGGAGCAGATGATCCGCCGGCACATGCCGCTCCAGGTTGAAGCTGTAGAACAGCGCCTCCTGCGCCACCGTCCGCTCGCCCATCATCGGCCCGTCTCCGCTCGCCTGCGACGAGTGAATCAGACCCTCAGCACGACTTCAAGGTCGAGTTTTTCAACGGAATA
>CAYRQX010000160.1:0-1665 GCA_964426485.1 uncultured Sphingopyxis sp. | reverse complement strand
CGCTGGTCGGCTCATGCGCGATCGGGTCGCGCACGCGGTCGGGATGCATCTGCGTGCCTCCCTGCAGCAACCCGTTGGGCGGCTCGCCATAGTCGAGGTGCATCGCGCGGTAGAATTTCGTCCCGTCGAACCGGTCCTCATCGACGTAGCGCAGGAAATTGCCGGCAGTGATCGGGGCGCGTTCGGTTTCCAGCGAGACGGTGATGTCGCCCATGCTGGTCTCGATCAGGATCAGTTGCGTCTCAAAATCGCGCTCGGGCGGGGCAGCGGGAGCAGGCGAGTCGTCCTGTGCGGTTAGCGGGGTGGCGATAAGTGCGAAGGGGGCGAGGGCAGCGAGGAACCGTGTCATTCATCCAGAGTGATCTGACGTTGGTCGATAAGCAAGTTCCTTTCGCGCGCGTTCATCCACGCTTCATGTTTACATTCGTAGTCGTTTCGGCTACAGACGTAATCGTAAATTGCGCGACAGACTTCAGGAGTTGGAAATGGCCAAGCGGAGCAACGGTCCGGGCGAACGGATCAGCGAAGCCGAACATGCGGTGATGGAAGTGTTGTGGGATCGCAGCCCGATTTCCGCCGCCGAAGTGTGCGAGGCGATCTGCGCCGATCGCGACTGGTCGATCCCCACCGTCAAGACGCTGCTCAGTCGACTGGTCCAGAAGGAGGCCGTCGGTACCGAGCCGCAGGGACGCAAGTTTCTCTATCGTCCGCTGATCGCGCGGTCCGAATATGTCGGGGTCGAAAGCCGTCGGCTGGTCAATCGCCTGTTCGGTGGCCGCGCCGCGCCGCTGTTTGCGCAGCTCGCCGAAAGCGAGGCGCTGACCGATGACGATCTCACCGAAATCGAGGCGCTCTTGAGGGAGATGCGCAAATGACCGAGCTTATCCAGGCCGGCTGGGACGGCTTCCTGTTCGATACGCTGATGTGGACCGGCGCGCTGATCGCGCTGGTGCTGCTGCTGCGCCGCCCCGTGGCGCGCCATCTCGGGGCGGGGGCAGCCTATGCGTTGTGGTTCCTGCCGCTCGCGCGGCTGATACTGCCGCCCGTCACGCTGCCCGGCTGGATGCGTCCGGCGCTATCCGGCACCGCGCCCGTGGCCGACACTGCCACCGCCGCGGCGCTCGTCCCCGAAGGGACGGAAGTGCTCGGTCAGACAGAGATGGGTGCCACATTGGCACCGGTGCCGATGGACTCGCCGATCGACCTGCTTTCGCCGCTGGTCGTGCTGTGGCTGGTCGGCGCGGCGATCTTCATGGGCCGTCGCTTCTGGCTCTATGCGCAGTTGCGCCGCGAATTGCTCGAGAATGCGCGCCCGGTCGGCGAAGTCGACGATATCCGCATGATCGAGACCACCGCGATCTCCGGCCCGATGGCATTCGGCGTGTTCGACAAGGTCATCGCCTTGCCCGACGGTTTCATGGCCAGCCGCGAGCGGCAGGTCCGCGACCTCGCGATCGCGCACGAACTGGCACATCACCGCGGGCACGACATCCTCGTCAACATGCTGGTCCAGCCGCTGTTCGCGATCCACTGGTTCAATCCGCTCGGCTGGATGGGCTGGGACGCGATGCGCCGCGACCAGGAAGCCGCCTGCGATGCGCGCGTCGTCGCCAGCCGCAGCCGCGACGAGCGCGCCGCCTATGCCGCAATCATCGCCGATTTCGC
>CAYRQX010000159.1:0-1748 GCA_964426485.1 uncultured Sphingopyxis sp. | reverse complement strand
CATGACCGACACCGTCTTCGTCCTCAACGGCCCCAATCTCAACCTGCTCGGCACACGCGAGCCGGATATCTACGGCTCCGATACGCTCGCCGATATCGAGGCGATGCTGGGCGAGAAAGCGCGCGAACTCGGGCTGGCGATCGACTTTCGCCAGACCAATCACGAGGGCGTGCTGGTCGATTGGCTGCACGAGGCGCGCAGCGTGGGCGCCAAGGCCGTTCTGCTCAACGCCGCGGCTTACACCCATACCTCCATCGCACTGCTCGATGCGATCAAGGCGATCGAGCTGCCCGTGATCGAGGTGCATCTGTCCGATCCCGCCACGCGCGAGGGATTCCGCCACCTGTCCTATGTCGGCATAGCCGCGGTGGACGAGGTAAAGGGTCTCGGCCCGCGCGGCTATGCCGTAGCGTTGGAGAAGGCCGCAGCGCTCTAAATCGCCGCCTCCCCCCTTGCCCTATCGGTCCGCGGGTAGCATAGGCGGCGCAAACAATACGCAAGGGGTTCCATGGCCGATCGTAAAGGCAGCGCCGGCAAGTCCGGCATGAATGTCGACACCGCACTCGTTCGCGAACTCGCCGAAATGCTCGGCGATACCGGACTGACCGAAATCGAGGTCGAGGATGGCGAGCGCAAGATCCGCGTTTCGCGTGGTGGCGGCGTGGCGATGGCTGCCGCGCCCGCACCGGTGGCTGCGCCCGCATCTGCGGCGCCCGCTGCGGCCGCTCCCGTTCCCGAAAGCGCCGCCGCGCCCGAAGCCGATACCGCCGGTGCGATCAAGTCGCCCATGGTCGGCACGGTCTATCTCGCATCCGAGCCCGGCGCGGCGAATTTCGTCAAGGTCGGCGACAGCGTGACCGAAGGCCAGACGCTGCTGATCGTGGAGGCGATGAAGGTGATGAACCCGATCACCGCCGACAAGGCCGGTACGGTGAAGGCGATCCTCGTCGAGAACGCCCAGCCGGTCGAATTCGACCAGCCGCTCGTCGTCATCGGCTGAGGTCGGCCGTGAGTATTTCCCGCATCCTGATCGCCAATCGTGGCGAAATCGCGCTGCGCATCCATCGCGCCGCGCATGAGATGGGCATCGAAACCGTCGCGGTGCACTCCACCGCCGATGCCGATGCCATGCATGTGCGCCTCGCCGATCACGCGGTGTGCATCGGTCCGCCGAGCGCGACCGACAGCTATCTCAACATCGCCAACATCATCTCGGCGGCCGAAGTCAGCCATGCCGACGCGATCCACCCGGGATACGGCTTCCTCTCGGAAAACGCCAAGTTCGCCGAGATCGTCGAGGCGCATGACATCGCGTGGATCGGGCCCAAGCCTGAACACATCCGTACGATGGGCGACAAGGTCGAGGCGAAGAAGACCGCAGGCAAGCTCGGCCTGCCGCTGGTTCCCGGATCCGACGGCGCGGTTGCCACTGTCGAGGAAGCGCGCGCCATCGCGGCGGAAATCGGCTTCCCCGTAATCATCAAGGCCGCCAGCGGCGGCGGCGGACGCGGCATGAAGGTCTGCGAAAGCGAAAACCAGCTCGAAACGCTGATGAAGCAGGCGGGCAGCGAAGCGAAGGCCGCTTTCGGCGACGCCACGGTCTATATCGAGAAATATCTCGGCGACCCGCGCCACATCGAATTCCAGGTGTTCGGCGACGGGCGCGGCAATGCCATCCATCTCGGCGAGCGCGACTGTTCGCTGCAGCGGCGCCACCAGAAGGTGCTCGAGGAAGCGCCCTCCCCCGT
>CAYRQX010000158.1:0-1805 GCA_964426485.1 uncultured Sphingopyxis sp. | reverse complement strand
ATGAAATTGACGGGGGTGGAGAGGTGGCGGGTGACGGTCAGCTCGCGCACGAGATGATCGTCGGCGACCGCCCACCATGCTCGCAGACCGGTGCAGGTGTCGGAGTTCACGACGACGAGCAGATCATAGTCGGAGATATAGCCGCTGGCGCGATCCTCGACCCAATCGCCGCGCGCGTAGGAGCCGAACAGGATCAGCTTGAGGATGCGGCCGCCCTTGCGCTTGTCGGAGAGCTTGGTTTTGACGGCATCCTCAAATTCATCGAACAGGACGCGGGCGACCCGTTCCAGCTCGCGGCGCTTGGCGGCGGGGAGATGATCGAGATCGGCCCGCATCGTCATCCGATCGTCGCCGGCGTGATCGCCAGCGCCGGGTCCGCGTCGGGATGATCGAGCAGCTTGAGGACGATCGCGGTGGCGAGGGGAGGGGGCACGGCTTCCTCGCGCAGCATGTCGAACAGGGCGCGTTCGTCGGCGTCGAGGTCCATGCCTTCGATCGCGAGATTGGCGCGTGCTTCGGCATCGCCTTCGCGCCACATGGCGGCGTCGGCAGGGGTGCCGCGCACATAATCCAGCGCGCGGACCTGTGCGCGGATCGCCGCGATGTCGAGGGCGCGCGTCACGGTTCCTGTCCTTCGCTTGCCGGCAGCGCGATATGGGTGATGCCCGGAGCGGCGGCGATTTCGTCCACCAGGCTATCGACGGTTTCCATGCGGTGACTGGGCCAGTCGCGCGAGATGGTGACATAGCCGGCATCGGTCTGGACATTGATGGTCGCGGTGGCGGGAAGCAGATCGAGCAGCGAGGCGAGCTTGTCCTGAATGTCGGGGGTGATGCGGTCGATTCCCGGTCCCACCATCAGGAGCTGCCAGGAGAGGCGCGACGTGTCAGTCATGGGCGTTTCCTTCCGCGTTGTCCTGTCCTTCGGCTTCCGCGTCGAAGGCCCGTTTGCCGCGCCGCTTCCAGAGCGCGAGAGCGTTACCATCGTCACGCGCGCGAGCGGCCAGATCGAGCATCGCGCCATAGAGCGTTGCGCGATCGTCGTCGGTCAGTTCGACGAGGCCGGCCTTCTGGACGAGGCCGCCCAGCTCTATGAGATGGCGGGTGCGTTCGCGGCGCTGCACGACCCATCCCCTCGTATCGGTGCGGCGCGCGGCGGCTTCAACCCTATGCCTCGCCTGCGCCAGTCGGGTTTCCGCCTTCGCCGTTGCCGCCAGAGCGTCGCCCAGCCTTGCGCCCGCGTCCTTGAAAGAAGGCCGCGCCCCGCGAGCGCCACGCCTCCCTTTCCTCCGCGTCAGCCGATTCCACGGCGGCGAGCAGCGCACCGGCGAGCGTGTCGAGATCGAGCGCATCGGCCCCGGTCCCCGTCACCAGTAGCCCAAGTTGCTCGACCTTCTTCGCCTTGATAGACTTGGCCTTGTCGCTCAGTGCCCGCAATTCGGCGTCATAGTCGCGCGTCTTCCGCATCATTCTCTCCCTCGCGCCCGTCGAACAGAAGCCGCACAGTAGCACGATCGCGCTGGCAGGACAGCGGGTCCGAACAGAAATGCGGTGAAGTCAATCACGTGAACGGCAGTGAGTGGTGAGTGCGCGCTTATAGGTCGTTGCCGACCTGCGCTAAGAAGGGTAAGTTTCGTGTCGTCATGGCGATCTACCATTTCTCCGCGAAAGTCATCGGCCGCTCCAGTGGATCGAGCGCCGTTGCCAGCGCGGCCTATCGTGCGGCGGAGCGGCTGCACGATGACCGACTGGGGCGCGACCATGATTTCTCGAACAAGGCCGGCGTCGTCCATTCGGAAATCATGC
>CAYRQX010000157.1:0-1985 GCA_964426485.1 uncultured Sphingopyxis sp. | reverse complement strand
TTGCGGGCTACGCGGTCGATATCGAGGAAATGGAAGAGCAGGCACGCGAATTCCGCGCCTTCCGCGAAGCGCAACGTTCGATGCTCGACCAGCTTTCTATCGGTGTCGCGCAATTTGATGCGGCGCATCGCATGACCTTCGCCAACCAGCCCTATCACCGGGTGTTCTCGCTGCCGCCGGGGGTGGTCAACGAACGAACGACGTTCGAGCAAATGCTGCTGATCGCGCGCGAAAACGGCCGCATTCCCGAGGTTCGCGATTTCCCTGCGTGGCGCAACGAGCTGGCCGAGTGGTTCCAGCGCGACGAACCGCACGAGGAAGCCTGGTCGCTGTCCGACAGCACGCATCTGCGCGTCATCGCGCAACCCTTGCCCGATGGCGGCCTCGTGATGATCGCCGAAGACAGGACCGAGCAACTCGCCTTGTCGGCCACGCGCGACACGCTGCTGCGCACCCGCACCGCCACTTTCGACAATCTTTTCGAAGCGCTCGCCGTATTTGCGCCAGACGGCCATCTCGAGCTGTGGAACCGCGGGTTCCCCGGCGCCTGGGGTATCGATCCCGAAGTGCTCGACGGGCATCCGCAGGCCGAAGACCTGTTGCGCGCCATTTCACAGAACCTTGCCGATCAATCGGCTATCTCGCGGCTCAACCAGGTCATTCGCGCGGCGACACTCGATCGCCGGAAGAGCGACGGCCGGATCGAGCTGGCAGATGGCCGCACGCTCGATTTCGCCGGGGTGCCGCTGCCAGACGGGAACGGCATGCTCACCGTTCTCGACGTGACCGCCTCGCGCCAGGCCGAAGAAGCGCTGCGCGAACGCAACCGTGCATTGGAAGAGGCGGACGCGGTGATGACGCGCTTCCTCGCCAATATGAGCTATGAGTTCCGCACCCCGTTGACCTCGATCGGCGGGTTCGCCGAACTGCTGACCAGCGGCATCGCCGGGGAACTGACACCCCAGGCGAAGGAGTATGCGCAGGCGATAGCGCTGTCGGTCGGCAAGCTGACCGAACAGGTGGAGAATGTGCTGGACCTATCGCAGTCCGAAGCGGGCCTGATGCCGCTGCGCGAAAGCAAGTTCGAACTGCTGCCTTTCATTACCCAGATCGTGCGCAAGCAGGAGCGCCGCATTCTCGACGGCGGGCTCACGCTCGATCTCAATGGCAATCCCGACAAGGTGGTGCTGGCCGATCCACACCAATTGCGACGGGCGATCTCGCAATTGCTCGACAATGCGATCAACGGGACGCCGCGCGGAGGCCGCATCGCGATCGATATCGGTCGCAAGCGGGACGAGACGCGGATCGTCATCTCGGACAATGGGCAAGGTATGAGCCAGCATGAGCTCGCGCGTGCGCTTGAGGGCATTCGCATGGCACCTGACGGCAAGGGCATCGAACGGCGCCACGGGCTGGGCATTCCGTTGGCGCGCCAGCTGATCGAAGCGCATGGCGGTACGCTTGAGATCCGCAGCCGCAAGGACAGCGGCACGACCGCGACGATCATCCTGCCATGACGATGGCCTTGGCCTTGCCCGATCTGGTCGCGATGGACGCTTTGGGGCAGCGAATCGCTGAAAAACTCGCTCCGGGCGACGTGATTGCGCTGACCGGGACACTGGGGACCGGCAAGACCACGCTGGCGCGCGCGATCATTGCCGCGCTCGGGCATGTGGGTGAAGTGCCGTCGCCTACATACACGATCATCGAAACCTATGACGATCTTCGCATTCCTCTGGTCCATGCCGATTTCTATCGGCTGGACGATCCGGGTGAGACGGATGAACTGGGACTAGACGACTATCGCGAAGGCGCCGTGCTGCTCGCGGAATGGCCGGATCACGCGGGCGGGTTCGCGCATGAGCCGGGTTGCCTTGCAATCGCGCTGGAAAAAGTGGGTGATGGCCGCGAGGCCGTTGTAACCCCCGGCACATCTTGGCAAAGCCGCTGGCCATGAGCGATGCGCCTTTCGACGAGATTCA
>CAYRQX010000156.1:0-2213 GCA_964426485.1 uncultured Sphingopyxis sp. | reverse complement strand
GGGGCGACGCGGTGCGAGGCGCATCCGGCTCAGGGCACGATTTCGAACGCGAAGGCACTAAGGCCGGCCGAAGGCGTCACGCCTAGCCATTGAGCGCAGCGGCGCGTGAAGTGCGATTGATCGGCGAAGCCTCCCGCCGCCGCGGCGTCGGCAAGACCTCCGCCGCCGACCAGCGTCCGCACGGCGCGTTGAAGCTGGAGCCATTGCAGCAATTTGGCCGGAGGCACGCCGAAGTCGCGGCTGACGATTTCGCGAAGGCGCGAGGGCGAGAGGCAGGCGACGTCGGCCAACGCGCGCGCGGTCGACAAATCACTAGGGGCCGCGAGCGCCTCGGACAGGCGTGCATCCACCGGACGCACCTGCGACCGGTCGAGATAGTCGGACGCCCAGCGCTTCGCGTCCGCGCCGCTAGCGATATCGCATAGTCCGGCCGTCTCTACTGGTGTCAACAGGACGGGCGCCGATCCGGCGGACAGCCGCGCGTCGGCACGAAAAAGCGGGTCGAGATAAAATGATCGCACGAGGGCGCCCGGCGGTCCCAGGCGGTGCCGGACATGCGATGCGATGGCAATGGCGTGTCCGGCAGGGACTATCATGTCGGCATCACCGGAAATTTCGAGGTCTCGTTCGACGGCGAGGCTGATCTGATGCGCCACATGGCTATGAGGACGGCTGCTCCCGATGCGTGCGTCAATCAACGCCCAGCCGGCCCCGAGCATGATCGAACCGGACCATGAGACGGTGCTGGCGGTCAAACCGGATCGACGGCGACGAAGGGTTCGAGCGTGCCGAACCAGGCGACCAGCGCGAGTATGGCGAGCGCGGCCGACGCTTCGATGACCAGGCTTCTGCGCATGGCTGCGATCGCGAGGTCGGGGTCGGCGGCGACATTGTCGGTATTGGTCTCCGGGACGGCGGCCGCGAGCGCCGGGGTCAGCTGCCAGCGGTTCGCCGCCGCGAGCGCTAACATCAGTCCGAACAGCGCAAGCTTGGCGAGGAGCAATTGTCCATAGGGCGAGCCGAGGGAGCGGCCGAGATTCTCGGCGCCGACGATCATCTGGCTGTTGACGAGGCCGGTGGCGGCGATGACGAGGACGCAGATCGTACCGACGCGCGAGAATTGATCGAGACTCCGCGACGCAATTTGGAGTCCCCCCGGCCATTCGCGGAGGCGCTGGGGCGAGATCAGCATAAGAAAGGCGCCGATTGCGCCGATCCAGACCGCCGCTGCGATCAGGTGCAATATGTCGCTGGCCCGATGCAGGGTGCCCGCCGCGCCCTCGGTCGCGCCCGCATGGCCCGACCAGACCAAGGTCGCGACGGCGACCGAGCCGGCAAGAGTGAGTATGGCGGCTGCGATTGTCGGCCGGCGCGTCATCCAGACTGCCGCCGCCAACGCAACGAGCAGCGCGGCGCTCCGGTAGATCCAGGCCATGCCGACCTCGGTTTCGCGAACCAGATCCCAAAAGGGTTGGAACTCCAGGGAGAGGATGCCCACGCCCTGCATCGAGGCCGCGAGCACGCCCATTCCGAGGCTGGAGACGAGCAGCCCGATGGCGCAGAGCCATCGTTCTGCGCGCCAGATCGCGGCCATCATCGGCTGCGGCTCATGGCGTTCGCTCCGCGTCAGCGCAAAAAGCGGGAACGCAGCAAGGCCGGCGATGAGCATCAGGTCCGCATAAAGTGCGAACCTGATGCCGATCAGAACGGGGTCCCCCACCGTCTTTTACTTTACGGTGAAGCTGAATTCGCTGCCCATGCGGTGGGTATCAGCGCCCGCCGCCGACCATGTGACCTTGTAGGTTCCGGCTGTCAGCGGCCGCTTGAGCATCAGCATCGCCGACTTGCCCTCTTTGCCCATCATCGACGAGTAAGGCACCTTCATCGGGGCATGATTGGCCATGCCGGGCATGCCGGTCATGACCAGCTCGGTCTTGAGGGTCGAGGCGACGATCTTTTCGTTGAACTGAAGATTGACCGACGTGACCTTCGAAACGGTCGAATTGGCGGCGGGCGTCGAGCTGACGAGCTTGGTGTGCGCGCTTGCCGTGGCCGGCATGAGAAGCAGAGCGAAAGCCGCCGCTGCAGAGGGGAGAAGAGACTTGAACATGACCACCTCCAAATGCGTGTCTGTCCTGCTAATCCGCAGGATATCGGCATGGGCCTCAAATATTCCGGAATAATATTCTGGTGTGAGGGGTGAGGCGCTTCGG
>CAYRQX010000155.1:0-2244 GCA_964426485.1 uncultured Sphingopyxis sp. | reverse complement strand
GGCTGACCTTTCCTGACCTTTGGCATGATGGCCCGGCGCATGCGCCGACCGGATCACGGCACCGGATCGGAATAACCGAAAAACGACAAGGGCGGCTCACCACCCCTAAGCAGACCCCGATCACCGGCTCATCTTGTCTGGCCAATACGCTCCGCCTTTCCTATGGCTCGGCAATGGCTGACGACCCCTTCCAGCAACGCTTTGCCGCCGATGCGAGCCTGCTGCCGCATATGGCGGACCTTGCAAACGACCGGGTGCTGATCGCCCTGCTGACAGACGCCGATTATCGCGCCGCGAGCTTCCTCGACCAGCGGCTGCTCACCGATCGCATCGGCCGAGAGTGGATGGCCTGGGATGCCCTTCCCGATCTTGGCGGGGCAGCCCCTGCCCCGCACTTCATCTTTCACATCGGCCATGTCGGATCGACGCTCGTGTCGCGCCTGTTGGCCGAGGCCAGCGACGTGCTGCCGGTCCGCGAGCCGATGCTGCTGCGCACATTGGCGCAGGTCGCCGAGCGGATCGATCGGCCCGAGTCGGTCTGGTCGCCCGAGCTTTACCG
This sequence comes from uncultured Sphingopyxis sp., assembly GCA_964426485.1. Taxonomy (GTDB): domain Bacteria; phylum Pseudomonadota; class Alphaproteobacteria; order Sphingomonadales; family Sphingomonadaceae; genus Sphingopyxis. Next base: position 1,685 of record CAYRQX010000155.1, on the reverse strand, counting down.
CAAGCGCCTGGCACAAGCTCTGGGGTGGCTGGGTCGCGGCTTTGCCCCAGGCCAGCACGCAATGGTGAAGGCCTCGAGCGTGATCACGGCGATTGCCGACGACCTGACCGGCGCCGACGGCCGCGCACTGTTCCTCTACGTTCCGCTTCCACGCTACATAGAGACGATATTGGCGGGCGAGGCGTCGATGGCCGAGACGTTGGCGCAAGCGCCGGCGCGGATGGCGCGGCTTGCCGCGTTGCTGCCCGGTTTCGCGTTCGCCTTATGGCAACTGCCGCCGGTGACGCGCATCGCAATGAGCTGGCTGTGCGAGATGGCGACGGCACAGCGGACGTTGCCGCGCACCGAAGCGCGGTATCTTTGGGCCGATTTCGAGACTGTGCTGGCCGATCCCGTCACCGCGCTTGCCGGGCAATGCGGACATTTCGGGCTTCCCGTTGACGCGGCGCGCATCGACGCCGCACTCGCCGGCCCCGTCATGCGTCAGTATTCGAAGGCGCCCGAGCACGGCTACAGCGCCGACCTGCGCCGCGAATTGCAGACGCAGGCCGCAGCTGAGCACGCCCCCGCCATTGCCGAAGCGATCGCGTGGGTTGAAGCGCTCGCCGCACGCTATACAAGCCTCGCCAACCTGCCGATCCACGGCCATCGGGAAAGCGCATAATGTTCAAGCTCGTCCAGCTGCTCGACGATGGCGCGGTCCGTGCGCTGCGGGACATTGCCGCCAGCGGCAAGTTCGTCGATGGAAAGATCAGCAACCCGCACTCGACGGTGAAGAATAATCTGCAACTGCACGACGCCGGCGCCTATGAACGCTCATCGAAGATCCTGCTCGATGCGATGGTGCAGAACCCCGAATTCATGGAATTCTCCTTTCCGGCGCGGATCGCGCCGCCGCTCATGACGCGCTACACGCCGGGCATGCATTATGGGCTGCACCCCGACGCCGCCTATATTCCCCTGCCCGACGGCCAGTTGCGAACCGACGTCAGCTGCACGATATTCCTGAACGATCCCGCCGACTATGACGGCGGCGCGCTGCATGTGCAGTTGGGCGGTGCCGATCTGCACTTCAAGGAAGCGCCGGGGGTCGCGGTTGTCTATCCCTCGCACACATTGCACGAGGTCGAGCCAGTGACGCGCGGCGAGCGGCTTGTCGCGATCACCTTCATCCAGAGCCTCATCCCCGACGTCGCGCACCGCAATTTGATGTACGAACTGAACGAGATTGCCGCGATCGAGGGCGGCAAGATGGACCGTGCAAACTTCACCCGGCTGCAGGCGGTCCAGTATCAATTGCTCAGGATGTGGCGGCGGTAAACCGCTGCCGCGTCAATAACCCATCAGCGCGAGCACTTCCTTGCGGCTGCGCTGATCGTCCAGGAAACAGCCAAGCAGGCGGCTCGTCACCATGCCGACGCCCGGCGTGCGCACGCCGCGTCCGGTCATGCAGCCGTGCTGCGCGTCGATGACCACCGCGACGCCATGCGGGTGCAGATTGTCCCAGATGCAGCGCGCGACCTCGGCGGTCAGCCGCTCTTGCACCTGCAACCGCCGCGCATAGCCGTTGAGCACACGCGCCAGCTTGGAAATGCCGACGACACGGTCGCGCGGCATATAGGCGATCGACGCCTTGCCGGTGATCGGCGCCATATGATGTTCGCAATGCGACTGGAACGGAATGT
>CAYRQX010000154.1:0-2369 GCA_964426485.1 uncultured Sphingopyxis sp. | reverse complement strand
GTCGCCGAAATGGGTAGCGCCTTCCTCTGCGCCGCGCTTGGCATCGAACCGACCGTGCGCCATGCCGATTATCTGGCATCATGGCTGGAGGTCTTGCGCGAGGACAATCGCGCCATCTTCTGCGCCGCGAGCGCGGCGAGCAAGGCCGCCGACTGGATAATGGCGCGCCATACCGAGGCCAGCGAAAGCGACGAGCGGAGGGCGGCGGCATGATCCTGCTGACCCCCGAACTGCGCTTCGCGCTGCGCGCGAACGACTTGGCCCGCTGCGCCGCCGCGCGCGATGGCGCGCCAGAACCCGATCCCGTTCCGCTGGTCAAATTCTTCAATCCCTTGGGCGCGGCAACATGGCTCGCGACCGAGCTTTACGATGATGACGACACGCTGTTCGGCCTTGCCGACTTGGGGTTCGGCTTTCCCGAACTCGGCACATTCAGCCTGTCCGAAATGGCGAGCGTCCGCTTGCCCTTCGGCCTGTTCATCGAGCGCGACGAGCATTTCGAACCGTTCGCCCCGCTCTCGACATGGGCCGAGACCGCGCGGCGGGCGGGCGCGATCATCTTCGCTGAAACCGAACTTCGCCGCGCGGCCGACAGCCGCAACGGCAAGGAGCTTCCGCCCCGAGGCGGGTGACGCGCGGCGCGTTTCGCCGCATCGAGTGCCGGTCCCGCCCATCCAGCAAGACAAACGGGACCGGCGCTCCAGAAGGAGCAGACCAATGAAACTCGACTTTATCGACCTTGGCAAGCTGTCCGTCAGCAAGGCCAATATGCGCTACGCGAAGAAGGCGCCGGACGTGTCCGACATCCTTCCGACCGTCCGCGCGCGCGGCGTTCTCGTGCCGCTGATCGTGCGACCGAATTGCGGTCCCGATGCGTTCGAGATCGTCGCGGGCGCGCGGCGCTTCACCGCCGCGCAGATCGTCGCGGGCGAAACCGGCAGCGCCGACCCCTTGCCGTGCGCCATTCTCGAGAACGGCGACGATGCCGCCGCCATCGAGGCGTCGCTGATCGAGAATATCGCGCGGCTCGCGCCCGACGAGGTGACACGCTGGGAAACCTTCACCCGGCTGGTCAAGGAAGGCCGCGACGAAGCGGATATTTCCGCGACGTTCGGCATCCCCGAGCTTGGCGTCAAACGCATCCTCGCGCTCGGCAATCTCTTGCCGCGCATCCGCGACCTCTACCGCAAGGAAGAGATCAACGCGGCGACCGTCCGGCACCTGACCTTGGCGAGCACGAGCCAGCAAAAGGCATGGCTGGCGCTGTTCAGCGACCCCGACGCCTATTGCCCGACCGGCCATCAGTTGAAGGACTGGCTGTTCGGCGGCGCGTCGATCAAGGTCGAACATGCCCTGTTCGACGTCGAGAGGCTCAAGCTCGCGATCATCGCCGACCTGTTCGGCGAGGATCGCTTTTTCGCCGACGCCGACGCCTTCTGGCGCGAGCAGGACGCGGCCATCGAGGATCGCCGCGAAGCCTATCTCGACGAGGGATGGAGCGATGTCGTGATCGTCCCGCGCGGCGAATACTTCCATCGCTACGAGTTTGTGAAGGCTCCCAAGCGCAAGGGGGCGCGCGTCTATATCGACGTGCGCGCGAGCGGCGAGGTGGACTTTTACGAGGGCTATGTCACGTCGAAGGAGGCCAAGCGGCTCGAACGCGGCGAGCCGATCGACACCGCTCCCAAGGTGCCGCGCCCCGAGGTGACGAGCACGATGCAGACCTATATCGACCTGCATCGCCACGCGGCCGTGCGCGCCGCGCTGACCCGTCACCCCAAGGTCGCGCTGCGCTTGATGGTGGCGCACGCCATCGTCGGTTCGCCGCTTTGGACCATCAAGCCCGAGCCGCAGACCGCGCGCAACGATTTGGTTGCCGAAAGCGTCGAAACCTGCCGCGCGGAAACCGACTTCGATACGAAGCGCCGCGCCGTATTGGACCTTCTCGGCTTCTCGCCCGAGGAACCGACCGTGGCCGGCGGCAACGGCGACGACTTCGGACTTGTCGGCGTGTTCCTCCGCTTGCTCGACGTGCCCGACCGCGCCGTCATGGACGTGGTGGTGATCGTCATGGGCGAAACGCTCGCCAGCGGCAGCGCCGCCGTCGAGGCGGTGGGCGGCGAGATCGGCGTCGATATGGCCCGCTACTGGCAGGCCGACGACGCCTTTTTCGAGTGTGTCCGCGACAAGGAGGTGCTGACCCGCATCGTCGCCGAGGTGGCGGGCGAACCTGTCGCCGCCGCCAATGCGAAGGAACCGGGCAAGGTCTTGAAGCGCATCGTCCGCGACCATCTGGACGGCACGAACGGACGGCCCAAGGTCGAGGGTTGGGTGCCGAAATGGATGGCGTTCCCGCCCGCTGCCTATAC
>CAYRQX010000153.1:0-2444 GCA_964426485.1 uncultured Sphingopyxis sp. | reverse complement strand
AGGTCCATCGCGCCGCCCATGCCCTTGATCATCTTGCCGGGGATCATCCAGTTGGCGATATCCCCATTCTCGGCAATCTCCATCGCGCCCAAGACGGTCAGGTCGATATGCCCGCCGCGAATCATCGCAAAGCTGTCCGAAGACGAAAAATAAGCCGACTGCGGCAATTCACTGATCGTCTGCTTGCCCGCGTTGATCAGGTCGGGATCCTCGTCGCCTTCATAGGGGAAGGGGCCGATGCCGAGCATGCCGTTCTCGGACTGGAGCGTGACCGTCATTCCGGCGGGGATGTGGTTCGCGACCAAAGTCGGGATGCCGATGCCCAGATTGACGTAATAGCCGTCCTGCAGTTCCTTCGCGGCGCGCGCCGCCATGTCATCACGCGTCCAGCTCATTGGCTTGGCTCCCATTGCTTGTCGGAGGGGAAGGCATCGCCCCAGCCCAGTTTTTCCCACGGGCCGTAGACGGGGTTGGGAAAAAGGAACCAGCCCTTGTCCCAGAGTGCGGTGGCGGCCGCGCTGGTCGCGAGCGCCATGCGCTGCGCGGCGGGCAGGTCCTTGTCGTTGAACTGCTGGCTGAAATCGCCGAGCTGGTCGCCGGCGAGGATGATGACGCAATGTTTCGAGGCGATCGCCCTGCGGCGTCCATCCTTGCTCGACCCGGTGGCGTCGTCGCCCATCAGGAACAAGGTTTCGCCATGCTTGAACGCGCCAAGTCCGGCGGCGCGCAGCGTGTCCTCACTGCCCTTCGCATTGGCGGCGCTGCGGTTGGTGTTCGCGATCACTGTGATTCCCGCAGCGCGCAGCTTTTTCACCATCTCGACCGTTCCGGGCATGGCGACCGCCTTGCCCGCGCCGGTCTTTTCCCACTGGTCCCAGATTTGGGGATCGAAGGCGGTGCCCTTTTCAGCAAAATGCTGCATCGGGCCGAGGTTCCAGATCAACGTCTCGTCAGCGTCGAACACCGCGGCGAAGGGCTTGTCGCCGCACGGCTCGAACGCCGGGGCGTCCATCGTCGCGCCGGGCGCGAGGACGACGCTGTATTCCGGCCGCTGCTTGATCCGCTCCACGGCATAATCGGCGATGCGCGCATTGGTCGCGCGCACGGCGACGGCCGCCTCAGGCGAGCCATAGAGATATTGCAGCGGGGTCGGCGGTTTTGCGGCTTCGGTGGCAGCAGCCGGTGGCGCGGGCGCCGTCGCCACCTCGGCCGGCGCGTTCGCGCAGCCGGCCAGAAGCAGTGCCGCGGCTACGGCGAGGCGACGCATCACGCGGCCTCGCGCGGGCGCACCGTGCGAAACTCGATCTTCTTGTCGTAAGGGGCGCCGACGATCAGGCGCTTGACGTAAATGCCCGGCAGATGAATCGCATCGGGGTCGAGGCTGCCGACCGGCACGATTTCCTCTACCTCGGCGACGCAGATCTTTGCCGCGGTCGCCATCGGCTGGTTGAAGTTGCGCGCGGTCTTGCGGAAGATCAAATTGCCGCTCTCGTCGGCCTTCCACCCCTTGATGATCGCGAGGTCGGCAAAGATGCCGCGTTCGAGGATATAATCCTGGCCGTCGAAATTCTTGATTTCCTTGCCCTCGGCGACAAGCGTTCCGACGCCGGTCTTGGTATAAAAGCCGGGGATGCCGGCGCCGCCCGCGCGGCAGCGTTCGGCGAGCGTGCCCTGCGGGCAGAATTCGACCTCGAGCTCGCCCGCCAGATATTGCCGCTCGAACTCTTTATTCTCACCGACATAGGAGGAGATCATCTTCTTGACCTGCTTCGTGCGGAGCAGCTTGCCGAGCCCTTCGCCGTCGATCCCGGCGTTGTTGCTGGCGATCGTCAGATCCTTGGTACCCGCGTCGCGAATCGCGTCGATCAGCCGTTCGGGGATGCCGCAAAGGCCGAAACCGCCGGCGCAAATCTGCATGCCGTCAAAGAGCAGGCCTTCGAGGGCGGCGGCGGCGTCGGGATATTGTTTCTTTCCCATGGGACGGCTCTCCTAATGATGTCGCGCGCGACCTTGGCGCATTTGATCCATCAATTCTAATTGTTCAATTTTTGGATTATACATAGACGATGTCTATCAATCGCGTCGCGCTCTATCATCTCGAAACGCTGCTGTGGATCGACCGGCTCGGCACCTTTTCGGCCGCCGCCGAGCGGCTCAACACCACCCAGCCGACGGTGTCGGCGCGGATGCGCGAACTCGAACAGCGGCTCGGCACCGCGCTATTCCGCCGCGAAGGCCGCGCGATGTCGCTCACGGCGGCGGGGCGCAAGCTGGTGCGCGACTGCGACCCGTTGCTGCGCGACATGCAGCTCGCGCTGCTCGGCAGCGGCGGCTTTGCCGAGGCGAGCGGCGTCGTGCGCATCGGCGCGGGGGAGATTGCGGCGGCGAGCTGTCTGCCCGCCTTTGTCGCGCGGTTGAAGGCCGACATGCCCAATGTCGCGCTG
>CAYRQX010000152.1:0-2536 GCA_964426485.1 uncultured Sphingopyxis sp. | reverse complement strand
CAGCCGCTGTCGATCGAAGACGTCGTCATTGCCGATTGCGGCCCGCACGAGGTGCGCATCCGCACCGCCGCGTGCGGGCTCTGCCATTCGGACCTGCATTTCATCGACGGCGCCTATCCCCACCCCCTTCCCGCCATTCCCGGCCATGAGGCGGCAGGCATCGTCGAGGCGGTCGGCAGCGAAGTGCGCACGGTCAAGGTCGGCGACGCGGTCGTCACCTGCCTGTCCGCCTTTTGCGGCCACTGCGAATTTTGCGTCAGCGGGCGCATGTCGCTGTGCATGGGCGGCGACACGCGCCGTGCGGCGGGCTCCGCACCGCGCATCACGCGCCCCGACGGGTCGCTGGTCAACCAGATGCTCAACCTCTCGGCGTTTGCCGAAACAATGATCGTCCACGAACATGCGTGCGTCGCGATCGATCCCGCGATGCCGCTCGACCGCGCCGCGGTGATCGGCTGCGCGGTGACCACCGGCGCGGGAACGATCTTTAACGCGTGCAAGGTGACGCCGGGCGAAACCGTCGTCGTCGTCGGCTGCGGCGGGGTCGGACTGGCCACGATCAACGCCGCGAAGATCGCGGGCGCGGGGCGGATCATTGCCGCCGACCCGGTTCCCGAAAAGCGCGCGCTGGCGATGAAGCTGGGCGCGACCGACGTCGTCGACGCGCTCGCCGACGATGCCGCAAAACAGATCGTCGAGATCAGCAAGGGCGGCGTCGACCATGCGATCGAAGCTGTGGGACGCCCCGCCTCGGCGAGCCTCGCGGTCGCCTCGCTGCGCCGCGGCGGCACCGCCACAATCCTCGGCATGATGCCGCTGTCCGAAAAAGTCGGCCTCAGCGCGATGGACCTGCTGTCGGGTAAGAAGTTGCAGGGCGCGATCATGGGCGGCAACCGCTTCCCGGTCGACATCCCGCGGCTGGTCGATTTTTATCTCCGCGGCCTGCTCGACCTCGACAGCATCGTCGCCGAGACGATCCCGCTCGCCAAGGTGAACGAAGGCTTCGACAAGATGCGAAAGGGCGACGCCGCGCGGTCGGTGATCGTTTTCGACCAGTGAGGGGCGGCCCGTCCGCGCGGATAGAGCAGAAGGGGAAGGAGTTATGACCTTGGACGCGCAAAAGGCGTTCAGCGGCACCGTCGCGCCCGAGGGTGCAGATATTCTCGACGAAGCGAAGCTGACGGCGTGGATGGAGGCCCATGTCGAAGGCTTTGAGGGTCCGCTGACCCAAGGCAAATTCGCGGGGGGGCAGTCGAACCCGACCTATAAAATCTCGGCGCCGTCGGGCAATTATGTGCTGCGGCGCAAGCCCTATGGCCCGCTGCTGCCCTCGGCGCATGCGGTCGACCGCGAGTATAAGGTCCAGTCTGGACTGCACAAGATGGGCTTTCCCGTCGCGCGCCAATATGGCCTTTGCATCGACGACGATGTGGTCGGTAGCTGGTTCTATGTCATGGGGATGGTCGACGGCCACACGATCTGGGACGGCGCGATGCCGGGATCGACCCCCGAAAACCGCCGCGCCACCTATGAAGCGATGATCGACACGCTCGCCGCGCTGCACAAGGTCGATGTCGAGGCGGCGGGGCTGTCCGATTTTGGCAAGCCGGGCAATTATTTCGGGCGCCAGGTCGACCGCTGGACCAAGCAATACCGCCTCGCCGAGACCGAGACGATGGACGAGATGGAACGGCTGATCGCCTTCCTGCCTGCGAGCCTGCCCGAACAGACGCGTACCAGCGTTGTCCATGGCGATTACCGCATCGACAATATGATCTTTGCCAAGGATCGGCCCGAAGTGCTGGCCGTGCTCGACTGGGAGCTATCGACGCTCGGCGATCCGCTCGCCGATTTCACCTATGTCGCGATGGCGTGGGTGACCGAAAATGGCGGACGCTCGGGGGTCATGGACCTTGATCGGCAGGCGCTCGGCATTCCCGAGCTCGACGAGATGGTCGAGCGTTATTGCGCCGCAACCGACCGTACCGGGGTGCCCGACATGAACTGGTATTTCGCCTATAATTTCTTCCGCCTCGCCGGGATTATTCAGGGGATCAAGAAGCGCGTGATCGAAGGCACCGCCTCGTCGCAGCACGCCAGGGATATGTCCGAACGCGTCCGTCCGCTCGCGACAAGGGCGTGGGACTTTGCACGAAAGGCCGGGGCATGAGCCTGTTTGACATGAGCGGCCAGGTCGCGCTGATCACCGGATCGTCGCGCGGTATCGGCAAAGCCACCGCCGAGGCGATGGCCGAACAGGGCGCCAAGGTCGTGATTTCGAGCCGCAAGCAGGATGCGTGCGATGCCACCGCGGCGGAGATCAACGCGACGTTCGGCGACGGCACCGCGATTGCGGTCGCGGCGAACATCTCGTCAAAGGACGACCTCCAGAATCTGGTGGACGCGACACGCGCCGCTTTCGGCAAGATCACCGCGCTGGTCTGTAACGCCGCATCGAACCCCTATTATGGCCCCGGCCTCGGGATCAGCGACGACCAGTTCCGCAAGATCATGGACAATAATATCCTGTCCAACC
>CAYRQX010000151.1:0-2599 GCA_964426485.1 uncultured Sphingopyxis sp. | reverse complement strand
TCGCCAAGGAGCCGATCAGCCTCGAAACGCCGATCGGCGACGAGGAAGACAGCCACCTCGGCGATTTCATCGAGGACAAGAATGCGGTCATCCCGGTCGATGCCGCGGTGCAGTCGAACCTGAAAGAGACCGTCACCCGCGTCCTTGCCTCGCTCACCCCGCGTGAAGAGCGCGTGCTGCGCATGCGTTTCGGCATCGGGATGAATACCGATCACACGCTGGAGGAAGTCGGCCAGCAGTTCAGCGTGACGCGCGAACGTATTCGCCAGATCGAGGCGAAGGCGCTCCGCAAGCTGAAGCACCCGAGCCGTAGCCGCAAGATGCGCAGCTTCCTCGACCAGTAAGCCCTTCGGGTCTTTCGGATACTCAGACACCCCGCCCTCACCGGCGGGGTGTTTTGTTATGCGCTTGATCAAAGCCTTGCTCAAATGCTGCGCTGCACAATTATTTTGGCCGACGCTCTTTAAATCTTCATATTTCCCTCCCAGATAGCGGTCGTCACGCGAGGGGGGAAGGCTTCATGAACGGTTCAGGCGCCACCCATCAAATGGCAATCATTCCCACTCGATGGGAATTGATTCACGATCAAGAGCAAGCGGCCGGGCTCGGCTGACGAAAAAAAGCTCGGAAATCTGGGGCTCGCAAAAATTGGCACGGCCTTTGCGATGCATTCGGCATCGGCGCGGGACAGTGCCCGCCGCCCAAGGGAAAGACAAAAAGATGGAAAACGAAACCACCAACCTCTTCCGCCGCCGCGACACCTTTTTCGGTATCTGCGAGGCCGTTGGCCAGGACTTCGGCTTCAACCCGCTTTGGCTGCGCCTTGCCTTCGTCGCGCCGCTCTTCTTCTTCCCGGTCCAGACGTTCATCGGCTATTTCGCCCTTGGCCTCGTCGTGCTGGCCTCGCGGCTGATCTTCCCCGCGAAGGCCGCCGCAGCTGCCGAGCCCGCACCGAGCGCGGTCGAAATCGCCGCGTCAAAGGCTGAAAATACCGAGGAACTCGCCCTCGCAGCTTGAGCAGGTCCGGCCGGACATGCTCTCTCCCCTTGCGTCCGGCCTTTCAACTCAATCTTCCGCCGAACGCCACATCGATGAGACCGGCAAGCTTCCCCCCGGGGCTTGCCGGTCCCTTTGGTTTCAATCCCCGCTGTCCCTGACTGAAACAGCCCTGCGGCAAATCAAAACGCCGCTTATAAACACGTCGTTTACGACGATGATCTAAGGTCGATCGCTGTAATTCATTGGCTTCGGCGCTCGCGCGCCCGCCACAGCGAGGATCCAGCCTTGAGCCAATCGCCCCAGCCCCAAGCGCAGACGCGCGGTGTCGCCGAACTGCTCGATGCGCTGGTCGCCAGCGACGGCACCGGCGCGCATCCGCACGTCCGCTCCGGCGCGCTGTCGAGCGGCCCCGAGGCGATGCGCAACCTTGCCGACGCCGTCCACTTTCTTTGCCTGCTTCACGGCCGTTATCCGGGCGTGATCGACAATGCCGCGCGCAAGGCGGTCGACCCCGCATCGCGCCAGTGGATGAACGAAGCGGCCGATGCCTTCGTGCAGGAACGCGCGTTCCTGACCAAGATCGCCTCGGCGGTCGGCCCGGTGCCGAGCACCCAGGGACAAGCGCAATGCGAGGCCGCGGTCGCCGCGCAGCGCAAGGCGATCGACATGCTCGCCGAATCGGACCGCCACGGCTGCGCGGTCGGCGCCGCGATCGCGCTGACGCTCGACTGGCGGACGATCCGCGTCCTGCTCGACATCAGCGCGTTGCGACTCGACCTGGCGCCGCCAACCTGCACCCTGCCCGATTTGCGTGACACCGCGCGGCTCGCCGCAACCGTCGCCGAAACCCCCGCAGTCGAACGCGCGATGGTGTTCGGCGCGCAGCAGCTGATCACGCAGCACAGCGGCCTGTGGGACTTGATGGCGGCACGGGCGGCAAGCCGGGCGCATCCTTAATACCGGGCACCTGGACGCGGCACGTCCCCCTCCTGCAAGCAAGAAGTAAGAAAGCGCTCGCTTGCACCGCTCCCCCGCCCCCGCTATGCCTGCTTGACGTTCACGTTAAGGGAAAGGCCGCGACGCATGCGTTTCGAAGGTACCAGCGCCTATATTGCCACCGACGACCTGAAGGTCGCGGTCAACGCCGCAACGCTGCTGCGCCGCCCGCTGCTCGTTAAGGGCGAACCCGGCACCGGCAAGACCGTGCTGGCGGAGGAGATCGCGAAGGCGTTCGACGCGCCGCTGATCACCTGGAACATCAAATCGACGACCAAAGCGCAGCAGGGCCTGTATGAATATGACGCGGTCGCGCGCCTTCGCGACGGTCAGCTGGGCGAAGAGCGCGTCCACGACATCCGCAACTATATCCGCAAGGGCAAATTGTGGGAGGCGTTCACCTCGCCCAAGCTCCCGGTCCTCTTGATCGACGAGATCGACAAGGCCGACATCGAATTCCCGAACGACTTGCTTCAGGAACTCGATCGCATGGCGTTTCATGTCTATGAGACCGACGAGACGGTGACCGCGAAGGAACGCCCGATCGTCGTCATCACCTCGAACAATGAAAAGGAACTGCCCGACGCATTTCTGCGCCGCTGTT
>CAYRQX010000150.1:0-2620 GCA_964426485.1 uncultured Sphingopyxis sp. | reverse complement strand
CGCGGCCCGAGATATCCGAACAGATATGCGGCGACCTTTCGCATTTGTATTTCTTCGGCGCCTTCGGTGATGCGGTATCGGCGGTGGTGGCGGTAGATATGTTCGAACGGTTTGTGGCGCGAGTATCCGATGCCGCCATGGACCTGCATCGCGCGGTCGGCGGCTTCGCAGACGAGGCGGTTCGCCCAGTAGTTGCACATGCTGACCTTGTCGGAGAGGGTGTGTTCGATTTCCTTGTGCGGGGTGTTGTCCATGTCCCATGCGGTCTTGCGGATGAGCAGGCGCAGCATTTCGGCCTGCGTGGCCAGCTCGACGAGCGGGAACTGGATCGCCTGGTTCTTCGCCAGCGCCTCGCCGAACGGCTTGCGCGCCCGCGCATATTTGACGCTCTCCTCGATGCAGAACACCGCCGCGCCCAGCGAGCTTGCCGCCTGGCGGATACGGTTCTGGTGGACGAAGCTCTGCGCGATCGCGAGCGCGCCGCCCTCGGGGCCGAGCCGCGCGCTGTCGGGCACCCACACATTGTCGAAGGTCATGCGCGGATGGTCGGTCGGCATGTTGAACGTCCACATATATTCATCGACCGTCATGCCGGGGGTGCCGGTGGGGACGAGCAGGCAGGTGATGCCCTTCGCATCGCCGTCGTCGCCGCTGGTGCGGCAGAAGGTCGCGCAGTGCGTCGCGACATGCATGCCGGTGATCCACATCTTGCGCCCGTCGATCCGCCAGCCATCGACGCCATCGCGCGTCTCGCGCACCCCGCGCGTTTCCATATGCGTCGCGTCCGACCCGTGATCGGGTTCGGTCAGGCCGAAGGCGGTGCGCCGCCTGCCCTCGAACCCGCCGAGGATAAATTCCTGCTTCTGCGCCTCGCTGGTGCCGAACTGCTCGAACATCTCGACGAACGGGAAGTTGCCGACGATGCTATGCTCATTCTGAAGGTCGTTGTGGAGGCCGAGGCCCTTCGCGGCAAAATGCTCGCGGATCACCGCCATCCACAGGTTCGAGCCGTCCTTGCCGCCATATTTTTTCGGCGCCGAGAAGCGCCAGTGCCCCGCAGCATCGGCCAGCCTCGTCGCCTGCTTCAAGAGCTGCTCCCACGCCTCGCGCGGCAGGCCCTGATTGTCCCAGTCGGTGCGCGCATGTTCGCGGCGGTGGTCGAAGAAGCGGATATTGTCGTCCGCCAGCTCGAGCGGCCTGATCTCGGCCTCGATAAATGCATCAAGCTCGTCCAGATACGCCGTGAGGTCGGCGGGCATCGCAAAGTCCATCTCTCTCTCCCTTTATCCTTATCCGCCCCACAGGGCGCGCGCCGCCGCCAGCGCGGCATATTTGGGGCTGTCGACCGCGCATTTATCCAGCACATCGCGCCGCAGCCGCGCGAGCAGGCCGGGTTCGGCGAGCGTCGTCGCCCCCGACAGCAACGCTTTGGCCAGCGCCGCATCCTCGGCGCGCACCCCCGCCTCCAGGTCGCGCAGCACGATGCCGAGCGCGTTCATCGCGACCACCGCCTCGAACTTCGCATGGCCCTCCGCCCCCGGCTTGATCGATGCCTCGATCCAGTCGCGCACCGCCTGTACGATCTCGCGGTTCGTCGGCTCGCCCGTCGGCGCGGATGCAGCGGCGGGTGATGGCGGCAGCGGCGCCGCGCGTTCGCCTTCGGGCGCCCCGTCTTCGAGCAGCAACAAAAGGTCGAGCTCCTGTTCGGCGGTGCGCCGCCCGATGACGACGCGCTCGACCGTCTTGTCGGCGCCGCTCCGCCACGCCTGCCCCATCTGCAAACAGCCCAGCGCCCACCACAAGGTCCGGTAGACCAGCCAGAAGCGGAAGCGCGCGGGGTCAACCTTCACGCCCCCCGCACCCTCATAGGCCGCGAAGTAATCGGCGAGGCTGCCCACCCCGAACGCCGGCTTGTCGAGCTGGCCAAAGCGCCACACCGTCATGCAGCCGAACGCCAGATCCTCATGCGCGTCGCCGCGATGCGCCAACTCCCAGTCGAGCACCGCCGCGAGGCCCCCGCCCTCCTTGCCCACATCGACCATCACATTGCCCATCCGGTAATCGCCATGCACCAGCACCGGCGAGACCGGCGCGGGCAGATGATCCTCGCACCATTTGATCGCCAGCGCGATCACCGGCCGGTCGCCGCCGTACGACCCGAAGCGCGCCTTGAGCTCCGCCAGCGCCGTCGCCGTGTCCATCAGCGGGATCGCATCGGGCACGCTCTCCATCGGGATCGCATGGATGCGCGCCAGCTCGCGGCCCAAGTCCCCCAGCAGCGACGACGGCGGGTCGGCCAATATCTTCGCCGGCGACACCTCCGCCATCACCCGCCGCATCACATAGCCCGTGCCCAGGCCGTCGCCCGGCTCCAGCACCCCGACAACCTCGGGCGCCTTCACCCCCGCATCAAACGCCGCCATCACCAGCGCCGCCTCGTCACCATGGCCGAACGGACGGTCCGCCATATAATCCGCCGACGGCGCCCGGCGCAGAACATAGGCGCCCCCTCCCTCCGGCCCCGCCCAATCAAACGCAAAACTCTCCATGTTCGCGCCACCAGACAAACGCTCCAGACCCGACAAAACACCAGGGCCAGCAACGCGCGCCATCAACGCAG
>CAYRQX010000149.1:0-2700 GCA_964426485.1 uncultured Sphingopyxis sp. | reverse complement strand
ACCAGGCCGCGCGCATTGCGGCCCTGCGCCTTGCTGCGCTTGGCCTTGCCCGGCCGAACGCGGAACTCACTGTCCTCGCTCACGGCCGGGCCGCTTTCGGCCGTAAATGGCCCGTGGTGCCATTCGAGACGTTGATTTTGCTTGCTTTTCCCTTCCGCGCGGCACGCGCGCCGACCGACGCCCCCGCATGAAGCCACGGAAAAGCCTTGGCTTTTCGGCGAAACGGGGTGCGGCTTATATCTTGCCCTCGTCTGTCCCTGCCGTTTTCCTCCTCCCCAGCCACTTTGCTGCTTCGGACGGATGAAGGGAGTGACAGACCGATCATTGCGGTCGGCCCGCGCGGGCGCGGGACACGAACAGCGTGTCGCGCGCCACATTCGGCGACGGATCGGTGGTGTGAGCGCCGTCAGATTCTACGCTGCCCGAGGGCGTTTCCGGCGCGGTTTCGCCGCTGCCGGACCGCACGCCAACTGCATCTGATGCGGCGCTCCCCGTGCGAACAAACAACGCGGCGCGACGCCAGGCGAACGGATCAGGCGGCACGCTTACCGCCATCTCCACAGCGCCCGATCCGCCAGTGATCGGCGCGAGCCGGGCGAGATAGCCGACCGTCTCACGAGGCAGCGGACGGCCGCGCGACAGATAGTCGTCGTAGCGGCCCGGTCCCGCATTATAGGCCGCCAGCATCGCGCTGGCGTTGCCGTAGCGGTCGTGCATCTCGCGCAGATAGGCCGCGCCCGCCATGATGTTGTCGCGCACGTCGAACGGAGCGGGGCCGAGGCCGTAGCGAGTGCGTAGGCCCGCCCAGGTCGCGGGCATGATCTGCATCAAGCCCATCGCCCCGGCAGGCGAGATTGCGCGGGAAACGCCACGGCTCTCGACGCGCATCACGGCCCAAATCCACGCTTCGGGGATGCCGAACCGACGCGCGGCGTCGGCGACATGGCGGGCATAAGGATGGACGGGTGCCGATCGCGCGGCCGACATATCCTGCGCCAGCACGGAAGCAGGCGCAGCGCTGCCGGACAGCAGCACGACGGCAAGCGCCACCGCCGATCCGACTCCACTCCGTCGCCAGCCTGCCATCGTGCTCGCTGCGGTAAAGGGTGCGCGCGGAGCGCCGGCCGTTGGCCGCCCTTGACCTTCGCTGCGCGCGCCGGCCGGCCTGCGACCGAGCGGGACGAAGGGATGAGACGGCTTTCCCGCGAACAAAGGGATGAGGATGAAGCGCACTGGTTCAGTCCTGCTCGCGCGATTTCGGCTGGCGGTTCCAGCGCAGCGACCAAGCCGATTTGTCATTGCCGTTCTGGAACAGCGCGGCGCGGATCGGCTGCGCAAAGGCGGGATCGTCGATGCGCAGCGAGACGTAATCGCCGGCGCGTTCGCCGCTCTCGTTCCAGCCGGCTCCGATCTCCGGCCCTTCGCCGCTGTCGCCGCGATGGACGCGCCAGTCCGGCGCCTTGTCGGCGTCGCTCGGATCGGCTGGGACAATCGAGATACGGATGTCGAGCGTCGCCGTCTCGATGATGCCTTCGTAGCCGTTGGCAGTGCGGAAGAAGCTGCCGATCTGCATGATGATCTCCTTTGGGTTGGCAGTTGGGAAAAGCGGGTCAGCGCCAGGTGAGCGGCGCTTCGAGGTCGTCGCGGGTAAGGATCGGGATCGCGCGGCCGAGCACGGTCGAGGCCGGCAACCGGCCGAAATAGCGGCCGTCCATGCTGTCGGCGTGGTCGGGATTGAGCATCAGCAGCTCGCCGGCGCGCAGCGTGCGGCAGCCCTGCCAGACCGGCAGCGGGCGGCCCATGCCGTCGGCCAAGCGAGCAACGACGACGGGCTGCGCATCGATGCTCACGACGGCGCCGATCCTGCACACTCGCTGCCCCGGTTTGGCGGCAACGTGCTTGAGGAGCGGCACGCGCTCGCCGAGATAGCCGCGCTCCGCGAGCCACCGCGCCAGCGGCGGTGGCGGCGTCACGGCGACCAACGCGCCGTTCGGCGGATCGGGAAGCGGCTCGATCCGATAAAGTCCGATCGGCGCGCTCGCGCTGGCGTTCCAGACGACGCGCGGGAGCGGGTCGAATACCGCCACGGCTGCGAACGACACGCCGAATAGCGACGCGACAGAGACCGTCGCAATGGCCCATCCACGGCGCGTCATCCTTCGATCTCCCGGCGCTTGAGCCAGGCGCGATGACGCTCCAGCGTGTAGGGACGCGGCTGATGTCCGGCGGCGATGCGGTTGTGGACGTGCCGCCAATGATCGGGCGCGGCGTCGCAGGGATCGACGCCGGCCGCCTCGGCCGCGTCGATCGCGGCAAGCACTTGGCTTACCTTGGGCCAGCCTTCGATCTTGAGCAGGATGTCGCCGCCGGGGCGGACGAACGGCAGAGTCGTGAAGGGCTCGCCGGTGCCGACCGCACGCACGATGTCGATGCGCGAGCTGACCGTGCCGTAGTCGTTGGCGGCCCAGCGGACGAACGCGAAGATGGCGCCGGGACGGAAGCGGACGATGCGGCGGCGGCGATCGACGATCTCATCAACCGCAACGCGCCCGAACCTGATCCAATGCTCGATCCGTTTCTCGATCCACGTCAATTCGACGCGCGTCATGCCGTCATCGGATGGCTGGCGGTGGCGCAGGGGTGACGGTGGGACGGTCATCGCCGGCTCCGGGCGATGGCCGAATCCGCGCGCGGCATGAG
>CAYRQX010000148.1:0-2738 GCA_964426485.1 uncultured Sphingopyxis sp. | reverse complement strand
CTGACCAACGAGGCGCTGATCAAGGAAGAATATCGCGGCATCCGCCCGGCGCCCGGCTATCCCGCCTGTCCCGATCACAGCCTGAAGCCCATCTTGTTCGATCTGCTGGCGGCGGGGGAGAATGCCGGGTTGGTGCTGACCGAAAGCTTTGCGATGCTGCCGACCGCTGCCGTGAGCGGCTTCTATTTCGGCCACCCCGAAAGCCAGTATTTCGGCGTCGCGCGGATCGGCAGCGATCAGCTCGAAGACTATGCGCGGCGCCGCGGGGTCGATCTCGAAACCGCAACGCGCTGGCTGCGTCCGAATCTGGATTGATCAAAAACATAGGATATCGTGTGTCCCCGCGAAGGCGGGGACCCATCACCGGCCGGTTCGGGATGGCAGCGCCGGATGATGGACCCCCGCCTTCGCGGGGGAACAGCTAGGTAAGGTCGGACGATGCCGTTGTCCGATAGAGGGACACAGCAAAGATTAACCAGCTTCGCCAACGACTGCGCCCGCAAAAGCCGCTATGGCGCCCGCATGTTCAAGGCATTCCTCCGTCGGCCCTTGCTGCCGCTGCTCGCTCTTCCGCTGCTCGTCACGCCGGTGCCGCTGCCCGCGCAGTCGGGTACGGGACCCTATGTGATCGCCGAGAGTGGCCGCAGTTTCGGTCGGCTGCAGGATGCCGTCGACGCTATCGGCGAGGGCGAGGGCGTAATCCGCGTCGCCCCCGGCTTTCACCGCGATTGCGCCGTGCAGACTGCGGGCCGCATCGCCTTCGTCGCGGTCGAACCCGGCCGGGCGATCTTCGACGGTGTGACGTGCGAGGGCAAGGCGGCGCTGGTGCTGCGCGGCGCCGGTGCAAAGATCGACGGGATCGTGTTCCAGAATATGCGCGTGCCCGACGGCAATGGCGCGGGCATTCGCCTCGAACAAAGCGACCTCGACGTCGTGAACAGCCTGTTTCGCAACAGCGAGCAAGGCATCCTAACCGCCGACGATCCGGCGGCGACGCTGACGATCGACCGCTCGACCTTCTCGCGCCTCGGGCGCTGCGACCGCGGTCTCAGCTGCGCACACAGCGTCTACACCGGCAGCTATGGCCGCGTCGTGGTCACCCGCACCCGCTTCGAAAAGGGCAGCGGCGGCCATTATCTCAAGACGCGCGCGGCGCGGGTCGACATCCACGACAACAGCTTTGACGACACGCAGGGCAAGACGACCAACTATCTGATCGACCTGCCGGCGGGGGCGACCGGCCGGGTCGTGAACAATCTGCTGATCCAGGGACGCGACAAGGAAAATTATTCGGCGCTGATCGCGGTTGCGGCCGAGGCGCGTGATAACCCGTCGCGCGGCCTGGTGATCGAAGGGAACCGCGCGAGCATTCCGCAAGGGATCGGTCGCAACTCGGTGTTCGTCGCCGACTGGAGCGGCGAGCCGCTGGCGATCGGGACGAATGAATTGGGACCGGGGCTGACGCGCTTCGAAAAGCGGTAGGCCTTACGCCTCGCCGCGCGTTTCGATCAGCGATGCGGCGAGCGCCTCGGCGGGCGATTTTCCGCCCCACAGCACGAACTGGAACACCGGGTAAAAGCGCTCGCATTCGTCGATCGCGCTTTCGATCAGCGTTTCGGTCATGTCGAGCGGCAGCGACGCGTCGGCGCCGAGCAGCATGCCATGACGGAACAGGATCGTGCCGCTGTTCGACCAGAGCTCGAAATGGCCCAGCCACAATTGCTCGTTGATCAGCGCCAGCGCTTCGTGCGCGACCGCGCGCTTGTCTTCGACAACGCGAATGTCGGGGAAGGCGAGGAGCTGGATCACGCCGTCGTCGGCGCGCCACACCGCGCGCAGCTCGTAGGTTGTCCAGCTGCCCTGCGCGGTCGCGACGATTTCGTCCTCGCCGACCATCTCGTGCGGCCAGTCATGCGCGGCAAAATAAGACGCCAGCATCTCCATCGGTGCCGCGTCCTGGCCGTCATCGTCGTCGTAAATATCGTCACTCATGCGCGCGCCTTTAGCGGGAAACAGGAAGAGTGGCGAGTCCGCAAGCCTCACCACAAATCGCCATCCCGGCGTAGGCCGGGATCTCCACGATGCGTTCGGACGCGAAGGCGAGACCCCGGCATACGCCGGGGTGACAATTATTTTTTCGGGGCGGTTTTCGGCTTTGTCGCAGGCTTGGCAGCAGGTTTCGCGACAGGCTTCGCAGCGGCAGGATTGGCCGCTGCCTTCGGCGCCGCAGCAGCCTTGGGAGCCGCCGCAGGTTTCGTCACGCCTTCGAGCTTGTCGAGCCGCGCTTTCAGCGCTTCGGCTTCGGCGCGCGCCGTGGCGGCCATTTTCTTCACCGCCTCAAATTCTTCGCGGCTGACGAAATCCATGCGGCCAACCCATTCCTTGGCGCGGTCGCGCATCGCGGACTCGGCTTCGCGTCCGGCGCCGGCAACGGTTCCGGCAATGCCGTTCACCATCTTGGCGAGATCGTCGAAAAAGCGGTTTTCGCTCTGCATCTCTGATATTCCTTCGTCGGGGACACCCCTTGCCTTTAGCCTATCTGGGTGGTCGCGGCGGCGGGGACAAGGGTTTCGGCGCCGGGATTGCGCTGGTCGATCTGGAAATTGAGGATCGCGGCAAAGCTCAGCCACGCCATATACGGCACCAGCAGCCACGCCGCGGCCTTGCGGATCGGCGCAAAGGCAAAGGCGGTGGCAATGCCAAGGTCCATTACAACCATCCAGACACGCAGAAGCAAA
>CAYRQX010000147.1:0-3069 GCA_964426485.1 uncultured Sphingopyxis sp. | reverse complement strand
GGAGGGTGAGATCCCGGCCTTCGCCGGGATGACGATGATAGAAATGGCTGCTTCTAGTCGCAACCGGTCATAGGACAAAAGCTAGCCCGCGACGATCCGCCCGCCCGCGATCCGGAAACGCGTCACCGGCCCTGGCATATCGTCGAACAGCGCCGCCTCGGTCCCGGTTAGCCACGCCTGCCCGCCCTGCCCCGCGAGCCGCTCATAAAGCGCACCGCGCCGCAGCGGGTCGAGGTGCGCCGCCACTTCGTCGAGCAGCAGCACCGGCCTTTGCCCGCGCGCGCGCGCGACGCTGTCGCTGTGCGCGAGGACGAGCGAGAGCAGCATCGCCTTTTGTTCGCCGGTCGAGCAGCGCGCCGCCGCGCGGCCCGTTGCAGCATGAACCGCCGACAGATCGTCGCGATGCGGCCCTGCGGTCGCGCGCCCCGCAGCGGCGTCGATGCGGCGGCGCGACGCGAACAGCGCCCTGAGCGCCTCGACCTCGTGCGGCGCGGCCCGTGCCGCGCCCTCGCTGTCGACCAGCGTCAGTAGCGGGCGCGCGAACGGCGCGTCGGGCTGCCCGGCAAGTTCCGCTGACAACCCCGCCAGCATATGCTGGCGCGCCGCATCCATCGCCGCGCCATGTTCGGCAAGCTGCGCCTCGAGGCTCGTCAGCCATTGCTGGTCGGCATGCGCCGGATCGGCGAGCAGCTTGCCGCGCGCGCGCAGCGCCGCCTCGTAGCGATTGCTGTGCTGCGCATGCCGCGGGTCGAGCGCGAGCACCAGCCGATCGAGAAACCGCCGCCGGTTGCCCGCCGTCTCGACGAACAGCCGGTCCATCGCGGGGGTCAGCCACAGGACCGCCAGCCAGTCGCCGAGCGCTGTCGCCGCCGCCGTCGCGCCATTGATCCGCACGATCCGCCGCCCCGGCTGCGCGGACTCGATCCCGGTTCCCAGCGCCACCGGCGCCAGATCCGCGCCAGCCTCGACCTCGGCAAAGACGGCGAAGCCGCCGCCCGCGCCGTCGCGCACCATGTCCGACAAGGCCGCACGGCGCAGCCCGCGCCCCGGCGCGAGCAGCGAGATCGCCTCCAATATATTGGTCTTGCCCGCGCCATTGTCGCCGTAGAGCGCGACAAGTCCCTGGGCAGCCGCCATGTCCGCGCCGGCATGATTGCGATAATCGGTCAGCGAAAGGCGGGTCAGCGTCATCTGTCGTTGCGCCTACCCCAGCGGCTCGCGCGTTTCCAGCCCAACCCCGGCCAAGGCTCCGCTGACATTTTTCCGACCAGCGGGAATTTTCACCGCTTTTGCGCATTTTTCGCGACGAAACAATCTGTCGCGCGCCGAAAAACCGCAGTTAACCGCCGATGAATGAAATTGGCACGGTCTCTGCATTAGTGTCGGCATCCACCGGATGGCCCGGATGGAAGGTTCAAGGAAGGAAAATATCATGGCCCATTTCAATGTCGACTCGTTCAAGAGCTATGCGATCGCCGCTGTTGCCTCGGTCTACTGCTCGATCATGTTCCTCGCTGCCGTCGGCCCGAGCGGTCTGGTCGCCTGATCAACCGCCGCGCTGAATAACGCCGGCCTATGGCCGGGATGGAAAGGAAAGAAATGAAACAGGGTTTTCGCAAGAATCGTCGCGACGGGATGATCTTCGGCGTGTGCGCCGGCATGTCAGACCAGTTCGGCATCGACGTCTTGTGGACGCGCGTCGGCTTTGTCGCTCTGACGCTTCTGGGCTTCGGCCTGCCTCTGCTGCTGTACCTCGCCGTCGCGATCCTCGCGCCTTAAGGACAGAGCATAAGGGCCGGACGCCTTAAAGGCGCAGTCGCACCGGCCCGCATATTCCCAGGACCAAGGGCTCACCGGCCACCCCGGTGGGCCCTTTTCTACTTGCCGGATGGCAACCCGTTGCTGCCCGACCGAGCCCTTCGCATCTAGCGAAGTCGAGATGCCCCTCGTCGTGGCGCAAGGTCGATGGATGTCTCGACTTCGCTCGACACCAACGGGATTTGAGGGCGGCCGGAAGCGATCAGTTGCGGTCGTTCAGCTTGAAAGCCATCGGGTCGCAGAGATCGTAAGCTTTGCTACGAACGCACCGAAAACTGTCCCAAACGCGGCACAAAGTGCCACTAGCGCGAGACCGAGAAACCAGAACCCCAATCCTGCTATTTCTGGCGGCCCTACAAACTCAGATGCCGCCAAAATCGTCGAAAACGCAAACGGCCACATCAATCGCGGCCCTGTTCTTTTGGCGAGGGTAACACCGATTAGGGTAGTGAACGCAATTACCGCGCTGAATGGGAAGACAAGAATGATCGAGAAATCCACAGCGACAGCTTAGCGATGTAAGCGTCGGCTTCCCACCCCAAAGCAGCCGGCAAGAAAAAGCCCCGCCGGATCGCTCCGGCGGGGCCATTCATTTCAGGCTTTCACCCGATCGCGAGAGAAAGGCTTACGCCTCGTCGCCCTTGATCAGATAATCGCCGGCATCGGCATCGCTGCCATGCGTTTCGCCTTCGACCGCGCCCAGCGGATCGTTGCCGATCGCGGCTTCGGGGCCCTGCGCCAGTTCGGCGGCATGCTCTTCGGCGGCGGTCTGCGGCGCGATCAGATGCGCCTGATTCGCGGCGCGCATGGAGGCGCGGAGCGCGGCATCCTTGCTCGACGCGGTGACGCGAACGCGGTTCATGGCAGCGCCGGTACCCGCCGGGATGAGGCGGCCGACGATGACATTTTCCTTGAGGCCCTGCAGCGAGTCGATCTTGCCCTGCACCGAAGCCTCGGTGAGAACGCGGGTCGTCTCCTGGAAGGACGCCGCCGAAACGAAGCTGCGCGTTTGCAGCGACGCCTTGGTGATGCCGAGCAGGACCGGACGGCCCTCCGCAGGCACGCCATTCTTCGGCAGCTTGGCGTTATATTCCATCATCTCCAGATAATCGAGCTGTTCGCCCGGCAGCAACGTGGTGTCGCCGCCAGCGGTGATCTCGACCTTCTGCAGCATCTGGCGAACGATCACCTCGATATGCTTGTCGTTGATCTTCACGCCCTGCAGTCGGTAGACTTCCTGGATTTCCGCGA
>CAYRQX010000146.1:0-3070 GCA_964426485.1 uncultured Sphingopyxis sp. | reverse complement strand
GTAAGCGTGGTCAGGAAACCGCCATCGCTTAGCTGTCGCGGGATTTAGCGTCGGCGTAGGCGGCTCTTCCCTGCGCCCGTCGCTTGGCGAGCTTTGCCATGTGCGCGTTGATCTCATTGGGGCTGATATCGGTGGGATCGAAGACGCCGCCATACCATTGCACCATGGACGCGCGCTCGGGATGGCGCGGCTTGGCCATGGCATTGAGGAACTCTTCGAACCCCGGGGTTCCGCCGACGTCTTCGGGTGGGGCACGGCGTTCGCCATCGACAAACCGCGGGTAATCGATGCCGGGAATTGCGGGCGTGATCTCTTCGATCTCGATGCGATGGCGCCAGTCGTCCCCGAAATCATAGGTGTAGGTGAAGCTGGTTATGCCGCGCTCGATGAGCTTGCCGATGCGCATATTGGCGGCGTCGCGGGTGCGGACCATGAAAGCATCGTCATCGTCGAAGCGGATGCCATAGGCGGCATCGCCGACGTCGAAACGGAACAGGTGGTAGTTCTCGAAGAGCATGCAGGCCTGGATCGCGAGGTGCAGGGTCTTGAGGCTGTTGGTGGCGGGAAGTTCGACACGACGCCAGATGGCGGGCTTCATGTCTTCGAGCGTTATGCGAATCCGGGCGATCTGGTCGGTCATGCCGCCATGCTGACGGGTGCGCTTTGCGCTGTCCAGTTCCACGGCATGAGCTCGTCCCATCGGGACGCTGGCCAGCCGGAGGCGATCTTCTCGATGACATCCGCGATATAGGCCTGCGGTTCGACACCATTGAGCTTCGCGGTCTCGATGACCGAGTAGATAGCGGCGGCGCGTTCGCCGCCGGCCTTCGATCCGGCGAACAGCCAGTTCTTGCGCCCGATCGCAATGGACCGGATCGCGCGCTCGGCGATATTGTTGTCGATCTCCGCGATACCCTCGCCGATGTAGCGGGTGAGCGCGCCCCAGCGCTTGCGGCCATAGGCGAGCGCCTTCGCCATCGCGGACTTGGGCGACAGGCGGCGAAGGGCGTCGTCGATCGCGCCGCGAAGCGTGTCGATCTGCGGCCTGGCCTGCTCCTGTCGATGTCGTCGCCGGACATCGGGCGGCTGGCCGCGGACGTCCTCCTCGATCCGGTAAAGCCCGGCGATGCGATCGAGCAGGTCGGTGGTGAGTGGCGTCGGGCTCGTCTGGTGGCACTCGAAGATCTTGCGGCGGAAGTGCGCCCAGCAGGCGACCTCCTGGATGCCATTGCCCTGGTAGAGCTTGTCATATCCGGCATAGCCGTCTGCCTGGAGCAGACCGGTGAACGACCTGAGCTCGCTCTGCGGATGGATGCCGCTGCGATCGGGGGTGAACCGATACCAGGCGAGCGCCGGGGTGGCGGCACCCGATGCGCGATCATCGACGACATAGGCCCAGAGCCGCGCCTGCGCGGTGCGGCCCTTGCCCGGCACGAGCATCGGCACCGGCGTGTCGTCGGTGTGGAGCTTGGCGGCCTTCAGTCCTTCCTCGCGGATACGGCTGACGATGGGGTCGAGCAGATGCGCGGCCTGGCCCGCCCAGCCGGCGAGGGTCGAGCGGTCGATGTCGATGCCCTGCGCCGCCATCATCTCTGCCTGGCGATAGAGGGGCAGATGGTGATCGAACTTGTTCACGACGACATGGGCGAGCGTCGCGAAGCTCGCCTTGCCGCGTGCTATGGCCTTCACCGGCGCCGGTGCCTGGACGATCCTGTCGCAGGCGCGGCAGCTATACTTGGGCCGCACGGTGCGGATGACGCGCCACTGGACCGGGGCAATATCGAGCTGCTCATCGCTGTCGTCCCCCAGCGGGCGCAGCGCGCCGCCGCAATCGGGACAGGTGCAGCTGCCGGCCTCGGGCTCGATCCGCCGTTCCGCGCGCGGCAGATGATCGGGCAATGCGCGCACCGGCGATACCCGTTCGGCGGGTGCCCGCGCACTCGTTCGGCTGTCGGCGACCTCAGCCTCGCCTTCGAGTTCTTCGAGGGCCAGCTCGAGCTGCTCGATCTGGAGCGCGAGCTTCTCCGAGGACTGGCCGAAGGTCATGCGGCGAAGCTGCGCGAGCTGGTGGCGGAGGGTGTCGATCAGCGTATCGCGCGCCGCCAAAGCGGCTTCGAGCTCGGCGATCCGGGCGTCCTTGTCGATGCTGGAAGAGGCTGGTTCCGACACGCGGAACATCTAGCAAAAGTGGCTCCGCGATGCCAGTAAAACCCTCACTAATCCGCCACTTTTTACCCTGCAAGCAGGGGCGCCGCGGTGCGTTCGGGACGCCGCCAGTCGATGCCTTCAAGCAGCATCGAAAGCTGCGCCGCGGTGAGGCTCACCTTGCCTGCCTTGGTGATCGGCCAGACGAACCGGCCCCGATCCATGCGCTTCGAGAAGAGGCACAGGCCCTGGCCGTCGTACCAGAGCAGCTTGACCAGATCGCCGCGCTTGCCGCGGAACGCGAACAACGCGCCCGAGTGCGGACTCTTCTCCAGCACCTGCTGCACCAGCACCGCGAGGCCGTCGAACCCCTTGCGCATATCGGTGGCTCCGCAGGCCAGATAAATGCGGGTCGTCGGCGGTAACGGGATCATCGGGCAAGGACGGACATCACCCGGGCCAGCGCGTCGGTATCGACCGCCGCGTCGACGGTGAGCCGCACCCCCGACGGCAACTCGATCCCGATGTGGCCGCTGCCTGCCGGCGCCGTGGTCGGCACCGACACCTCAACCTCGGCGAACGACGGCACCGACGTGCGCTTCGCTCCCGTCAGATCGCCCGCCAGTGCTTGCCTGCGCCACGTATAGAGCATCCCGCTGCCGACCGCGTGTCGCTGGCACGTTGCCGAGACCGAGCCGTCAGGGCCGAACGCTTCGCGCAGGATCGCCAGCTTCTGATCCACCGACCAACGGCGACGCCCGCCCACGACCGCGATCCGACTGCTCATACGATTACTCATATGACTACTCACAAGAGCACTCGCTCCCGCCGCTCCGATATCCTCGCTCATCACCGCTCCTTGCAAAGAGCGGCTATCAGCACCGCGCAGCAGCTTCCCGCAAGGCGGCCTTCAGGACACGGTTAC
>CAYRQX010000145.1:0-3262 GCA_964426485.1 uncultured Sphingopyxis sp. | reverse complement strand
CGAGGTCGACGGTGAAGCCGCCCTTGACGCGGCCGAAGATGACGCCTTCGACGCGGGCTTCCTTGTTGAATTCTTCTTCGAGGCGGTCCCAGGCGGCTTCGCGGCGAGCACGGCCGCGCGACAGCATGGTTTCGCCATTGGCGTTTTCGACGCGGTCGACATAGACTTCGACTTCGTCACCGACATTGATGTCGGCCTTCTGGCCCGGCATCGCGAATTCGCGAAGCGGCACGCGGCCTTCGCTCTTCAGGCCGATGTCGATCACTGCCAGGTCGTTTT
Organism: uncultured Sphingopyxis sp.; assembly: GCA_964426485.1. Taxonomy (GTDB): domain Bacteria; phylum Pseudomonadota; class Alphaproteobacteria; order Sphingomonadales; family Sphingomonadaceae; genus Sphingopyxis. The sequence goes on along the minus strand of CAYRQX010000145.1, from coordinate 2,983 downwards.
CGATCGCGGTCACGGTGCCCTTGACGACGCGGCCTTCAAAGCCGCCGTCGGCACCACCAAGCGATTCATCGAGCATCGCGGCGAAATCGTCGCGCGTCGGGAAAGCCGTAGTGGCCATAGATGTGTTTCCTTACTTCATTTGTTCCGGCCAAGCGGTTGGTTCCGCTGGTCTTAATGGCCGATCTGCCATGCCTGCCGGATGCAGGACACAGCATCCTTCGAACCGCTCACCGGCAAGCCATGAACAAAGCAAAATGGGCGCGACGGGTGCATCCCATCACGCCCGACACTCGGTTTCGAGCGGCGGTTTGTCCATGCCTCGACCCGCAATAAAGCCCGTCGGACCGCGCGCGTATAGTCCGCTGCCCCCGCCAAAGCAAGGCGGAAAGCCGGTTCTAGCCGCGGTGCGTCCGGCGCGCTTCGACGAAAGCGATCGCGGCGGCGAGCGCGGCGTCTTTGTCCATGTCGCTATTGTCGAGCAACATCGCGTCGGCCGCGCGGACGAGCGGCGCATCGGTGCGGCCCGTGTCGCGGGCGTCGCGGGCGTGGACGTCGGCCAGAACCGCGTCGAAGCTGACGTCGACGCCGCGCCCCAGCATCTCGGCATGGCGCCGGCGCGCGCGTTCCTCGGGGCTGGCGGTTACGAACAGCTTGGCGTCGGCGTGCGGCGCGATGACGGTGCCGATGTCGCGCCCGTCGAGCACGGCGCCGCCGGGCTGGTTCGCGAAATCGACCTGCCGCTGGAATAAGGCGGCGCGCACTGCGGGATGCACCGATATGCGGCTGGCAAGGCCGCCGGTGGTTTCATAACGCAGCGCCGGGTCATCCAGCAGGCTGGCAGGGAAGTCGCAGGCGGCAAGCGCATCGGCGGCGTTGTCGGCATCGCCATGGTTGAGCTGCGTCTGGTAGCCGACCGCACGATAGAGGAGGCCGGTGTCGAGGACGGGCAGGCCGAAATGCTCGGCGAGCTGGCGCGCGAGCGTGCCCTTGCCCGACGCGGTAGGGCCATCGACCGCGATGATCACTGCTGAAGCCCCGCGAGCAATTCTTCGAAATTCGGGAAGCTGGTCGCGATGGGCGCGATATCGTCGATCGTCACCGGCGCCTTGCTGACGAGGCCGGCGACCGCAAAGCTCATGCAGATACGGTGGTCGAGGTGGCCCGCGATGGCCGCGCCGCCGGGCAGCGGGTCGCCGCCGGTGCCGTCGATGATCAGGCCGTCCTCGCTTTCATCGACATGTGCGCCGATCGCCTTGAGGCCGGTCGCCATAACGGCAATCCGGTCGCTTTCCTTGACGCGCAGTTCCTCGAGGCCGGTGGTGGTGGTGCGGCCCGCGGCGAGCGCCGCAGCGACGAAGAGGATCGGGAATTCATCGACCATGCTCGGCACGACGGCGGGATGGACGTCGATGCCCTTGAGCGCGCTGTGGCGGACGCGAAGGTCAGCGACGGGTTCGCCGCCGACTTCGCGTGCATCAAGCAGTTCGATGTCGCCGCCCATTTGTTGCAGCACCTCGACCAGTCCGGCGCGGGTCGGATTGAGGCCGACATTGACGATAAGTATGTCCGACCCCGGAACGAGCAGCGCCGCGACGATGAAAAAGGCGGCCGACGACGGATCGCCGGGCACGACGATCGTCTGCGGCTTCAATTCGGCCTCGCCGCGGATGCGGATATGGCGCGCGCCGTCGCCGTCGGTTTCAACCGAAAGATCCGCGCCGAAGCCGCGCAGCATGCGCTCGCTGTGGTCGCGGGTGGGCACGGGTTCGATCACCTCGGTGATGCCCGGCGTGTTGAGGCCGGCAAGCAACACCGCGCTCTTCACCTGCGCCGAGGCCATCGGCAGGCGGTAGGCGAGGGGGATGGCAGGCGCGAGGCCGCGCACCATCAGCGGCAGCCGGCCTCCCGGCGAGGCGCTGATGTCCGCCCCCATCTGCGACAGCGGATTGATGACGCGGCCCATCGGGCGGCCCGACAGGCTGGCATCGCCGACGAAGGTCGTGGTGATCGGGTGGCTCGCGACAAGGCCCATGAGCAGCCGCGTCGAGGTGCCGCTGTTTCCCATGTCGAGCGCCTCGCGTGGTTGGAGGAGCCCCCCGACACCGACGCCGTGGATGCGCCATTCGCCATCGTCCTGGCGCTCGATCGTGGCACCCATCGCGCGCATTGCTGCGGCGGTGGCGAGCACGTCATGCCCTTCGAGCAGCCCGGTGACACGGCTTTCGCCGACGGCAAGCGCGGAGAGCATCAGCGAGCGGTGCGAGATGCTCTTGTCACCCGGAATCGCGATCCTACCTTTAAGCGGAACGGAAGCAGAAAAGCTGCGCGGCGTGGCGGTTTGATCGGTCATGGCGTGCGGCTTTTGACAGCGGCCCTGCAATCTGGCAAGGCGCACGCCGATTTGATGGATGCCGCGCAGGCAGTCGTCGCTTTCCCGAAATTCTTATCTCCTTCCAGAAGGTTACGAGGCATATATGATCAAGGCTGAATGGGGCACGAAGCGTAGCTGCCCGAAATGCGCCACCCGATTCTATGATTTGACCAAGGATGATCCGATCAACTGCATCAATTGCGGTTACAACTGGATTCCGGAATCGGTCCTGAAATCGAAGCAATCGACCCCGTTCGAAGTCGAGAAGCCCGGCAAGGTCGCCAAGGAGGAGGTCGTCGTCGACGAGGATCTGGATCTGGACGTCGATGTCGACGAAGACAGCGATTCGCCGGACAATGATGTCGACCTCGGCGGCGACGACGATCTGGGCGTCGCGACCGCCGACGACGACGACGTCGAAACCTGATTATTTCAGCAAGGGGTCAAAAACACATCGCAAGATGCATTTGGCCCCTTGCATCACTCGGCGGCGCTGCTAAAGGCGGCGTCCCGGTCGCAGCAGCCAAGCCTATTGGCCAGAGCGACACATGAAATGGAACGGGGCCTTAGCTCAGCTGGGAGAGCGCCTGCATGGCATGCAGGAGGTCAGCG
>CAYRQX010000144.1:413-3549 GCA_964426485.1 uncultured Sphingopyxis sp. | reverse complement strand
TGCATTTCGCGCTCGTCGTCGCCGCGCAGGTCGATCACCGTCTCGAGCCCGAGCTTGTCGAGCGCCGCCAGATCGTCGTCACTCGCTGCTTCATGATGCGCCGAACGCCACAGCATCCCGTCGCGCAACCGCCCGCCGCCCTCGACGGCATAGCCGCCATAATCGCGGAAATTGTGGATGCCCGACAGCGGCAGCACGCGCTCGGCGATCATCGTCATTCTCCTGTAAACACCGGGGGTCGCTTTTGGACGAAGGCGTTGATCGCCTCGCGGTTATCCGCGGTTTCGTGGACGATCGCCTGATAGGCTGCACTCAGTTCCAAAATATCGCTCATCCGGCTGTGCTGCGCCTCGCGCAGCAGGCGTTTCGTCAGGCGCAGCGCGCGCGGCGGGTTGCAGACGATCCGCTCGGCAATGGCGATTGCACGGTCGAGCAGTTCCGCATCGGGCACAACGTCCGTGACCAGACCATATTCCTTTGCCTGGGCCGCGTCAAAGCGGTCGCCGGTCAGGAACAACTCGGCGGCGCGCGGGTAGCCGAGGATTTTCTGGAGTAGCCACGCCCCACCGTCGCCGGGCACAATACCGACCTTGATAAAGCTGCAAGCAAACTTCGCGCTTTCCGCCGCAATCCGGATGTCGCAGGTGCAGGCAAGGTCGGCGCCAAGCCCGATCGCATGGCCGTTGACCGCGGCGATCATCGGGACTTCGCAGTCCATCAGCGCGCGGATCACCGCCTGCACGCCTTTGCGGTAGTTGGCGCGGGTCGAATCGGGCTGGTCGAGCACGCCGATGCCGGTGCGATCCTGCATGCCTTTCAGGTTCCCGCCGGCGCTGAACGCCTTGCCGCTGCCGGTCAGGATGATCGCGCTGACACCACGGTCGTCGCCAAGGTCGCGCAGCGTGTCGATGATATCCTGGCAGTCTTCATGGGTGCCGATCGCATTCATGCTTTCGGGCTTGATCATCGTCAGGATCGCGATCTTGCCCCGCCGCTCGACACTCAGAAATTCGCCCATCATCAATTATCCTTTGCTGCCTAACCAAAGCTATTGCATGGCTGGTGCGACATGCAAGGCTTTGCGCTCTATCCGTTCGATCCGCCCGGCGACATTGCCGCACTGCGCGCCGATTTGCGGGCATGGCTTGTGGCGAACCAGCCGCAAGGCGACGTGGTCGCGCGGGCAAATTGCTGGGCGAGCTTCGATTCCGATTTCAGCCGTGCACTCGGTGCGGCGGGTTATGTCGGTATGACGTTACCGACGCGCTATGGCGGGGCCGACCGGCACCCGCTGGAACGCTATGTCGTGATCGAGGAATTGCTTGCGGCCGGTGCACCGGTCGGGGCCCACTGGATCGCCGACCGCCAGACCGGGCCGCTGATCCTGCGCTATGGCCGCGAGGAGCAGCGCGAACGATATTTGCCCGGCATCGCGAAGGGCGAGCTTTACGCCTGCATCGGCCTGTCCGAACCCGGCGCCGGGTCCGACTTGGCGGCAGTTCGGACAACCGCGCGCGAAACCGCCGACGGCTGGCGCATCAACGGTCAGAAGATCTGGACCACCGGCGCGCATTTCTCGCACATCATGCTGGCGCTCGTTCGCACCGAGGACGGCAGCGAGCGCAACGCGGGGCTCAGCCAGCTGCTGATCGACCTCGACACCCCCGGCATCGCCATCCGTCCGATCATCGACATGGCGGGCCATCATGATTTCAACGAAGTCTTTTTCGACGATGTGCTCGTGCCGCACGGCGCGCTGGTCGGTGAGCGCGGGCACGGCTGGAAACAAGTCACCGCCGAACTGGGCCTCGAACGCTCGGGCCCCGAACGCTATCTGTCGAGCCACGCGCTGTTCGCCGCCTTGATCGATGCGGCAGGCGCCGATCCCGATCCCGCGATCGCAACCCTGATCGGCGAACTGGCGGCCGAGATGTGGACGCTGCGCCAACTCTCGATGTCGACGGCGGCAAAGCTCGCGGCGGGGGAGGACCCGATGGTCGAAGCGTCGGTGGTCAAGGAGCTGGGCAATGCCTTCGAACAGGAGATGCCGCGCCGTGTGCAGGCGATCGTCGACTGCAACTGGAATGACGGCAGCGACTTTGCAAAACTGCTCCGCGCGCTGCTCATCGCCTCGCCCAGCTTTTCGCTGCGCGGCGGGACGCGCGAGGTGATCCGCGGGATCATCGCGCGCGGATTGGGCCTTCGATGAGTGCGGCGCGCGACATGCTGTGCGATACCGCGCGCGCGGTCTTCGCCGAGGCGGCGACGGCGGGCATGATGCCGGTCGAGAAAGCGGGTTTCGCCTTATTGCTCGTGCCCGAAGAACAGGGCGGTTTCGGCGGCGACTGGGGCGACGTGAACGCCGTACTGCAGATCGCCGGGGTCGCGGTGCCCGACCTGCCCGTCGCCGAGTTGATCGCAGGCGAAACGCTGCAGCCTGCAGCGACGGTGAGCTTGATGGCGGGGGCGATGGAGCGTGCCCTCTCGCTCTCGATCGACCATGTCAACACACGCCAGCAATTCGGCCGCCCGCTCGGCAAATTCCAGGCGGTTCAGCAATCGCTCGCGGTCATGGCGTGCGAGGTTCGGGCGGTCGGCGCCGCGGCGGCGGCGCTGGCGGCGCGGCTCGATGCGGTGAAGCTCGATGCCGCCGCCGCCGACTTTGAAATTGCGGCGGCGAAACTACGTGCCAACCGCGCCGTCGGCGTTGTCACGGCCATCGCGCACCAGGTTCATGGCGCGATCGGCTTTACCGCGGAATATGACCTCCACCGGGTGACCGTCCCGCTGATGCGCTGGCGCGGCGCGCACGGCAACGATAGTTTTTGGGCGGCGCGCCTCGGCCGCGAAGTTGCTGCGCTTGGCGGGCACGGCCTCTGGAAAACGATGACCGCGCGCGGCGCTTAGCCGTTAGCGCACCGCACCGGCTTCGCGCAGCGCCGCGATCTTGTCCGCATCATATCCCAGCCCTGCCAGCACCGCTTCGCCATCGGCGCCGACGGTGGGCGCTGGACGCGGGGTGTCGTTGACCGTCGCCGAATAGCGCGGGGCGGGGGCGGGCTGGACCGCACCGCCCACCGTGATGACCGCGCGCGGCGCTTAGCCGTTAGCGCACCGCACCGGCTTCGCGCAGCGC
>CAYRQX010000144.1:0-313 GCA_964426485.1 uncultured Sphingopyxis sp. | reverse complement strand
TGACCGTCGCCGAATAGCGCGGGGCGGGGGCGGGCTGGACCGCACCGCCCACCGTCAGGAAGGTCTCGCGTTCGACATTGTGCGGATGCTGGGGCGCTTCGCTCAGCGACAGGATCGGCGCGAAGCAGACATCGGTCATTTCCATTATCGCGCACCATTCGTCGCGCGTCCTGGTTGCAAACAAGGCGGTCAGCTTGGCTTTTAGCGGCCCCCATTGCGCGGGGTCCATCTGCGCGTCGAAATCGGGATCGTCGGCCAGCCCGGTCTTTTCGCGGAGCAGCGCGGAAAATTGCGGTTCGGTGGACCCGATCGA
>CAYRQX010000143.1:0-3556 GCA_964426485.1 uncultured Sphingopyxis sp. | reverse complement strand
GCGGCGACGGTGATTTTAATGCAAAATAGTGGAGGTACCGATGAGGATTGTTCAATATGGAGCAGCCGACGCGTTCCCAACTGATCCGGAACCGCCTGGCCTGTCGTATCCACGCCTCCGGTATCTGACGCCCGATCGAATTCTCCTAGGAGGAGCCCGAGCAGTGACTTCAATTCGGAAGAAAACGGTGTTGATTGTCACGCTGTTGCTTACGTTGTCTGCCTCGGCTTCCCAAGGGGGGGAGGCGACCACGAAGCCGGTCGATTTTAGCCGAGACATTCAGCCGATTCTGTCGAACCATTGCTACGCCTGTCACGGCCCCGACGCTGAGAGCCGCGCAGCGGACCTGCGACTGGATAAGCCGGACTTTATCACGGACGATGAAGCGGAAATCATCGTACCCGGCGATCCGAAAGCAAGTGAGTTGGTGCGAAGGATCGAGTCGGACGATCCTGACGAAGTCATGCCGCAGGATCCGGACAAGCGGCTTTCCGCAGAACAGATCGCACTTCTGCGAGCGTGGGTCGGGCAGGGGGCGAAGTTTCGTGACCATTGGGCGTACGAGAAGCCAATCAAGGCGGCACTGCCCAAGGTACGCAGCACGAAGTGGCCGCGCAACAAGATCGATCGCTTCGTGCTGGCGCGGCTCGAAGCAATGGGCCTGAAGCCAAGCCCCGAGGCGGACCGGGCAGCGTTGATCCGCCGCGTGACTTTGGACCTTACTGGTCTCTTGCCTACACCGGAGGAGGTCGAGGCGTTCGTCGGCGACATGTCGGTCGGCGCTTACGAAAAAGTGGTCGACCGTCTTCTTTCATCAGAGCGTTACGGCGAGCACCGCGCCCGCTACTGGATGGACTACGCGCGGTTCGGCGACACGACGGGCCTGCACCGCGATGCGTATCAAAGCCGCTGGCCGTATCGCGACTGGGTGATCAAGGCGTTCAACGGCGACATGCCCTACGACCGCTTCACGATCGAGCAGCTCGCCGGCGACCTGCTGCCGCCGGACAACGTGGACCAGCTCGTGGCGACCGGGTTTCTGCGTTGCGGCATCAACACGGGCGAGGGCGGCACGATTATCGAGGAGCTGCGGGTGAACCTGGCCCGTGATCGCACGGAGGTACTCGGTGGGGTGTATATGGGCATGACGACCGGCTGCGCTGTGTGTCACGACCACAAGTACGATCCGCTGACGATGAAAGACTTCTACGCGCTTTCGGCCTTCTTCAACAACGTCGCGGAAAAGGCTTCAGGCGACGACCGTGTCGATTGGCCGCCGAGCATCCTCATTCCGAACCCGGGCAATCGCGCGGCGTACGATGCGAAGCTTGCAGAGAAAGGAGACGTGCTGCGCAGGCTGGCCGATCGCCGAGCCAAGGCAGATGAGTTGATCGTCTCGTGGATCAAGGCTGGCGGGCCAAAGGCGGTGTCGACCGACAGGCTCGAACTCCGCCTGCCACTGGACGAGAACTACCGTCACGGTGATGCTGACCGCACCGTACTGCATAACACCGCGCCGAACGCGAAACCTAAAACGTTTGTCACCGTGGGCCCCGAGGCGCATTGGGGCGAAGAGACGAACCTCTGGCCGACGTTCCGCTTCGAGACGAACACCAAGGTGAACCTCGGCACCGCCGGCGACTTTGAAAAGAACGAGGCGTTCAGCGTTGGCGGTTGGATCAAGCCGCGGAACGTGTCGGGCGGGCGAAGGTGGAATACGAAAGAGGGCGCCCTGATCGCGCGGATGGACGCGGCCAACAAGAATCGCGGGTGGAACCTGTACGACCTCGACGGCGCGTTGGTGGTTCAACTCGTGCACAGCTGGCCCGACGCGATCAACGTCCAGACCGAGGGCACGACCGAGTACCGCAACCCTTTCATGCTGCCGGAAGGGGGGCCGAACGCGATCGTCGATACGCTGCCCCGCGGCTGGTGGGCACACGTGATGTTCACGTATGACGGTACCGGCAAGGCCGGGGGCGTCAAAATATTCATCAACGGCGTCGAGCAGAAGCTCACGGTCGGTCTCGACAAGTTGACAGGCTCCATCCGCACCGAAGCGCCCACTTGGCTGGGCCGCCGCCATGACACCCAGCCGATGCAAGCAGCGGCGTACCAGGATATTCGCTTCTATCGCCGCACGCTGACAGCTGACGAGGTCGCCCGCGCGGCCAGGGAGGACGTCGCCGCCGAGATCATCGCGGCAGTCCAACCCGCCGACTGGAACGAGGATCAGCGGAAAATCATCGAGGATGTCTACTTCGAGCGCTACGACGAGCCGAGCCGGGAACTGGCCGCGCAGCTGCCGGACATCAACGCGCAGCTCGTCAAACTCTCTGAGGGCGGGGCGGTGACGCTGATCTGTCGTGAGAAGCCGGGGCTGGCGTACGCAGACACGCTGCACCGCGGGGCTTTCGGCGAGCGCGTCGAGCGGGTGCGTCCCGATACGCCCCACTTTCTGCCGCCGATGCCGAAGGACGCGCCGCGGAACCGACTCGGTCTCGCCCAATGGGTCGTCTCACCCCACAACCCGCTCACGGCCCGCGTCACCGTCAACCGGATGTGGCAGGATGTGTTTGGCACCGGCCTCGTCGAAACCAGTGGCGACCTGGGCGTGGTGGGCAGCCGGCCGTCGCACCCCCAGCTGCTCGACTGGCTCGCCGTCGACTTCATCGAAAACGGGTGGCAGGTCAAGCGGCTGTACAAGATGTTCGTCATGTCGGCGACGTATCGGCAGTCGGTCGAGGCGACCTCCGAAGACGTCGAGCGCGATCCGCAGAACCGTCTGCTCGCCCGTGGCCCGCGCTTCCGGATGGACGCCGAGATGCTGCGCGATACGGCGCTGCAGGCTTCCGGTCTGCTGATCGAGCGGATCGGTGGACCGAGCGTCAAGCCGTACCTACCTGCCAAGGTGTGGGAAGGCATCCACAACAATGCAAATTATCCGCAGGACCAGGGGGCCAATCTCTACCGCCGCAGCCTGTACACGTACTGGAGGCGGATGGGACCTCCGCCGAATATGGTGGCGTTTGATGCGACGGATCGCTCCAGCACGTGCGTCCGCCGCCAACGCACGAACACACCGCTGGCTGCGCTGGTGTTGATGAACGACCCACAGTTCCTCGAAGCGGCCCGACATCTCGGCGCGCTGTCGATCAAGCACGGTGGCGAAACCGACAAGCAGCGGATCGACTACCTCGGACGTATTCTCCGCGGCCAGCCATTCGACGACGCATCGCGTGGCATCCTGCTCACGGCGCTGCAGAAGTTTCGGGCGAACCTGCAAGCCGATCCGGCGAGCGCGAAATCACTCTTGGCGGTGGGCGAATCGCCCGCAAGCGAGCCACTATCGACCCAACAAGCGGTCTGGATGATGATGGCCACAACGATCATGAACAGTGACGAAGCGCTCAACAAATAGGACAATGCGATGACAACGAACAACTGTTCAGACAATCACGGGCTTGGACCGACGCCCTACGACCTGCCCATCCCCCAGGGGCTCAAAGACGAATGGAAACGTCTGGCGACTCGCCGTCACTTTCTCGGCGCAAGT
>CAYRQX010000142.1:0-3588 GCA_964426485.1 uncultured Sphingopyxis sp. | reverse complement strand
CATACCATTGGTCGGTCAGCCAGGGCTCGATCACCACGCCGCCGCGGTCGCCGAAAGGCGTCTGGATCGTGCGCGGCTCGAAGTCATGCTCGGCGCCGTCCTTATCGACGTGCGCGATCAGGAAACCCGCTTCCTTCATCCGCTGAACGACGAGTTCGCGGGCGCCGTCCTTGCCGTCGCGCTTGAAACGGTGGAGGCCGATAAACTCGTCCGGGATCAGCCCGTCGCTCGTCTGGATCACATTCGCATCGCCGTCGAACATGTTGAGCATCTCGCCGGGCTTGAAGCCCGCGCGCTTGCCGACGTCGAAGTCGTTGAAGTCGTGCCCCGGCGTGGTCTTCACCGCGCCTGATCCCAGTTCGGGGTCGGCATGTTCGTCGGCGACGATCTTGAAACGGCGGCCGGTGAGCGGCTGGAGGATGTCCTTACCGATCACGCTCTTGTAGCGTGCGTCTTCGGGGTGCACCGCCACCGCCATGTCGGCGAGCATCGTTTCGGGGCGCGTCGTCGCGACCTCGATATAATCGCGCCCGTCATCGAGCGTCACGCCGTCGGCGAGCGGATATTTGAAATGCCAGAAGCCGCCCTGCACCTCGTGCGTCTCGACCTCCAGGTCCGAGATCGCGGTCTTGAGCTTCGGGTCCCAGTTCACGAGGCGCTTGTCGCGGTAGATCAGACCCTTTTTGTGCAGGTCGACGAACACCTTGACCACGGCGCGGGTGAAATGCGGGTCCATCGTGAACTGCTCGCGGCTCCAGTCCATCGAACAGCCGAGACGGCGGAGCTGGCCGGTGATCTGGCCGCCGCTTTCCGCCTTCCATTGCCACACCTTGTCGATGAAGTCCTCGCGGCTGTAATTGGTGCGCTTGTCCTGCCGCGCCTCCAGCTGGCGTTCGACGACCATCTGCGTTGCGATGCCGGCATGGTCCATGCCGACGACCCACAAAGCATCCTTGCCGCGAAGGCGCTCGTAGCGGACGAGGACGTCCTGCAACGTGTTGTCAAGCGCATGGCCGATGTGCAGCGCGCCGGTGACGTTCGGCGGCGGGTTGACGATCGTGAAGGGGGTGGCGTCGGGACGCGACGGGCGAAACAGCCCGCGGCTTTCCCACTCAGTGGCCCATTTCGCCTCAATCGCGGCGGGATCGAATGTTTTTTCCATCGGCATAGCCGGGCGCCTTTGCCAGCCGGGGCGCGAGGCGGCAAGGGGGAAGCTGCCCACCCGGGCCGTCCGCATCACGGATAGCTTGATTTGAAAAGCCGTGTGCTCCCGCGAAGGCGGGAGCCCATCTCCAGCTGATCCTATTTTGAACCGGCGGGAGATGGGTCCCCGCCTTCGCGGGGACACGGTAGCGTATTAGGGTGAGCGGTCCTATTTCTTCAAATGCTCGCCCATCCAGTTGAACACCGTCTGGTGCCACTGGACGCTGTTCGCGCCTTTCAGCACCCAGTGGTTCTCGTCGGGGAAGACGAGCAGCTGAGACGGGACATTGCGCCGCTGGAGCGCGGTGAAGGCGGCGAGACCCTGGCTGTAGGGGATGCGGAAATCCTTTTCGCTGGTGATGACCAGCATCGGGGTTTTCCACTTCGTGACATGGTTCACCGGGTTCCATTTCTCGGGATCTGTGCGTTCCCACCAGGGGCCGCCATGATCCCATTCGTCGAACCACAGTTCCTCGGTCTCGAACGCCATCGCGCGCAGGTCGAAGACGCCGTCGTGCTGGACGAGGCACTTGAAGCCGTCGGTCCACTGGCCCGCGATCCAGTTCATCATATAACCGCCGTATGAGGCGCCGAGCGCGCAGGCGTTGGTGAGGTCGAGCTGTGCATCCTGCTTGCCCGCCGCGGCCAGGCCAAGCTTCAGATCCTCGAGCGGCTTGCCGCCCCAATCCTTGTTGATGCTGTCGGTGAAGGCCTGCCCGTAACCGGTCGAACCGTGGAAATCGACGGTGACGACGCCATAACCCTGCTCTGCGAACAGGCGCGGGTTCCAGCGCGTCGACCAGCTATTGCCAAAGCTGCCCTGCGGTCCGCCATGGACGATGAAGGCAACGGGCAGCTTTGCGGTCGCGTTCGCAGGCTTGAGGATCATGCCCCACACCTTGTCGCCATTCGCGCCGGCGAACTGGATCTTGTCGAGCTTCACCGGATTGAACTCGGCAAGCGCTGCGGCATTGACGTTGGTGAGCTGGCCGACCTTGCCCTTCGCGTCGCGAACGAACAGGTCGGTGGGCAGGAGCGCGCTGTTGCGCGAATAGAGCAGGCCGCCGCCGGGCAGCGGAGTGACGTCGCCGATATTGCCCTCGAACGCTTCGGGCGATGCTTTCAGGCGCTCGACCTTGCCCGTCGCGGCCTCGACGCGGAAAACCGGATGTTCGAGCGTGTCCTGCGCGGTCACATAGAGCGACTTGCCGTCCGCCGCCCAAGCGATCGAGCCGACCGAGCGATCCCATGCGTCGGTGAGCTTCTTCGTCTCGCCGTTTTCGAGGTTGCGCAGCATCAGCACCTGCCGGTCCGCCTCGTAACCCGGGCGCGCCATCGCGACGTAAGCGAGCCATTTTCCGTCGGGCGAAGGCGTGGGCAGCGTGTCGGTCGCCTGATTGTCCTCAGTCAGGTTCACCGGCATCATCCGGCTGTCGACCAGCCAGCTATAGATATCGAGGTTGGTCGACATCGGCTCGTTGCGATCAGCTTTGCGCAGCGTGAAAAAGACGGTGCGGCTGTCCGCGCCCCACGCGAGTTCCTCGCCGCCGCCGAAGGGCTTCGACGGCGTGTCGCCGATCAGCCCTGCGTCCGCGGGGCGCGCGGCGGTCGCCTTGCCGTCCACAAGGTTGAAGATGAAGGGGCGGCTGTAGGTGCCCGGGGTTTCCCACTGGTCCCAATGGCGAACGAAGCCCGCGCCATCCTTGTAGAGACGGCCGCTACCGGGACCGGGGAGCGCGCCCTTGTCCTTCGCCTCGCAACCGAAGTCGATGCATTCTTTCGGAATGTCGCCCCATGCGAGCAGCTTGGTGGCGTCTGGCGAAATCTTGAAGCCCGAGATGTCGGCCCTGGTATCGGTCACCTGCGTCGCGGCGCCGCCCGCCTTCGGATCGACGCGCCACACCTGGCTTTTGCCCGACGCATTCGAGAGGAAATAGAGGCTGCCGTCCTTGTCGAAGGCGGGGGCGGTTTCGTTCTTGCCCGCCGTATCGGCGACCGGGGCGGGCTTGGCGCCCTTCGCATTGCGGTCGACGAGCCACAGGCCGGTTGAGCGTTTGTAGCTCTCCGCCTCGGTTTCGGTCATCTGGAAGGCGACCCAGCGCCCGTCGGGAGATGCGGTCGGCGCCGCGACGCGCTTCAAGGTCGCAAGGTCGACTTCGGTCATCGGACGGGCGAAGGCGGGGGAAGAAAGGGCGGCGGCGAGCGCGATCGCGCTGCAGAGGATCTGGTTTCGCATGGAAGCGGTTTAGCCGGGTCACGAGCGCGTTCAAGCTGTTAGTCGTTTGCTGGTTCGGAGTGGCAGCTTTGGGTTGGGGAGCCGCCATTGCCGGTTTCGGTTATTCCGAGCCGGGGCCGCGATCCGGTCGGCGCATGCGCCGGGCCATC
>CAYRQX010000141.1:0-3592 GCA_964426485.1 uncultured Sphingopyxis sp. | reverse complement strand
TCCGCGCCGAAAAAGCCCGGATCGACCGCATCATCGCCTCCGGCGGCCAAAAACGTCCTGCTCTCCAGCAAGCCTCCGCCGACGGTCTGCGCGCCGCCCAGGGATAATCTCGTCCGGCCGGCGAAGCGGCGATAGGGGATTGGCGCGACGTCTGACGTTCAGGACGGCCAGTAGTGCGAATCCGGCAGCGGGCGCGGGCCGAACACCGCCTGGCCGACGCGCACGATGGTCGCCCCCTCTTCGATCGCCCAAGGATAGTCGCCCGACATGCCCATCGAGAGATCGGCAAGCGCGGCGCCCTGCGGCGCGTCCTGGCGTGCCCGGTCGCGGACGTCGCGTAGCAGGCGAAAGCAGCGCCGCACCTCGGCCTCGTCCGGCGTAAAGGTGGCGAGGGTCATGAAGCCCTTGGGGCGTATTGCGTCACACGCCGCCACATCCTTGAGGAAGCCCGATACGTCCTGAGGCGCCAGCCCGTATTTGCTTGCTTCACCGGAGGTATTGACCTGGACCAGCACATCAAGGCCTCGGCCGAGATGCTGAAGCCGCTTGTCCAGCGCTTCGGCGAGCGACAGGCGGTCAAGCGACTGCACCTCATCGGCGAAGCGCAGCACGTCCTTGACCTTGTTGGTTTGCAGGTGACCGATCATCGACCAGCGTAGCGGCAGATCGGCCAATGCTTCGGCCTTCTTGCGTCCTTCCTGAACCTTGTTCTCGCCAAGGTCGGTCTGGCCGTGCCGAATCGCCTCGCGTATCCGCTCAGGGGAGACGGTCTTGGAGACCAGGACGAGGCGGACCGCATCGGGCGCGCGGCCCGAGCGCACCGCCGCCTCCCGGATCGTCGCGCGGGTTTTCTCCAGATTGGCGGCGACCGTCATGCCCGCAGCCCCTGCAGCCAATCGGACAGCACCTTGCGGCCGCCGTCGCGAAGGGCAGGCCCGAATTTGGCGGCGTCCTCGCGTATTTGGCACAGATCGACGCCGGCCGCCGCCAGCTCGCACGCATGGCCGATCAGCCAGCGTTCGAACCCATCCGACACGTCCGCCTCGGGATGGAACTGGACGCCGAGGATATTGGGACCAAACGAGAAGGCCTGATTAACGCAAAGCGGCGTCTGCGCCAGTCGCTCGCCCCCGGCAGGCATGCTGAACATATCGCCGTGCCAGTGCAGTACCGGCACGTCGGCGAGATGGCGCATTGGCCCGGCCGCCCCCGCGGGCGTCAGCGTCAGGGGGGCGAAGCCGATCTCCTTAGCGCCGGTCGACGCGACGGCGGCGCCGAGCGCCGCCGCGACCAACTGCGCGCCGAGGCAGATGCCGAGCGTCGGGCGCCCTTCGGCTAGCCGCGCACGCAGAAAGTTCAGTTCCTCGGCTAAGAACGGATAGCGCTCGGTCTCATACACGCCGATCGGGCCGCCCAGCACGATCACCAGCGCGGTCTTGACCGGGTCCAGCGTCCCCAACGCATCCACGCCGATGTCGTAATAGTGGACCTTGTAACCCGCGGCCTCCAGCACCGTCTGAAACGATCCCAGATCCTCGAATGCGACATGCCGGAGCGCGACGGCGGTTCGGAGCATGACGGCTGCTCTCCTGATTTGATTGGACCTTTCGGATTCAGTAAAGCGAAACTGGATGGTCAATCACGGCCAGTTTTCAGAATTTCGACAGGCCAGTTGATGCAGGAAATCGTCTTTGGCCTGAACGAGGCGTCTGGACAGCCGGTATTCCTCCGACTTTCACAGGCGATTATCGAGGCGATTGAGCAAGGCCGGCTGAAGCCCGGCCAGCGCCTGCCGGGTACGCGCACGCTGGCGGCCACGCTGAAACTCCATCGCAACACGGTCGACGCGGCCTATCACGAAGCAGCGATGCAGGGATGGCTCGTCACCGAGGCGGCGCGCGGCACCTTCGTCGCCCGCGACCTGCCGGTCGAGAGCGGGGCCCGGCGCAACGGCTCCCCGCCGCCTGCCGCACAGCCCACGAAGCCGTCCCGTGTCGCGGCCGATCGCGACATGCTGCGCTTTTCCGACGGCGTTCCGGACGCCCGTCTGCTGCCCTCTGCCGAACTTGCCCGCGCCGTGCGCCACGCGCTCCGCCGGCCCGATTTCCTGACGCCGGGCGGCTATGGCGATCCGCGCGGCGCGCCGGCCCTGCGCGACGCCCTGGCCGGGCATCTCGCCAGCGAACGCGGCATGACTGTTTCGGCGGACGACCTCATCGTCACACGTGGCAGCCAAATGGCGCTGTTTCTGGCCGCGAACGTCCTGCTGTCACCCGGCGAGGCGATCGCAGTGGAGGAGCCGGGCTACCCGCTCGCCGTCTCCGCCTTCCGCGCGGCGGGCGCCCGCGTCGTGCCGATCCCGGTCGATGGCGAAGGCCTATCGCTGACGCATCTGGAGGCCGCGCTCGCCGCCACGCCGGGACTGCGCGCGGTCTATGTCACGCCCCACCACCAATATCCGACGACGGTGACAATGAGCGCCGCGCGGCGGATCGGCCTGATAGACCTTGCCGCTCGTCACCCCCTTGCGATCATTGAGGACGATTACGATCACGAATACCGTTTCGACGGCCGGCCTGTGCTCCCGCTCGCCGCGCGTGCCGGCTCCGGGGTGAAACTGGTCTATGTCGGGTCGTTGTCCAAGGTGCTGGCGCCCGGTATCCGGCTCGGCTACGCCGCCGGACCAAGGAGCCTCGTGCAGCGGATGGCCGACACGCGGCAGGCGATCGACCGGCAGGGCGACATGCCGATCGAACATGCGGTCGCGACCCTGTTCGCCGAGGGCGATCTCGGCCGTCATGTCCGCAAGACCCGCCGCATCTACCGCTCGCGGCGCGATCATCTCGCCATGCTCCTGGGCGACAGGTTGGGAAGCCGGCTGTCCTTCGCGATCCCGGCGGGCGGCCTCGCCTTATGGGCGCGGTTGGCGGATGGCGTCGACGCCGAGTGCTGGAGCAAGACGGCCCGCGGCCTCGGCCTTGCGGTGACGCCGGGCGTCGCGCTCTGCATCGATACTGCGACGGCGCGCCAGGCGTTCCGTCTCGGCTTTGCGAACCTCGACGAAGACGAAATCACGCGCGCGGTCGAATTGCTGACGACAGCAGCGCCTTAACCGATCCCCTCCCTTAGGCGGACTTCGACTCCTCGAAGCAAGCCAGCCATTTGGCGAGCAGCCTGTCGAGTTCGGCGCTTTCCCCCTTGTCCAAACCCTCCATCAGGCGATGCTGGTTCGCGACGTGCTCGCCGATCAATGCGTCGATCAGGGTGAAGCCTTCGTCCGTCAGAGCCACGACGCTTGCCCGGCCGTCGCTGGGATCAGGTGAGCGCGAGACCAGCCCCGCGCTTTCCAGACGGTCGATCCGATTGGTCATCGTGCCGGAGGTAACCATCGTCCAGTCGATCAGGGCGGACGGGCTAAGCGCATAGGGCGGCCCGGACCGGCGCAGCGTGGCGAGCACGTCAAAGCTCGCTGCGTTCAACCCCCCCGCTGCAAAAACGGCATTGCGAGGCCAAGGGCTGGGAAGCGACGGCGGAGTATGTCGAGCCGGGCAACACCGCCTCCGACGACCGCCGCCCATCCTTCCAATCCATG
>CAYRQX010000140.1:0-3703 GCA_964426485.1 uncultured Sphingopyxis sp. | reverse complement strand
ATATTTGGAGCAACGCAGGACGAGGATGGAAATGCGCGCGGTGCATGAGACGATCGAAGGCCCTTTTGCGATCGGGGAGGATTTGGCCGTCTATGGCCTCATCACCCAGGGGGCCGCCCTGCAGGGCGGCGTCAAGATGGTCTTGCACGGCACGATCGGCGGCGACCTCACGGTCGAGCCGGGAGCGCGCGCGATCATCCACGGCACTGTCGCAGGGCGCATCTACAACAAGGGCGGGCGGGTCGAGCTGTTCGGCATGGCCGCTGCGGTCGAGAACCTGTCCCCCGATGCCGCGACGATCATCGACGGCGCGGCGCATGTCCTTCGGGGCCGGCGATTGGAGACGGTGCGATGACCGACAGAGCGTTTAAACGGCCCGGAGATCCACAGCTAGGAGGGAGCCTTGATGCACAAGGATGACGACACGGCTTTCGCCGACAACTATGCTGAGCGCGATCAGGCTAGGGCGCTGCGCGAGCAGGCCCGCACGGGCGGCCTGCGCTTCGAGGCGTATCTACCCGGCGATATGGCCGATTGGCTGTTGGCGCAGGTCGAGCAGGGCCATTTCGTCGATCCGTCCGAGGCGGTGTTCGCGATCGTCAAGAACTTCATCGAGATGGAGCCACACCGCGATTTGCGCGACGAGCTGCTACGCCGGATATTGGATGCGTCGGTTGTGCGCGGCCTTGAGGACGTGAAGGCGGGCCGCGTCCGCCCCGCCGAGGAAGTGTTTGACGAGCTGCGCCGCAAAATGGCCGAGCCGCGCCCCGAGCCAGCGCGTTGGGCGAAGATCGCGCGATGAACGAGCTGGCCCCCCTGCCCCCGCCCCCATCTTCTTCGGCGCTGGCGTTGCCGGCGCTGGTGGCGTCGGCCGACGAGGCGGCGCGGCTGCGCTTCCTTGAGTTCTTCGCCGTCACCATCCGCAATCCGCATACCCGCCGCGCCTATATGCGCGCGGCGGGTGAGTTCCTGGCCTGGTGCGAGGCACGCGGCGTCGCCTCGCTCGCCGGCGTGCAGCCGCTCCACGTCGCGGCCTGGATCGAGGCGCAGGGGGGCGAGCTGGCCCCGCCCAGCGTCAAGCAGCAGCTCGCCGGCGTGCGGAGCCTGTTCGATTGGCTGGTAATGGGTCAGGTGGTGCCGGCGAACCCCGCCGCATCGGTGCGCGGGCCGGCCTATAGCCAGCGGCGCGGCAAGACGCCGGTGCTGGTGCCCGACGAGGCGCGGCACTTGCTCGATACGATCGACGTTGCCACCCACGCCGGCCTGCGCGACCGCGCCTTGATCGGCCTCATGGTCTATTCGTTCGCGCGGATCGGCGCGGCGCTGGCGATGCGGGTCGAGGACGTGTTCATGCAGAACAGGCGGCTATGGGTCCGCCTGCATGAGAAAGGCGGCAAGCGCCATGAAATGCCCTGCCACCACAATCTTGAGGACTATCTGACCGCCTATATCGACGGGTGCGGCTTGCGCGAGGATCGCAAGGGGCCGCTGTTCCGCACGATCGCGCGCGGCACCGGGCAGTTGAGCGAAACCCCCCTGCCCCAAGCCAATGCTTTCGCGATGGTGCGTCGGCGCGCGGCGGCGGCCGGGATCGGCACGGCGATCGGCAACCATTCATTCCGCGCGACCGGAATCACCACCTATCTGAAAAACGGCGGCACCTTGGAGACGGCCGCGACGATGGCGAACCACAGCTCAACGCGCACCACCCAGCTCTACGATCGGCGGCCCGATGACGTGACGCTCGACGAGGTGGAGCGGGTGTTGATCTAGGCGATGGACGGGAGCGCCGATCAGCCGAGGCCGACCTATATCGACCCATCCTTGGCGCGCGGCCTGGTGCGCCATGAGGCGCGACAGCTCAGGGATGCCCATGAGCAAATCCGCCATATTCCCGATGAATTATACAGGGTGATCGTTGACCGCTTCAAAGGCCGTCGCCGGCTTTCGGCATCCAACCTAAAATTGCTGGCAGGCGAGATCGACAGGAAGGCGTCCAGCGCGCTCAGTTCCATTTGTTCGAGTATGACGCAGCGCACACCGAGCCGCTTCCGGCCCGGATCAGTGCGATACGACATCGTGCATTATGTCGTCGGGGCCGTCGAGCAGTCCGCTGTGGCGGGCAGGACGCCGATGGACCGCATCATGCGCCTGTGCGTGTTTGCGGCCAGGCTGGATCAGCGCGAGGTGGCGATGAGCTTCCGCGAGCTGCCGCTTTGCTTTTGGGAACATGCGGCCCGCCGCTATCTCGTAAGGGGCGGCGGAGAACATGACGCGGCGGTGCGCTCGATCGCGCGGCGACTGGCGACAACCTATATCCTGCCGGCCTTGGCCGTGCGCGCGACCGGGGGGCAGGCGAACGGATCGCCGCTCGCCATACCGTTCGCCGGCGGCCTGCTACTCGGTCGTTTCCAGGCCGAGCCAAAGATCGACAATTCAGGCGGTCATGTGACCTTCAACAAATATTGTATGCGGAATCACACCGTCTTTTACCCCACCCCGACGAATTTCGTCGTGCGAACCTACGTCAATCCGAAGCTGTTGAGGCCGGAACAGCATGAGATCGTGCGCGAGATGGAGGCATGGCTTGCGGCGCACCAGGCCGAAGCCGAGGCGGCCGTCATGCAATATCACCGGCTTGAGGATAACGACCAGGGCGAGTTTCTGGACTCCGCGAGCTGGGCGACGCTGCAAGCCGATTTTCAGGCTTTGTGGCCCCGGCTTTCCGCGCAGCTTTAGGTAGGGAAATAGCCCATTTGGGCCAATAACTCGGCGGCTTCGCCATCATCGCGCAAGCGGCCACCTACGACGAAGGCGCTATGATGCTCTCCAAAAGGCCGCAAACGGGCAACGATGTCCCGGTGCCCGTCCTCTCCGGCGAACCATACCAACGTGCCATCCGGCGCATATTTATGATTCCCCTTGAATAGCGCGTTCAGCAGGTTGTTTGCGAAATCGTCATTTTGAACACGCCGCATAATTTCAGGTGATTTGGAAAGGTCGCGGGCAAGCCAGAGCCAGTGCCGCCACACCTTTTCGTCCCACATATGGAATTCGTCCCAAGCCTGATGCTCGCGGATTTCATCTTCTGTTGGGATCAAGGGTGCAGCGGACATTACGCCGCCAGCGCCGGCGCACAGGACCAGCGGCCACCCTCCCAATGGAACCCCACCCGCTGCGCGTTGGCGATCGCGGGCGGCTCGCCCTTGCGCCAGAACGCCCGCATCTTGGCCCGGTCATCCATATGGGCGTCGGCGACGATCGCGCGCGCGGCCTGGATGAACTGCCCATGCCCGAACACATAGACCGGCGATGCGACTGGCATGGCGGCGAGCCGCGCCAGCGCCGCCTCGCAGCGCCGGAGCAGGGTGGCGAAGCTCTCCGCCCCTTCCCCGTCGCAATAATCAGGATCGGCCGCGCTCCAATAGCGTTCGAGGTGCGGCATCCGCTCCGCGCTGCGCGTGCCGTTCCAGCGCGCCGGTTGCAGATAGGTGAACTCTTCGATCGGCCACACTTCGACCGGCACGCCGGGAAAGCGCGCGATCGTCGGCGCGGCCGTCTGCTGCGTGCGGGTATAGGGCGACGTGACGATGAGCGCGGGCGCTTCTATCCAGCTCGCCGCGACTTCGCGTGCCTGTTCCTGGCCCAGCTCCGTCAGCTCGATCGCGCCGAGATCGTGGCAGGGCACGCCGGCGTTGCCGGT
>CAYRQX010000139.1:0-3802 GCA_964426485.1 uncultured Sphingopyxis sp. | reverse complement strand
GAGGTGAACGCCGACAGCAAGGCACAGGAGGGCGCAGAGCGAGGCGAGGATGGCAAGCGTCAGGTGGCGTTCCTCAAGCGCTACACCGTCTTCAATGCCGAGCAGATCGACGGCATCGAGGCGAAATATCCTGCCCCCTTGCCCGTCATCACCGCGACCAATCCCGACCAGCGCGACGCCGAACTGGACACGCTCTTTGCCCGCGTGCCCGTCACCCTCAAGCACTTCGGTTCCCAGCCCTATTATCAGCCGAGCGGCGATCATGTCGTCATGCCGCAGTTTGCCGACTTCCACACCAGCGATGATTATTATTCGACCCTAGCGCACGAGCTTTGCCATAATGCCGCGATCCGGATTATGCCGCATGGCTCCCGCTGGAAGTCGGTTTTCCCGGCATCGGCCATGCGGTTGTTCGGCATAATCAGAGCCCTTCGAGGAACGAGAGGAGCTGATCGTCGGGCCGGAACCGGCCCGACGGTGTGGATGGAGCAGCGACGCGAGCGAGCGCCTTCTCCTTCATCCGCATGTCGGCGTGGATGTAGATCTGGGTGGTCTCGACGTTCTCGTGACCAAGCCAGAGCGCGATCACTGCTGGATCGACGCCGTGGTGGAGCAGGTCCATCGCCGTGCTGTGGCGCAGCGTATGCGGCGTAACCCGCTTGGTGCCTATGCTCGGGCACGCGCGCGATGCCGTCAGGCAGTGCTTGCGGACCAGATGCTCAAGGGCATCGCGGCTCAGCCGCTCACCCCGCATCGACGGGAACAGCGGGCTGCTTTCGTTCTTGTCGTTGCCGATCCATGCCGCCAGCAGTTTGGCCGTTTCGCGGCGAAGCGGTGTAGCGCGCTCTTTCCGGCCTTTCCCCATGCAACGGATATGCGCGCCGGTTCCGAGTTCGACGTCGCCGCGCTTGAGGCCGACCAGTTCCGATGCCCGCAGGCCGGTCTGAACCGCGAGCAGGAGCAACGCATGATCGCGTCGTCCTGCCCATGTCGTGCGGTCCGGCGCCGCCAGCAACGCCGCGATCTCGTCGCCGTCGAGGAACGTCACCGTCCGCTTCACATAGCGCTTGTTGGGCATGGCGAGGATGCGCTGGCAGTGCAACAGCCACGTTGGATCGGCCATTGCGACGAAGCGGAAGAACGATCGGATGGCGGCGAGCCGGGTGTTGCGGCTGCGCGCACTATTGCCCCGCGCCGTCTCGGTATGGATGAGGAAGTCGGCGACCAGCTCGGCGTCGATATCCTCGACGGTGAGCTTGACCGGCGGCTTGCCGTATCGAGCGCCCGCATACCTGAGAAGCAGCCGGAACGTGTCGCGATAGCTCGCGACGGTATGTCGGCTCGCTTCCATCTGAACGCACAGCCGGTCGGTGAAGAAGCGCTGGACCAGCGAAGGCAAGGCGGCGTCGCTCATTGGACAACCTCCCCGCGAACGGCGGTCGCTCGCGCCATCGCCAGATCGAGGAGTTCAGGAACCGCTTCCAGATACCAGTATGTGTTGGAGGGATTACTATGGCCCAGATAGGTCGTCAGCCGGATCATCTCGCGTGCCGGGTCTTTGTCGGTGCGATACCAGTTGATCATCGTCTTCACCGCAAAGCTGTGGCGAAGATCATGGATGCGCGGTCCCCGGCCATGTTTGCAGTATGGCTGAGGTGTCCGAAGCCCGATCTCCTGGCAGGCCCGCGCGAAGTTGTAGCGGGCCGAGCAGTCGGTGAGGCGTGTGGCCTTGTCGGTGACGAACAGTGGCTTCGGGGGGTGACCGATCAACCGGTCGCGCTCGGCAAGATAGCCGATCAACCGTGTCACGACGCTCGGGTCAAGCGGCAGCAACCGCTCTTTGCCGAGCTTTCCCTGTCGAACACGCAGCACGCCATGCACGGCATCGATATCGTCACGATCGAGCCCGAGCGCTTCACTGATTCTCAGGCCGGTAACTGCGATCAGCCCGAACAAAGTCGAGCAGGTCAGTCCCCGCAAGCCGTAGATCGACGGCAACTCGGTGGCCGCCACCATGATCGCCCCGATTTCGGCATCGGTGTAGATGTGCGGGCGCGACCGTTGGATAGAGCCGGACAGCAGGCCTCGCGGCGGCACTTCATGCGCCGGATCGAAGCTGCTCAGCCACTGGGCGAACAGGCGCACGGCAGTGAACCTCGCCACTCGGGTCGATGTGCACGCATCAGCCAACGTTGCGTGCCAGCGGAGGAACAACGCCGTGTCAATGTGATCGACGCCTTCGCCGTCGGCGAACCGGGTGAAGCGACGCAAGATGCGCTCGCTGGTGCCAAGATCGTAGCCGAGGCTACGCCGGACAGTCAGATAGCGGTCGAGTTGGGATGCGAGGCTCATAGCACACCTCCCGCCACCGGCCAGGGCTGTGCAACCGAACGCAGGCCATCGATGTCGAGCCGGGCATATATCATTGTCGATGACCGGGAGCGGTGCCGGAGCACATCGCCAACTTCGTCGAGCGACGCGCCTGTGTTCACCAGCTGGGTCGCGAGGCTATGACGCAGCAGGTGCGATCCCACATAAGGCGTCACCGGCTTCTGGCCGGTCGCCTTCAACGCTTCCTTGAGGATTTCGTTGACGACCTGGCTGTCCTTGAACGGTCGATGCGGCGCGCGATGGGTGATGAACAGCGAGCGATAACTGGTTGGCCTTCGTTCCTCCCGAAGATAGCGGCTCAGCGCGTCGCCAACCTCCACCGTGATCGGCACGCGGTCGTGGAGTTTGCCCTTGCCGCGCACCAGCAGTTCGCCAACCCGCCAGTCGATGTCATCCAACTGGATCGCGATGACCTCGGCTGCGCGCAGGCCAAGACGGGCCATGAGCAACAGCATCGCATAATCGCGCGCACCGTGCCGGGGATTGTCGCGCACGCAAGCAAGAACCGCCTCGACGCCATCGGGCGACAGGTGGCGCGGCAGTCGCGTGCCCCAGGCCTTTGCCGCTTTCGGCACGCTCAATGCCAGATTGGTCGCCGTGGCCCCGCAGCCGAACAGATATTGCAGGAAGATGCGGACATGGGTCGCCACCGTCTTGTCGCGACGCGCGCTGGCCAGCACATGTTCCATGAAGCCGATTGCGTCGGCGGGCCGCAAGCGGCCCACATCAGGCGTTGCCTCGCCGAACCGATAATCGAGGAACCGGCGCGCAAAGCCCACCGTGTGGGGGATGGTGCGCGGACTAAGGCCGCGCTGCTTGACGAGATAGGTCTCGAAGTTCGTCAGCAACTCCGCCCGCGCAGCCTGCGCCTCGGTCAGTGGCACCGACTGCGCCACGCCGATATCAATGAGATGCTCGGCAAAGCGCCGCGCAAGCTTGTAGGGGCGTACCGTCCCGACCTTTTTGCAGGGCACGATCCGGCCCAAGCGATCGGCCAGATCAGGCGTCAACGCGGAAGGCTCGACGCCTTCGGCATCCATTATCCGGCCAAGCTTTCGGATGATCTGCATATAGCCGACAAGGGTCGCCCGGGCGTAGTTCGCGGCAGTGAAGCTTTGCGTGAAAGAGTCGAGGTAGGGATCGACGCACGAATGCAATCTGTTGGTCATGATCATGGTGCTCCATCTTGTTGGAGCGCCAAGGATTATGCCGAACTCGATTGGGATTTTCACAAGGAAAGCCGCCACGTTTCAGCACCATGCGGCATAATCCGGATCGCGGCATTATGCCCCTTATGCCGATATCGGCATAAGTCGCATGCGACGGGGCACGTTGACCGCCTTGCCCGCCCCTCCCTCATTTCCACGAAGCGCGAGGACTATGCTCGCGAGGAACTGGTCGCCTTATCTGG
>CAYRQX010000138.1:0-3991 GCA_964426485.1 uncultured Sphingopyxis sp. | reverse complement strand
CTGGGTTAGGGCCTGCCCGGCGGGATCAGGGACGTGATCGCGGCGAAGCCGCAGCTGGCCTTCTTCCTCGGCGCCGACGAGGTCGATTTTGCGGCCTTCGCGGAGACGTTCAAGGTCTATGTCGGCCATCATGGCGACAAGGGCGCGCATGCCGCCGACGTTATCCTGCCCGCGGCCGCGTGGACCGAAAAGGACTTCACCACGGTCAACACCGAGGGCCGCGTCCAGCGCAGCGAGAAAGCGGTGTTCGCGCCGGGCGACGCGCGCGAGGATTGGAGCATTTTCCGGGCTTTGGCCGATGCGCTTGGCGTGAATGTCGGTTTCGACAGCTTCGACCAGTGCCGCGCGTCGATGATCGCCGCGGTGCCCGCGCTCGGCGTCGAAGGCATCGCAGACTATGGCTGGACGGTGCCGAAGCTCGCCGCGAAGCCCGAGGCCCGCGCGATCCCGTCGCCGATCAAGGATTTCTACCTCACCAACGCGATCTGCCGCGCGTCGCCGACGATGCAGCGCTGCTCGGAAGAGCTGATCCATGGCGCAGACTTTGCGGAGGCCGCGGAATGACCCCGGTGCATGCGATTGCCAGCATATTGCTGGTCGGGATGGGCTATTCGGTCTGGCGCGGGTTCAATCCGCGCAAGTCGGAAAAGCCCGGCCCGCATAACGGCTGGCGCAACCAGGACGGAACCCGGAAATGACAGAGACCTTCATTTCTTGGGGCATGGACCCGAATTGGGCGTGGGGTGTCGCGACGATTTGCGGCATCCTGCTGATCGCGCTGCCGCTGATGCTCGCGGTCGCGATGATCATCTATGCCGATCGCAAGATCTGGGCGGCGATTGCGCTGCGCCGCGGTCCGAACGTCGTCGGTCCCTTCGGCCTGCTTCAAAGCTTCGCCGACGGGCTGAAGGTGTTCCTGCAGGAAACGATCATCCCCAGCGGCGCCAACCGCGGGCTGTTCCTGATCGCACCGATCATCACTTTCACCGTCGCGTTGATGGCGTGGGCGGTGATCCCGTTCAATTCGGGCGCGGTGCTCGCCGACATCAACGTCGGGCTGCTCTATATCCTCGCGATTTCGTCGCTTGGCGTGTACGGCGTGATCCTGTCGGGCTGGGCGTCGAACTCGAAATATCCCTTCTTTTCGGCGATGCGCGCCTCGGCGCAGATGATCAGCTATGAAGTCTCGATCGGCTTCATCCTGATCGGCGTCGTGCTCTTTGCCGACAGCTTCAACATGAACGAGATCGTGAAAGCGCAGCAGGGCCACGGGCTCGGCATCGTCAACGCCTTCGGCTTCAACCTGCTGCTCTTCCCGCTCGCGGTGATGTTCCTGATCTCGTCGCTCGCCGAAACCGCGCGCGCGCCGTTCGATCTGACCGAGGCGGAGAGCGAGCTCGTCGCGGGCTATCAGACAGAATATTCGTCGATGGCCTTCGCGCTGTTCTGGCTCGGCGAATATGCCAATGTGCTGCTGATGTGCACGCTCAACGCGGTGCTGTTCTGGGGCGGCTGGCTGCCGCCGCTCAACATCGATCTGATCCCCTGGTTCGACATCCCGGGCTGGGTGTGGCTGTTCGGCAAGATCCTGTTCTTCTTCTTCATCTTCAGCTGGGTGAAGGCGACCGTCCCGCGCTACCGCTATGACCAGCTGATGCGGCTGGGCTGGAAAATCTTCCTGCCGATTTCGCTTCTCTGGATATTCCTGATCTCCGGCTATCTGATGCTGACGAGGTATGCGGTGTGATGATGGCGGCGCTCTCCTTGGCGGCCGTGCCGGCAAACCCTCCGGTTCCGTTGGCGGTCACATTCGACTGTTTTGTCCGTGAGCAATGGCAGGAAACGTCGCGCGGTGAAACGCCATGGCGTTCGTCTCCTGGAACCAACTGGCGATATCTCATCACTCTTGAGCATAGCCGTCCGGGGTCTCTGACGATTGAATCGGATAAGGACTTTGCCGGCATAAATGGCAAATATCCGGTCTGGATTGACGGTATTATGGCCACTTCACCCGCAATGCTCGGTTCGAGGGAGGGCGAGATTTACGGTCTTTCGGTCAACATGACGGTGCCGATGTCTACCGTTCCCGCGACAGTCAATATTACTGCGGCGTCCATGGACAAAGACGACGAAGAGCAAACCAAGGAAGTCACTAAATTGGTTTGCAAGAATCCCGGCAGCGAGCGGAAAAATTGATATGAGCCTCTCCTATTACATCAAGAGCTTCACGCTTTGGGAATTTGTGAAGGCGCACGCTCTCACGCTCAAATATTTTTTCAAGCCGAAGGCGACGATCAACTATCCGTTCGAGAAGAACCCGCTGAGCCCGCGTTTCCGCGGCGAGCATGCGCTGCGCCGGTATCCGAACGGCGAGGAACGCTGCATCGCGTGCAAGCTGTGCGAAGCGGTGTGCCCGGCGCAGGCGATCACGATCGAGGCCGAGCCGCGCGACGACGGTTCGCGCCGCACGACGCGTTACGACATCGACATGACCAAGTGCATCTATTGCGGCTTCTGTCAGGAAGCGTGTCCGGTCGATGCGGTGGTCGAGGGGCCGAACTTCGAATTCGCGACCGAAACGCGCGAAGAATTGCTCTATGACAAGGCCAAGCTGCTCGCCAATGGCGACAAATGGGAACGCGCGATCGCGGCAAATCTTGCCGCCGACGCGCCCTATCGATAAGGGCGCGCGCACATGATTCAACTCTTCGCCTTTTACCTGTTCGCGACGATCGTCATCGCCTCGGCGGCCATGGTGATTTTCGCGCGCAACCCCGTCCACAGCGTGATGTGGCTGATCCTCGCTTTCTTCAACGCGGCGGGGCTGATGCTGCTCGCGGGCGCCGAATTCATCGCGATGCTGCTCGTCATCGTCTATGTAGGCGCGGTCGCGGTGCTGTTCCTCTTTGTCGTGATGATGCTCGACATTGATTTCGCCGAGCTACGTGCCGGTTTCGTCCGCTATCTGCCGCTCGGCGCGCTGGTCGCAATCATCCTGGCGGCTGAGCTGATCTTTGCGGTCGGCGCGTGGAGTGCGGGCGGGGTCGATCTGGCCGCACGCGCGGCGCCTGCCGTCAGCGACAAGAGCAATATCCAGCAAATCGGCGAGCTGCTCTATACGCGCTACATCTTCCTGTTCGAGGCGGCGGGCATCATTCTGCTCGTCGCGATGATCGGCGCGATCGTGCTGACGCATCGCCAGCGCGGCGGGGTGCGCACGCAGAATATCTCGTTGCAGAACCAGCGCCGTCCGCAGGATGCGACGCGGCTGGTCGATCCGGGCGTCGGGCAGGGGATGGAATTGTGATTTCGGTCGGCCATTATCTCGCCGTTTCGGCGGTGCTCTTCACGCTCGGCGTGCTCGGCATCTTCATCAACCGCAAGAATATCATCGTCATCCTGATGGCGATCGAGCTCATCTTGCTCGCGGTGAACATCAACCTCGTCGCGTTCAGCGCCGCGCTCGGCGATCTCGTCGGACAGGTGTTCGCGATGTTCGTGCTGACCGTCGCTGCGGGTGAAGCCGCGATCGGTCTTGCCATTCTCGTTATTTACTTCCGCGGCCGCGGCACGATTGCCGTCGACGATGCCAACCGGATGAAGGGGTAAACCGGTGATCCAGGCGATCGTTTTCCTGCCGCTGCTCGCGGCAATCATCGCAGGCCTCGGGCAGCGCGTGATCGGCAATGTGCCGTCGAAAATCCTGACGACGGGTGCGCTGTTCACCAGCTGCGCGCTCAGCTGGCCGATCTTCCTGTCGTTCGTGACGGGCAGCGGCGAAGCTACGGTGACGCCGGTGCTGCACTGGGTTTCGTCGGGCGCGCTGCAATTCGACTGGGAGCTGCGCGTCGACACGCTGACCGCGGTGATGCTCGTCGTCATCACGACGGTGTCGGCGCTCGTCCACCTCTATAGCTGGGGCTATATGGAGGAAGACCCGGACCAGCCGCGCTTCTTCGCCTATCTCTCGCTCTTCACCTTCGCGATGCTG
>CAYRQX010000137.1:455-4084 GCA_964426485.1 uncultured Sphingopyxis sp. | reverse complement strand
TTGACATCGCAGCGCAGCGGCGACCGTTCGAAGCGGCGCTGCGCTGCCGCCCGCGTGTCCAGTTGATCCCGCCGTCGCGCATGATGCCCGAGACCGATTTGCCGACATGGCGATCGAGAACAGAGCGCCACGGCACCAGCGTGAAATCGCGCGACCGTTCGATGAGCGCATGGCGACCACTCGTCATCTCGACTGCGCGCACGAGCCTGCCTTGAACAGCCTCCCCCTCTCTGGCCTCGGCGAACGGAACGCCTAACTTGTCGGAGAGCTGGCGGGCGACACGCAGCAATTCTCGCCGCTGGAGCGCGGCGAGCATCCCTCGCCGATAGACCGTCTGCCCATCCTGTTCGTCTGCAAGCTGTTCGGTGATCAGCCATTGCCGTCGCATCGCCTGCGCTGAACGAACCTCGCGGCCGAACCCGGCATCGCGCACCGGCGCTGGGCTGGCGGCAACCAGCTCACGATCGAGCCAGGTCGCGGCCTCGGCCGCTGGCAGATTGTCGAGCGGGACGGTCGACAGCGCCTCGATGGCGACGGGCCGGTCGTGGAGTTGGCGCGCCTCGAACCGAACCACCTTGTCAAGATGATCGGGCGTGACGATCCAGCTTCCATCGGGATCGCGTTCGACATTGCGGGCGATCTTCCGCATCGCCTCCAGCCGGCGGACATGGGTTTCGGCGAAGCCTTCACTGGCGCTCGGGTCCTGCTGCAAATGCGCGTCGATCGTGTAGCGTCCGTCGTTCGCGGCGGCGACTTCGACAATCGTGCGATCGACCGGGCGAACGCCGCCCTCACGCGGCACGATCCGGACGATGGCGTTTTCGGGGGTCGGATCGACCATCTCGCCCTCGCCGATCTCGGCATAGTGCGTGCGCCCGTCGATGCCGTCGATTAGCAGATAATGGCGGTCTTCATGCTCGTCCGCCAATCCCCGCATGATAACGCGGCCGATAATCGGCGCGGCTTCCTGCGCCGTCGGATCATAGATGACGCGATCGGCCGCGGCACAGTCGAGCTTCCGCGCGGTCAGCTCGCGCTGCATGGTACGGATGATATCGCCACGCTCCCCGATCCGGCGCAGTGTGTTCGCGAGGTCGGGCTCGAGCCGCCAGGTGTCGCTGCCGATATGCGAGGCGAGTCCCATGCGCCCAAGTTTCTGCAAGCGGCCGACGCGAACCGATTGGTGAAACGGGTCGCTGTCGCTCGCGCTGACCAGGCGCATACTATCCATGTCGCGGATCAGCCGTCGGTCGATCGCGGTCAGCCGCTCCACGCCAGTATCGCTGCGAAGCCGCTCCTCGATTTCAAGGTCGGTGCGCGGCCCGAGGTCGAGGTTGGCGATCTCGATCGCGCGTTGCCTGGCCCCGTGCGAAATATATTCGCGCGCGATCAGCAGATTTTCGCCCCGGTCATTCACGCCGCGCACAACGATATGCGTGTGCGGATGGCCGGTATTGAAATGGTCGACTGCCACCCAATCCAGCCTCGTGCCGAGATCCTGCTCCATCTGCGTCATCAGCCTGCGCACAAAGGGCTTCAAGTCCGGATATTGGTCGGCGTCCTCGGCCGACACGATGAATCGAAACTGGCGGCGGTCGCCGTCGCAGCGTTCGAGGAACACCTTGCCGTCGGCGACATCCTCGTCGGCCGAATAGAGCGCGCCGGGCTCGCCCTCGCGGGTCACGCCATCGCGCTGGATATAACGCAAGTGCGCCTTCGCGCCGCCCATACCTTTCCCGCCAAGTCCAACAGGCCGTATCTTGACGATCACGCGGCGCGACCGGAACGCGCCCAATCGGTCGCGCGATCTGAGCACCCGTGCAACGCTCGCGCCACGTCCGATCCGGCTGCCGTCGAAGCGGCCACGCCTGCCGGTTTTTAGCCCTGCGCGCTTTGCCGCTTTCACGACGCGGCTCAGGTAGCGCTGCTCCTTGCCCCGGCAGCGCATCCGGCCCAGGTGCGGTTCGAACTCATCATCGCGCATAGCGGCGTCCTTCCATACCGGAATGACGCTCCCCGCCGATAAGAATGGCGCGTCCTCGCCAGAGCGCAAGGAGTCTCGCGATTGGGATCGGAAAAGCCCAGAAAACCGCCATTCCTGGCAACCCTGTCTCGCACTCAAAGGGCGAGTCTCGCAAAAGCCTTCAAAAAACGATGTGCAGACAAACACTTACAAAATCGCGAGATTTTGCCTCTATCTTGCCGTCAAGCCCGACTGCCACCTGCCGCCCCAGACGCCCGCTTTGCCTTCCCGCCTTCCCGATTAGAAAAGGGGAGCGGCGCCATGCGGCACCACTCCCGCGAACCTGCCCCTTCAACAGCGCATCGCCTTATTGCCAGCCTGCCTGTTCGGCCTGACGCAGCGCCCGATTGCACCGCTTCAGCCTCTTCTCAGCGGCCCTTAATTCGGCTTCGATCTGCCGCCGTTCTGCCGCGTCATCGCACCATGAAAGCTCCGCGCGAAGCTCCTCGATCTGTTGTTCAACCGACATCTCATCCTCCTGATACAAGCGAAAGATGAGCCATCGCCCGGCGGGGAGCGGGTCGGGTCAACCACCGCGCAGCGGCCGCGAAGCGGGCGACGGGGGAGCCGATTTTCTCGTCGCCGGAGTGGAGCGAAGCGGAACGCAGGTGGCGTGAAAATTGGGGGAACCGTCGATGGTTGAGGCGGTCCGTTCGCCGCCGGATACTCGGTGCTTGCTGAGCGGATTTCTTCCTCTCTGCAGGCCCGCAAGCGCGTTCCGGTGCAGGAAAAGGCCCACGCCGAGCCCTCAAGGCATGAGGAAAGCCCCGCGCCGGGTGACCGGCGCGGGAGCGATCCGGCTCAGTCGCCGGGGTTCCAGATGACAGCGAACGCGTCGTCGTCGTCCTGCCCGGCGGCGCGGCCGAGATTGGCGTAGAGGGTGCGGCCGCCAAGTTCGGGGGCTGACATGGCGAGGCGGACATATTCGCGCTGGCTCACCTCGCCGGTGCGGATCCAGCCGCCGCCCAGTTCGACGCCGTTCGACAGCACGCGGTAGTCGGGCTGGTCCCCGGTCTTACCGCGATTGGGGATGATGGCGATCTCGGCATTGACCGAAAGCGTCTTCAAGGCGCCCCGGAACGAACCGTCGTTCTGGCGCTGGACATGACCGATTGCGGGCATTTCTCGTCTCCTTCACACAGTCGCCCGACCCGATGCCGGGCGATGGGCGGACCGAAGGGACGGCCCTTGAGCGCGCTGCGAACCGCAGGCCGAAGCGAAGCGGAGGACCGGAAGCGCGGGGCTGATTTGGAGCGAAGCGGCCGCGAGGAGCGCCGCCAAAGCGGCGCGGGGAAATCAGTTCCGCGCGATGGTTTCGCGGGGCGCGCGGCCGTCCCAGGTCATGCGCCCAAGGAGCCGGCGACGGGGTGGTGAGACACGAAAGGACGAGATGCGCGCGCGGACAGGAAGCCCAGTCCGGCGTCCTTCCGGGAAGCCATGATTGCTTTCGCGGCCACGAAGCGGCGGCTATAGCCTCACGGCGATGAACGAAGGAACGACGATTGCGGGGCAGATCGAACGGCTGATCGTGCGGCTGGACGGCGCGGCGGTGTGCGATGCCTGCGTGACTGACCGGCTCAACCTGTGGGTTACCGCACAGGCCAAT
>CAYRQX010000137.1:0-407 GCA_964426485.1 uncultured Sphingopyxis sp. | reverse complement strand
GCGGCTCGTTGGTCGCCTCGATCTCGCTGGGGTCTGCGAAAATCGCGCACCAGCCGCTGCCGAATTCACCGATGCGGGGCTTGGAACAGGTCATCGCCCAATCAAAGCCTATCGGCCCCTTGGACAACGTTTCGGCGCAACATCGCTGGACGACCACGGCGATAGCATAGGCGTCGAAATCGTCCATGCTGGCGAAACACACGATCCGCACGGCTGGGTCGTCGGGGCAGGTTTCCGCGATGAAATCGGCTCCGATGGTGGGAAATTCGGGATCGTTGAACGCCTCGCGAAACCCGCTCCACGGCACGTTCGCATCGTCCGGCGGAAAGGCTGCGAGCAGCGCCGCGCTCGGCGGATCGGGCGCGTCGTCATTCGCCAGCGCGTAGCCAGCGTTTGCGACTTCCTCG
>CAYRQX010000136.1:0-4236 GCA_964426485.1 uncultured Sphingopyxis sp. | reverse complement strand
AGCGCGGTGTTCGCCTATGACCTCCCGTGGGACAAGATCGACGTCGCGACCTTCAGCTGGCAGAAAGTGCTCGGCGGCGAAGGCGGACATGGCGTGCTGATCCTCGGCCCCCGCGCGGTCGAACGGCTCGAAACCTACACCCCCGCCTGGCCGCTGCCGAAGGTGTTCCGTCTCGTCAGCAAGGGCGCGCTGACCGAAGGCGTGTTCAAGGGCGAGACGATCAACACCCCGTCGATGCTCGCGGTCGAGGATGCGATCTTCGCGCTCGAATGGGCGAAGTCCTTGGGCGGCCTCGACGGCCTGAAGGCCCGCAGCGACGCCAACGCCGCGGCGCTCGACAAGATCGTTTCCGGACGCGAGTGGCTGAGCCATCTCGCCGCCGATCCCGCCAGCCGATCGAAGACCTCGGTCTGCCTGTCGGTGGCCGGTGCCGACGCGGATTTCATCAAAAAGTTCGCCGGGCTGCTCGAAGCCGAAGGCGCGGCATACGACATCGCCGGCTACCGCGACGCGCCTCCCGGCCTTCGCATCTGGTGCGGCGCGACAGTCGACACCGCCGATGTGGAAGCACTCGGCCCGTGGCTCGACTGGGCCTACGCCTCGCTCAAATAATTGCCGTGTCCCCGCGGAGGCGGGGACCCATCACCTGACATTGCAACACCGCGACACCGGGAGATGGCTTCCCCCTTCGCGGGAAAACAGGATTAGAGACATGACCCAACCCAAAGTCCTCATCAGCGACAAAATGGACCCCAAAGCAGCCGCGATCTTCAAGGAACGCGGGATCGACGTCGACGTCATCACCGGCAAAACCAAGGACGAGCTGATCGCCATGATTGGCGACTATGACGGCCTCGCGATCCGGTCGGCCACGAAAGTCACCGCCGACGTCCTCGCCGCCGCGACCAATTTGAAAGTCGTCGGTCGCGCCGGCATCGGCGTCGACAATGTCGATATTCCGGAGGCGTCGAAGAAGGGCGTCATCGTAATGAACACGCCGTTCGGCAACAGCATCACCACCGCCGAACATGCGATCGCGATGATGTTCGCGCTCGCACGCCAGATTCCCGAAGCCAACGCCGGAACGCAGGCGGGCAAATGGCCGAAGAATGACTTCATGGGCGTCGAGCTCACCTCGAAAACGCTCGGCCTGATCGGTTGCGGCAATATCGGCAGCATCGTCGCCGAGCGCGCGCTGGGCCTTAAGATGAAGGTCGTCGCCTTCGACCCCTTCCTGACCCCCGAACGCGCGATCGAGCTTGGCGTCGAAAAGGCCGATCTCGACACCTTGCTCGCCAAGGCCGATTTCATCACATTGCACACCCCGCTCACCGACCAGACGCGCAACATCCTGTCGGCCGAAAATATCGCCAAGGCGAAGAAGGGCGTGCGGATCATCAACTGCGCGCGCGGCGGGCTGATCGACGAAGCGGCGCTGAAGGACGCGCTCGAAAGCGGCCATGTCGCGGGCGCCGCGCTCGACGTGTTCGCACAGGAACCCCCGGCGGCCGACCATCCGCTGTTCAGCGCGCCCAATTTCATCTGCACCCCGCACCTCGGCGCATCGACCGATGAAGCGCAGGTCAATGTGGCAATCCAGGTGGCCGAACAGATCAGCGATTATCTGCTTACCGGCGGCATCACCAACGCGCTCAACGTCCCGAGCCTGTCGGCCGAGGAAGCGCCGAAGCTGCGCCCCTATATGGAGCTCGCCGAAAAGCTCGGCAGCCTTGTCGGTCAGCTCGCGCACGACAATCTCACCACCATCTCGGTCGAGGTCGAGGGCGCCGCCGCCGAACTCAACCTCAAGCCGATCACCGCGGCGGTGCTCACCGGCCTGATGCGCCGCTATTCGGACGCGGTGAACATGGTCAACGCCCCGCATCTTGCGCGCGAACGCGGGCTCGACGTGCGGGAAGTCCGCCACGACCGCGACGGCGATTACCACACGCTCATCCGCGTCACCGTCGCGACCGAAGCCGGCGATCGCTCGGTTGCGGGCACCCTGTTCAGCAACGGCGATCCGCGTCTGGTCGAGATGTTCGGGATCAAGGTCGAGGCCGACCTCGACGGCGATATGCTCTACATCGTCAACGAGGACGCGCCGGGCTTCATCGGCCGCATCGGCACCGCACTCGGCGAAGCCGGGCTCAACATCGGCACTTTCCACCTCGGCCGCCGCGCTGCGGGCGGGGAAGCGGTGCTGCTGCTGTCGCTCGATTCGCCGATGCCCGAGCCGTTGCTGTGGCAGCTTTGCCAGTTGCCGGGGGTGAAGACGGTGAAGGGTTTGAAGTTCTGACCTTAATCCCCCTCCCGCTTGCGGGAGGGGTTAGGGGAGGGCATGTCAGCACGGCTGTGACCGAACAGACCCTCCCCCGACCCCTCCCACAAGTGGGAGGGGAGTTATTGACTCCGCCTCCCGCCGTTCTAAGGCCGCACCGATGACCAAGGCCCCTGCCCTGCTGCCCGAAGGTTTGCGCGACCGCCTCCCCCGACAGGCGGAAGCCGCATCGCGCGTCACCCGCGCGCTCGTCGATGCGATGCGCGCGCATGGCTATGGCCGCGTTGCGCCGCCGCTTGCCGAGTTTCGCGAGACGCTCGGCGGTAATGACGAGCGCGCGGCCCGCGACCTGCTCCGCTTCACCGATCCGGTGTCGCAGCGCACCCTCGCGCTGCGCCCCGACATCACGCGGCAAGTCGGCCGCATCGCGACCTCGCTGCTCGCCAAGGCGCCGCGCCCGCTGCGCCTCTGCTACGCCGGACAGGTCGTGAAACTGCGCGCCAGCCAGCTCCGGCCGGCGCGCGAGATGCTTCAGGTCGGTGCCGAACTGATCGGCAGCGACAGCGTCGCCGCCGCGCGCGAGATCGTCGCCGTCGCGATCGACGCGCTCGAAGCCGCGGGCATCGGCCCCGTGACGATCGATTTCACCCTGCCCGACGTCGTCGATCTTCTCGCAAGCGGACCTCTGCCGCTCGATACCGACATCCAGCAGCTGCGCGACGAGCTCGACGCCAAAGACGCGGGGGCGCTGACACGCATCGGCGCCGCCGCCTATCTGCCGCTGCTCCGCGCGACCGGCCCCTTTGACCAGGCGATTGCCGACCTGCGCGCGTTCGACACTACCGGCGTGCTGACCGCGCGCATCGACGCGCTCGAAGCGATCGCCGCGCCGATCCGCGACCGCGTCACACTGACGCTCGATCCGACCGAACGCCACGGTTTCGCCTATCAAAGCTGGTTCGGCTTTCAGATCTTCGTGCCGGGCCAGGGCGACGCGGTCGGCCGCGGCGGCGGCTATGCGATCCCGGTCGGCGAACAGGAAGAATCGGCGGTTGGCTTTTCGCTCTATCCCGATCCGCTGATCGACGCGGGGCTTGGCGCCGAAGATGACAGCGACCGCCGCATTTTCCTGCCGCTCGGCCACGATCCCGCGCTCGCGGCGAGCCTGCGCGCCGACGACTGGCAGACGGTGGCGGCACTCTCCGAAAGCGACGACGCGCGGGCGCTGGGGTGTGGGTGGCGGCTCGGCGCCGAGGGGCCGGTCGTGGTCTGAAGATTGCCGACTTTTATTTTCGTTCGTGTCGAGCGAAGTCGAGACACCGGGAAGGCGTGCACGAACGATAGGCATCTCGACTTCGCTCGATGCGAACGGGATTGGTTAGCAACCGATGTGCTGAAAATCTAAAAATCCGAAATCCCGAACCGCGGCACTCCCTGATTCACCCCCGGCGGATCAAGCACCGTCACATCGAGTTCGATGGGCTCGCCGATCCAGTGCGCCAGCGTCGTATGGTCGGCAAGATCGTCATCGGTAAGCGGGTGCACGAGCGCACGGAGCCCCGTCGCCTCGATCGCCGCGACGACGGCCGGAATCACCGCGCCGAGAAAATGCACCTCATATTGCGCGATCGGGTGCGGTCCCACCGCCCCGTCGGTCATATCACCGACGAACAGGATCGCGGGGTCGTTGCCGAACGCATCGCGCAGCGCGACCGCCGCGGGCCGCTCGCCGGGATCATAATAGATATGGGCGTGATAGGGGGCGTCGGGGTTGGTCATGCAGGCATCGCTTTCGTTCATCGCCGTCAGCCCGGACGTGATCCGGAGTCTGCCTGTCTTGAAGGAAAAGGCGGGGCCCGGGTCAAGCCCCGGGATGATGAATGTGGGGAAACGACCAGAAGCGGACAAACCGCCTTCTAAATCCCGTTCGTGTCGAGCCCTTCGACTGCCTTGCA
>CAYRQX010000135.1:0-4309 GCA_964426485.1 uncultured Sphingopyxis sp. | reverse complement strand
GCCGGGGATCACCGCGAGCAGATTGTCCCAGCCGCCGCGAATGCCGCCGCAATGCCTGTCGATCAGTTCGCGGAAGGGGATGCTCATCTCTTCCTCGACGACACACGGCTTGTTCACATGGCCGCTGATCTGGAAGAGCTTGGTGCCCTTGTTATTTTCGCGCCCAAAGCTCGCGAACCACGGTGCGCCACGGCGCAGGATCGTCGGGACGACCGCGATGCTCTCGACATTGTTCACCGTCGTCGGGCAGCCATAAAGCCCCGCACCCGCCGGGAACGGCGGTTTCAGGCGCGGCTGGCCCTTCTTGCCCTCGAGGCTTTCGATCATCGCGGTTTCTTCGCCGCAGATATAGGCTCCGGCGCCGCGGTGGACGAAGACGTCGAAATCATAGCCCGACTTCGCCGCATTCTTGCCGAGCAGGCCAGCGTCATACGCCTCCTGCACCGCCGCAAACAGCGTCTCCGCCTCGCGGATGAACTCGCCGCGGATGTAGATGTACGCGGCGCGCGCGCGCATCGCGAAGCCCGCGATCAGCGCGCCTTCGATCAGCTTGTGCGGATCGTGGCGGATGATCTCGCGGTCCTTGCACGAACCCGGCTCGGATTCATCGGCGTTGATGACGAGGAAGCTCGGGCGGTCGGCGCGCGGCTCCTTCGGCATGAACGACCATTTGAGGCCGGTCGGGAAGCCCGCGCCGCCACGGCCGCGCAGCCCCGACGCCTTGATCTCCTCGATGATCGCGTCCTGGCCGCGCTTCATCAGATCCCTGGTATTGTCCCAATCGCCGCGCGCCTGCGCGCTTTTGAGGTTCCACGGCTGGAAGCCGTAGAGATTGGTGAAAATGCGATCCTTGTCGTGGAGGCTCATGCGCCTTCCCCCAATTTCGTCATTGCGAGCGAAGCGAAGCAATCTCCAGCGCGCAATTCAAACGCGGCGCCGGAGACGATAGCTGGAGATCGCCGCGTCCCCCGGAGCAAGTCCGGGGTCCTCGCGATGACGGAAAACAGAGCAGCCATCACCACTCCTTCCGATAGTCGTGGTTCGAAGACACCATTTCCTTCAGCGTCGTCGGGCCGCCGTCGGGTTCGCTGGTGTGGCGGTTCGCAAGCTGCGTCCCCGCCTTCGGCTGCTCGCCGGCAGCGAGCGCATCGAGGATGCGGACGGTGCTGTCGTAATCGAGGTCTTCGTAATTATCGTCGTTGATCTGCACCATCGGCGCGTTGGTGCAGGTGCCCATGCACTCAACCTCGGTCAGCGTGAACAATCCGTCGGGCGTCGTCTTGCCCTTGGTCATGCCGCGGTTCTTGCAAGCCGCCATCACATCGTCCGACCCCCGCAGCAGGCACGGCGTCGTGCCGCACACCTGCACATGATAGCGGCCGACGGGCACGAGATTATACATGGTGTAGAAGGTCGCGACCTCATAGGCGCGCATGAACGGCATATCGAGCTGCGCCGCGACATATTCGATCACCGGCACGGGCAGCCAGCCCTGCGTCTGCGTCTCGGCGCCGACCTGGCGCTGGGCAAGGTCGAGCAACGGCATCACCGCCGAACGCTGGCGCCCCGCGGGATAGCGCGCGACGACCGCCTTCGCCTTCTCGGCATTTTCCGCCGTCCACGCAAAAGCGCCCCAGCGCGCGCGGGTTTCGGCTTCGTCGGGGATTTGGGGTGCGTCAGCCATTTGCTGTAATCTTTCCGGCGTAGAATGTCTTTTCGGCCTGCGCCAAGCGCTGCCTCCGCCTGCGGAAATAAAGGCCCGGGGCAGACAAAAGCAAAATTGCAGCCAAGTTTTGCAGCCAAACGCTCAACGGCAATCGCTCAAACGCAACAATTTGCCAGATGACGGTTCCGGCGATGACGAAAGCAAAGGCCAACGCGGCAAATTCCGGCAAAGCGGACGGCGCCGGCTTTGGCGCCCGGCCAAACCGGACGTCTTCGGCGTGTACGAGGTTCCAGTATCGGGGAAGCCTATTCACCGGTCGCACTCCCCGAACACCACATCGATCGCGCCGATAATCGCGGTGGTGTCGGCAAGCATGTGGCCCTTCGACATCATGTCCATCGCCTGCAAGTGGCTGAACGCCGTCGGGCGGATCTTGCAGCGGTACGGTTTGTTGGTGCCGTCGCTGACCAGATAGACGCCGAATTCGCCCTTCGGGCTTTCGGTCGCCACGTAAACCTCGCCCGCAGGGACGTGGAAACCCTCGGTATAGAGCTTGAAGTGGTGGATCAGCGATTCCATCGACTGCTTCATCTCGCCGCGCTTCGGCGGGACGACCTTGCGGTCGAGGCTGGCGATCGGGCCGGTCGGCATGTCGCGCAGACACTGTTTGATGATCTTTGCCGACTGATAGACTTCCTCGACGCGGACCATGAAGCGGTCGTAGCAATCGCCGCGGGTGCCGACGGGAATGTCGAATTCCATCGCGGCATAGGCGTCATAGGGCTGCGACTTGCGCAGATCCCACGCGATGCCGCTGCCGCGGATCATCGGGCCGGAGAAGCCCCATGCCAGCGCGTCTTCCTTCGACACCGTCGCAATGTCGACGTTGCGCTGCTTGAAGATGCGGTTGTCGATGACGAGGCTCATCGCGTCGCCGAACAGCTTCGGCAGGCGCGTGTCGACCCATTCGCCGATGTCGACGAGCAGCTTTTCCGGAACGTCCTGATGGACGCCGCCGGGGCGGAAATAGGCCGAGTGCATGCGCGCGCCCGAGGCGCGTTCGAAGAAGTTCAGGCAATCCTCGCGCAGCTCGAACACCCACAGGTTCGGCGTCATCGCGCCGACGTCCATGACGTGCGATCCAATGTTGAGCATATGATTACAGATGCGCGTCAGCTCGGCGAACAGCACGCGCAGATATTGCGCGCGCGCCGGGACTTCGAGATCGAGCAGCTTTTCGATCGCGAGCACATAGCTATGCTCCATCCCGAGCGGCGAGCAATAGTCGAGCCGGTCGAAATAGGGCAAAGCCTGCAAATAGGTCTTATATTCGATCAGCTTTTCGGTGCCGCGATGGAGCAGACCGACGTGCGGATCGACGCGCTCGATAATCTCGCCGTCGAGCTCCATCACCATGCGCAAAACGCCATGCGCCGCGGGATGCTGCGGACCGAAGTTGATCGTGTAATTGGTGACGGCCTGATCGCCCGCGGTGTTCGCGGTGTCGACCGGATAGCCTTCAAACATGTCACTGCCGTGGTGCTTGACCTGAGGAGCGTCGGTCATGCGTCACCTCCTGTTTTGGGCTTGCGCGGCGCGCGCGTCTTGGCGGGCGCCTTTTCGGCCTTCGCGGTCGCGGGCGTCTTTGCCTCTTTGGTCGCGACTTTGGATTTCGCGCCGTCGCGGCTCGTCTTCGCCGCCTTGATATTTGCCTTCGCGCCCGCGCCAGTCTGCGCTGTGCTGTCGGTCGTCTTCGGTGTCGGCGGCGGCGCAGCCTTGGCCTTGCCGTCGTCCTGCTTGACTTCTTTGGCGGTCATCGGCGTCGGCGCGCCCTTGCCCGGCGCTTCGCCCGTGCCGCCAGCCTTTTCATCGCCCGGCAGCACATAGTCGGCGCCTTCCCACGGGGACAGGAAGTCGAAATTGCGGAAATCCTGCGCCAGCTTCACCGGCTCATACACCACGCGCTTGTCTTCTTCGCTGTAACGCAGCTCGATATAGCCGGTCAGCGGGAAATCCTTGCGCTGCGGGTGGCCCTGGAAACCATAGTCGGTCAGGATGCGGCGGAGGTCGGGGTTGCCCGCAAACAGCACGCCATACATGTCGAACACTTCGCGTTCGAGCCAGCCGGCGTTCGGCCACACGGGCACAATCGTCGGCACCGGCGTCGCCTCGTCGGTCGACACACGCACGCGCAGACGATGATTCCGCGTAACGCTGAGCAAATGATAGACGACTTCGAATCGTTCGGCGCGATCGGGGTAATCGACCCCGGCAATCTCCATCATCTGTTGATATTCAAGATTGTCGCGCAGCGCGATCATCACCCCGGCGATCGCGTCGCGTGTCACGGTGATGCTGTCTTCGTCGGCGGCAAAATCATGCGCGAGCAGGTCGGCGCCGAGCAGCTTCTTGAGCTCGGCCGCCAAGGTGGCGCGCGGCGCAACGAGGGGTGCAGGATGAGCCATCAGCGTTCGATCGTTCCGGTACGGCGGATCTTCCGCTGCAACTGCATCACGCCATAGAGCAAAGCTTCGGCGGTCGGCGGGCAGCCGGGAACATAGATGTCCACGGGCACGATTCGGTCACAGCCGCGCACCACCGAATAGCTGTAGTGATAATAGCCGCCGCCATTGGCGCAGCTGC
>CAYRQX010000134.1:3024-4477 GCA_964426485.1 uncultured Sphingopyxis sp. | reverse complement strand
ACCGCCAGCGCCCCGCCGATCGCCTTCACCAGCGCGGGATCGAGCGACGTCGCCCGCTCCTGCGCTCGCCGATCGGGATCGGCAGCATCATCGGCGCGCAAGGCAGTCAGGCGCGCTGCAATGTCATGGGCCTGTTGAAGATAGATCGCGGCGGCATCCTCGCCAGCCCGATCGAGCAAATCGAGCGCCTCGGTCATCAACGCGACCGCGCGGGCACGCAGGGCGGTCTTGTCCGTCATGCAGGCTGCTCGCGAAGCGGGCCGCTCGCCCGCTCGCGCCCGTCGCGCTGGGGCTGGCCCGCCCAAGTGATTTCACAGGCGTTCTTGCCGGCCCGCTTCGCCACGAACATCGCCTGATCGGCCGCGTGCATGAGCGCAGCGGGATCGCGCGGGACGTGCGGCGGAATGACTAGCGCGCCCATGCTGCACGTCACCGGATGCTCGCCCGCCGCCAGCACGGCCGACACACGCGAATGAAGCGTGCGCGCGAACATCTCGCCCGCGTCCGCTGGATGCACGCGGAGCAACACCGCGAACTCGTCGCCGCCGATCCGCCCGAAAGCATCCTCGCGCCTGATGCTGCCCGCCGCCCCGCGCGCGAAGGTCCGTAGCACGGCGTCGCCAGCGGCATGGCCGTGGGCGCTGTTGACGCCCTTGAAATCGTCAAGATCGAAGATCGCCAGCAACAGCGTCTCGCTGGCCCTGCTGGCGACGGTAAGCGCCTCTGAAAACCGCTCGTTGAACGTCTCACCATTCAGCGCGCCGGTCTTGCGGTCGCGCAGCGCGAGATGCCGTTGGCGGTCAAACGATCGGCGGAAGCTCACGATCATTGCGGCGACAAAGAGATAGGTCGCGACCCGCACGCTGGTTCGGACTACCAGCGAGGCCGAGACCCCGCCATCGTCCAGATGCGGAACGATGGCGAGGATCGCGGTAAGCAAAGCAACAAAATACGCAGCACGTTCGCCCAGCGCCCATGCGGCGGCGCATATGATCGGAATGTAGAGCGGAGCCAGGCCAGCGCCGGGATAGGCGTGGTTCGCCCATGAAAGGGCGGTGACGGCAACGAGGATCGCGAACCAGGCATGTTCGCGCGGCAGGGATTCCAGACGTTCGGCCAATCGACCGACAGGGAGATGACTGTTCACGCGCTTCCTACCCCTACCGCAAAGCTCCATCCACACTCGCCGGCGACGGCCGATCGGACAGCCGACTGCACGCCACCAAATCGGAAGCGTGCAGCCGGCAGCAACCGGCCATTGGAAACCTGATGTAAGTCAGGCGCGAACACCTTTGGGCCAAGGGCCTTGGACATGCGTGTCCGCTGCCCGGTCGCTGAAGCTCGTCTTACATTGAGAGGTTTCCACGCCTCTGCCCCCCTCTCGGCGGGCGCGTGTCGTTTAGAGGAAAAGCATTAAGAATTGCAAATAAAGTGCAGTTCCGCACGCTCGCGG
>CAYRQX010000134.1:0-2924 GCA_964426485.1 uncultured Sphingopyxis sp. | reverse complement strand
TTTAGAGGAAAAGCATTAAGAATTGCAAATAAAGTGCAGTTCCGCACGCTCGCGGGACTGTTCTCCGC
The DNA here is from genome assembly GCA_964426485.1 of uncultured Sphingopyxis sp. Taxonomy (GTDB): domain Bacteria; phylum Pseudomonadota; class Alphaproteobacteria; order Sphingomonadales; family Sphingomonadaceae; genus Sphingopyxis. Next base: position 2,856 of record CAYRQX010000134.1, on the reverse strand, counting down.
CAAGTCGTTTAAACGATCTCACCGACGCCGATCGGCGCTGGGGTGGTTCCATAATTGATACACCGGCAGCAGCGGTGATGCAGGAACTGATACGCCTCCTTATTGCAATTCGTTCGCAATAATATTGCCTGAAGGCCGGTCCTGCGCTATGTGGCCGGCATGACAGAGGATGGGTTCTTGTGCGCGAAATTGCGCGACAATCTGCGCTTCTACGAGGATCGCGCGCGCCAGGAGCGGGCGGCGGCCGAGTCGACGAACAAGCCCGAAGCGGCATCCGCGCATCGGCTGCTGGCGATCCAGTATGAGGCCGACGCCCGCGAGCTGCGGGCGGAACTGGTGATGACGGGCGCACCGTGACGCTCATCGCTCTGGATTTCGAGGCGTCCTGCCTGCCCCGTCATGGGCGATCCTATCCCATAGAGGTCGGGATTGCCGATGAGCATGGCCTGATCCGCTCCTGGCTCATCCGGCCTCCCAATGCCTGGGCGGGTTGGGGCTGGACGCAGGAGGCTGAACGCCTGCACGGCATCTCCAAGGAACAGCTCGCCCGCGACGGCCTGCCCCCGGCGCGGGTCGTCGCGGAGCTGGAACCCTATGTGCGAGGCGCGCGCGTCATCGCCGATTCCCATTTCGACGCGCCGTGGCTGATGACGCTTTCGGCACTGGCGGCCAAGCAGCCGCCCTGCGCCATCGGTCATGTCGCGGACCTGCTCGAAGAGATGGGCGCGGCCTATGAGCATGTCGAGGCGGCATTGCGCCAGCTCGATCGCCAGCCCTTTCGCCGGCACCGCGCCGTCGAAGATGCCCGCTTCATCATCGCGCTCGTGCGCGAAGTGCGGGGCCAGGTTGAAAAGACGCGGGAAAGCCAGCCCGTCTTTGACTGGCGGCGCGCGCCGCCGATCGCGCGCCCTTCCGTCTATCGACCGTCGAATGTGGGGAGTGTCCGGTGAAGCCGATCAAAGACAGCAAGCGCCGCGAAGAGATGACCCAGGAAGCCCTCGCGCTGGCCGAGAAGGCGATGAAATTGTTTGACAAGGTCGGCCAGGACATTGCCGCCACCCACTGTCAGGCAGCGATCGAAACCGTCGAGTGCGGCCATATTGCCCGACTACAGACAGAGCATGTTCCGCGCGATAGCTGAACAGACCGGGCGGCGCGATCGTCACTCGCGGAATAGGTCCACCACATGACAGCCCAGCGCGCCCGCTATCGAATCCAACAGTTCCAACGTGGGGTTGCCGCGTCCGTTTTCTATGCGCGACAGATACGACGCGGCAACGCCCGATCGCTCCGATAATTCTACCTGCGACATTGCGAGTTGCACGCGGCGCTCGCGGCAATTTCGACCGACAAGCATCTGGCATTCCTCTGCCCCGGCAATAGCTGGCTGGTTCATGATTTTTGTCCGCTATCCGCTTTGACCTCAATCGTGCAGCGCACCGGCTTTGCCGCCTTTGCCGCCTTTGCCGCCTGCTCACGGCATTTCTGCACCGTCTCGCGATTGGCATCCGTCAGCGGCGAAGCCGCGACGATCAGCGCCCAGCTCTCCGGATCGGCCGCCTGCATCAACCGCTGCCCCGCCCCCCACGGTCCCGGTTCATTCAGAACGCGGGTCGCCATGCGCTCGGGCCAGCGCCAGCTATCGGGGGTCGCCCGCGCGAGCGGGCCGGCAAGGAAGGCATAGAGCAACAGCCCTAGCACCACGCTGCAAGCGCCGACGACATACAGCCAGCGATTTTGCTCGTCGCCGCGCCGCGCCGACGCGAGCCGATTGCCGATCTCGCGCGCGGCCTGGTCCAGCGCCGTGCGCGCCTCGGTGATAAGGCGCTGATCCTCGCGCCGCGCATTCGTGGCGGCGCTGGCGATCTCGCCCGCCATATGCGCCGGGTCCATCGACAAGGCGGGGCTTTTCCGCATCGCCGCGACCTGCTGGGCCAGCACGCCCAATATTTCCTGCGTCTTGGTGAGCGTCGGCTGATAGTCGGGTATCTCGATATTCTCGCGCGCAGCGGTCAGTCCTTCGACCGCAAGGCGCAGCAACGACACTTCGCCGCGCAGCTTCTCGAACGCCCGCGCCGGATCGTCCGCGTCGTCCAGACCATCACCCTCGCCCATTATCGTTTCTCCTTACCGGCTAAGGCCACGATCGCGGCCAATTCCAAGTTCGTGCGTCAACTGGTGGCCAAGGTCGCGCCCGCGCCCCATGCCCATCTCAAGCCCCAGCTCGCGCTCACGGCCGCGCAGGATCGATTCCACCTGGGGGTCACGCTCAAGGCTTTTCGCCATGCCCGCCATCTCCTTGCCCGCCTTCTCCCGGCCCGTCATGTCCCCGGCACGATAAAGCCGGTCGCGATCCTGGGAGAGCTGTTGCCAGCGTTCCACGAACCGATCGGCGCGCAAGTTCGGATCGGCCCGCACCTTGGCCTCATGCGCCATCGCATCCATCATCGGGCCGCTGCGCCCCGCCGCCGCCTCATGGAGCAAGCCGGGTTCGCGCTGGAACGCCGATGCCATATCGCGCGAGGCCCCCGCCCTGATCTGGTCCAGCGCCTCGGTCGCGCGCTCGAGCGCGACCTTCTGATGCTCCAATACCGGCCCGCCCGACGCGCGGGCCTGCAACACCGCCTCGGCCGAACGCGAGGCCCGCTCGACCGCGCGCCGGAAATCATGGGTATGGCCCTGCTCGGCACGCGCCGGGGCTTCCTTCGCCGGCGTCGGCGTGCGCGACGACAGTTTCAGCCCGTCGAACATGCCCCGCTTGGGAGCCGCTTTTTCCTTCGCGCCCTGCGCTGGCTCGGCCGCCTTCGCCGGCTCGGCCGACAGCTTCAAGCCGTCGAACATGCCGCGCCGCGGCTG
>CAYRQX010000133.1:0-4554 GCA_964426485.1 uncultured Sphingopyxis sp. | reverse complement strand
CGCTGAGGGCGGCTTCACGGTGGTAATCGAGTTTCCGTTCCAGCCCGATGGGCAAATGACGATTGGAACCGAGAGAACATGACGATCAGAACCATCCTGGTGGATGACGAAAAACTGGCCACCCAAGGCCTGCAACTGCGGCTCGAACCGCATGCGGACGTCGAAATCGTCGACACTGCGCAAAACGGCCGCGAAGCGATCAGAAAGATCAAGACCCACAAGCCCGACCTGGTTTTCCTCGACATCCAGATGCCGGGTTTCGACGGCTTTTCAGTGATTCAGGGATTGATGGAGGTCGAACCGCCGCTGGTGGTGTTCGTCACGGCTTATTCCGATCACGCCATCCGCGCGTTCGAGGCGCAGGCGGTCGATTATCTCGTTAAGCCGGTCGAGCCCGAACGGCTCGCCGACGCTCTCGACCGCGTCCGCCAGCGCCTGACCGAAAAGCGCGGCGCGGCCGAAGTCGAGCGGCTGAAGACCGTGCTTGCCGAAGTCGCGCCCGAAGCGGTCGAGGATTATGACGCCGAAGTCGCCCCCGATACGCACGCCGCCGATCGCTATGAAAAGATGATCAACATCAAGGATCGCGGCCAGATCTTTCGCGTCGATGTCGACAGCATCGAACGTATCGACGCCGCGGGCGACTATATGTGCATATACACCGCCGACAACAGCCTGATCCTGCGCGAGACGATGAAGGATCTAGAAAAGCGGCTCGACCCGCGCAATTTCCAGCGCGTGCATCGCTCAACGATCGTGAACCTCAGCCAAGTGAAGCAGGTCAAGCCGCATACCAACGGCGAATGTTTCCTCGTATTGGGATCAGGCGCGCAGGTGAAGGTCAGCCGCAGCTATCGCGACGTCGTCGCGCGCTTCGTGCATTGATTTTCGCTGCCTGACGGCAGCTGCGGCACCGGCCCGCTCCCCACCCGGCCTCCCTAGTTTACCATCGTTAGGGAGGCCTGGTTGGGACAGGGCCGGTGCCGCTTCGTTCCCGCGATGCGGGAACAGACAACTAAAGCTGGTGCCCCGTCCGGTCGCGTTTCGTCGCAAGATATTGTTCGTTATATTTGTTGGTCGGCAGCGCGAGGGGGATTCGCTCGACGACCTCGACCCCCTCTTTCTGCAGCCGCGCGACCTTTTCCGGATTGTTCGTCATCAGCCGGATGCGCGGAATGTTCAGCAGTTCGAGCATCCGCCCGGCAATCGCGAAATCGCGCGCCTCGACAGGAAAGCCGAGCCGTAGATTGGCATCGACTGTGTCATAGCCCTGATCCTGCAGCGCATAGGCGCGCAGTTTGTTGACGAGGCCGATGCCGCGCCCTTCCTGCCGCAGATATAGCAGCACGCCCCACGGCGCGTCGCCCATCGCATGCAGCGCGGCGTGAAGCTGCGGTCCGCAATCGCATTTGAGGCTACCGAGCACATCGCCGGTCAGACATTCGCTGTGCAGACGGACGACGGGTGGACCCGCGTCGCGTTTGCCGATGATCAGCGCGACATGGTCCGACGCTTCTTCGGGCGAACGGAAGGCAATGATTTCCGCGCTTTCGCTCGCTTCGACGGGAAGCCGCGCGCGCGCTGCGACCTCAAGCCGCGTCGGGTCGAGCAGCGCGGCGACATCGTCGACGCTGCATATGGTCTCGGCCTCTCCCGCAGCTTCGCGCACGAAAAAGGCGGGGAGCAGCCCGGCATGGCGCGCCATCGTCATCGCGGCCGTTGCCGCCGCTTCGCCGCCGGTCGCCACGGTGCGAAACGGTCCCTTGAGGGGGTTCGCAAGGTCAAGCGCGGGATCGGCGATGGCGAGGGCGGCCGTTACGATATCGGCTGCATTTGCCAGCCGGACGGGACCCGGCGTTGCGGCAACGCGCTGATTGGTCAGCTTGAGCGTGACCGCGCGTTCGCCCGAGAGCAGCACATCATGGTTGCCAAATTCGGCAAGCGTGGCATCGCGTGCGCTTTCGACAGCGAGCAGGTCGAGCGACCCGTCGGCGCTTTCGATGCGGAAAGGCCAACCGCGCCGCAGCGCGTCGATCGCACGCGCCGCGCGCCGGGCGCCCCGATGGTCGGCGACCTCGTTCAAAAATCGAACTCGGTGATGAGCGGGATGTGATCCGACGGTCGTTCCCAGCTCCGCGCCGGCTGGACGATCCGGTGCGACACCGCCTTGGGCATCAGGTCGGGGGTTACCCACATATGGTCGAGCCGGCGGCCGCGGTTCGATGCTTCCCAGTCCTTCGCGCGGTAGCTCCACCAGGTGTAGAGCCGCTCCGGCGCGGGGATGAAGTGGCGTCCGAGGTCAACCCAGTTCGATGCGGCTTGCAGCCGGGCAAGGGTCTCGACCTCGACCGGCGTGTGGCTGACGACGTCGAGCAGCGCCTTGTGGTTCCACACATCACTTTCGAGTGGTGCGACGTTGAAATCGCCCGTGAGGACCGTCGGCGTTCCGTTCAGTGCGCCCGACCATAAGGTCATGCGCTCGAAGAAATCGAGCTTCTGTCCGAACTTGGGGTTCAATTCGCGGTCAGGAATGTCGCCGCCAGCCGGAATATAGACATTGTCGAGACGGACGCCCGAGGGCAGCGTCACGCCGACATGGCGCGCCTCGCCATTCGCCTGCCAGTCATATTTGCGCACATCGGTCAGCGGCACCTTGCTGACGATGGCAACGCCGTGGTGCATGCGCTGGCCGTGGGTGACGATATGGTCATAACCCAGCCGCTTGAACATCTCGGGCGGGAACTGCATGCATTCGACCTTCGTCTCCTGCAGGCAGAGAATGTCGGGGGCCTCTTCGCGCAGGAATTTCTCGACGATGCCGATGCGGGCGCGAACGCTGTTGATGTTCCACGAAGCGATACTGGTACGAGTCATGCGGTGGCTCTATCGGCGCACGGCGCCGTTCGCAATGCGATTGCGGGCTGGTGCCGCCTGCCGCGCCAGCGGAAGAAAACTACGCCGGACAAATTTAAACCCCCGTTCCAGGGGCGGTGGAACGGGGGTTCAAGGTCAGCGTTCGTCACGCTCTTGAATGAAGGTGCCTGGCAGTCCCGGTGGGGCAACAGGGGGAAACCCAAATCCGGGAGCCGTGTTGGCGCCTTCGAGAGATGAAATAGACGCTCTTCCCTGTCGCCAAGCTGAACGAAATCGGCGGCCAAGGGCCGATTTTGCAGTTCGTCGATGCGTGATGTCGGTTGGTCTGGAAAATGGCGCCGAATCTATTCGAAGATTCAGCGCCATATATTTTAACTCCAGTGAAGGTCGCAGGCGTTAGCCCGCGCGCCCACGCTTTTTCGGCCGCGGGTCGGTCCATTTGAACGCCGAATCGGCGACCGTGACGTTGAATTTCTGGTTGGTCAGGTCGATCCGCGTCCGGTTGTTTTGCGAATCGAGCGCGACCCAGCCGCGCAATCGCAGCCCGCCCGGCGCCGACCCGTCACGGACGAACACCATGGTGATCGTGCCATATTCGGGGCGCTTGGGATCCTTGACCTCGACGCTCAGCACGTCATTGCTGCCGGTCGGCAGGACCTTGGCATATTTGGTCAGGTCACGGTCGGGGTCGAGCAGCGCGCCGAGCGGCGAATTCTTAACCGGCCAACGCTGGACCTGCCGCACCTCATAGTCGATCATCGTCAGCGAGCTGCCGTCGCCGACGATCAGCAGCGGGACGTCCTTTTGATACTGGAACCGGATCTTGCCCGGACGTTTCAGCGTCAGCTTGCCGCTGAGCCGCTGGCCGTTGCGGTCGGTCTGGACGAAGTCGGCGATCATCGAACTCGTCGACCTGAGGTGCGCCTGCACCGACGCCAGCGTGCTGGACGACTGGGCGATCGCCGGGGCGCCGATGGCAAGGCTTGCCGCCGCGACGGGGACAAGCGTCCAGGCGGCTAGGCGGGTCATGTTGGTCTTCAAGATCATCGAACTCTCATCTTTGAAATAGGTGACTGGTCCATTGCAGCCGGGCATTGAACCCGCGCTGAACCCTTCGTTAGACGCTGTTCAAGTCGCCGCGCCGGCAAAGGTTCCTTACCTTTGCTGGCCATATTGGTCGGTCAGCACGTCGCGGCGGCCGACATGGTTCGGCGGGCTCACCAGCCCTTCCTCCTCCATCCGCTCGATCAGGCGCGCGGCGCTGTTGTATCCGATCCGCAATTGACGTTGCAGCCAGCTCGTCGATGCCTTCTGGCTTTCGACGACGATCTGGCATGCTTTGGCATACATACGGTCTTCGGCGCTGTCGCCGCCCGCGGGGGCGCCCTCCATCGCGAAGCCGCCGTCCTCGGGGTCCTCGGTGACGCTTTCGATATAGTCGGGGCGGCCTTGGCCCTTCCAGTGGTCGGCAACCGCGCGGACCTCGTCGTCCGAAACGAACGGCCCGTGGATGCGCGTGATCTGCTTGCCGCCGGGGACATAGAGCATGTCGCCCTTACCCAGCAATTGTTCGGCGCCGGCTTCGCCCAGGATCGTGCGGCTGTCGATCTTCGACGTCACGTTGAAGCTGATGCGCGTCGGCAGGTTCGCCTTGATCACGCCGGTGATGACGTCGACCGA
>CAYRQX010000132.1:0-4642 GCA_964426485.1 uncultured Sphingopyxis sp. | reverse complement strand
AAACGGGCAATCAGGCGGTGAGCTACACCACCGGCGTTCCCGCGATGATCGGCGCGGCGATGATGGTCACCGGCACCTGGTCGGGTGACGGCGTGTTCAACATGGAGCAGATGGACCCCGATCCGTTCATGGAGATGCTGAACCGGCATGGCCTGCCCTGGCAGGTTAAGGAGCTGGGCGGACCGCTCGATTTCTGAGGCTAGGTAAGTCCCTCCCGACCTGTCCGTCGAGACAGGTCGGGCCATCTTTCAGGGGAGCTTGTGCGGCGTCCCGGTTCAGCGCACAGCGTGACGCTTTGCCGCTGACGAAAGACCCAAAATGACCGCCTATCTCGCGCCGATCGGCCTCCTGTTCGTGTCGAACATCTTCATGACCTTTGCCTGGTATGGACAGCTTGGCGCGGTGTCGCGGCCGATCTGGCTGGCGGTGCTGATCGCGTGGGGAATCGCGTTCTTCGAATATTGCCTCGTCATCCCCGCGAACCGCATCGGCTATGGCGTTTATAGCGCCGCTGAACTCAAGACCTTGCAGGAAGTGATCACACTGGTCATATTCGCCGGGTTCGCGGTCTTCTGGCTCGGTGAGAAGCTGACCTTGAATCATCTCGTCGGCTTCGGTCTGATTGCGGCGGGGGCGTTTTTCATCTTCAAGGGACCGATTGCGGTCTGACAGGATTTTACTGCGACATGGAAACCCGTGCCGGCGACCCCGGAGCCTTTGCCCGCTTCGACCTGACCCGCGTCCCCTCTCCCGCCTTTGTTGTCGACGCCGCGAAGGTGCGCGCCAATTTGTCGGTGCTCCGCCATATCGGCGATGCGTCGGGCGCGCGCGTGCTCGCGGCGCTCAAGGCTTTTTCGATGTGGTCGCTCGGGCCGGTGGTCGCCGAATATCTCGATGGGGTATGCGCTTCGGGTCTTTACGAGGCGAGGCTCGGCCGCGGCGAATATGGCGGCGAGGTTGCGACCTATTGCGCCGGCTACAAGCAAGCCGACCTTCCTGAGATCGCGGCGCTGTCCGACCATCTGATCTTCAACTCGCCCGGCCAGATCGCACGCTTCCGTCCGCTCCTCGACGAACTTCGGGCAAAGGGCGAAAGCTTCGATGTCGGCCTCCGCATCAATCCGATGCACAGCGAGGGCGAGGTCGCCAAATACGACCCCGCCGCGCCGTGCAGCCGCCTCGGTTTCCCGATCAGTCAGCTGTTGCCCGAACATATGGAGGGCGTCGACGGCATCCATATGCACAGCCTGTGCGAGCAGGATTTTCCTCCGCTGGAACGGACATGGGCCGCGGTGCTGCCGATGCTCCGTCCCTTTTTCAACCAGCTCAAATGGATCAACTTTGGCGGCGGCCATCATGTCACGCGCGCCGATTATCAGACGGGCGACCTGATCGCTTTCCTGAAGCAGGTGCGCGCGGCAACCGACTGCGACGTGATGATCGAACCCGGCGAGGCGATCGCGCTTGACGCGGGGATCCTCGTCGGCGAGGTGCTCGACCTGTTCGACAATGGCATGCCGATCGGTATCACCGACATTTCGGCAACCTGTCACATGCCCGACGTGATCGAAGCGCCCTATCGGCCCGCGATGCTTGATGAGGGCCGCGAGGGCATGCCGACGCGCCTCGGCGGCCCCTCCTGCCTAGCGGGCGACGTGATCGGCGACTATCGCCTGCCCGGCGGCGCACGCATCGGCCAGCGCTTTGCCTTCCTCGACCAGGCGCATTATTCGATGGTAAAGACCAATACCTTCAACGGCGTCCCGCTGCCGTCGATCTGGCTGTGGGACAGCGAAACCGACGATCTAAAGCTGATCCGCGAGTTCGGCTATGAGGATTTCAAGACTCGGCTGGGGTGAGTTCCGCCAACGCCTGATGAATGTGGCTGACCACGACCGATCCCTCGCCGACCGATGAGGCGACACGCTTTACCGATCCCTTGCGCACGTCGCCGACGGCGTAGATGCGCGGCCAGCTTGTCTCGAGGCGGCTCGGCATCCGGTCGAGCGACCAGCCCGCCTTGACGAGTTCGAGGGGGGCGATGTCGGCGCCGGTCTTCACGAAGCCGCGTTCGTCGCACACCATTTCCTTGGGCAGCCAGGTCGTATTGGGATTGGCGCCGAGGAACAGGAACAGGAAGCCGCAGTCGCAATGCCCCTCCTCGCCCGTGTCGCGGCAGCGATAGGTGAGGCCGGCCAGCCGATCCTCGCCGTGCAGCGCGGTGACGTCGGTCGACGGGATGATCTCGATGTTCGGATGCTCTTCCAGCCGTTTGACCAGATATTCGGACATCGTGTCGCGCAGGCTCGACCGGCGAAAAATGACATAGACCTTCTTCGCGACGCTCGCGAGATAGATGGCGCCCTGCCCCGCCGAATTGCCCGCGCCGACGACGGTCACCTCGGCGTTGCCGCACAGCTGCGCCTCCATCGGCGTCGCGCCATAATAGATGCCGCGCCCCTCATAGGCCTCGATTCCCTCGATTGGGAGCCGCTGGTATTGCGCCCCGCTGGCGACGACCACCGCGCGGCTGCGCAGCTTGCGTCCGTCGGCAAGATGGAGACAATAGACATCCTCGTCGCGTGCGATCGACGCCGCACGCACGGGCGCCACCAGCCGTGCGCCGAATTTCTGTGCCTGCACCGTCGCCCGCCGCGCCAGTTCGTTCCCCGAAATGCCGGTCGGGAAACCCAGATAATTTTCGATTTTCGATGACGTCCCCGCCTGCCCGCCGGGCGCGAGCGCGTCGATCGCGATCACTGTCAGCCCTTCGGACGCGGCATAGACCGCCGCCGCGAGCCCGCCGGGGCCGCTGCCGACGACGATGACGTCGGCGGTCGCACCGTCGGGAAGCAGGTCAAGCCCGAGCCCGGCCGCAAGCTGTTCGGGCGTCGGCTGGATCAGCACATCGGCGGCTCCGAGGATGACCGCCGGAAGCTGTTCTTCGGTCAGCCCGCGCTCGGCCATCAGATGCCCCGCGACGGGTCCGTCGGCGGGGTCGAACCAGCGATGCGCGACGCCGTGTTTCATGAGCAGGTCGCGCAGCGCATAGACGCTGCGATCCATCGCCGCTCCGATCACGATCGTTACCGCAAAACCGCGCGTGTTGCTGAACTCGCGCCGCGCCGACAGAACACGGATGAAGATGTCCGAATAATGCGAATTGCCGGCGATCAGGCGCTGGAAATCCGGGTGGGCGATACGAAGAATCTCCCCGTCGGCGCCCATTTCGACGCGCGACAGATGCCTTTGCCCTGTCAGCACCGACAGATCGCCGGCGAACTGCCCGCGCTCCATCCAGCCGACGCGGATCCGCCCTTCGTCGGTCGACGCGAAGATATCGGTGTGCCCCGACAGGGTGATGATGCAATCGGGCGCCATCGCGCCTTCTTCGACGATCAGGTCGCCAGCCTTGTGGGATTCGACCGTGCCAAAGGCGCGAAGTTCATCCAGCTCGGCGTCGGTGAAGGTGTAATTGACGTCGGCGGGAGCGGCCATGACGGGTTGGTCCTTTCCGGTTGGGGAGTCGCACCTTCCCTAGCGCGGGCAAAGGAGTTTGTCTCGCCTTTGCCCTGCTCGGCGCGCATGTGCCCCGGTTCGCCCTTTATGTTACCGCGCTATTACAAAATTACGCGATAGGGTCTTTACAGCGAGGACCCCCCTGCATATATCGCGCTCCGCTGCCCCAGGGGGACTTCCAATAACCGCAAGGCAGCCTTGTCGTTTACCGTTTAATTTTGGGGGTCCCTTGAGTTGCACCAGCATCATAGCGCCCACGGGCTGATTCAGGCACTTTCGCCGATCGAACCTGTCACGCTTGTCCGCCCGCACGCTGCGCGGCGTGCAGCGCGTTTCTTCATCGAGCGATTTCCCGGCACGACCATGTATGCGGTCAAGGCGAATCCGTCGCCCGACCTGCTGCGCGTGCTGTGGGATTCGGGTGTCACGCATTATGACGTCGCCTCGATCGCCGAGGTCCGCCTTGTCGCGCGCACGCTTCCCGAAGCGACGCTCTGCTTCATGCATCCGGTAAAGGCCGAGGAAGCGATTTCCGAAGCCTATTGGAAGCATGGCGTGCGCACCTTCTCGCTCGACACGCTCGACGAACTCGAAAAGATCGTCCGTGCAACCGAAGGCGCGCAGGACCTTAACCTGCTCGTGCGCCTCCGCGTCTCGTCCGATCATTCGAAGCTCAGCCTCGCCGCCAAGTTCGGCGCCGAGGCCGACGAGGTCGTCGAACTGCTGATGGCGACGCGCCAGGCCGCTGATGCGCTCGGCATCTGCTTCCACGTTGGCAGCCAGGCGATGACCCCGCATGCCTATGCGCAGGCGATGGAGCGCGTCCGCGCGGCGATCGTCGCGGCATCGGTTACCGTCGATATCATCGATGTCGGCGGCGGCTTTCCGTCGTCCTATCCCGGCATGGAGCCGCCGCCGCTCGACGCCTATTTCGAGACGATCCACCGTAGCTTCGAAAGCCTGCCGATCAGCTACTCCGCAGAACTGTGGTGCGAGCCGGGCCGCGCGCTGTCGGCCGAGTATAGCTCGCTGATCGTGCGGGTCGAAAAGCGCCGTGGCGAAGAACTTTACATCAACGACGGTGCCTATGGCGCGCTGTTCGACGCCGCGCATGTCGGCTGGC
>CAYRQX010000131.1:0-4912 GCA_964426485.1 uncultured Sphingopyxis sp. | reverse complement strand
GGCGAGGATCGCGGGCTTGTACGACGACGACGCCGTCTGGCCCTTCACCCCCGCGGCGGCCTCGACGATCGTCGCTTCGATCGTTTCGGGCAGTTCGACCGAGATCGGGCGCTCTTCCCAAAGCTCGAGCACGACGTCCATGCCGTCCTGCAGGAATTCATGCGCGTCGCCGACGACGTCCTTCGAGATGTTGATCTGTTCGAACGTGTCCTTGTCCATGAACACCAGGTCGTCGCCCTCGGCGTAGAGGAACTGAAAATCCTTGGTGTCGAGGCGGACCTTTTCGACCGTGTCGGCGCTGCGGAAACGGTTGTTGAGCTTGCGGCCGTCGATCAGATTCTTGGCTTCGACCTGCATATAGGCGCCGCCCTTGCCCGGCTGGGTGTGCTGGATCTTGGTGACCTTCCAGATCCCCTTTTCAAATTCGATAATATTGCCGGGACGGATTTCAACGCCGGTGATTTTCATCGCGCACACTCGCTACACAAGGATGGAAAGAGCCGCCGGCCTATCGGAATATGCCGGTCACAGGAGCGCGCCTTTAGCCGTGCGCGCGCCGAAGGGCAAGTCGGCGCGTCGCGATGACGAGGCTGGGGCGTGGTGACAGCCGTCGCAGGCGTGCACGGCGAACCCGACGAGCCGATCCGCGGTGCGTGGGGCGCTCAACCGTCGCTTCCAACTACCAAGGGCACCTCGTTGTCAGGTTGGACCGAAACGCCAAAAGCGACCGGCCAATATCCTTTTGACGCATCGATCCAATATGACGCCCGACATCAATGTCATATCCGCTGCCATGATGAGTATCGATCTTTCGGATCTTACCCCGCCGCCCCCGCGCGACACCGCAGCAACGTCGCCGCGCGAGGCGCCTTGCGCCGGCCTTTTTGGCTGGCGCAAGGATGCGCCGTCGCCCGCGTCCAAGGATCGCCCGAAAACTTCGGGGCGCGATTACCCGGCGGGCTGATCTTCGAGCAGCTTGCCGAACGCGCGCACGGCTGCCCCTGGGCCTTCCGGATGCGCCCAGACGCCGCCGGAAACGGCAAGGAAGTCGGCGCCGGCTTCGATCAGCACCGGCGCATTGTCGACGGTGATGCCGCCGATCGCAACGCAGGGCAGCTCGAACATGCCCTGCCACCAGGTGAGGATTTCGGGCTCGGCATGATGCTCGACTGTCTTGGTCGTCGTCGGATAAAAGGCGCCGAAAGCGACATAGTCGGCCCCCGCCTCGCCCGCTTCCATCGCCATATGGCGGCTCGCGTGGCAGGTCACGCCAATCTGCGCCTCGGGACCCAAGATCCGGCGCGCCTCGCGCGGGTCGCCATCATCCTGACCCAGATGCACACCATCGGCGCCAAGCCGTTTTGCGAGCGCGACATCGTCGTTGACGATGAAGGCGACGTCATGCGCCGAGCAAAGCGCCTGCAACGGCTCGGCCAGCCGCGCCGCCTCATGCTGGTCGAGATCCTTGACGCGAAACTGGAATGCGGCGACCGGCCCGGCGTCGAGCGCTTCGGCAAGCCGGTCAGGAAAATCGCCGCCGACATCGAGCGGCGAAATCAGGTAAAGCTGGCAGGTCGGTGTTTTCATGGCGCGTTCATAGCGGCGCCGTCACAGACGGGCAAATGCAGAACATAACCCGCATCGCGACCCTCGCCCTCCCCGCCGCCCTCGCCCTGTCCGCCTGCGCCACGACGCGCGGCGCGCAGCTTCCCGACGGCAGCGACGTGGCGCTCGGCCAGAAGGCCTATGTCGACGGCCCGCTCGTCCAGCCGGTCGAAGTGCTGGAGGACAGCCGATGCCCAACGAACGCGCGCTGCGTGTGGGCGGGCCGCGTGCGAGTGAAGATGGTCTGGATTCGCGGCAATGGCGAGAGGCAGCCGTTCGAGGTGACACTGGGCGAATCCACGCCGATCGCGGACGGCGCGATCACACTGGATTCGGTTCGCCCGGAAAAGATGACCAACGTGCCGATCAAGCCTGCAGATTACCGCTTCTCGTTCCGTTTTGCGGGCGGTCTCTGACAAACCCTCCCGTTGAATCGTCAGGGGCCTTTTAGCGCACCCGCGCGAGGACGAAGCCGTCCCATTTCTTCGCACCAACGGTCTGCACCGCGGTTGCGTCGAGCCGCGGATCGGCGGCGAGCGTGTCGAACAGGGCGCGCGTGCCGATAATGCGTTCATCGTCGCTGTCCGCCTCCAGCACCCCGCCTTCGCGCACGACATTGTCGACGATGATTGTCGTGCCCGCGCGGCCGAGCCGGATCGCTTCAGCAACATAGTGGCTGTTGCTCTGCTTGTCGGCGTCGATGAAGACGAAATCGAACGGCGCCTCGCCGATCATCGCCGCAAGGATTTCCGCAGCCGGGCCGACACGAATATCCACCCTGTCCAATACGCCGGCGCGGCCAAGATTTTCGCGCGCGACGCGCGCGTGATGCGGATCGAGCTCCAGTGTCACCATATCACCGTTATCGGGCAGCGCTCGCGCAAGCCAGATCGTCGAATAACCGCCGAGCGTGCCGACTTCGAGGATGCGCTTCGCACCCGCTATCTGCGCGAGCAGGAAGAGCATCTTTCCTTGCGCCGCTGACACGTCGATCGGCGGCAGGCCTTGTGCGGCATTGTTCGCGAGGGTGGTGGCAAGCACGTCATCGTCGCCAAGCAATTTGGCGGCGATATAGTCGTCGACGGCTTGCCACCGCTCTCCCATCACTTCAGGCCACGGAGGCCGCGTGAATTTCCTTGATCGCGCCGCCGAGTGAGGCGTTGAACTCGTCATCGCTCATCTGGTGGCGCAGGTCTTCGAGCAGCGCACGGCTGAAGCTCGCGATGATGCCCGGGTTCTTTGCCAGTTCGGTGCAGGCTTCAGGGCGCGCAAAACCACCTGACAGCGCAACCACGCGCAACACCTTGGGATGATCCACCAACGGCTGGAACAGGCCGGCTTCGGCCGGCAGCGACAGCTTGAGCATGACGGGCGCACCGTCCCAGCTATCGAGGGCAGACGTGATTTCCTTGAGCAGCAAGCGGTCGGCCGCATCGCGCTCGGCGCTCTTGATGTTTACCTCGGGCTCGATGATCGGGACGAGGCCATGCGCGGCGATCCGCGCAGCTTCAGCGAATTGCTGCTCGACGATAGCCTTGATCCCGACCGGGTTGGCGAGATTGACAACACTGCGCATCTTGGTGCCGAACACCCCCTTGGCGACCGCGCGTTCACAAAGTTCGTCGAGGCCGGGGTTGGCTTTCATCAACTGGACGCCGTCGGCTTCGTCTTCGAGGCCCTTGTCGACCTTCAGGAACGGTACCACGCCGCGCTCCCACAAAAGCGCGGGAACCGGCTTGCCGCCAGCTTCGCCGTCCATCGTGCGTTCGAACAGGATCGCACCAATCACCTTCTCCCCGTTGAAGCAGGGCGCGGTGACGATACGGCTGCGCATGTCGTGGATCAGCCCGAACATCTCCTCGTCATTCGAGAAGGCATCCGCTTCGATCCCATAACCCTTCAATGCCTTGGGCGTCGAACCGCCGCTCTGGTCTAGTGCGGCAATAAAGCCCTGTCCCGCTTTGATCTGGTCGAGCATGGCGGCATGGACGGTGGTCATAAGATCTCCGGTGGTTTGCATACGTATGTGGCGCTGCGCATAGCTGCCCCTTGGGCGCGATGCAATGCGGTCGGAAAGTCTAGGCCTTCAGTGCGTCGACGCCCGGCAACGCTTTGCCTTCCATCCATTCGAGGAAGGCACCGCCGGCGGTCGAAACAAAGGTGAAATCATCGGCCACGCCGGCATGGTTGAGCGCCGCGACGGTATCGCCGCCACCCGCGACCGAGATCAGCGAGCCTTCGCGCGTCAGCGCCGCAGCGGTCTTCGCGAGCGCGACCGTCGCGGTGTCGAACGGCGGCGTCTCGAACGCGCCCAGCGGGCCGTTCCAGACGAGCGTGCGGCAATTTTTGAGCACGTCGGCGAGCGCCTCGACCGCGGCCGGACCGACGTCGAGGATCATCTCGTCGGCGGCAACTTCATGCACATTGACGGTCCGCGTCGGGGGGTTCGGGGCGAATTCCTTCGACACCACGACGTCATAGGGCAGATGGATCGTGCAGCCCGCGGCATCGGCGGCGTCGAAGATCGCCCCCACAGTATCGACCAGGTCATGCTCGCACAGCGACTTGCCGACGTCGACTCCGCGCGCGGCGAGGAAGGTGTTTGCCATGCCGCCACCAATGATCAGATGGTCGACCTTGCTGACCAGATGCCGCAGCACATCGATCTTGCTCGATACCTTGGCGCCGCCGACAACCGCCGCCACCGGATGCGCGGGCTTGCCGAGCGCCGCGTCGAGCGCCTTGAGTTCGGCTTCCATCGCGCGGCCTGCATAAGCAGGCAGGCGATGGGCGATGCCCTCGGTCGAACCATGCGCGCGGTGCGCGGCCGAAAAGGCATCGTTGACGTAAAGGTCGCCGATTTCGGCCAGCGCGTCGGCAAAGGCGGGGTCGTTCGTTTCCTCGCCGGGATAGAAGCGCGTGTTTTCCATCACCGCGACGTCACCTGCGGCGAGCACCGCGATTCCCGCCTTCGCGCCCTCGCCCACCGCTTCGGGGATGAACATTACCGAATGGCCGAGCACATCTTCGACGCCGCCCATGACGAGCGACAGCGACTGTGTCGGGTTCTTCGCGCCCTTCGGCCGCCCGAAATGCGCGAGCAGCAGTACGATCGCGCCCTTGTCGGCGAGTTCGCGGATCGTCGGCATCGCCGCCTGGATCCGCGTCGCGTCGCTGACCGCGCCTTCGAACAGCGGGACGTTGAGGTCGACGCGCACAAGCACGCGCTTGCCGGTGACGTCACCGATATCGTCGAGGGCCGTGAACGCGGTCATTCCTTTCACTCCCGTGCCGAACGTGCCCCCGC
>CAYRQX010000130.1:0-4916 GCA_964426485.1 uncultured Sphingopyxis sp. | reverse complement strand
GCGTCCAGGCGACGCTGCCGGTCGCGACCAGTTCGGGCGCGTTCGACAGATTGTCGCCGGGCAGCTTGCGCAGCGCCGCGTCGAGCGGGTCGCCATTCTTGTTGCCGACCAGGTCCTTGCGATATTTGGTGCGCGCATAGGTCAGGCCCGCCGCCATGCGGAAATTGCGCGCCGGAACCAGCGAGGCTTCAAGCTCGAAACCCTGTGCACGGACGCCCCAGCTGACATCGTCGGTGGCGCACGCGCCGGTCGTGTTGCTGGTGTCCGTATCCGCATCGGGACCACCGACAAGGTCGCCGCCGCAGCCGTTGACCGTCTGGACGATAAACACGCTGCCGTTGAACGTGTTCAGCTGGAAATTGCTGAAATCGGACCGGAAGGCCGACACGCTGAGGCTGAACGGACCCGTGGAGTATTTGGCGCCGATTTCATAGGCGTCGACCAGTTCGGGATCGAACTGGAGGTTGCCGACGAGCGCCTGCGCCCCGGCCTGCCCGCCAAAGGGCAGGATCGGCGATTTGAGCGCCGAACGGTCGAGGTTGAAGCCGCCCGCCTTGTAGCCGCGCGAATAGCTGGCATAGAGCAGGAGGTCGTCGATCGGCTTGTACGAGAGGATGCCGGTGCCGGTCCATTCGTCCTCGCTCCGCTTGTCGCGGATCGAGACGCCATTGAGTTCGGCGGTCGAATTGCCCTGACAACCGAGCCCGATCAGCGCGCCCGCAAGCGCGCGCGCGGTTGCGTTGGGGCTCGCCAGATCGTCGAGCACGAGGCCCTGGATCGTGGTGCACGCGGTATTGTCGTTGGTGAAGGTGGCCGAGAATTTCTTCTTGTCGTGCGTGTAGCGCACACCGAAGGTGAAATCGAGCTGGTCGGTGATATGGATGATGTTATGCGTGAACAGCGCCCAGTTGGTGCCGTTCTGACGATAGCGGTCGTTGATCGTGCCGAGGTCGTTGAGACCGTCGAGCGCGGTGAAGGCCGCGACGATGTCGGGCCCCGACGCCCCGCTCGCGCCCGCAATGGTCGCGGGGCCGACGCCCGGGACGACGCAGAGCGGCGACGTGGGCGAATAAAGGCCGGCCAGCCCGCCGCCCGAAATGATGCGGCAGTTGGCGAAACGGCCATATTGGGCGCCGAAACGCAGATTGTCGCGCACGGTCAGCTTTTCATTGGCGAAAAAGCCGCCGACGAGCCAGTCGAGCTTGCCGTCGAAGGCCTCGCCGTTGAGGCGCAGCTCCTGCGTGAAGGTGTGGAACTGGCGATAGGCATCGTCGTCGGGTGCGCGATAGAGGATGTCGACCGTGCCATAGTCGGTGTCCGATGCCTGGCTCGACCGATATTCGCGATAAGCGGTGATCGAGGTCAGCGTCGCGCCGCCGAAATCATAATCGATCTGGCCCGAGAAGCCGTAGTCCTTGGTTTCGCCCGCATAGCTGCGGCCGGGGGTGACCGAAATATCGCGGCTGTATCCCTGGTTGAAAGCGCTGAGCGGCTGACCGAGGTCGGCGAGCACCCGGATGATGTTGTTCGTCGTCGGCGTAACCGGCACGCCCGGATTGTTGAGGTTGCCGATGAAAGGATTGACGCTGCTGTCGACATAGGTGGCGGCGCAGCATTTTTCATCGCGGAAGGTATAGTCGGCGATCAGCCGGATCGACAGCGCGTCGGTCGGCTCGAACAACAGCTGGCCGCGCGTGAAATAACGGTCGCGGTCGTTGACGTCGGTGTTGTTGGTCGCGTCGCGATAGAAGCCGTCGCGCTTCACCCAGATGCCGTCGATGCGCGCGGCGAGCGTGTCGGTGATCGGGCCGGTGACGCTGCCGCCGAGGCGCCAGTAATCAAAATTGCCATAGGTGATCTCACCCGAGGCGCCGAACTGGAAATCGGGCTTTTTCGAATAGATGCTGATGAGGCCCGCCGACGAGTTGCGACCGCCGAGCGTGCCCTGCGGTCCGCGCTGCACCTCGACCCGGTCGATCTCGCCCAGTTCGTTGAGACCGATGCCCGAACGCGAGCGATAGACGCCGTCGATAAAGACCGGGACCGAGCTTTCGAGGCCGGGGTTGTCGCCGACGGTGCCGATGCCGCGGATACGCGCCGAACCATTGGCTTCGCTGCCGGTCGACGAGACGAGCAGCGACGGCGCAACCTGGTTGAGCTGACGAATGTCGTTCGCGCCGCTGTTCTGCAGCGTTTCGGCGCTGACCGCCGAAATGGCGACGGGCACGTCGGACAGAAGCTGCGAACGGCCCTGCGCGGTGACGACGATCGGCGCGTCGCCGCTGTCGTCGGTCGCCGTATCGGCGCCGCTGTCCTGCGCCAGCGCAGGCGCCGCCATGCTCGCGATCACAATCGATGCGCCCATCGCCGTCGTGCGCAGCAAGCGGGCAGCCTGAAGGGAAGATGATTTCATTTTGGGCACTCCTCTCAACATTTCATTATTTTTGTTGCGGCGGGAACATAACCCAATTACGCCGCCAATCCAGCGAAACGCCCGCATTTGCGTCGTTTTTGACCGGGTGATGCTTTTTGGCCACAGCCCCAAAGCGCCCCAAAGGCCTATCAGACGGCGGTAGCCGGGCGTGCCGTAGCGTCATCGGCCGCGCGACCGGAACAGGGAAAATCGAGCCGCCGTCCCGCCGCAACGAGCATCGCGCGATAAGGACCGGCAAAATTGTCGGCGATGGCCGGGTCTTCGACCGCCAATCCGCCTGTCAGGCTGCCGAAAGCGGGCAGAATCAAGCGCCGGTGGTCGCCGACGAAACAGGCGCGCGCAACCTGGCGACCGCGGATATGGCTGCGCAGCTTGGGGTGGAAATGCCCCGATATTTCGGGGCGCGCCTCGTCGCGCACGGCTTGGTGGCGAAAGACGATGCCGTCGATGACCAGCTCGTCGGCGACCGTGCCACCCCATTGGCCCGCGCTGATCCCGTCGTGGTTGCCCGCGATCCAGACAAGCGCAGCCGATTGCGCCTGGCGGGCGAGCCGGTCGGCGACCGCGGGGACGACGCGCGCAGCGGCATCGCGATCATGAAAACTGTCGCCGAGGCACCAGATCGCGCGCGCGCGCATATGCGCCGCGAGCGCTGCGAGCCGGTCGAGCGTGTCGTGGCTGTCGTAGGGCGGCAGCGGCTGGCCGCGCGCCGCATACCAGCTCGCCTTTTCCAGATGCAGGTCGGCGACGATCAGCGCGCCGTGGCGCGGCCAGAACAGCGCGCGACCGGCCAGCATCTGAAAACGCTGGCCCGCAAAATCGAAAGGTGCGGCGGCGGACATGATGCCCCTATGGCAATGCCCCCGCGCCGCCGCAAGCGCGCTACCCCCCAGCAGCGCCGCCGCTTGCGGCGAAGCGCTGCCCCGCGCTGCGGTGCGCGCGTTCGGGCAGGTCGAAGACGACGCGCCTGTTCGGAAAATCGATCTCGACCCGGTCGAACAGCGACAGGCTGTCCATGCCGAGCAGCAGCGCCGGCCGCTCGTCGAGCCCGAGCGCGCGAAACGCCTGGCTGTCGGCGAAGCTGACCGGCAAGTCGTTGATGTCCATGCCGTTGATGACGATGCGTTTGATCGCGGTGCGCGTCGCCGGCACATTTTCGCCCGTCACGGCGGCCAGCGTCGTCGGCAGGAAAGGCAGCCGGTTCGCGCGTTTTTCGGCGACCAGCCGCTGCAAGGCGAGGTTGCCGACGCTGGTTTGTGCGCCGGTGTCGACGATGACGTCGATGCGCCGACCGTTGAGCCGCGCGTCGGAGAGGATCAGCCGCCCCGCCGAATTGCGCGCGGTGACGACGATCGCATCGTCGTCGCGGATCACCGGGCGCGCGCGCTTGCGCGTTTCCAATATCTCCATCGTCTGGTCGCGGAAATCGATGAGCACGCGCCGATCCTCGAGCATGTCGACGCCGATCAGCCCCGCGGCGCCGATATGGCGCCCGTGAAACGCCGGGGCATTGACCTTGGCGAGGCGCAGCTTGGCCATCTGGAGCGCGGCGACATGATAGCTCGGGACCGTCGCCGACCCGCCGATCGTCGCCATCCGCAGCTTTTCGCCCTCGACAAGGCCCAGCCGGTCGGCAAGCTCACGCGCGATCACCGTGCGCTCGGCGCCGGTGTCGACGAGGAAGGAAAAGGGCCCCTTGCCGCCGATCATGACCTGCACCGCCATGCGGCGCGTCGCGTCGAGGTCGAAGGGTTCGATGAAGGGCACCACGCCGACCGGAGGCGTGCCCGTTTCGCCAGCCGGAGCGGGCGTCGTCGCGGGAGCGGGCGGCGGCGTCGCGGGGGCAGGCGTCGCGCCGAGCAGCAGCGGCGCAGCCGCAGCGAGCAGCGCCGCAAGGACGGACCGTCGGATGGTTCGGGTCATCGCTGGCATCCTCTTCCTCTATCTTGCCGCAGCCTACGCCTCATCGCTACGGTGGGCAAGCGAAACGCCCGGCGCGCCCGGCCCGTCAGTCGGCGCGCATCGCGGTTTGGGCGAGCGTGTCGGCGAGTTCGCCGAGCAGCATATCGTCGAGGTCGGGCGCCGCGACGCTTTCGCGGCCGATCAGCACGAGCACCGGAATTGCAAGCGGGCTGATGCGATCGAGCGTCACATGCCGCATCGTCCCCGCCGCGCGGTCGAGCAGGTCGCCCAGCCGCCCGACGTCGGTCAAACGCGCGCGCGCATCGGCCCAGGCCGCTTCCAGCAGCAGATGGTCGGGCTCATATTTGCGGAGCACGTCGAAGATGAGGTCGGTCGAAAAGGTGACCTGCTTGCCCGTCTTGCGCTTGCCCGGATGCTGGCGCGCGATCAGTCCGCCGATCACCGCCACCTCGCGAAAGGCGCGCTTCAGAAGATGCGAGTTTTCGACCCATTCGACAAACTCGTCCGAGAGGATTTCGGCGTCGAACAGCCGTTCGGGAGCGGTCACGGGCCGCAGCGA
>CAYRQX010000129.1:0-5164 GCA_964426485.1 uncultured Sphingopyxis sp. | reverse complement strand
GTCGATGCATTCGTTCGGGTTGATGACGAGCATATTCTCGCCCTCATAGAAACAGTCGACGGGGCACACCTCGACACAGTCCATATATTTGCACCGGACGCAGGCATCGGTGACGACATAGGTCATGGGTTTTCGGCTCCCTCAAGTGACGGCAATCGGGCCGTCAGGCTCTCAATATCGGCTCGCCTCTATGCCGCGTGACGGCGGCGCGTCAACGCTAAGCGACAGTTGCGAATCACTCTCACTGAATAGGGCGATCGGGATGCCGCGGGTGCAAAGCATTTCCATCGGCGCCGATAGCCGGTGATGCGGGCGGCGGCGCCTCGCGATCGAGCCGTCGGTAACAGGCCTGCGCCTCGGGCGCGGGGCCGCGGCGAAGCGGAAGCGACAGCAGGCGGATCACCTCGATCCGCTCGCCGACGGGCAGCACCAGCGTCGCGCCGGGATGGACTGCGCAGGACGACCGGGTGATGCGCCGCCCATCCAGCCTGATATGCCCCGCCTCGACCATCGCCTGCGCGACACTGCGCGAGCGCGCGAAGCGCAGGAACCACAACAGCTTGTCCAGCCTGATGCTTCCTGCGGCGCCCGGACTGGCCATCAGTCTTTGCGTGCGTCCGCGAGGAGCGCGGCGAGGCCCGCGAAGGGGCTGTTGGGCGACGGGCCGCGACGTGGCTGGCGGTCAGGGCGGTCGGTGCGATCGGGCCGCGGTGAGCGGGGGGCGTCGACGCGGGGTTTGTCAGGCTTGCTCCGCTTGCCTTTCGCGGGATGCGCGGGCGGGCGCCGCGCGTCGCCGTTCGCGGCGCGGGGCGGCGCGTCGGCCGTCTTGCGCTGCGGGGCCGGTTTGCGGCGCGGGCGTTTTTCGACCGCCTTGCGCAGCCCCGACCAGCGCCAGCGCTGGAGCGCGGGTTCGCCGACGCTGCGGAAACCGAAGCTGCCAAGCAGCGCACGGCGCGTTTCCTCGTCAAGCCCGAGCGAGGTCGCGAGCGCCGGGTCGATGACGAAGCCGGGCGGCGACGCGGCGCCGATGCCCTCATGCTCGTCATGCGCATG
The DNA here is from genome assembly GCA_964426485.1 of uncultured Sphingopyxis sp. Lineage (GTDB taxonomy): Bacteria > Pseudomonadota > Alphaproteobacteria > Sphingomonadales > Sphingomonadaceae > Sphingopyxis. The sequence goes on along the minus strand of CAYRQX010000129.1, from coordinate 4,111 downwards.
ATCGTCGTGATGGTCCTCGCGACCGCTGATCGGCGCGGTCGGCGGGGCGGCCGCCTGCATCCGCGCGGCGTGCGCCTGGCGCGCCAGCTTTTCGGCCATGTCGACGCGCAGCCAGCCCGACGCACAGCGGCGGAACCCCGCGATGGTCAGTCCGGCATGGCTGCCCGCCTTTTGCAGCACCGCGCCATGCGGCGGCAGCGCGGGAACCGGCGCGCCCTGCTGCGCCGCCGTCAGCGCGGCGCGCCAGCGAACCGCCTCGGGCTTGAGCAGCTGCGGATGAAAGAGATCGAGTGAGCCGATCGTGAAGCCGAGTTTGCGCAGCTGCGGCCGCTCCTCGGCGGTCAGCGCATTCAGCTGATCCTCGACCACCGCGCGGCCGATCGTCCCGCTGTTGTCGGTGAGCGCGGCGAGCAGCGCGCGCACGCGCGGCGGGGTGAAAAGGTCGCCCGCAGCCTCGCCCATCGCGGCGAGCGGACCCGCATGGCGCGCGAGCTGGGCGGCGACAAAGCGCTGAAGGCGCTCCGAAATCGCCTGCACCTGATGCAGTTCGAGCCGCCGCAGCGACGGGTCGATCTGGATCGCCGGCTGGACCAGCGTCGGCCCGCGCGCGAGCGTCGCGATGGCGTGGCCGTGCCAGGCAAGGCGCGGCGCCGTTCCCGGCTCGGCGATCAGCGACAAGGCGCTGTCGTCGCCCTCGGCGAGCGCGGTTGCACGGCGCGCGAGTTCGGCGCGCAGATGCTTTTCGGCGGCGGCGAGCAGCATGCGGTGATCGCTGGCCTTGGCGACCGGATCGACCTTGAACTGGAATCCGTTGAGCGTCCCGATCGCCTCGCCGTCGACCGCGACAGTGCCGTCGGCGCCGACCGCGACGGGCAGCGCGGCGCCCCGCTGTCCGGCGTCGCGGAGCAGCAGCGCGAGCCGCCGGTCGACGAAACGCTGCGCGAGCGCGGCATGCAGTGCGTCGGACAGGCGCGATTCGAGCGCCTGCGTCGCCTCAGTCCACCCCGCCGCGCCCGCGATCCAGTCGCCGCGCTGCGCGATGAAGCAGAGCGTGCGGACCGCCGCGATGCGGCTCGCGAGCTGGTCGATGTCACCCTCGACGTCGTTCATTCGATCGAGGCGCCTCGCGAACCAGTCGGGATCAATCATCCCGTCGCCACTGGTTCGCCATTGCCACAGTTTGAAGATGGTGCGGCTGTGATGTTCGGCGCCGAGCTGTTCGAAATCAGGAAGGCCGCAGATGTCCCACAATCGCTGGACGGCGTCGAAATCGCCGCCGCGCGCGCGCACCTCCATGTCGCCCGCCAGATGCTTGAGCACCGCGATGTCGACCGCCTCGGGCGCGGCGCGCAGCATCGGCTGCGTCGGCGGCTGCGCGAGGTCGGACAGGAGCTGGTCGAGCGATGCGAAGCCCGGGGTCGGATTGCGCCAGAACAGGCTGGGCACCGGCGGAAAATGATGCCCTTCGATCGATGCGATTTCCTCGGGGGTAAAGCCGCCCTGCGGCAGCCCGACGGTGCCGAAGCTGCCATCCTGTTGGTGGCGCCCGGCGCGGCCCGCGATCTGCGCCATTTCCGAAATCGTCAGGCGGCGCAGCCGCCGCCCGTCGAATTTTTGCAGGCTTGCAAAGGCGACATGCTGGACGTCGAGGTTCAGCCCCATGCCGATCGCGTCGGTGGCGACGAGATAGTCGACCTCGCCCGCCTCGAACATCGCGACCTGCGAATTGCGGGTTTTGGGGCTCAATGCCCCCATCACCACCGCAGCGCCGCCCGAAAAACGGCGCAGCATTTCGGCGATCGCGTAAACTTCCTCGGCCGAAAAGGCGACGATCGCCGAGCGTTTGGGCAGGCGCGACAGCTTCGACGATCCCGCATAGCTCAAGGTCGAAAAGCGTGGCCGGGTGATGATCTCGGCCTCGGGCACCAGTCCCTTGACCAGCCCGCGAATGCTGGCCGAGCCGAGAATCATCGTCTCTTCGCGCCCGCGGGCGCGGAGTAGCCGGTCGGTGAAGACATGGCCGCGCTCGGGATCGGCACCAAGCTGCGCCTCGTCGATCCCGACGAACGCGACGTCGCGTTCGATGGGCAGCGCCTCCATCGTGCCGAGCAGGTAGCGTGCATCGGGCGGGATGATTCGTTCTTCGCCGGTGATCAGCCCGACTTGCGCCGCGCCCTTGATCTGGACGACACGATCATAGACCTCGCGCGCTAGCAAGCGCAGCGGAAAGCCGATCATGCCGCTCGAATGAGCGGTCAGGCGCTCGACCGCCAAATGGGTTTTGCCGGTGTTGGTGGGGCCAAGGACAGCCTTGACCGGCTGGGAAGAGAAAGAGGTCATTTTCTTGAAAGCCAAGCTGGCATGCACGCGACCCCCGCGCAACAGGCGATCGTCGAAGTGCAGGGCGGCGGCCAATTTTTCTCACACTGTTGCATAATATCCCGACCGCGCCACGCCTTGCCGCAAGCGGTTGCGGCATATCGGCCATTAAATTGACTTTAACGACCTTTCTTTACAGACAACGCCTCGAAAACATCATTCGGCGGCCGGGTATAAGGGAGGCTTGCCGAGCGGGGGTTGCAATTTGTTTCAGCGTCACGAACCGATCGCGGGGATGTCCGGCAACGCGGCCGCCCTCACGATGTCGCAAGCGATCCCGCTGCGGCGCGCCGATTCGGTTGCCGAACCGCAGCCCGGCTGGCGCGACCGGCTCGCACAACTCGACCTGGTTCCCGACCTCGGCGACAATATCGGTTCGGCCGAATGGTGGCGCGGTCTTGCGACATTAACCCTGCTGTGCGGAACCGCGATCGCGACCTTCCCTGGAATCCAGCCGCTCGCGGTCGGCGCCGCGCCCGCGCTCGATGCGGCCGATTTCAACGAGGCGCGCGCGCAAATGATCGTGCCGCTGGCATTTGGCGGCGACACCGGCCGCCATATGGCGGCGACCGACGCGGTCCGACCGCTGACCCAAACCCCCGAACGCCCGCAAATCGAACTCACCGCCACCCTGGGTGCCGGCGACAGCTTCGCGCGTCTGCTCGAACGCTCGGGCGTCGGCAGCAGCGAGGCGCAGGCGCTCGCACGCCAGGTTTCAGGCGCAGTGCCGCTCGCCGACATCGCACCGGGCACCCGCATCGACCTGATCCTCGGCCGCCGCGCCGCGCGCACTATGCCGCGCCCGGTTGACGCGCTCGCGATGCGCGCACGTTTCGACCTGCGCATCGAGATGGAGCGTGTCGGTGGACAGCTGGTGATGCGGCGCATTCCGATCGCGGTCGACGCGACGCCGCTGCGCATTCGTGGGCGCGTCGGCGACAGCCTCTATCGTTCGGCGCGGGCTGCCGGTGCCCCGCCGCAGGCGATCCAGTCTTATCTGCGCGTCGTCGGGAAACAGATTTCGGTCGGCAGCGACATCCGCGCCGGCGACGAGTTCGACATCATCGTCGATTACCGCCGCGCCGAAACGGGTGAGAGCGAGACGGGCAAATTGCTTTACGCCGGGCTGATCCGCAGCGGAAAACCGAAACTCTCAATGCTCGAATGGACTGTCGACGGGCGCACGCAATGGTTCGAAGCGTCGGGCGTCGGCGAACAGCGCGGCGGCATGGCGCGGCCTACCAATGGCCGCGTGACCTCGACCTTCGGCATGCGCCGCCACCCGATCCTTGGCTATAAGCGAATGCACAGCGGCATGGATTTCGGCGGCGGCTATGGTGCGCCCATCTATGCGGTGACCGACGGCGTTGTGACGATCGCCGGACGTCATGGCGGCTATGGCAATTTCGTCAAGCTCAACCACGGCAATGGCCTCGGCACCGGCTATGGCCACATGAGCCGCATTGCGGTGCGCTCCGGCCAGCGCGTCAATCGCGGGCAGGTGATCGGCTATATCGGCTCGACCGGCCTCTCGACCGGCCCGCACCTCCATTACGAGCTTTATCGCAACGGCCGCGCGGTCAACCCGTCGTCGGTGACTTTCGTCACCCGCGCTTTGCTCGAGGGCAAGGCGCTCGCCGATTTCCGTGCGCGCATCCGCTCGCTAACGTCGATCGCGCCCGGCGCCCGCACGCCGCTATGCACCCCGCATGACCCAAGCCGCTTTTCCCGA
>CAYRQX010000128.1:0-5208 GCA_964426485.1 uncultured Sphingopyxis sp. | reverse complement strand
GGTCGACGCGCACAAGCACGCGCTTGCCGGTGACGTCACCGATATCGTCGAGGGTCTTGAACGCGGTCATTCTTTTCACTCCGTTCCGCACCGTGCCCCTGCGAAGGCAGGGGCCCATCTCCTATGCCACCCTTCTCCGCTACCGCCTGCTTGATGCCGGTAGGGTTGGAGATGGCCCCCTGCCTCCGCAGGGGCACAGACAATCAGAGCAGCTTGGCCATCACGCCTGCGGTGTCGACCATGCGGTTCGAGAAGCCCCATTCATTGTCGTACCAGCTGACGACGCGGACGAGCTTGCCTTCGAGCACCGCGGTTTCGAGGCTGTCGACCGTCGAGCTGGCGGGGCAATGGTTATAGTCGATCGAAACAAGCGGTTCGTCCGAGAAAGCCAATACGCCCTTCAGCGCGCCGTCCGACGCGTCCCTCAGGATCTTGTTCACTTCTTCGACGCTCGTGTCGCGCTTCGGCGTGAAGGTCAGGTCGACGAGGCTGACGTTCGGCGTCGGAACGCGGATCGCCGACCCGTCGAGCTTGCCTTTGAGTTCGGGCAGCACTTCGCCGACCGCGCGGGCGGCGCCGGTCGTCGTCGGGATGATCGACATCGCGGCGGCGCGCGCACGGCGCATGTCGGGGTGGATCTGGTCGAGGATCTTCTGGTCGTTGGTATAGGCGTGGACCGTGGTCATCAGCCCGCGCTCGATACCGATGCTGTCGTTGAGCACCTTCGCGACCGGCGCGAGGCAGTTGGTCGTGCAGCTCGCGTTCGAGACGACGACATGCTCGGCGGTCAGCTTGTCGTGATTGACGCCGTACACGACGGTCAGGTCGACGCCCTTCGCGGGGGCCGAGATCAGCACGCGCTTGGCGCCGGCGGCCAGATGCTTGGACGCGCTCTCACGGTCGGCGAAAAAGCCCGTGCATTCGAGCGCGATATCGACACCGAGTTCCGAGTGCGGCAGGTTCGCGGGGTCGCGTTCGGCGGTGACGCGGATGCGCTTGCCGTTGACGATCATGGCGTCACCGTCAGCGCTGACTTCGCCCGGAAATGCGCCATGGACGCTGTCGCGCTTGAATAGCAACGCGTTCGACTTGGCATCGGCGAGGTCGTTGATCGCAACGAGTTCGAGCCCGCAGTCGGGACGTTCGAGAATGGCGCGCGCGACAAGGCGTCCGATGCGTCCGAAACCGTTGATTGCGACTTTCACTGCCATATCGAAAAATCCTTTCTGCGGATGGAGGCCGTCGGTCTTATGCGCCGAGCCGTGCCAGGATCTGGGGGGTGATAGCATCGGCGGTAAGGCCGAAATGCTTGAATAGGTCTTCAATCGGAGCCGATGCGCCAAAGCTGTCGATGCCGAAACGCAGCCCGTGGCGCCCCGTGTAGCGTTCCCAGCCAAAGGTCGTACCCGCCTCGATCGACACGATCAGCGCGTCGTCGGGCAGGATATCGGCCTGATAGGCAGCACTTTGTTCGTCAAAGAGTTCGGTAGAGACCATCGAGATGACGTCGGCGCCATGACCGGCGGCCTCAAGCTTGTCGGCGACGTCCATCGCAAGCGACACTTCCGAACCGGTCGCCACGAGCACGACCTTGCGCGCGGCCGAGGCACCACGAAGGCGGTAACCGCCTTTCAGGCATAGATTTTCGGTGACGTCATGACGCAGAGGCGGAAGGTTCTGACGCGTCAATGCGAGCAGCGACGGCCGGCTTTCCTGCGCCAGCGCGAGCGCCCAGCATTCGGCGGTCTCGACCGCGTCGGCGGGGCGCAGCACGAGCAGGTTCGGCATCGCGCGCAGCGACTGGAGATGCTCGATCGGCTGATGCGTCGGACCGTCCTCGCCCAGCCCGATGCTGTCGTGCGTCATCACATAAACGACGCGCTGCTGCTGCAGCGCCGACAGGCGGATCGCGGCGCGGCAATAATCGGCGAACACAAGGAAGGTACCGCCATAGGGCACGACGCCGCCGTGCAGCGCCATGCCGTTCATCGCGGCGGCCATGCCGAATTCGCGAATGCCGTAATAGATATATCGGCCCGAATAATCATTCTTCGTCAACGGCTTGGTCGACGACGTTTTGGTATTGTTCGAACCGGTCAAATCGGCGCTGCCGCCCACGAGCGCCGCGATATCGGCGGTCAGCGCGCCGAGCGTATTCTCCGAAGCCTTGCGCGTCGCGACCTTCGGCGGTTCGGCGACGAGGCCGTCGAGATAGGCCTTGAAAGCGTCGCCCGGAACGATCTTGCCGCTCAGTCGATCAGAAAATTCCGTTTTCTTGCCGCTATTTGCGAGGCGATCATTCCATTCGGCGTGAAGCGCCTTGCCCGTTTCGCCAAAGGCGGCCCACGCCGACGCAATATCGGCGGGAATGACGAACGGCTCAGCGGTCCAGCCAAGTTCCTTGCGCGCCGCCGCAATCTCGTCTGCCCCAAGCGGGGCGCCGTGCGTCGCCGAGGTGCCCTGCTTGTTCGGGGCGCCGAAACCGATGATGGTGCGGCATGCGATCAGCGACGGGCGCGGATCGGCCAGCGCGGCGTCGATCGCGCGGCGGATATCGGCGGGATCATGCCCGTCGCAGCTTTCGACATGCCAGCCGGTCGCTGCATAGCGCGCGCCGATGTCTTCGCTGGTCGAAAGGTCGGTCGACCCATCGATGGTGATCTTGTTGTCATCCCAGAGCACGGTCAGACGCCCGAGGCCGAGGTGACCGGCGAGCCCGATCGCTTCGTGGTTGATGCCTTCCATCAAGCAGCCGTCACCCGCGATCACCCAGGTGCGGTGATCGACGAGGTCGTCGCCATAGAGCGCGTTCAGATGCCGCTCGGCGATCGCCATACCAACCGACGTCGCAAGCCCCTGCCCCAGCGGCCCGGTGGTCGTCTCGACGCCTTCGAGCTCGAAATTCTCCGGGTGCCCCGCACACGGGCTGTGCAGCTGCCGAAAATTGCGGATGTCGCTCAAGGTTGGACGCGCATAACCCGCAAGGTGCAGCGTAGCATAAGCGAGCATCGACCCATGACCAGCCGACAGAACGAATCGGTCGCGGTCGGCCCATTTGGGATCGGTCGGATCGAATTTCAGATAATCCGAATAGAGGATGGTGGCGACGTCGGCCATGCCCATCGGCATCCCCGGATGGCCGCTGTTTGCGGCCTGTACCGCATCCATCGCAAGCGCGCGGATTGCGTTGGCGAGCTGACGTTCGGGCAGTGTCATTGGTCCCCCGGAAAGGTTGGGATTGGCCCGGACGGTACGCCCGGATCGGATGCGCACAGCCCTTTGCGGCGCAGGGGGCAGGAGTCAACCGCCCGTGACGGAAAATCCGCGCATTTTGGACCGACAGGGCAATTGCACCCCCTCCCCGGCACTGCTAACCCTTCGTCATGGAACTCGATCTTGACGAATCCAGCCTGGCGATCGGCCGTATCGAACGCGCGCTCAGCCGTATCGAAAAGGCGCTCGCCGATCGTGCAAACCGGCCCGAATCGGCACCGACTGCCCCCGCCGACGACCCATCGGCGCTGAAGGCGGAGGTTGCTGCGGTGATTGGCGAACTCGACCGACTGATTGCGGAGGCTGACCGTGGCTGATGTGAAACTCACGATCGCCGGACGCCCCTATGACGTCCACTGTGCCGATGGTCAGGAAGCGCAACTGGTTCAGCTCGCTTCGGTCGTCGATGAGAAGGTGCGCTCGATGCCGGGCGGCACCGAGATCCGCCAGATGCTGTTCGCTGCGCTCATGCTTGCCGACGAAGCCCAGGAAGCCAGGGGCAAGGTCGAAAAGGCCGAGCCGCAATCCGATTCGCTCCGTGCTGCGGTGGCGCTGGCCGAGAGCCGCGAAGCCGCTGCACGCGACGAACTGCGCGCCGCGGTCGCGCGTGAGCAGGCGGCGCTCAAACAGCTGGAAACGGCGCACCAGAATGCACCGGCTGCGGTGGCCGCGGCAAATCCGTCGAACGACCGCGCCTTGCTGCAAATCGCCGACCGCATCGAAGCACTGGCCGCGAAAGTCGAGCAACTCCCTTGAGCAAGGTGGTTCGCCCTCCTACATAGGGGGCGGCGGGTACTGCCCGGCACGAGCTTTTGCGAAAATCCCTGAGGCGATACATCATCCTAGGGGGCTGTCCCTGCCCGGACCCTGGTCCGACGTATATGGTCCCCACCTGACGTTACTGGCGTCAGAGGACTTTCCAGCAAACGACCTCGGCGGTCCCGCCAACCATCCAGCCCAAATCCCAGAGGAGGCCCTGAGGAGGCGATGACCGACTTGTCCGCCGATCCGGTCCAGCAAAAGCAGACGTTGCGCGAGCGGCTGCGCTATCGGCGCAAGCATTTTACCGCGAATCTTGACGGAATGGCTCAGTTCGCCGCCTTTCGTGCGCTGCCCGCGCCGCTTTCCGACCTCCTTTCCAATCATGCCGTCATCGGCGCCTACGCCGCGTGGGGCGACGAGCCCGATATCCTGCCGATGTTCGCTGGCCTAGCGGACGCGGGCGCGCTTGCCCTGCCCCACCATCGCGGACGAATTGCCGAAATGGCATTTCGCCGTTGGCGACCCGACGAAGCGCTGGTGCAGGGCCCCTGGAGCACAAGGCAGCCAAAGGACGACGCGCCTTTGGCAACGCCCGACCTTATCTTCTGCCCCCTCGTCGGATTCGATCGCCAAGGCGGCCGGATCGGTCAGGGCGGCGGACATTATGACCGCTATTTCGCCGCGCACCCCGACGCGTTGCGGATCGGAATCGGCTGGTCGGTGCAGGAAATCGACACGGTGCCCCGCGAATCGACCGACATCGCGCTCGATGCCATACTGACCGAACAAGAATTCATTCTTTGCGGAGACCGTTTGTGAGCCAGCCACCCGCCGATCCCCAGCCAAGCTGGCGGAAACCCGCCGGCATGTTCCTGATCCTGACGCTGATCGCGGTATGGACGGGCATTGTCGCCAGCGTGTCACCATGGGTCGGTACATGGCCGGTATTGGTGCAGGCGGTCTTCTACCTCGCCGCGGGGATCGTCTGGATCCTGCCGCTGAAGCCGCTGCTGCGCTGGATGGAATTGGGGAAATGGCGCGGCTGAAGCGCCGCGCCATTTTTCCCGATTTCCAGTGATGGAAAGTCCCAAGCTGCGGTGGCCATTCCGTCCGAAATGGAAGGAATGGCGCGAGTGACGGGGCTCGAACCCGCGACCTCCGGCGTGACAGGCC
>CAYRQX010000127.1:0-5277 GCA_964426485.1 uncultured Sphingopyxis sp. | reverse complement strand
TCACAGGCCCTTCCTCTCAGGAGTTAGGGCCTCCGGCAATCCCGGGGCGGTTCAATTTGAGTTTGGCCACTTCGCCGGAATGACACTTCATTGGGTACCACAAGGTGATGCTGAAGAGTGCTTAGTGGGCCTCATTCAGCGGACCCGCGTGCATGAATTGCACCAATCCCCTGACGAGGGCGGCGGTGAGATTGCAAAAGAAGAATGGCAGGGCGCATATGTCGTTGTGGACCCTACGCACCATGACGAGGGTCAGAGAGTTGCTGTGGAGAATGATGTCGTAGGCAAGCCGAGCAGTCTCATCAAGTCGCTAGTAAAGCACATCAACGTTCTGGAGGAAGCGCCCTATCAAATCGAGATAGAACCCTTATTTGACGCTTCGCGCTTTTGGGCTTTTGCCAATCGCCATGACAACGTGATGAAAAAGATCGATTTCGACTTTGTCGTCCCAAATATGTGGAGCACCGAATCCGACCTTGATGCCGACCTGCGGGATACCGGGAGAACCACCGGAGCAGAACGGGTTCGAGTTGGCTTCCGATCGGAGCATGGCGTTTCGACTGACAATCAGAAGGTTCGCGAAGGGGTTGACTACGCTGAACGTGGAGCGGGAACCTTGTCAGCAAGGGCAATGGATGGCACACCTTTCCGCTCGACAAAACAACCTCTGGTATCTAAAATCCCCGCCGTTAAAGCCAGTGCGGATGCCATGCTGAAATACTTCAGTGGATTGAAGAGGACGATCCTTAGCCGTGGCAAAAGTTCTACCTTGGATGATCCTAATCGCGCTGATGACGGTGCTGCTGACAATTAGTTTCGTCGAACCGCACCTTTTGGATGATCGGAACACATTCCTAGCTAATTTCGTAAACCACGAACTCTTGGGAACGCTTGGCTTTATCGTTGCTGTGACGCTGGCATCTGCAGCAAGTGTTCATTTCGAACTAAATAAGATCGAAGATCAGACGGGCAAACCGTTTTCTCGCACACGATCATCATTGAAGAAATCAGCCTATTCCTTGATCGCTCTTTTTGCAGCAGCGGGATTAGTAGTTATAGTAAAACCGCTACTTCCTACTCCAGATTACAATAGAGCGGTTGCGAATTCTCTCGCTATCGGTATAATTTTTTTCAACCTTTCGGTGCTTCTTGATCTTACTCGAACTATATTCAAAATCCCGTCAGTAGAAAACATAAAACGGATGAGTACGGAAGACTCCGCTTAGCCTCCACCCATTAGGCCCGCTAACTGACACTATCCATGACACTTATATGACACTCCGTGTCACAAACACGTCACACAACTCCCCCAAATGGCGCTCAGCGAGTCGCCGCGGGGGTGGTGGCTTGGTTCGGTAACGACCCCCACCACAGGATCATTTCATGCTGCAGAAATTCGCTCCCAAGGTCCTTGGCCTCGCTGGTGCCGCGACGTGCGCGCTGGCGCTTTCCGCGTGTCAGGATCAGGCGTCCTCGGGTGGCGGTGCGCGCGATTATATCAGCGCGGTCGGGTCCTCGACCGTCTATCCCTTTGCCACCGCGGTCGGCGAGAAGTTCGCCGAGGCGACGGGCAACAAGACGCCGAAGATCGACAGCACGGGCACCGGTGGCGGTTTCGAGCGTTTCTGCGCCGGCGTCGGCGGCGACACCGCGGACATTTCGAACGCCTCGCGCCGCATGAAAAAGTCGGAATTCGACAGCTGCCAGGCCAATGGCGTCAAGGACATCGTCGAAATCCAGATCGGCATCGACGGCATCGCGCTGGGCGAAGCGCAGCGCGGCCCCGGCTTCAAGCTGACCGAAGAAGATGTCTACAAGGCGCTCGCCGCAAACCCCTATGGCAAGCCGAACACCGCCAAGACGTGGAAGGACGTGAACCCCGCCCTCCCCGCGGTCGCGATCTCGGTATTCGGCCCGCCGTCGACCAGCGGCACCTATGATGCGTTCAAGGAACTGATCCTCGGCACCGGCTGCGACGCCAATCCCGAGATGAAGGCGCTGAAGGCGAGCGATGCCGACCAGCATGAGGCGGTGTGCACCGCGCTGCGCGGATCGCCTTTCTATGTCGAGCAGGGCGAGAATGATAACCTGATCATCTCGAAGCTCGACAAGAACCCGACCAGCCTTGGCATCTTTGGCTTTTCCTACCTCGATGCGAACAAGGACAAGATCAAGGCGGTGCCGATCCAGGGCGTCGCGCCGACCTATGCGGCGATCGCCGACGGCAGCTACCCCGGTTCGCGCCCACTGTTCATCTATGTGAAGAAGGCGCATGTCGGCGTCGTCCCCGGGCTGGCCGAATATGTCGCCGAGTTCCTGAAGGGCGCGGGCGAAGGCGGTTATCTGGCCGCCAAGGGCCTGATCGTGTCGCCTGCCCCCATTGCCGCAACCGCGGCGGCGAACGGCAAGGGCATGACCGCGCTGAACGGCGCCGAGCTGAAGTAAGTTTCCTCCCGCTGGTGGCCGCGGCGGGTTCGCCCGTCCGGCCACCGTCTTTTTGCGTCACCGTGAGAAAATGATCGGCCCAATATCCCGCTCGACACGAACGGCAATAGGGTGTTCGATGCGAACGGAAACCGAAATTGTGACGCAGAGTCATGAAATTGCCACGTCATCCCGCTTGGGGTTGACGACGATGATCCAGACAGGATGACGGGGACCAAGTGACCTTTAACGCCGCCGCCCTTTTGCTTTTGATCGCGGGTCTCGCGCTGATCGGCTGGCTGGCCGGTCGCCAGCGGTCGAACCTGCTGGCCAGCCGCGCCGGCACCAAGCTGCATTCGCGCCCGCAATATCATGGCTGGTATGTCGCGCTGTGGCTGTTCGCCCCGGCCGCCCTTTTCCTGGCCGTCTGGTCGTCGGTCTCGCCCGCGCTGATCACCAATCAGGTGCTGGCGACCGATGCCGCACAAAGCTTGCCGAGCTTCGGCTTCGAGCGCGGCGCGATCCTGTCCGACGCGCGCAGCGTGGCCGAGGGCCAGCAGGACAAGGTGCGCCTGCTCGCCGCGGCGCCGCTGGTGCAGCCCTATGCCGACGCCAGCCACAAATATGCGTGGATCGGCATTGCCGCGATGCTCGCGCTGGCGCTTGCAGGCGGGCTTTATGCCTTCACGCGGATCAAGCCCGATTTCCGGGCGCGGACGCGGGTCGAAAAGATCGTGATGCTGGTGCTGCTGCTCGCATCGCTGGTCGCGATCCTCACGACCTTTGGCATCGTGCTGTCGCTGCTCTTTGAATCGATCCGCTTCTTCCGCCTCGTCTCGCCTGCCGAATTGCTGTTCGGCACCGAATGGGCGCCGCAAAGCGGAGCGCCGCAGCCCGATACCTTTGGCGGCATTCCCCTGTTCTGGGGCACGATTTTGATCGGCGCGATCATCGCGATGATCGTCGCGATCCCGATCGGGATGATGACCGCGGTCTACCTCACCCAATATGCCGCGCCGCGTGTGCGCCAGTGGGTGAAGCCTTTGCTCGAGATCCTCGCGGGCGTGCCGACGGTCGTATACGGCTATTTCGCCGCGCTGACCGTCGCCCCGGCGCTACGCGAATTTGCGGTGATGCTCGGCATTCCGAACGCCTCGACCGAAAGCGCGCTCGCTGCCGGTATCGTGATGGGCGTGATGATCATCCCCTTCGTCTCCTCGATGGCCGACGACAGCATCAATGCGGTGCCGCAGGCGATGCGCGACGGATCGCTGGCCTTGGGCGCGACGCCGAACGAGACGATCCGCCAGGTGCTGATCCCCGCCGCGCTGCCGGGCGTGATGGGCGGCATATTGCTCGCGGTCAGCCGCGCGATCGGCGAGACGATGATCGTCGTGATGGCGGCGGGCCTGTCCGCGAACATGACCGCCAACCCGTTCGCCAGCGTCACCACGGTAACCGCGCAGATCGTGAAATTGCTCACCGGCGACCAGGAGTTCGACAGCGCCAAGACGCTCGCCGCCTTCGCCCTCGGCCTTGTCCTGTTCATCGTGACCTTGCTGCTCAACATCGTCGCGCTGCGCATCGTCAAAAAGTATCGCGAAGCTTATGAATAGAGACACCGCCCCCACCGACTGGAAAGGCACCGTGATGCAGAAACGCATCGCGGGCCGCTACGCCGCCGAACGCCGCTTCAAGCTGATGGGCCTGGGCGCCGTATTGCTCTCGGGCGCCTTCCTCGCCTTCCTGCTGTTTGTGATGGTCGGCAATGGCGCGCGCGGCTTTACCTATACGCATGTCACCGTGCCGATCGATTTCAAGGCGATGCCGCTGACGATCGATCCCGCGCGGCTTGGCGATGCCGATGCCGATCAGGTGATCGCGAATGCGGGCCTGGCCGACATCGTCGCCTTTGCCGCCGACGAAGCGCTGGGCGACGGCGGGGCCGAGCTGATTTCGGAGAATGCGTGGAAGGAAGTGCGCAGCGAGATCAAGGCCGACCCCGAACTCCTGAACGGCAAGACGGTGTTCGAACTGCCGGCGTCCTCGGCGGTCGACATCATGGCGAAAGACGGCGCGCGCGGCGAACTGGGCGCGCGGGTCGATGCGCTGGAGCGTGACGGCAAGCTGGGGACCGGAATACACTGGCCCTTCTTCAAGAATGCCGACGCCACCGACCCGGCGGTTGCGGGCATCTGGGGCGCGCTCAAGGGATCGGTGCTGACGATCTTCATCGCCTTTCTGATTGCGTTTCCCACGGGCGTCCTCGCCGCGCTCTATCTCGAAGAATATGCGCCGAAGAACCGCTGGACCGACCTCATCGAAGTGTCGATCAACAATCTTGCCGCGGTGCCGTCGATCATCTTCGGCCTGCTCGCGCTGGCGGTGTTCATCAACTGGTTCGGCCTCTGCCAGGCGAGCCCGCTCGTCGGCGGGCTGACGCTCGCGCTGATGACGATGCCGGTGATCGTGATCGCCAGCCGCAATGCGATCAAGTCGGTGCCGCCGTCGATCCGCGACGCCGCGCTCGGTGTCGGCGCCAGCCCGGTGCAGGTGGTGTTCCACCATGTGTTGCCGCTCGCGCTGCCCGGCATTTTGACCGGCACCATCATCGGCATGGCGCGCGCGCTGGGTGAGACGGCGCCGTTGCTGCTCGTCGGCATGCGCGCCTTTATCGGCGACGTTCCGGGCGGCATCTGTTCGCCGTCGACGGTGCTGCCGATGCAGATCTTCCTCTGGTCGGACGAAGTCGACCGGGGCTTTGTCGAGAAAACCTCCGCCGCGATCATCGTGCTGCTTATCGTGCTGCTGTCGATGAACGCCTTTGCGATCTATCTTCGCAACAAATTCGAA
>CAYRQX010000126.1:0-5372 GCA_964426485.1 uncultured Sphingopyxis sp. | reverse complement strand
CGGCCGTGCTGGTCGGAAACAACGCCAAGTCCTCGCCAAATACGGCGGCACTCCCGAATTTCCCTTCCAGCAAGCGACCTTCCCCCGAGAGCCGCATGCTTCACGAACGAGGCCCGAACCCGGGCGCATCAGCGGTCGCGCCCGGCGGAGAGGGGAATGAAGAGCGAGGGACGTGCGGCGGAAGCCGGCGCTGCCGGCTCAGCCCCGGACGCCCGGGCTTCCAAACGGGCGTCGTCGGAGGGGGGTTGCCGCTCAGCGAAGAGCGCCGCGCCGCGCCATCCGGTCGATGGCAAGGTCGGCACAGCGATGGCGCCAACATCACCGCCAGCATGGAGTTCGGGTGCAATCCTGGCGACATAGGCGCGGGTCTCGGCGGGCAGTCCGCGGCGTCCCGCGACATAGGCATCGGCACGGCCGGGACCCGCGTTGTAAGCTGCGACCATCAGCCTGACATCGCCATAGCGGTCCCACATCGCGCGCAGATAGGCGGCGCCCGCGAGGATGTTCGCGCGGGGGTCGAAGGGGTCCGAACCGAGCCGGTGGCGCGCCGTCAGCGACGCCCATGTTGCAGGCATGATCTGCATCAGCCCCATGGCTCCCGCGTGCGACACGGCGCCGACCCGGCCGCGGCTTTCGGCGTGCATAACACGCCAGATCCAGAGCTCCGGGATGCCGAAGCGTTGCGCCGCTTCGGCGACCGGAGCGGCATAGGGATGGCGCTCCGGCTGCGCCGCGGCGGCAGCCGGAGTGCAGATCGGCGGCAAAAGGAGCGCAGCCGATATGGCTGCGGGCCGTGCGACGACGCGCATCGGCCAGGACAGGACAGACAGGATGGCGAGGCTTCGCCGCAGCCCCGCAACCGTCATTGTCCTTGCTCCATCTCGTCGGCAATTGGTTCGAAGGAAGGACTCGCGCGGTGCCAGCGAAGCGATGCTTCGGCGTTGGCGCGCGTCAGAACCGGGTGCGCCGTGCCGATCAGACCGGACGCCGAAATCGGCCCGAAATATCGCCCGTCGAGGCTGTCCCGCGCCGCATTGACCAGGAATAATTCCTGCGCCCCGACGATCCGGCAACCGCGCCAGACCGGGAGCGGACGGTTCGCCCCGTCGCGCGCGAGCGCACGGGCGACCCCCGCGCCATCGATCGTGACGAATGCACCCGAACGGCAGACGAGGGAGCCCGGAAGCGCGACGACGCGCTTCAGCAGCGGCACCCCGCGCGGCAGATAGCCGCGCCGGGACAGATAGATCGCGAGCGCCGGCGGCGGGTCGATGGCGACAAGCTCGCCGAGCCGCGGCCGCGCGCCGGCTTCGATCCGGTAGAGGCCGATGGGGGCGCTGGCGCTCGCGTTCCAGAGCAGTCGCGGTGTCGGCTTCAGCCAGGCGACGGCAACAAAGGAAGCGGTGAAAAGCGCCGCTGCACCGACCGTCGCGCGGAAGATCTGGCGGTTCATGCCTCGATCGCCCGGCGGCGCAGCCATGCCGTGTGGCGATCGAGACCATAGGGCCGGAAAGGCAGGCCGGCGGCGAGCCGGTTGCCGACATGGCGCCAATGGTCGGGCGACGCATCGCACGCCTCGATGCCGGTCGCCTCCACCGCGTCGATCGCCGCGAGCGCCTGCTGGACCTTCGGCCAGCCGTCGATCCGCGCAAGGATTTCGGCGCCGGGGCGGACGAAGGGCAGCGTCGAAAATGGTTCGCCGGGCGTCATCGCAACTGCGATCGCGATGGTCGAATGGATGGTACCGAAGTCGTTCGCCGTCCACCTGACAAAGCCAAAGACTGCGCCGGGACGAAAGAACATAACGCGGGTGCTGCGGCTCAATATTCGCTCGGCGGCGACGCGGCCGAAGCGGATCCACTGTTCATGGCGGCCCTCGATCCAGGTCAGTTCGACCTCGGTCAAACCGTTGCCATGGGGCGACGAAGAAACGCATCCGCTGCCGTCGCCGGGGCGGACAAGCGCAGCGCCGGACGCTTCGGCAGCGCGCGGCATCAGACGAGCCCCCGGCGCGCCGGATGCACCGTGCCGACGCCCGGATCGGAGGTCGACGAGCGCCGCCCGAGTTCGACCCATGCGTCGAGTTCGTCGATCGCATAGACCACGCGCCCGCCGAGTTTGCGGTAAGCCGGACCGGTGCCGTAGCAGCGATGCTTTTCGAGCGTGCGGGGCGAGAGGCCGACGCGGCGCGCTGCATCGGGGGTCCTCAGATAACGCGGAGGGTGCGCGGCGGTCATGAGATGCTCCTTCCAGCGGCGGCTCCCCAAAAGGCGGGGCAGCGCGCGATGGGGCGTGGTGGCGCGAAAGCGGGAGCGCGGGGGAGCGGCTGAATCGCAGCGCTATTTTTGTCGCCCCGCGCGGCCGGCGAGGAGGGCGCGATAGCCGCCTGCGGCGAGCGCTTCGGCTTCGCGGATGAGGCGCTGGGTCCGGCGGCGCTCGGGGGAGGACTTCCACGACGCGCCCCGTCCGATCGAAAGGCGCGGATAGACGAGACGCCGCGCGACCATATGGCTCGTAACCTCGCGGCCGCGGCGAAGGTCGAGAATGGCCAACAGCAGGTGGAGACGCCGAGCTTGATAGGCGGTTGGCCCGAACAACTGCGCACCGCGCCGCGCGCCGCGCAGCCATCGCTCGAGGCCCGCCAGCGCCTCGAGGCGGGCATCGAGCAGCGCATCGCAAGGGATCAGGGCAGCGAGCGAGTCGCCAACGGGCACGCTGCGCAGACAGATTCGATGAAGCGACACACCATCGCCCATCGCCAGATGCGTTTCGTCGCCCGCCGAGCGTGACACGATAGCCCGAGGCCAATGGCCGGGGTCGAAATGCGGACTACTCTTCAAACCGGCGATTGCTGGTCCGAGGATTATGACCTGGGGGCAGACGGCCGGATCCCAGAAGGCAGGCGCGTCACGCGCCGACAGATGGGGATCGGCCGGGAAAGCAGAGGCCCCATCGCCGGGCCATCACCTCCTGCGCCGTCGGATCGCCGTCCGGATCCGCCATGACGCTCTCATAGTCGCGGCGATATTCGGGACCGCGGCGAAGAAATTCCTGCGCGAAGCCGGGGAAATCGAGCCAGGCCTTGCCGCCCCCTTCGTCCCTCGCTTCCTCCGCCATGCGCGCCTCCGTGCAGGGCACGAGATTTGGCGACGGCAGCCAGGCCGCCAATTCCATGAGGCGGGGAGTCACATCCCCAGAAATGGGTATCCCGCCCGGCAGCGCCGGGCGGGATCGGAGCGTTAGTCGCCGCGGCGCGCCTGGCGATTCCAGACGAGGTCATGCTCATCGCCTTCGCCCGCGAAGAGCTGCGCGAAGACCGGCGCCGTGAAGCTCGGGTCGTCGAGCTTGACCGAAAGATAGGGGCGCTTGTCCTGCGTCTGCTTTTCCCAGGCCGCGCCGACTTCGACGTCGCCGATGAAGACGCGGTGGCTGGGGGCGTTGCCGCTCGGATTTTCCTCGGGCGCGATGCGAACCGACTTCGCCTGCACCGAGAGGGTGACGATGCTGCCCCGAAATTCTCCGGAGACTTTCTTGAATGTGCCGATCTTGGCCATGATGCATTCCTTCCTTGGCTCGGACCGCACCATCGCGGTCTCGATGCGCAGCGAAGGTCAGCGGGGACCGGCGGTGCAGCCAGGGGCCCGGAGCAAAGCGGAGGACGGCGCGCACCCGTCTTTCTTGCTTCGCGAGGAACGGCGGCACGCCGGGGGAAGAAAGACGGGTGCGCGCCGTTGCACCGAGCCGGTCAGCAAAGCGTTCCGCTGACAGATGGCGCATGTCGAGAGATCGCGACAGGAGGTCCGCCGGACGGACGCATCGGCAATCGGCCGGGAAGGAGAGCGAAGATGGAGGGGGGAAGTCGGCCTAGACGGACATGGCCGGTCGCTCGGCTGAATCCGCGGGAGAAATAAGGTCGTGCCAACTCGCATAGCCGCTCACAAGGCCGGCGAGGATGGCGAGGCCATGCTTCGCACCCGCTCCAAGCCCGCCCAATATGGCGAGCGCGGTCCCCGCCTGATAACCGGCAAAGGCAGCAGCGCCGACGAACATCAGCATGACGCAGAGCTTCACCGCGAGCGGGGCCGTGCCGCCGACCAACCGCCGGCCAAGAGCCAGGACAGCGACCCCTGCGATCAGCGCCGAACCCAGGATCGTCAACCAGCCAAAGCCGAGATCGCGCAATGCGAAGCCGAGGGCGATCGCGGCGCAGACGGGCAGCGCGAACTTGGCGCTGCGAAAGAGAAGCCGGAGACAGTAGAGCGCCGCGATGGCGCCGAGTATGAGCATCAGGGTCATGAACGTCCTCCTGTCGGACGCGCCCGCCACCACCTCCACAGCGCAACCTGCACGCGAAGCATAGCAGAAGCCGGTCCGGGGATGAACCCGAACCGGCCCCAATCTGGACCTGTTTTCAAAGGGTCAGCGATTGAAGGGGTCATATTCGCAGAGGATCGTTTCGGGGTCGCCATCGAATTCGTCGAGCGGCATCACAGAATAACCGGCGCTGGTTTCGATAAGGATGATCACGGTCATCATGGTCCGGGCGAGGTTCCAGCCGAGCGATTGGGCGGTGGTAAGCGGCATGGGATGAACTCCTGTCCTTGGGAGCGGGCCATTCCCGCTCGACAGGCGCCCCGCCGGAAGGGGACTGGCCGCAATCATCGCGGCAAAGCCGCGGCCCGAGCGCAGCGTGGGGACCCTTTACGGGTTGATTGGGGGAGGCCAGGCCTCGGCCAAGGGATCAGCGGCAATCGAGAGCGGGGATGGCCCGCGCCCATGCGGCAGCCCCCATGCCGCCCCATCGCCCCCTTGCTTCCGCTTCCCGGCGCCTGACCGAATACTCCCCGACACGCCAAACCAGCGATCCACCACGCCGATCAGATCATAATTTTCGAAGCCCCGCGACATGCGGCCCGTCAGGCAGAACCCCTGCGCAGTTCCCCAGTTGGCCAAGGGCCTGCCGGGCCAAACATGCCGAACGGCGGCCCGAAAACGGCCGTCCATCGACAGAAAGAGAAACCGGCTCCGCCCGAAGGCGGAGCCGGATGGCCGTCAGGCCGGCGGGTTCCAGATGATGACCTTCTTCATCGGATCATCGCCCGGCGCATTGGCGACATTGCCGTAGATGGTACCGAATTCGGGGGCCGACATGGTGACCGACACATATTCGGCGCCGTTGCTCTGCGAGAAACGCTTCCAACCGGCGCCGAGCTCGAAGCCGTTCTTGCGGCTGAGGATGCGGTAATCGGGCTCGTTTTCCTTGGTCTTGCGGCCATTCGGCACGATCGCGATCGGCGCGGTGACATTGAGGGTGGCCAGCGTGCCTTCGAAGCTGCCGTCGGCCTTGACGTTGAGGTTGGCAATGGTGGGCA
>CAYRQX010000125.1:0-5525 GCA_964426485.1 uncultured Sphingopyxis sp. | reverse complement strand
CCTGATGGGCGCCTTCCCCTGGACGCTGATCGCCTATTGGATGGTCGCCTGGATGGGCACGCCCAAGCCGTTCGCGCTCTATGGTTCGACCGAGGAAGCGAAATTCTGGCAAGGCGTGCGCAGCAACCCGACCGCATCGACCCGCGACATCAAGTCGCGCTTCCGCGACATCGATCGCCGGCTTGCCGACATCGAACTTTACTACACCAGCCACAATCGCCGGCTTGCCGACGAGATTGAAAGCCTGCGCTGAGCAGCGGCTGAGACGCAACAGGGAGACTTTTCATGAATTTCGGTGGCACCACCTTTGTCCTCGCCATCATCGCACTGTCGATCGGCGGCTGGATGTTCACCACCTGGATCCGCGCCAAGCACGGCTATCCCGTCGAGAATGAATGGGGCGGCACGGTTCATCGAACCGACCCTGACGCTGATCGAAAAATCGCCCTGCTGACCGACGACAACGCCAAGCTGGCGGGGCAGGTCAGCCGACTGGAAGAGCGGATTTCGGTGCTCGAACGCATCGCAACCGAGACCAACGGACAGGCCGCGCAGCTCGCCGATCAGATCGACCGCCTGCGCTGAGAGGAATCATCATGGACAATATGGATCTGTTGAAAGTCATCGCGCCGATCGCCACCATTTTGGGGATGCTCGCGATCGGCGGCTGGATCTTCACCACCTGGCTCCGCGTCAAGAACGGTTATCCGCTCGAAAACAGCTGGGGCAAGGCGGTCTACCCGAAGACCAGCGACGAGGCGATGGAGCGCGTCAAGCTGATCAGCCAGGAAAATGCCCAACTGCGCGCCGAACTCGGTTCGGTGAAGGATCGCCTCGCGGTGATTGAGCGCATCGTCACCGACGAGGGCAACCGGCTGAGCCACGAGATCGAAGCGCTGCGGCGCCCGGCGAACTGAGGGGATTGAATATGGAAGCCATCGTCATCCTCTTCATCGTGGTCGGGCTGCCGGTCACGCTCGGCATCGGCTACGCCGCCTATGAACGGCACCTCAAGTTCAAGGAACGGCAATTCAAGGCGATCACGAACGAGACCGCCGAAAAGGCCGCGCAATATGCGGCGCAAACCGAACGGCTGGAGCAGCGGGTGCGGGTTCTCGAGCGGATCGTTACCGACAAGGGAATTGACGTCGCCGACGAGATCGAAAAGCTGCGCGACGCTCCGCTGAACTGAATTGAAGCAACGATAATAAAATACGGAAGGATCCCCCATGAACCCGTTTGAAATGGTTATCGGCATTGTGCTGATCGTCACCATCGGCAGCGTCGTCCGCGCGAAATATGGCGTGCGCCGCGACAACAAGGGCAACGAGTTTTTCGCCGCCCCCGCCGACAATGCCGAGACCAAGGCGCTGCAGGGCGAAATCCGCGCCCTCAAAGAACGGATCCAGGTGCTCGAACGCATCGCCACCGACAATAACCGCGCGGTTACGCTCGATCAGGAAATCGAGAAATTGCGCGACAGCAGCAAAATCTGAACGCCGGAAAAGGAGCGACGCTCATGGCTTTCATCACCCCCGACTTCACCGCCGCGGCGATCGCGCTGACCGCATTGACCATCGTCAGTCTTGTCGCGCTGCGCGGCTGGCGCGACTGGATCCAGCTGAAGCGCGAGGAGCTCGCGGCCGGGCACGGCACGATGGCCCACGACCCACACGTCCCGCACGCGGGGTCGCGGATCGAGATCGCCGACCTCAAGGAACGGCTGCGGAAATTGGAAGCCATCGCGGCGGGGGTCGATCTTTGAGAGCCGTCGCCCCCGCGTAGGCGGGGGCCGTCGGCAGTGTAAAGCTGCCACGCCGCGACCGGCGGGCAGCGGCCCCCGCCTTCATGGGGGCGACAAAGGGAAGGCGCCAGGGCCCTTCCAACTTCGCTTCGAATCTGCCAGTGCGCGGCCATGCGCAGCCTCACCGACATCTTCGACGAATATGACTTTCTCGACGGCGACGATCGCTATCGCCTGCTGATCGAGCTCGGCCGCGAACTTGAACCGATGCCCGATGCGCTCAAGACCGATGCGACACTGGTGCGCGGTTGTTCGGCGAGCGTCTGGGTCTATCCGGTGCCGCGCGAAGATGGCCAGCTCCATTTCCTAGCCGACAGCAACGCCGCGATCACCAAGGGTATCGTCGCGCTCGTCCTCGCCGCAGTGCAGGACAAGTCGGCAGCCGAGGTCGCCGCCATGGACGTCGCCGCCGCACTCGCGCCGTTCGATCTCACGCGCCAGCTATCGTCGAATCGCACGCAGGGCGTCCCCAATATGATCGCGCTGGTACAGGACACCGCAAGGCGAATCGCCGCGGGGTGATGCGTCGCGGCCGTCCGGCGACGGCTTTGGGTGGGGAACCGTCTTTCCCTGCTTTCGTTATTCCGGCCTTGACCCGGCGTCCCGGACGACGGCGCGGCTATGGATTCAGCCCCGAATGACGATGAAGGCAAGGGCAAGTCTCGGCCGCTATCTGCCAAAAAAAAGGCGCGGGAGTTGCCTCCCGCGCCCGATCTCCGTGTTTCAGTATCGCTTAGAAGGCGACCGACAGCGTGCCGCTGATCGTGCGGGGTGCGCCGATCTGAGCGAACGGTACCGAACCTGGCGCGCCGGTAAACACACCCTCGCCCAGCACATTACCCTGATTCAGGCCCGACGTGTAGCTGCCGACATAGAGGTCGTCGAACAGGTTGTAGACGTTGAGCTGGAAGAAGGTCTTGTCGTTCAGACCCAGGAATTCCAGGTTCAGACGGGCGTCGAGGTTGACCAGCCAATAGGCGTTGGTCTTCGCCGGGTAGAGGATGGTCGGCGCCGCAGCGGTGCCGCCATAGATCGGCAGGTTCGTGTCATAGATGAACCGGCCGCCGGTGCGCTTGGCGGTGACTCCCAGTTCGACCGGACCCAGGGTACCGCGTGCGGTGCCGCCGAAGCTGTACTTCGGCGCGCCGCCTTCACGCTTGCCGCCGGTCGCGACGAACAGCGGATCGCCGATCGCGTCGCAGCCGATAGCCGTGTTGACTGCCGCGCATTCGCCCGACTGGATGTTATCCTTGATTTCGGACTTCATCCACGAACCGAAGGCGTTGAGGACAAGGCTGTCGAGCGGGCGCCAGGTGACGCTGCCGTCGATGCCATATTTGTCGACGCGGCCAAGGTTGCGATAGACGTTGCGTTCGGTGACCGGGTCATAGGCCGAAGCCAGACGATCGTTATACTTGGTGAACCAGCCCGAAACCTGGGCTTGCACCTGACCCGTGCGATAACGGAAGCCCAGATCGAAGTTGTCCGTGGTTTCAGGAGCCGGGCGCGCCGATTCCGTCGCCGGGGCGAAGAAGAAGGCGTTATACAGCGCGTCGGTTCCGGGGACCTGCAGGCCCTTCGAATAGTTGGCGAAGATCGACATCTGGCTGTTGGGCTTGAAGAGCAGACCGACGTTCGGAAGAATGTCGTCATACTTCAGCACGCGCTGCTGCGGGCCCTGAACCGTCGGGTTGAGCGTGGCGTAGGTCGCGTTGCGCGGATCGCCCTTGCCGAAGCAGTCGACAAAGCCCGAATCGCTGGTCGTGAAGCAATAATTGTTGAGGTCGCGCTTGAAGAACGGCGCGCGGATGCCGAGCGTCGTGATCAGGCTGCCGTCGAAGAATTCGCCGCGATATTCACCCGCGACCTGGTTCAGCATCGCATAGGACAGACGGTCGCGCTTCTGAAGCACGGCGCCGGTGATGTCGACGTCGGGGTCGTTCACGGGGAACACGTCGAACGGCTCGCCGTTGAACTGGATCGGCATGACCTGGCCGGTCTGGCGATGGCGGGCGCGATCAAAGGTGTAGCTGAGGCGGACGGAGTGCCCTTCAGCGACGTCCCAGCGCAGGTTGGCGATGACGCCGTAACGATGCGTCTGTGTCTGGCTCGGGGCCAAGACCGCAACTTCGTCGAGCAGGTCGCCGTCGCCGTTCAGGTCGAAGCCGTAATAGGGACGGCCGCCGACATAGCCCGCGACGTTCGACACGGCAGCGCCCGGCGCGATATCGACGAGGCGTTCACGCGCATTGACCGTGCCGCCGCCGTTGGCCTTCACATATTGATAGCTGGGGTCGACGGTCAGGACCAGCCCTTCGCTCAGCGTGAACTTCGACGCACCGCGGATGTTGCCCGTGTTGGACGGGTTGTAGCGGCGGTCGAATTCGGTGCCGCACGACGAAGCCGCATCGGCGACACCCGGCGTCACGGGCGCTGTCGTGTTGCACGGATAGTTGATGTCATATTCGCGCTCGTCGTTGTCGATCGGGAAGCGGTTACCCGAACCCGAGCCGACGACGCGGTTCGCGTCGAGGCGCAGCGGCAGCGAGCCAAAGAAGTTGTTGCGGTTTTCGTTATAATGGCCGGCAACCGAGATGAAGTCGCCGTCGGCACCGATCGGCTGATAGATGCGGCCGTTGAACTGCTTTTTGTTAATGCGGCCATAATTGTTGAACGGGTTGTCGTTCGAGGTGCTCGACGCCGACAGGAAGGCGCGGGTGCCGAACGGGGTGAACACGCCGGTGTTGACGAGGCCGAAGACGCGGAAGAATTTGAACTCGCCGGCCGAGCCCGACAGATTGACGCCGAATTCTTCGCTCGGCAGGATTGTACGATAGTTGACGGTCGAGCCAGTCGCCGCGGCGGTCGGGCTGTCGACGTCGGTCGAACCAAGGTTCACATTGACCTGCTCGATCAGCTCGGGGTCGAGCTGCTGGTTCGAATAGATGGCATAGTTGCCCGAATCGTTGAGCGGCACGCCGTCAAAGGTCAGGCTGATGCGGTCGGCCGAGAAGCCGCGGATGGTCAGCTGGCCGCCCGACGAACCATAAGCGTCGTTGTTGGTGAAGTTGACGCCCGGAACCATGTTGATCGTGTCGAGGATCGTCTGGCCGGGGTTCTGGCGCGAGATCACTTCCTGGCCCAGGACGAGCTTGGCCTTCGACGTGTCGGGCGTCTGGATGCCAGCGACATCACGCGCGGTCGAGCCGGTGACGACGATTTCTTCGTCGAAATCGACTGAACCGGTCGACTGGGCGAATGCGGGTGTGGAAAGCAGCGCGACCGGAATCAGCGCGCAGCTCGCGGCGAGCGTGTGACGGAATTTCATTACAGGATGTCCCCTTTGGTGGTGCATTTGGCGGGCGCGCAAGATGGGCGCGCTTGACCTGCGAGCGCCCCTGAGGCCCGCATGTGGCACGATTGTGACAGCAATTGTGACAGTGCAAGCGGGGAGGGGGTCGCGGTTCACCGGAGGGTTCAAAAACCGCTAATTTTCGTCAGCCGCCCGATATTATCCACAGGCGGCAATGTGCTTTTTCTGGAAACTGTTGCTGCAATGCAACATAAAAAGGGCGCCCCGCGGGGCGCCCCTTGTGCGACTCAGGCGGCGTCGCCGGCTGCTTCCTTGGCCTTGTCGGCATAGACGCGCACCGGATCCTTGCGGCCCTCGACGACATCCTTGTCGACGACGATCTCGACCACGTCGGTCAGGTCGGGCAGG
>CAYRQX010000124.1:0-5677 GCA_964426485.1 uncultured Sphingopyxis sp. | reverse complement strand
CCCATTTCGCGCAGATACATGCGAACGGGATCGTCGGTGCGATCGACCGTTTCCTTCTTCTTTTCGATCGCGGGGTTCGATACCGAACCCGTGCCGGCGCTGACGTCGACTTCGTCGTCGGGCTCCTGGTCGGCCTCTTCCTGCACATCCTCGTCGCTTTCGACGATGTTGATGCCCATGTCGGAGATTGCCGACATGATATCCTCGATCTGCTCGGACGACATCTCGTCCTGCGGCAGCGCCGCATTCAGCTCGTCATAGGTCAGGTAACCGCGCTTCTTGCCGCGCGCGATCAGCTTTTTGACGTCGGCTTCGTTGAGGTCGATCAGCGGGCTGTCGGTGTCGGTATCGGTGTCGGCTGCGGTACTTTTCGTGGCCATATTTGTTCCTGCCTAAGGGCAATAAGTTGTCGTTACTGGCTGCTGTTCTCGGACAGCGCGGCCAGTCGGCGGGTCAGATCCTCGTCCATCGCGCGCAGCTTTTGCTGACGCGCCAGGCCTTCGTCGTCCATCGTGCGCTGGAAATCCGCAGTGGCTTCGGCAAGCCGGGTGCGGATTTCAGGCTGGGTAACCAGCACGCCGATATATTCATCGAGGTCGCGCAGCGCGGTTTCCCGCATTGCATCAACCTCTTCGCCTTCAAGCCTGCGATTGAACGAGAAGTGCATTCCGTCGGCTCTGAGCAATGTCATCGCCCTATTATACACTTTCATTGGCTCCAATATGGCAAGCAACCCCTCGCAATCAAGCCCTTCCTGACCCATTGCGGTGTCAAGCATTACGCCGAGCAGCTCCGCGTCGCCGGAATCGCTCACCGGGAGCCGCGTCAGCGCTTCCTCGTTACGCCGCAGCGCCTCGGGAAAACGCAGCAATCCGCCGATCAGAGCCGCGACATAAGGCGCTGAAATTCCGGCCTGTCCAATGGAACGCGTTTCATCGGCCGGAGGTTGCAAGCGCGGGTCGGGGCCGAAGCGGCGATTGCCCCCGCCATATTGTCCACCTCGCGGCGGGTTTGGCGTCCAGGGCCGGCGCTCGGCGCGCTCGGGTATCTTGCGCGCGAACAGCGTATCGAGCCGCTCGCGAAAGGCCTCGCGATAATGGTGGCGGACGTCGGCATCCTCGATCGCATCGGCGTGCGCGAGCAGACGGGTCTTCAATGCGGCGCGTTCCTCGGGGGTGGCGAGCGGCCCCGCCGCGACCTCATGCGCCCACAGGCGTTCGACGAGCGGCTGCGTCTCGTCGAGAATCGCATTGAAGCCCTCGGCGCCGCGGGCGCGGACGATATCGTCGGGGTCCTGTCCCGCGGGCAGTGTTGCGAAGGCGAGGCTGAAACCCGGACGGAGCAGGGGAAGCGCGCGCATCGCGGCGCGCATCGCCGCCTTCTGTCCGGCGGCATCGCCGTCGAAACAGAGCACCGGAACCGGCACCATGCGCCAGATCAGCCCCAGTTGCGCCTCGGTCAACGCGGTGCCCAGCGGCGCGACGGCATCGGCGATCCCCGCCTCGGCGAGCGCGATCACGTCCATATAGCCTTCGACGACGATGATCCGGTTTGTCTGCCGCGACGCGGGGCTCGCCTTGTCGAGATTGTAGAGCGTGCGACCCTTGTCGAACAAAGGCGTGTCGGGCGAGTTCAGATATTTGGGCTCGCCGTCACCCAATATGCGCCCGCCGAAGGCGATCACGCGCCCGCGCGCGTCGCGGATCGGGATCATCAACCGGCCGCGGAACCGGTCGTACGGGTCCTTGTCATCGACCGCGATGAGCATCCCCGATTCGACCAGCATCGCGGTCGGGAATTTCTTGAGCGCCTCTTTCAGCGCGCTGCGGCTGTCGGGCGCGAGGCCGAACCCGAACGCCTTGCGCGTCGCCTCCGAAATGCCGCGTTTCGCCAGATATTCGCGCGCCGGGGCGCCATTGCTGCTGCCGAGCTGCTGGGTGAACCAGTCGGCCGCGCCCTGCACGACATCGCGCAGGCTCGCCGCCTCCTCGGCCTTTTTCGCGGCGCGCGGATCGGCGGCTGGGACCTCCATGCCGGCCTCGGCGGCGAGCTCCTTGACCGCGTCCATGAACGACAGCCCGCGCTGGTCGGTCATCCAGCGGATCGCGTCGCCATGCGCGCTGCACCCGAAGCAGTGGTAGAAGCCCTTTTCGTCGTTGATCGTGAAGCTGGGCGTCTTCTCGTTATGGAAGGGGCAGCAGGCCTTATACTCGCGCCCCGCGCGCGTGACCTTCACCGTGCGGCCGATGAGGGTCGACAGGGTGACGCGCGAGCGGAGTTCGTCCAGCCATTGCGGGGTGAGGGTCACGAGTCCCCCTCCCGCTTGCGGGAGGGGTTAGGGGAGGGCATGTCCGCAAGTACGCCCTCGATCTCGCCGACGACACCCTCGATCCGGTCCAACACATCATTGTTCCAGAACCGGATCACTCGAAATCCCTGTGCTTCCAAATACGCCGTGCGCGCTTTATCTTTTTCTACATCAACGGCGTGCTGCCCGCCATCGACTTCGATGACCAGCTTGGCAGTTCGCGAGACGAAATCGCAGATGAAAGGGCCTACCGGGAATTGGCGATTGAAGCGGACACCGGCGATCTTGCGGGCGCTGAGTTGCGTCCATAGCTTCCGTTCGGCTTCGGTAGCGTTCAGCCTGAGCTCGCGCGATCTCGCTGTCGGTCGTTTGTAGCCCTTGTCCAAACAGGCCCTCCCCCGACCCCTCCCGCAAGCGGGAGGGGAGAATATGCGCTGCGGGCCCGTCCAGTTCCCCTCCCGCTGGCGGGAGGGGCTAGGGGAGGGCATGTCTCGTTAAGACAGTGCCGCCTTCACCCACCCGCTCGCCTTGCTCATGCCGAGCTGGCTCCCAAGCCGGTCCTTCACCGCGGCCATGACCTTGCCCATGTCCTTCAGGCTCTCGGCGCCCAGCTCGACCACGATCGCCTTGATCGCGGCCATCGCGTCGTCGTCGGATAGCTGCGCGGGCAGGAAATCCTCGATCACGACGACCTCGGCCGCCTCGATGTCGGCCAGTTCCTGACGGCCGCCCTGTTCGTACATGGTGATCGATTCGCGGCGCTGCTTGACCATTTTCTGGAGCACGTCGGTGACCAGCACATCGTCGTCGGCCGGCGCGGTGCCGGTTCTGAGTTCGATGTCCTTGTCCTTGATCTTGGCCAGCATCAGCCGGATGGTGCCGAGCCGCGCCTTGTCGCCGCTTTTCATCGCGGCCACCTGCGCAGCCTTGATGTCATCACGAATCATACGTGTCCCCATGGCTCACAAATTTCGGAAAGGCCCTCTCTAGCGAGAAGTTTCCTAATCCGATAGCTTGTGAATCACTTTTTTGCCGCCTACTTGGTCGGCCGTTTAGCCCCCCGTCCGGAGCATGTTGAATGGCACCAGCCAACCCCTCTGCCGCGCCCAAAAGCCAGCCCAATGGCGCGACTGGCGTTCTCGTCCTTGCCGATGGCACGATCCTGTGGGGGATCGGTTATGGCGCGAGTGGCGCGGGTGTAGGCGAGATTTGTTTCAACACCGCGATGACCGGCTATCAGGAAATCCTGACCGACCCCTCCTATGCGGGTCAGATCATCACCTTCACCTTTCCGCACATCGGCAATGTCGGCGCGAATCCCGAGGATATGGAGCGCGAAAAGCGCGCCGCGATCGGCTGCGTCACGCGCGAGCTGCCGACAAGCCCAAGCAATTTCCGCAGCGTGCAGACGCTGCCCGAATGGATGGCGGCGCAGGGACTGATCGGGCTAGCCGGCATCGACACGCGCGCGCTGACCCGCCGTATCCGCGACGGCGGCGCCCCGACCGGGGTGGTCGCGCACAGCCCCGAGGGCAAGTTCGACATCGACAAGCTGTTGATGCTGGCGCAGGGCTGGCCGGGGCTGGAGGGCATGGACCTCGCCAAGACGGTGACCCGCGAGCGGCAGGGCAGCTGGGATGCGGGGGTTTGGGCGCTGGGTTCGGGCTACGAGTCCCCCTCCCGCTTGCGGGAGGGGCTAGGGGAGGGCATGTCGCCATCCTCGACCGAAACAGGCCCTCCCCCGACCCCTCCCGCAAGCGGGAGGGGAGAAGAAAAACCGCATGTCGTCGCGGTCGATTATGGCGCGAAGGACAATATCTTCCGCAATCTGGTCAAGGCCGGCGCGCGCGTCACCGTGGTGCCCGCGAAGACCAGTCTCGAAGAGATCGTCGCGCTGCGCCCGGCGGGGGTGTTCCTGTCGAATGGCCCCGGCGATCCGGCGGCGACGGGCGATTATGCGGTGCCGGTGATCAAGGGATTGCTCGAACGCAATGTCCCGATCTTCGGCATCTGCCTCGGCCACCAACTGCTCGCGCTCGCCGCGGGCGCGAAAACCGTGAAGATGCATCAGGGCCACCGCGGCGCGAACCATCCGGTGCAGCGCGTCGGCGGCGATTTCGCCGACGGCGTGGTCGAGATCACCAGTATGAACCACGGCTTCGCGGTCGACGCATCGACGCTGCCGGGCGGCGTGGTCGAGACGCACAAGAGCCTGTTTGACGGATCGAACTGCGGCATCGCGATCACGGGCAAGAAGGCGTTCAGCGTGCAATATCACCCCGAGGCGAGCCCGGGGCCGCAGGATAGTTTCTATCTGTTCGAGACGTTTGTGGGTGGGCTGAAGTGAAACGTCGCGTCGCGTCGGTAGTCGTTCCCTTACTCGCGCTGACGGGCTGTGCGGCGACGCCCGCGAACGTCCAAACCGAAAAATTGAAGTTGGCTTTGTCTGAGGTTGAAAAGCTGTGTGGCGCAACTCCAGGCACGCTCAAGTTGGAAGGCGAAGACCAGGTAACGATGGAGCCGCCATCACCCGATGCGAAATATGAAACCCTCGATTGTGTTTTCCGCGAACTGAAGAAGCCCCAATTCGCGAACCACATCAAACTCGGCTTCGTCGGCAACGAAGCATACGTAGCAGAAGAACAAAAATAATGCCCAAAAGAACTGACATCCAATCCATCCTCGTCATCGGCGCCGGCCCGATCGTTATCGGTCAGGCGTGCGAGTTCGACTATTCGGGGACGCAGGCGATCAAGGCGCTCAAGGAGGAGGGCTATCGCATCGTCCTCGTCAACTCCAACCCGGCGACGATCATGACCGATCCCGAGCTCGCCGACGCGACCTATGTCGAGCCGATCACGCCCGAGATTGTCGCAAAGATCATCGCGAAGGAAACCGCGCTGCACCCCGGCGGCTGGGCGGTGCTGCCGACGATGGGCGGGCAGACCGCGCTCAACACTGCGCTGGCTTTGTTCAACGACGGCACGCTGACCAAATATGGCGTCGAGATGATCGGCGCCGATGCCGAGGCGATCGACAAGGCCGAGGACCGGATCAAGTTCCGCGACGCGATGGACAAGATCGGTCTCGAAAGCGCGCGATCGGGCATTGCGCACACGCTCGACGAGGCGTTTGCGGTGCTCGAACGCACCGGCCTGCCGTCGATCATCCGCCCCAGTTTCACCATGGGCGGCACCGGCGGCGGCATCGCGTATAATCGCGAGGAATTCGAACATATCGTCCGCGGCGGCCTGATCGCCTCGCCGACCACCGAAGTCCTGATCGAGGAATCGCTCCTCGGCTGGAAAGAATATGAGATGGAGGTGGTGCGCGACCGCAAGGACAATTGCATCATCATCTGCTCGATCG
>CAYRQX010000123.1:0-5685 GCA_964426485.1 uncultured Sphingopyxis sp. | reverse complement strand
ATGAAGGCGCGGCTGCTGACCGGGATCGACGCGCTGGCGAGCCGGGACGCGACCAACAATCCCGAGCCGCTGATCGCGCGTGTCCAGGCGCCTGCCGTGCTGCCCAATGACGTCAAGGCCAACCTCTCCGGCTGCTTCGTCATCGGCAACGCCACCGGCAGCCTCGCCAAGGAGCGGGTCGAAGTCCAGCTGGTCTCGCTGTCCTGCGTCGACTTCGACGAACGCTCGGTGGTCGATCAGCCGATCAAGGGCTTCTTCGTCGATGCCGACGGCAAGAAGGGCCTCTCCGGCAAGGTCGTCACCCGTGCCGGCGCGGCGCTGGCCCGCTCCTTTATCGCGGGCACCATCACCGGAGTCGCGCAGACGGTCGAGAACACGGTCGGCAATGTCTCGACCTCGGCGCTGGGCTCGGTCCGCACGCTGGATGCGGGCGACGCGGCGCAGGCGGGCATCGCCGGCGGCCTGTCGCGCTCGTCGGACAAGCTGACAGACTTCTATCTCGATCTCGCGCGCCAGGCCGGCCCCATCGTCGAGGTCGGCGCGGCCAAGGATGTCGTCGTCGTCATCCAGGAAGGCGTCAGCCTCGAAATCAAGCCCACCGCGGGGAGCAAATTCTGATGCGCCCGCCAGCAAACACCAGGGGAGTACGTCCCATGTTTCATCGTCCGCGAGGCCGCGCGATCCGGGCCGCTGCATTGATCCTCACGCTTCCCTTGCTCGGCGGCTGCGCGACGCTGGGATCGGTGATGTCGCCCTACAGCGAGAAGTTCAGCTGCAAGAACGACGATCATGGCCAGTGCATCCATCCCGACAAGGCCTATGCCGACGCCGTGGCTGGCGTGGCGTCGAAGTCCGATCCGGCCGTCACCAACGACAGGAAGCTGCTGAAGGACGGCAAGCCCGCGCGCGGTTCCGGCAAGGCAGGCACCGCAAAGACAGGGTCGGGCGCGTTCGCGGGCTATCGTGACTCCGTATATCGCGAACTGCAGGGCCTGATCGAGCAGCCAGTCACGCCGATGCTGAAGCCCCCGCGCACGGTACGCACCCTGATCCTGCCCTATGCCGATCGGCAGCGGCCCGACCGGCTCTACATGCCGCGCTATGTCTATTCTTTGGTCGAGCGCCCGCAATGGGTTGTGGGCGACTATCTGGTCACGCCCGTATCTCCGGCATCACGCGCGAACGTGCTCGAACAGGTCAGGGATCGTGCCGACGACGGCCAGAACGACACGGGACCGCGGCCATGACCAGCTACCAATCGGGCATGACGCTCGCGCGGCTGCGCCGCAGCGTCGAGCGCGACAGCTATTCCGACTATCTGCCGCTCGCCGCCTGGGTCGAGGAAGAGCAGGCCTTCCTCACCATCGACGATGGCTGGGGCTACGCCTGGGAGCTGGTTCCCACCGCCTATTTGTTCGCGCATGTGCATGAGGCGTTGCTGGGGCTCCTCAATGTCAACTTTCCCGAAGGGACGATCCTCCAGCTTCAGAGCTTCGCCGATCCGCTGGTCGAAGGCGCTCTCGATGCCTTTCTCGATCTCAAGACGCGCCCCGATCCGCTGATCCAGGCATCGGCGCGGCGGACCTTCGACTATCTCCAGGCGGGAACCATGGGGCTGAAAGCGCTCCACGGCATCCCGGTCCGCAATTTCCGCACTTTCCTCTCGGTCAAGGCCAGGGCGCCGATGGACAGCGATCTGCGCCGGCAGATCGAGGAGCAATTATCCAAGCTCGGTATCCGGCCGATGGGGGCGGGCGAGATCGTTAGTTTCTATCGCCGCATCTTCAACGGCGTCCATGCCGCCGCGCCCGGCGTGTTCACCCAGACCGCCGATGTCCCCTTGCGCCGCCAGATTATCGACGCGGGACCGGCGCTGCGTTTCGACGGACCGGAAGTGTTTCTCGGCAACCAGGTGGCGCGCTGCCTGACCCCCAAGTCGCCGCCCAAGCGGATTACCGCCGAGCGCGCCAATCGCCTGACCGGCGGCATGCGCGGCTCGGCCGAGGACAGCGACCAGATCGGCGGGCCGTTCCTCTTCACCCTGAACGTGTTGTTCGACCATTCGCAATTCGAGATCCACAAGCGCGCGCAGATCCTCTCGGCGCAGAAGGCCGCGGGCAGCTTCGCGGTCGAGGTCGGCAAGCAGATCGAGGAGATTTCGTGGATCCTGGACGAAGTGGGCAACAGCCGCTTCGTCTCGGTGATCCCGACGCTCTGGGTGTTCGGCCGCGATCGTCACCAGGCCCGCGAGATGGCGGCGCGCGCCAAACGCCTCTGGGAGAGCGAGCCGCTGCCCTGGATGGTGCAGGAGGAAAGCTACCTCAATCCGATCCTGCTCGCCGCGAGCCTGCCGTTCGGTCTCTATCCCGAGCGCCGCACGGTCCGCATGCTTCAGCGCGATTTCCGCGTGCCGGTGCGCGCGGGCGTGCTGATGTCGCCGATCCAGACCGATTTCCGGGGCGGCGGCCGGCCGGCGCTGCTCTACACGGGCCGCAAGGGTCAGCTTATCACGCTCGACCTCTTCGATCCTCGGATCAACAATTACAACTTCATCGTCTCGGCCGAGTCCGGCGCGGGCAAGAGCTTCCTGCTCAACAACCTCTGCCAGCAATATTTCGCGCAGAACGCGCTCATCCGCATCATCGACATCGGGGGCTCCTACCGCAAGCTCTGCTCGCTCTGCTCGGGCCGCTACATCGACCTCGGCGAAGAGCATCTCGTCCTCAATCCCTTCGATCTGGGCTTGGCCCTCGACGGCGACGATCGCGAATCCGCGATCAGCATGGCCGTGTCGATCGTCGCGGAAATGGCCAATGCCGCGACCCGCAAGGGCGTCACCACCTCGGAATGGAACCTGCTCAAGTCCGCGGTGCAATGGGCGATCGACAGCGGGCGGGCCGAAGCCGGGATCGACGCGGTGCGCGAATGGCTGGGAGCCTATCCCGCCAACACCGCCTCCGATCTCGACCGCGTGGACCATCTGGTGCCGACCGCGCGCGAGCTCGCCTTCAACCTGCGCGATTTCGGTTCGGACGGGGCTTACGGCCACTATTTCAACGGGCCTTCGACCTTCGACATTTCGAGCGACGAATTCGTCGTGCTCGAACTCGAGCGCCTGAAGGCCATGCCCGACCTGTTCAACGTCGTGATCATGGTCGTGGTCAACGCCGTCACCCAGGAACTCTACCTGTCGGCGCGTGACCGGCCCCGCTTCGTGCTCTGCGATGAAGCCGCGCAGTTCATGACGCGCAGCGACGGGCAGGATCTGTCACGGCTCGCCGAGGCATTTTCCCAGGGGTATCGCCGCGCCCGCAAATATCGCGGCAGTTTCGGCATTGTCCTCCAGAGCATGAACGACCTCATGCTGTTCGGCGGCACCGGCCAGGTCATCCTCGAGAACGCCGCCACCCGCTTCCTGCTGCAGGGCTCGACCTACGACAAGGCGGTCGAGAACAAGATCCTCGACTATTCGGGTTTCGTTCTCGATCTCCTGAAATCGGTCCGCAATAACAAGCCCAACTACAGCGAGGTGTTCGTCGACTCGCCGCTCGGGCTCGGCATTGCACGCCTCGTCGTCGATCCCTTCTCCTACTGGATCAACACCTCGGCGCCCGAAGATGTCGCGGCCTTCGAGGCGCTGGTGCGCCGAGGCCGATCGCCGCTCGAGGCGGTCTGCGATCTTGCCGGCGTCGATCCCGCCGAGGTCCTCGGAAACGCGGGCCAGACGGACAGCGCCGTCGCATTCAAGCGGGGTGCGCGGTCATGAGCCGGCGTTTTGCCTCCCCCGACCAGCTGCCGCTCCGGCTCGTCGAGAACGGCGACAATGACCTCGAACGGATCGTCGAGGCGCGCGTGGCGAAGCGCGCCGAGGCCGATGCGCTGCGCTGGCGGTTCCGCCTCGTCGTCATCGAAACGGTGATGATCGCATCGCTGGTGCTCGTCGCCGGGCTGGTTCTCGAGCAGCCGACCGGACTCGTCCTGCGCAGCGCTGCGCTGGTCGGCGCTGGCTGCTTCCTGACCGGATTGCTGATGATCGCGCTGACCGGTGCCGTGAGCCGGTTGCTCGCGAAATTGCGGAGGCCTCGATGATCCTCGACCCGCTCCCGCCCCAAGACACCAATCCCCTGGCGGCCGTTCAGCGCCGGCCCGACGAAACGCTGCACGCCTACCTGCTCCGCTGCCAGGAGGAACTGAGCGGCCGGATCCAGCTGCTCGCGGCGGTCCGCGATGCCTATATCCAGATCCTGGGCATGGAGCGCATCCGCTGGCGGCGGTGCAAGCTCCTGCTGGCGTTCACCGGGCCGGTGATCGCCAGTCTGGCCTATGCGGGCCTTGCTTGCTGTGCAGCCACGGACAGCGTTCCCGCGCCGCTCATGGCCGCCCTGATCGCCTGTGCCGGGCTCGCCGGCGCGGCGCTGGCGCTCGCCGTCGCGCACATTCTCGATCGGCTTCCCGATTGGATGGCCGCGCGAAGGTCACGGAGATGGCGATGAACGGCATCTTCTCCGCCTCGCCCTGTCCGTCCTCGATCCGCCTGCTGGTCGGCACGCATCTGCTGCTGATCGTGCAGTCGGGGCTGGTGCTGTGGTCGGCCCCGGACCTCGGCGGCAACCAGGCGCTCATCTGGCTGACCCTCGTGCTCGGCCTCTCGGCGTTCATCTGTGCGGTCTGCGGCGAAAGCCGCACGCCGCCCGTGCCGTGGAGGGAGCGCCGCCGTGGCCGATGATCGCACCCGCCAGCGCTGGCCCATCGTCGCCTTCCAGTCCGCGACGATCGCCGGGCTCCTGGCCCGCGCGGTGCTGATCGCGTCGTCCGCCCGTGCCGACACCTCGACCATCGGCCGCACCTGGCCGATCGCCGAGCCCGACGCGATGGCCGAGATCGAGGCCCGCGCCGCGCAGCAGCCGCCCGATATCAGGGCGAAGTTCGGCCCGCGTTCGGCATGGAGCGCGCTCAAGGGTGCGACTCTCGCCACCGCGCGCGAGAATCGTGTGCGCCATGTCGTGCCTTTCTACACGCTCGACCAGGAAATCCGTCTGCCCGACGGCAAGCTGCTCTATCCCAAGGGCTTCACCTTCAACCCGCTGACCTATGTCTCGCTGCCGCAGCGCCTCGTCATCGTTCACCCCCGCGATCTCGCCTGGGCGCTGAAGACGGCGACGCTTACCGACTGGATCGTCCTGACCGGCGGCGGCGATCCAAAAGACGATGCCCTGTCGCTCGGCGAACGCCACAGCCGCGCGCTGTTCATGCTCGAGGAACGAGTGAAGGACCGGCTCGGCCTCACGGTCGCGCCCGTCATTGTGCGGCAGGTCGGACAAAAGCTCGAACTCACCGAAGTCAACCTGTCAGCCAAGGGAGGGCGAGGCCAATGACCCGCCTTGCATCCGCTCTGCGCGTCGGAGCCGCCGCGATCCTGCTGTCGCTGCTCGCGCCCACCACGCCCGCGCATGCTTCCAAATGCCCTTCGGACACGGTGTTCAATCCGATCACCAAGGTCAGGTGGAATTGCATCTTCCCGATCACCATCGGCGGCGTGCGCGTCGGCAGCTACGACAAGCTCGACAAGGCGCTCGACGCGCAGTCGGCGTCCAAGCCGCTCTGCGCCTGCCGCAAGGGCGCGACCTTCTGGTTCGGGGTCAAGGTCAGCTTCTGGACACCCAACCGCATGGTTGACGTCGTCAC
>CAYRQX010000122.1:0-5707 GCA_964426485.1 uncultured Sphingopyxis sp. | reverse complement strand
CTATTGCGACGGGCCCGACAGCGTGAAGCGCAATGCCTATCGCACCGTGCTCGCCCTGCTGTTCCACGCGCTGGTGCGTTATGCCGCGCCGGTGCTGGTGTTCACCGCCGAGGAAGTGTGGTCGACCCGCTATCCCGAGGGCGGCAGCGTCCACCTGCTCGAATGGCCGCAGGTTCCGGGCGTCAGCGCCGATGGCGCACGCTGGGCGAAGCTTCGCGAATTGCGCGAGGATGTGATGGAAGCGATCGAACCGCTGCGCCGCGAAAAGGTGATCCGTTCGGGCCTCGAGGCCGATGTAACGGTGCCTGCCGACGCCGTTCCCGACGGTTTCAGCGATGCCGATCTGGCCGAACTGTTCATCACCGCGTCAGTCACACGCAGCGATAGCGAAGGGGTGACGGTCAAGCGAACAGGCGAGAACAAGTGCGGGCGCTGCTGGCGCCTGCTGCCCAGCGTCGCCGAAGATGGCGATTTGTGCGATCGTTGCGAAGATGTCGTCTTGCAGCTGGACGGCGCGGCATGAGCCCCGTCCTGCGCCACCGTCTGGTCGGCTGCGTCGTCGCGCTGCTGATCTTTGCAGTCGACCAGTGGAGCAAGAATTACGTCACCAAGACGCTCGGCATCGACCGTATCGGCGATGCGATGGAACTGCTGCCGATCTTCGACCTGCGCTTCACGCGCAATTTCGGGGTCTCGCTGGGCATGTTCGAGGCGACCAGTCCCGAAATGCGCTGGGGCCTCGTGGCGGTTACCGGGCTGATTGCACTGGTGGTGACCATCTGGATGTTGCGCGAGAAACTCCTCGGCGACATCCTCGCGCTGTCGCTGATACTCGGCGGGGCGCTGGGCAACATCAAGGATCGCTACGATCTCGGCTATGTCGTCGATTTCGCCGACCTTCATTTCGGCGAGTTTCGTCCCTTCCTGATTTTCAACGTCGCCGATGCGGCTATCACCATCGGCGTCGTCATCGTCCTTGCACGGGCCTTTTTCATGCGCGACAAGGATGACGACGAGGTCGATGGCCTCATGAACACCAAGGCGGCCGACGCCGCGGAGAGCAAGTGATGAGTAAATTCACCCGTTTCGCCCTGATCGCCGGTCTCGGCGCCATGACCGCTGCCTGCGGCAGCGGCGGCCTGCTCAACCGTGATCGTCCCGACGAGTTCGCCGTCCAGCGGCAGGCCCCGCTAGTGGTTCCGCCCAATTTCAACCTCGTGCCGCCGCAGCCCGGTGCGCCGCGTCCGGCTGAGGGCAGCGCGGCAGCGCAGACGCTCGAGGCGCTGTTCGGCGGTCCGCAGGCGCGCAGCAGCGTCGAGACCAGCGTGCTCGACCGCGCCGGCGCCGCCGCGCCCGGTATCCGCAGCGCGGTGGGGGATCCCGACACCGCCACGGTCGCCAAGGGCAGCGTGACCCGCGACATCATTGCCGCTCCCGAAGGCGACGGTGCCAGCGCAGTGGCCGTGATCCCGGGTTAGTTTTGTGTTTCGCACCGACATCCGTCGGTGCATCCTCGGGGCTATTCCTTCGCTTTGCTCCGGGCCCCTGTGGGCGGGCAGTCGCCCTTGCCTCGCCTTCGGCTCGGTTCCCATCGCCACCATGTCTGAATAGCGCAAGTCCCGTCCGCGACCAGCGGACGGCAAGGCCAATCGGCCGCCCGCAGCGGGCGCAGCTTGCTGCGCATCTAGCGAGGGCGCACCGACGGATGTCGGTGCGAACACAAAAACTAGGCCCCGAGCTTTTCGCTCGTTTCGCTGCTCACCAGCAGCTTGTCGATCCGGCGGCCATCCATGTCGACCACTTCGAAATGCCAGCCCTGGTCGGTGAAGTGATCGCCCTCATTGGGCAGCCGTTTCAGCACATGCAGCGCATAGCCCGCCGCGGTCCCGAACTCGCGATCCTCGCCATATTCGATGCCCAGCCGGTCGGCGAGGACATCGGCCGATAGCGAGCCGGAGACCAGCAGGCTGCCATCGCCACGCTCGACGATCCCCGGCGCGTCGCCCGGATCCTGATCGCTGGCAAAATCGCCAACCAGCGCGGTGAGCAGATCGACCGGGGTTATGATCCCGTCGAGGTGGCCATATTCGTCATGCACCATGGCCATTGCGACTTCGGCCTGCTGCAGCACGCGTAGTGCATCGACCGCATCGAGCTGGTCGGGCACCACCTCCGCCTTGATCATCAGGCTGGCGATATCGACCGGTTGCTTGGCGATAAGGCGCGAGAGGATGTCGCGCACCTTGACCACGCCGAGCACGCGGTCGGGCGACCCCTCGGCCACGGGCAGCAACGAATGCGGGCTCTCGTCGAGCACCGCACATACCGCCTGTTCATCGGCATAGATGTCGATCCAATCGACTTCCGTGCGTGGGGTCATCAGTTCGCGCACGGGGCGCTGGGCAAGCCGGACAACGCCCTGCAGCATCTGGTGCTGTTCGTGTTCGATGACGCCGCTGCGCGTGGCTTCGGCGAACAGCATGTGCAGTTCTTCGGCGGTGACGGCGCTTTGGCCGGCAGGGCGCACGCCTAGCAAGCGGATGAGGATCCCCGAGGACGCATCGAGCAACCACACCAGCGGCGCAGCCACTTTCGCCAGCAACGCCATCGGACGTGCCATGACGATGGCAATGGGCGCGGCAGCGCGCAGGGCGACCTGCTTGGGCACCAGCTCGCCGACGACAAGGCTCAAATAGGTCGTCACGACAATCACCGTGGCGAAGCCGGCCTCTTCGGCCCAGCTTGCGGGAACGCCGAGCAACTCGAGGCGCTCCCCTACCGGCCCGCCGAGGCTCGCTCCGGAATAGGCGCCTGCGATGATCCCGATCAGCGTGATCCCGATCTGCACGGTGGAGAGGAACTTCCCCGGCTCGGCGGCCAGTTGCAACGCGATCTGGGCGCTACCGTTGCCCTGTTGCGCGGCCGTGCGCAGCCGCGCGGTCCGTGCCGAAACGATGGCCAGTTCGCTCATGGCGAAAACGCCGTTGAGCACGATCAGCCCTGCGATGATCAGCAGGTCGGTCCATGGAAAAGGTGTCACCCGCGCACGGCTAGCACAAATGTTTGGCGCTGCCAGCGTTTCCTGCTGTTTATCTGCCAGCCACGCGGAACGGCTCGCCGCTTGGGCGGTTTGTTGGATTGTGACGCGGGTGGGCGCGTCCGCCATCACTCGCCCGGCGAGCGCCGCCTCAAGGCGTCGGACCGGAGACCTCAGAGGAGGAGAATTTAATGAAAAAGTCGCGTATCATGACCGCCAGCCTCGCGGCGGTGTCGCTCCTGACAGTTTCGGCCTGCGTTACCGATCCCAACACCGGCGAACGCAAGGTTTCCCGCACCGTCCTCGGCACGGCCGGCGGCGCGCTTGCAGGTGGCCTCCTGGGCGGTGTCATCGGCGGCAAGACCGGCCGTATCATCGGTGCAGCTGCTGGCGGCGTCGCGGGCGGCGTGGTCGGCTACAACATGGACAAGCAGATCAAGGAACTCGAAGAGCAGACCGCGGGTTCGGGCGTCGATGTCAGCGAAACCGATGGCGGTGAAGCGATCCTCGTCAACCTTCCCGACGGCGTGACCTTCGCCACCGGCAGCTACACGATCTCGCCCGGTTTCCGCGACCTGCTCGATCGCGTCGCATCCAGCCTGACGC
This sequence comes from uncultured Sphingopyxis sp., assembly GCA_964426485.1. Lineage (GTDB taxonomy): Bacteria > Pseudomonadota > Alphaproteobacteria > Sphingomonadales > Sphingomonadaceae > Sphingopyxis. Next base: position 2,064 of record CAYRQX010000122.1, on the reverse strand, counting down.
AATATCCCAACAGCCTCGTCGACGTTTACGGGCACACCGACACCGTCGGTTCTGCCGATTCGAACCAGCGCCTGTCCGAACAGCGCGCGCAGGCAGTCGCCAACTATCTGATTTCGCGCGGTGTCAATTCCTCGCGCATCCGCTGGATGGGCTTTGGCGAAACGCGTCTCAAGGTGTCGACGGGCGACAATGTCAACCAGCCGCTCAACCGGCGTGTCGAAATCAAGATCATCCCCTTCGATCAGCAGGATATCCAGGCCGCGCAGTCGCAGGGAATGTAAAACGGACGCTCTCTTCGGAGCACGCGAGGGGGTCGGCAGCGCGCCGGCCCCTTTTGCGTGGTCGCTAGCCCTCGGGGGTAGCGAGACGCTGCGCCAGACGCTCGACTGCCGCGGTATGGATATCGGGCGCGCTCACCAGGACACCGAAGGCCCGCGGATCGCGCTTGTTGTAATCGAGCTTGCGCCCGTAGGCGTCGCTCACCGCAGCCCCCGCCTCACGTGCGATCATGCCCGCGGCAGCGATGTCCCATTCGAACCCCCAGCGCACGGTGGCGACCAGATCGGCCTCGTCCGCGGCGACCATGGCAATGCGCAGGGCGATCGAATTGGGCTGGTCGACCGTAACCAGGTCGGTGTCGGTCTTGGGCAGCGCATGTGCAGGTACGCGCGAGCCGGGAAACTCGCGTCGCATGGATGCGGTAAGCCGCTGGCCGTTTCGAAACGCCCCCTGCCCCGCCACTGCCTGCCAGGTTTCCCCGCGGGCGGGCGCGCACAGCGTCCCGATGAGCGGGCGCCCACCGCTGATCAAGGCCACGGAGACCGCCCAGCCGCTACGGCCACGGATGAAGTCGCGCGTGCCGTCCACCGGATCGACCAGCCAGATCAGATCATGGGCGAGCCGCGCCGGATCATCGGCGGTCTCTTCGGAAAGCCAGCCCGCGGACGGCAGCAACGCACCCAGTTCGCGCTTGAGGAAGGCGTCGACCGCAAGGTCGGCCTCGCACACCGGATCTCCGGGCTTTTTCTCCCACGCGTCCAACGCGTTCCCCGCCCCCGGCCACAGGTCGTAGGCGATCCTCCCGGCTTCGGAGACGATGGATTCGAGGCGCTGGCTGTCGATCATGGGTATGCGCGCGCGCACTGCACCCGAAAGCGGGCCTTTTCAAGCGGGCTCAGACATGCTTATGGCCGCAGCGACTCTTATTCCCCCACGCGCGTCACGCGAAGGACGAAGGATTCTCATGAACATTCACGAATATCAGGCCAAGGAACTGCTTGCGAAATACGGCATCGGCATCCCCGCCGGCCATGCCGCTCTCACGGTCGAGGAAGCGGTCGAAGGCGCGAAGCAATTGCCCGGTCCGCTCTATGTCGTGAAGGCGCAGATCCACGCCGGCGGCCGCGGCAAGGGCAAGTTCACCGAACTCGGCCCCGACGCGAAGGGTGGCGTCCGCCTGTCGAAGAGCATCGAGGAAGTCGAGGCCAACGCCAAGGAAATGCTCGGCAACACGCTGGTCACCGTGCAGACGGGTGACGCGGGCAAGCAGGTCAACCGCCTCTACGTGACCGACGGCGTCGACATTGCCGAGGAATACTATCTCTCGATGCTGGTCGACCGCGCAACGGGACGCGTCGCCATGATCGTCTCGACCGAAGGCGGCATGGACATCGAGGAAGTCGCGCATTCGACTCCGGAGAAGATCACCACGATCACGATCGACCCGGCGCAGGGCTTCATGCCGCACCATGGCCGCGCAGTGGCCTTCGCGCTCAAGCTGAAGGGCGATCTCAACAAGCAGGCGCAGAAGCTGGCCAAGCAGCTCTACACCGCCTTCATGGATCTCGATTGCGAGATGCTCGAGATCAACCCGCTGGTCGAAACCGAGGACGGCAATCTGCTCGTTCTCGACACCAAGATGAGCTTCGACGGCAATGCGCTGTTCCGTCACAAGGACGTCGAAGCGCTGCGCGACGAGACCGAAGAAGATCCGGCCGAAGTCGAAGCCAGCGAATACGACCTCGCCTACATCAAGCTCGACGGCAATATCGGCTGCATGGTCAA
>CAYRQX010000121.1:0-5815 GCA_964426485.1 uncultured Sphingopyxis sp. | reverse complement strand
AGCTGATGCGCGTCGGCAGGTTCGCCTTGATCACGCCGGTGATGACGTCGACCGATGGGCGCTGCGTCGCGAGGATCAGGTGGATGCCCGCGGCGCGCGCCTTTTGCGCGAGGCGCTGGATGAGGAATTCGACTTCCTTGCCCGCGGTCATCATCAGGTCGGCAAGCTCGTCGACGATGACGACGATCTGCGGCAACGGCGCATAATCAAGCGCCTCTTCCTCATAGACCGGCTGGCCGGTATCGGGATCATATCCGGTCTGCACGCGGCGGCCGAGCGACTTGCCCTTGGCGAGCGCGCCGCGCACCTTGTCGTTGTAGCTCGCAAGGTTGCGTACCGACAGCGACGACATCATCCGGTAACGGTCCTCCATCTGCTCGACCGCCCATTTGAGCGCGCGGATCGCTTTCTTGGGCTCGGTCACGACGGGGGCGAGCAAATGCGGGATGTCGTCATAGACGCTGAGTTCCAGCATCTTGGGATCGATCATGATCATCTTCACTTGGTCGGGACCGAGGCGATAGAGCAAAGACAGGATCATCGCGTTCAGCCCGACCGACTTGCCCGAACCCGTCGTGCCCGCGATCAGCAGGTGCGGCATCGGCGCCAGATCGGCGATCATCGGGTCGCCGCTGATATTCTTGCCAAGAATGATCGGCAGCGCGCCGGTCTGGTCCTGGAACAGGGCGCTGCCGATGATTTCGTGCAGCACGACCGATTCGCGGTTCGCGTTGGGCAGTTCGATGCCGATCACGGTGCGGCCGGGGATCGGCGCGATGCGCGCCGACAGCGCCGACATGTTGCGCGCGATATCGTCGGCGAGGTTCGACACGCGGCTCGCCTTGGTGCCCGGCGCGGGTTCCAGCTCGTACATGGTGACGACGGGGCCGGGGCGTACTGCGGTGACGACGCCTTTGACCTGGAAATCCTCGAGCACCGATTCGAGCAGGCGCGCATTGCGTTCGAGCCCCGCCTTGTCGATCTGTCCAGTCGGTCCTGGTGGCGGAGGTGCGAGCAGGTCGATAGACGGCAGCTGGTAATTGGTGAACAGCTCGGTTTGCGGTTTCGCTTTGGGTTTCGAGGGCGCCGTGCGCTGGGCCGGGTCGGCGATTTCGGGCGGCGCGCGGTCGCTCGGTTCGGCGAGCGCACGCGGTTTCACGACACGCTCCATCAGGTTCGGGGCTTTCACGTCGTCGCTTTGCACGCGCGTCGTCTCGATCGCGCGGCTGCTGCCCTCGACAGCGGGCAGCCTGAAGCGTGACGCCCAGCCCTTTTCGAGTCGCAGCGCGCGCCACGCGAGCCACAATCCAAGTCCGACGACCAGCAATATGGTCGCAAAACGGATCAGTGCGGCGGCGGGCTCGCCTGCCTGGGCGAACAGGGGAGTGATCGCGCCGCCGATCAGCAGAGCGATGATCCCGCCCCAGCCCGCAGGCATCGGGGCGCTGGTCGCGGGCGACCAGAGTTCGGCGCCGAGCCCGACGAGCAGGATGCCGATGAAACTGTAGGCCAGCTGGCGCGGCCACCAGGGCTGCGCCTCGCCCGCCCACAGCCGCCACGCCATAATCCCGAGCAGCGGCAACAGCAGCGCAACGCCGACGCCGCCGATCGACAGGCCAAGGTCGGCGAACCAGGCGCCGGCGCTTCCCATCCAGTTGGCCGCCGTGCCATGCGCGGCGGTGTTCAGCGCGGCGTCGGTGCTGTCGTAGGTGACGAGCGCGAGAGCCAGGAACAACGTGAAAAGCCCAAGCGCCACCGCCGCGGCGATCACCAGCGATCGCGCGATGCTTTGGCGGAAAACCGTGCGCCAATCGGCCTTTACGGGTGCGGCCTTGCGGCTAGCCATGCTCTTGTCCGGTCCCTGTCAGTTAACCACGGCGATATGCGCATGGGGCGGACTCGTCGTCAAGCGCGGCCCCGTCCCTGGCCAGAGCCTTTCCAACCGTCCTGCCGCGCGCTAGAGCGAAGCCATGAGTGAAACGCTGCGCAGCGATGTCCTGATTTCGGGTGGCGGCCTTGTCGGCCAGGCGCTCGCCCTCGCTCTTGCCCATCACGGCCTGTCGGTCCAGATCGTCGATCCCGCCGACCCGGTGCCGAGGATCGCGCCCGGCTTCGACGGCCGCGCTTCGGCGATCGCGAGCGCGACGTGGCAGATGTTCGAAGTGCTGGGAATTGCGAGTCGCCTTGCCGGTCACGGCTGCCCGATCCGCGCCATTCAGGTGGGCGACGGCGCGCCCGACAGCGGCCGCGGCGGAGACCTCGATTTCGTCACCGCTGACGGCGATCCGCCGCTTGGCACGATGATCGAAAACCGCCAGCTTCGCCTCGCGCTCGCCGCCGCGCTGGCCGATGCGCCGCTGGTGCGGCTGCTGATGCCGACGGACGTCGTGTCGCGCGAGATCGACGCGCACGGGGTTACGCTGACGCTCGCCGACGGGACAAGGCTTGCGGCGCCGCTGCTGGTCGTTGCCGAAGGACGCCGTTCGCCCACGCGCGATGCCGCGGGGTTCAGCATCGCCAACTGGTCCTATCATCATCACGCGATGATCGGCGCGGTTGCGCATGAAAAGCCGCATCGCCATGTTGCGCATGAGATCTTCTACCCTTCGGGGCCCTTCGCTTTGCTGCCGCTCGTCGATGACGAACAGGGACGGCACCGTTCGGCCTTTGTCTGGACCGTGTCCGAAAAGGACGGGCCGGGCTTCGCCAAGCTCGGCGAGCGGGGCTTCGTTGCCGAACTGCAAAAGCGCGCCGGCGGCGTGCTCGGCGCGATGGAGCTTGTCGCGCCGCGCATGACCTATCCGCTCGGCTTTCATCACAGCGCCTCGATCGTGGCGACACGCATCGCGCTCGTCGGCGATGCCGCGCACGGCATCCATCCGATCGCGGGGCAGGGGTTGAACCTTGGCCTGCGCGATGTCGCCGCGCTGACCGAAGTGCTCGTCGAGGGCGCCCGCCTTGGGCTCGACCTTGGTGATGCGGCGCTGCTTGCGCGCTACCAGCGCTGGCGCGGGCTCGACAATATGATGGTCAGTCTCGCCACCGACGGACTGACGCGGTTGTTCGGCATTCCAGGCCGCACCGCCGCCGCGGTCCGGCGCACCGGGCTGGGCGCGGTGCAGCGGATGCCGATGCTCAAGCGCTTCTTCATGGACGAGGCGCGCGGCGAGGCGGGTGACCTGCCGCGGTTGCTCGCGGGAGCCGAAATCTAGGTATTACTACCTAGGGCGCGGGCAGCGCGGCGCTAAGCACGACAACCTATCCCTGACCGCGCGGCAATTATGCCGCGACAAGATGGGGGACAGGGCCATGTCGGCAAAAAGCGATGCACTCGAAGTGGCGGTGACCGATTATATCCAGGCACGGACTGCGCTCGAAGCCGCGCCGGGCGCGCGAACGCGCGCTCTCGCCGATCGGGCATTTGCGAGCCTCGCCGCGCAGGTCGCGCCGCGCATCCGCTATTTCACCCGCACCTATGGCTTGGCCGATGTCGCCGAAGACGCGGCGCAAGCGTGCGCAATTGCCCTGTATCGCGCCGCCGAACGCTATGATCCGGCGCGAGCGCGGTTCAGCACCTATGTGAACTGGCAATTCCGCGCCGAACTACAGGCGCTGCGTCACCGGCTCCATGGCGACCAGCGCTGCGCGGGGCGGCGCGACGTCGCCGCGATGCTGTCGCTCGACGCGCTGGAAGCCGATGGCGGCGGCGACTGGCTCGTCGATCCCGCTGCGGAGCCGGCGACGGAGCAGGGGGCAGCGGACAGCCTCGCCATCCTCGTGGCCGACCGGCTGGTGAGCGATTGGGCGGAGCGGCGGCGGACCGGGCTGTCGCGCGGTTTTCGCGCCAACAGCGAGCGGATCGAAGCGCGCGTCGCGGCCGAGCAGGCGCTTGTCCGCGATCAGCTGAAGGTTACCGACGCCGTCGAGCGTCTGCGCGAGAGCGACCGCCATATCGTACGCCGCGCGCTCGCCGACATGGTTCGCCATGCCGCCGTATGAAAGTTGAATTGACGATTCCTATTGCAGCGTGACGCGCCCGTCGTCGCCGTCGAAACGACCGAAGAACTGCATGAGCTGGACGACCAGCTCGGCGCGCGCGTCGATCGGGCTCGCCTCGAGCAACGCCTGTTTCGCGGCGGCATCGAACGGGGCGACCTGCGCAATGCCGTTGACCAGCGTCGCATCGTCGAGCTGGCCGACCGAATCCCAATCGACGACATAGCCCTGCCGGGCCGCAAAGCGTTTCGCCTCGCGCTCGAGGCTGGCGCGCTCGATGCTGGCGAGGACCGCATCATCCTCGGCTTCCAGCTCGATCTCGGCCTCGACCTGGCGAAACGGCGTCGTGACGTCGAGCTCGCGGCGGACGCGAAAGCGCGCGACGCCTTCGAGCACGAGGTTGAAGCGGCCCTCGTCGAGCGCTTCGACGTCAACGATGCGCCCAACGCAGCCGACGTCATAGAGCGCAGGCGGCTCGCGATCCTCTTCGCCGGGCAGCACGCGCGGCTGGATCATCCCGATTTGCCGATCGCGCGCGAGCACCTCCTGGACCATCGCCGAATAGCGCGGCTCGAAGATATGCAGCGGCAGGTGCAGCCCCGGAAACAACACCGCGCCGGTGAGCGGAAAGATCGCGATCCGCTGGATGGTCAGAGGCGCGTCGGCGTTCATCAACCGAACAGGATCAGCGACAGGCGGCGGCGCTGCGCCGCGACCCATGCATCCTCAAGCCCGACGGCTTCGAACAGCGACAACAGTTTGGCGCGCGCGGCGTCGTCATTCCATTCGCGGTCGGCGGCGACGATGTGGAGGAGATTGTCGGCGGCAGCATCGCGCTGGCCCGCCCCGATCTGCGCGCTCGCCAGGTCGAAGCGTGCCTGATGATCGTCGGGGTTTGCGGCGACCGCGGCTTCGAACGCGGCAAGCTCGCCGGCATCGGGCGCGTCGGCGGCGAGGACGAGGGCACTTTTTGCCTGCGCAACCGCAGGGTCGTCGACAATCTCGGCCGGCACCAAATCGAGTGCGGCCTGTGCGCCTTCGATATCGCCCGCGATCACAAGCGCACGAATCAAGCCGCCATGCGCCGCCGCGTTATCGGGCGCCATCTCGAGGATCTGCGCAAAGATGCTCGCAGCGCGCGGCCCGTCGCCCTCGGCGAGGACGGAATCGCCCATTTCGATCAGCGGCGCGATCTCCACCGCGCGGGCGGTCGCCTCGCTCTCGATCGGAAGCTGCGCGAGCAGCTGATCGAGAATCGCCTTCAATTGGCTTTCAGTGCGCGCGTTGGTCAGGTTGGCGACCGGCTGCCCCTGAAAAATCGCATAGACGGTCGGGATGGACTGGACCTGGAACTGGCCGGCGATAAAGCGATTCGCATCGACGTCGACCTTGACCAGCACGACACCCTTGTCGGCATAATCCGCAGCGACCTTTTCGAGCACCGGACCCAGCTGTTTGCACGGTCCGCACCATTCGGCCCAGAAATCGAGGATGACGAGGCTGGTCATCGACGGTTCGACGACATCGCGGCGGAAGGTTTCGACGGCTTCCTTTTCAGTGGGATTCAGACCGAGCGTGGCCACGCAACATGCTCCTGTTTTGATTTCCCGTCGGTTCGGTGACGGAGATAAAGACTCTTTCCCCGCTTATGTGGGAATTTCCGGCGATATGCCAACCCTTCGGAGAAAATGCACAATCAGGGGTTGCCGAGTCAAAAAGCCGGTGCTAATCGCCCGCCTCACCCGCTGGAACCGACCGGTTTCCAGCCGCCAGAGCGGGCGTAGCTCAGGGGTAGAGCACAACCTTGCCAAGGTTGGGG
>CAYRQX010000120.1:0-5838 GCA_964426485.1 uncultured Sphingopyxis sp. | reverse complement strand
GGTGGGACGGTCATCGCCGGCTCCGGGCGATGGCCGAATCCGCGCGCGGCATGAGATCATCCTGCCCCGGATCGGAGGTCGAATGCTTGATGCCGATGTCGGCCCAGGCGCGCAGGTCATCGACCGAATAGACGACGCGGCCGCCGATCCGGCGGTAAGCAGGACCGGTGCCGAAATAGCGGTGCTTCTCAAGGGTGCGGCCGGAGAGGCCGAGAAATCGCGCGGCTTCCGGCGTGCGCAGGAAACGGGGCGGCAAGTTGGTGGGCGTATCGGACAAGTGACGGCTCCTGCGGGCGGTGGCGGCAGGAGACGTAATTGTCAGAGCGGAGGCGGCCGGGTGGGGTATGAAGATGTGCGGCCGCACGGATGCGACCACCCCCAAATGCGTGCGGCGGCGTGAGCGGGTCAGCGAATGCGGAGCAGCTTGCGGTAGTCGCCCTTCATCATGGCGATGCCGTCGCGAACCAGACGGACTACGAACGAACGCGCGGAAGACATCTTCCAGTCGCTCGCGGACAGCCGCGCTGCCTCGTCGCGTCCTAGCGCGATCGCGATCTCGCGGTAGGTCGCGCCGCCGTCGCGCAGGTCGAGCGCGCGGAGCATCAAGTCGAGCCGCGCGAGCCGGTAAGCCGTGAGCGGCCATCCGCGCGGCAGCGGGCCGGCGGCGCGGCCGAGCAGACGGCGGTGAAAGCGCAGCAGGCTGGCGATGCGGGTGAGGAAATCCTTGTCGAGCGGGATGACGGCGGCGAGCGGCTGGCCCGGCTTGTGGTCGCGCAGCCACAGGCGATGTTCGCCGGCCGCATCGGCGACGATGACATGGCGGCCTTCGATCCCGGCCAGGTCGGCGAGCAGCGCGCCGATCGCGCGCGGATCGACCGGGGCGGCGGTCTCGAAACCCTCCGGCGCGGCGTCGAGGATCACCGTGACGGCGGTCAGCTCCGGGCGCCAGACGACGGGCTCCGAAAGATCATCCGGCGCCGTGGCGAAAGGATAACCCCCAGCGCCGCGCGAACGCCGTCTCGGCGGCGTTCTTTGCGACGGCGCCGTCGGCGATGCGCTGCTGCATCTGCTCATGCTCGGCGCGATAGGTACGGTTTCGTTGAAGAAACTCGGCGGCAAGATCGGCGCGCCCGAGCGCGTCGGACATTCGGCCGGCGCGTCGCTGGCGACGCCCCGGTGGCGTCGGCATTGCATCCTCCCAACCGCGCGGCGCGCGGATAGTACAGGATGAACATCACCGGACTTCCTGACGCATAATAGCGCCAAGGTTGCGCTCAACCATGCCGGGTATGCTGCGGCAACAGCAACAGAATGGCGCCAAATCGGATTGAAACTTAACGCTTTAGCGGGCGCTCACTGCCGAGCAGATAGGCATAGCCAACCTCCGTCATCCATCGTGCGCGGGCAAGGTGACTGTCGTGCATCTCTTTTGCCCGCTGCGGCTCGACGGCTGCGTCCACACCGAGGATGGCAGCGGTTGTCTCGCGCCAGTCGGCCCCGTCACTATCCGCATCGAGCAGCCGCAAATAGGCGACAAGGTGGCTTTCGTCATACGCCGTGAGCTGCGATACCTCGGGCGCGCGATCCTCGAATTGGCTGGTGCTCATGGCGCCCTCGTCATGTTGCCCGTTAACCGTTTAAGCTCAGATTGCTGAACCGGATACGCGCAAGTCCTGCATCGCTGGACGCGCCTTCCGCACCGACGGACGGCGCGCTCCAGCCGATACAACTGATATGAGATAAACCCGATGAGATGTATCGTCCAGCTTGCCGCGCATGGATATGCGTCGTCTCGTGGGATTGAACTTTGCCAAGCTGAGAAAGGATAAGGGCTTTACCCAGGAGCGCTTTGCCGAGATGTCCGGCTTTACCCAACAATATGTCAGCGATCTGGAGCGCGGCCGGCGCAATCCCACGGTCGTCACCCTGTTTCATCTGGCTTCCGCGCTTGGCGTCACGCCCGCGGATCTTGTCGCGGAACTCGATCCGCCCCAGACCGACTAGCTTCGCAGAATTTGAGCGCGAGCCGGGCGTCAGCCCGGCGAGCGCGATTGCGGCCGCGCGGACCTCGGGACGAGCGGCCGCCGCCGATCCAGCGCAGCGGATCGGCGCAAAATGGCGTAGCCGCAGGGCCGGAGTCTCCGGCCCTGCGGTAGTTAGCGTCACGCCGCTTTGAGGCGCTGCATCCCCTCGGCTAGCGTCCAGAGCGCACGGTTGAGCGTCACATTCTGATCGATGCCGTTGATGGCGCGGGTCTGCGCGCGACGGATACGGCCCTCGGCGTTGCGCTTGCGGCCCTGCAACCCGCCACGAACCACATTCTCCTGAATGACGTTGAAGGTGGTCCACAGGCTGCGGTCCACATCCTCGCGGCGGCGCGGCTCGATGATCTGTTCGGGGCGAACCGGGCTTTCGTCCTCGCCATAGCGGGCAACAAGGCTGACCTCGCCAAGCAAGCACTGCTCATCCGGCGAAAGCTGGATCGCCTTCATCGACTCGCTGGCGTCGATCAGCCGGGGGAAGTCCTCGGCAACGGTGAACACGCCGTCGATGATGTCATGCTCGATATTGCCTTTGTGCGGCACGCGGACCTCCTCAAACCGCTCACCCGCGATCATGCTGTTGGTGCAGACGAAGCGCAGCATCCCAGCAAACATCTGATAGGCGCTGGTCCCGTCATGGCTGTTCACGATGATGACTTCGGCGGCCTCGGGCTTGCCGATGCCGTCGTCCCGGCGCAGGCGCAGCATATGCTTGGCGTGGCCGTGGCGGCTGCCGTCGCGCGGAACGGACTGGACCGCGAAGAACGGCGACCATCCTTCCCGGCGCAGCCCCTCCACGATGTCGATGGTCGGGACATAGACATAGCGATCTGAACGGCTGTCGTGCGCCTCGCGGGCGAAGATGGAAGGGACGTGCCGATACAGCGCCTCGTTGTCGAGCGGCTCCCGGCCGCTGATCTGATGGGCGCTGCGGCCGAACCGGGTGGCAAGCTGGTAGTGCATTTGGCCTCCTTGGGCTTGGGTTTCCGCGCAGCGGAGCGCCGCGCTGAAACCCTGCCCGTCGGCGAGACCGGGGGTGCAACCGGAGTGGGCGGCTTCGCGGGGAACCGGCTGCACGGAACGCGCAGCGTGGAGGAAGCTGGGCGGAAGCTGCTCCGAAGGGCGCTAGGGGCAGCGCCCCAAGCAGCTCCGACAACATGCCGGGCCGACTGGCCCGTCCGCTTTTGATAACCAGCTAACAACCACACGAAGGCGCCCCGCTCCAATGGAGCGGGGCGCCGTGTCGGGGTCAGCGGGACCAGATCAGCGCGTATTCGCCGGCGGTTTCGGTCTCGGACAGAGTGGCGTAGATCGGGGACGGGAAAGTGGGATCGTCCAGCTTGACCGAGATGTAGTCGCGGTTCTCGCGGCTGGTCTTCTTCCATCCTGCGCCGCACTCGACGGAGCCAACCGCGAGACGGTAGTCGGGGGCTTTCTCGCTCTCCTTGTCGATCGGCCGGAGGCTGGCCTTGGCGTTGAGGGTGAGCGTCTTGATGGTTCCGGTGAAGGAGCCGTTGGCCGCTTGGGTGAAGGTGCCGATGGTCGCCATGTCAAAGTTCCTTTCGCTCTCGGGCCACGACCGCCGCGGCCTCGATGGCGATCGGTGAAGCGGGGATGACCGGACGCGCACCGCTTGCGGCCGAAGCGCAGCGGAGGATGGCGAAGCGCGGCTTTTTTGCTTCGCGATGCAAAGCCGAAGGCGGCGGAAAAAAGCCGCGCGACGGCGTTGCGCCAGGCCGAGCAAGGCATAGCCGGCCCCGGTTAGATCAAGCCAATCGAGAGGCCGTGCGGTCGTGGCGAGGGGCACACGGGATATGCTCGCGGCCATCAAAACTGGATCGCAGCCCTCCCACGGTTCGGCGCCCTGTAAGGTGGGAACGGCCGGTCCTATGCCGACTTGATGGAGCGAGCCGCGAGCAAGGCGGCGTCACCAAGACCGCGACCCGCATCAAGGCGGGTAGCAGATGATGAAAAAGGAGGATGGTTCCAGGAAAATATCCGCTATTCTGGATATATGGAAACCGATTCGACCATCCTTGCCCTTGGCGCACTCGCGCAGACGACTCGCCTCGATACGTTCCGACTGCTTGTGCGATACGAGCCGGACGGCCTGCCGGCCGGCGAGATCGCGCGCCAGCTCGACGTGCCGCAGAACACCATGTCGGCGCATCTGGGCATCCTGTCGCGCGCGGGATTGGTGAAATCCGAACGGCAAAGCCGGTCGATCATCTACCGCGCCGACCTCGATACGCTGCGCGCGCTCACCTTGTTTCTGGTCAAGGACTGCTGCGCCGGAAAGCCGGAGCTATGCGTGCCGCTCGTTGCTGAACTCACTCCCTGCTGTTGAAGGAGACCGCTATGTCCGCCGACCGCATGTTCAATGTCCTGTTCCTATGCACCGGAAATTCGGCGCGCTCGATCCTCGCGGAAAGCGCGCTCAACAAGCTGGGCGAAGGCCGCTTCCGCGGCTTCTCGGCTGGCAGCCTCCCCAAGGGTGCGGTCAACCCGATCGCGCTCCGGCTGCTGGAGCGCATCGACTATCCGACCGAAGGGCTGCGCTCCAAAAGCTGGGAGGAGTTCTCTCAACCGGATGCGCCGCACATGGATTTCGTGTTCACCGTCTGCGACGACGCGGCGGGTGAGACCTGCCCGGTGTGGCCCGGCCATCCAATGACGGCCCATTGGGGTATCGAAGATCCAAGCCGTGCCGAGGGAACGGAGATCGAGCGCGAGCGCGCCTTTGTGACGGCGCTGCGCTATCTGGAAAATCGGATCAAGCTATTCCTCGCGCTGCCCATCGCAGCCCTGGAAGCCAAGGCGCTCGGCGCGAAGCTGCGCGAGATCGGCCATGCCGAAGGCTCTACCGCCCGGCGCGGTGATGCCGCATGACCGACATCATCATCTATCACAACCCGGAGTGCGGCACCTCCCGCAACGCGCTGGCCTTGATCCGCAATGCGGGCATAGAGCCGCATGTCATCGAATACCTGAAAACGCCGCCTTCGCGCGCATTGCTCGTCCAGCTTACCGAGCGCGCGGGTATCACGCCGCGCGACCTGCTGCGTGAGAAGGGCACACCTTATGCCGAACTGGGTCTGGGCGACACCTCACTGTCTGACGCAACCCTGATCGACGCGATGATGTTGCATCCGATCCTCATCAACCGGCCGCTGGTCGTCTCGCCGCTGGGCGTGAAGCTCAGCCGCCCTTCGGAAGTCGTGCTGGACCTGCTGCCCGCGCCGCAACAGGGCGCCTTCGTCAAAGAGGACGGGCAGCAGGTCGTCGATGCTACCGGCGCAAGGGTGAGCTGAAGGATGGCGACCATTCCCGCCGACGCCACAGCGGCGCGTCCCGGCATCTCCTTCTTCGAGCGCTATCTGACGCTGTGGGTGGCGCTCTGTATCGTCGCCGGCATCGCGCTCGGTCACGCGCTACCCGGGCTGTTCGGCGCTATCGCCGCTGCCGAGGTGGCGCGCGTCAATTTCGTGGTCGCGGTGCTGATCTGGCTGATGATCGTGCCGATGCTTCTCAAGATCGACTTCGGCGCGCTCGGGAGTGTCCGCCAGCACTGGAAGGGCGTCGGCGTCACCCTGTTCATCAACTGGGCGGTCAAGCCCTTCTCGATGGCGCTGCTCGGCACACTTTTCCTGGGCTGGCTGTTCGCGCCATTGCTCCCGGCGGGCGAAGCCTCATCCTATATCGCCGGCCTGATCCTGCTCGCCGCCGCGCCCTGCACGGCGATGGTGTTCGTCTGGTCGAACCTGTGCGACGGCGAACCCAATTTCACGCTGAGCCA
>CAYRQX010000119.1:1995-5846 GCA_964426485.1 uncultured Sphingopyxis sp. | reverse complement strand
CAGTTCAGCTTCAGCGACGCCCTATCCGCATTTGGGCGACGAGAGGGCTTTACCTCTCGGTCTATGGGGTATACAAGTATAGGACTATACGTGTAGGAGTGTAGCATGAAGGTTCTCGCCATTCTCTCGCAGAAAGGCGGCGTCGGGAAAACGACGCTCGCCACCTGTCTGGCAGTCGCGGCCGAGCAGGCGGGCAAGGTCGCCGCGATCATCGACCTGGACCCGCAGGCGACGGCCTCGTTCTGGAAGGACGTGCGCCAGCTCGACACGCCCGCCGTGGCGTCGATTCAGCCGGTGCGCCTGCCCGCTATGCTCAAAGCCTGCGAGGACGCCGGCACCGATCTTGTCGTGATCGACGGGGCGGCGGTCGCGCGCGACGTGGCCTATGAGGCAGCGCGTCACGCTGATTTCATCCTGATCCCGACTAAGACGGCCGTGTTCGACACGATGAGCATGACGCACACCCTCGACGTGGTGCGCCAGCTCGACCGCGCCTTTGCCGTGGTCCTTACCTTCGTGCCCCCGCAAGGTCAGGAAACTGGCGATGCGATTCAGGCCGTGGCGGAGCTAGGCGCGACGGTTTGCCCGGTGACGATCGGCAACCGCAAAGCCTTTTTCCGCGCCCAAGCCGCAGGCCGGGCCGTGCAGGAGTTCGAGCCGCACGGACCAGCGGCCGACGAAATCCACCGGCTATACGAGTATACAACTATACGCCTATACAATGAAGCGGAGGCGGCGTGATGGCGAAGGGCGGAAACAGTCTGCAAGCGGTGCTGAACCGCGCCAAGGCGGACGGAGACGCGGCCCCGGCACCAGCGCCGGCGATCGAGCCGGTAGACGTGTCCCGCAAGGCCCCGCCGAGCGGCCGACAGGGGACCAAGTTGATTGGCGGGCATTTCCCCCCGGAGGTCAGCACACAGCTTCGTATCATCGCGGCCGAGGAAGGGACGACCGTTCAAAGCCTGCTAGGCGAGGCGCTGGACGACCTGTTTGTGAAGAAGGGCAGGGGGCGGATCGCCGGCTAGTATAGGCGTATACAGCTATACGCCTATACTAGCGCAAGGGGGCTGTCTTGTGCTTGTTGCGGCAGAAGCCGATGAAGGCGGCGCGGGGGCTTTTCAGTTCCGGCCGCCCGCTGTCGATCCACCATGACACCCATTGGTCATAGAGCGCATACACGTCATAGCCAGGCGCAACGCTCTTGGCGTCGTGGAAGCCTTCGGGGTCGATATAGGGCCGCTCGGGTTCCGCCTCGATCGCCTCGACCGTATCCAGCGCCTCGCGATTGCGGAACGTGACCGTATCGCCGTTCATCTCCACGGCATAGTCGGGCAGATGATCGTGCGCGACGAGATCGCGCAGCATCGAGCGGAACACGCGCAAATGGCTACTCGCGCCAGTCTTTTTCTGTAGCGTCTCGACCGAGATCGACCATTTTTCCTGCGCGCCGCAATGCTTGCGCGCCAGCTCGTAGATGCGCCGTTCGAGCGGCTTGCGGAGGCGGAAATAGTCGCGGTGCAGCGTCAGGACGCTGCGCCCCTCGACCATCTTGAACAGCCAGTCAGAGAGCGTGACCTTGATTTCCGACATTTGGCCGGAGCGGGTTTGCCGCACGATCCGCCATTCGTTGATGAGGCCGAAACCTTCGGTGATTTCCTCGCCATCGGCCTTGATGTTCGTGGTGATCCGCGTCCCCGACAGCCGCTCGAACGCGCTCCGCAGCCGGTCATAGCCGTCACCATCGGTTTGCCGGTTGGTCCACACCAGCAGATCGCGGGCGGTCAGGTGCAAAGTGCGGCTCGGCCGCTCGCCCTGGTTCATCTTCCCGATGAGCTGGGAGATGCAGTAGATCAATATGTCCTTGTCGTGGATCGTCGCCAGCCCTTTGACGCTGGGGACGATTTCGAGCTTGTTGCCGTTATGCTCGTAGCGGAACACGCGCCGATCGGGCTTGGTCGCGAGCGAGAAAATCGGATGCTCCATCGAGGCCATGTCATCCTTGGGGATGGCGTCGAGAACATCGCAAATGAACAGATCGGGATCGGGATAGCGAACCGGCAACAGGGGAGGGCGACCCTCCGCGCCGTTCGGGGTTTCGTTGACGGCAAGCGGAAGTTCGGGGTTTCGTTGACGGTCAGGCTCGATTCGGGGTTTCATTGACGGGCACCGTAGATTCGGGGTTTCATTGACGCAACGGAAAAGTTCGGGGTTTCATTGACGCCTGCCCACGATTCGGGGTTTCGTTGACGCAGATTCGGGGTTCTGGAGTCACCAGATTCGGGGTTCCGTTGACGCCAAAGGCCCAAAAACGCCCGATTCTATACCTATTTTCAGTAACTTACGGAACCGCCAAAATCCCGTAACACGACTCTTTAACCCATATATTAACACTAGACCGACCTGTGGATAACTTTTGCCGCGTCGTGGTTTCACCCACCAGCGTCCCGCCAGATCGGACAGCTTGTCCCGAAAATCGGGACAGAGGCAGCGCAAGTCACTGGCGCCGCGCTTCAGGCACAGGCAGAAGGAAGAAAAGCGCCGCCTCTTGGGGGCTTCGCCCCCGCCGGCTCGCGGCCTTCGGCCGCCCCGGATCGCTAAAGCGATCCTCCCACCCGGCATCCCCCATGATGAGCCGGCTTCGCCGGCACGTTTTTTGTTGGATTGGGGGATCGTTTAAACGCTGCGCCTCTATGGCAACCACAGCGCCAGCGGCACCGTCGCAATTGGCTTTCCAGAAAAGCCAAGCGGATAGGGCAGCGATCGAGCCGAGAGGGCAGGGAAGGCGGAAACGTCGCGGCAGGGGCGATTTCCGGGCCGCTGGGCGTCATTCTGGACGTTCGGCAGGTTGGAGAGGTCGAGCGCCCCATGCCGCTCTGCGGGCTTCCCAGGCGGCCGATTTTTTGGGTGCTAGATCCTCGCACGATCGGCCCGGCGAGCTTCAAGGTTTGTGCGCCAGACAACGATTTCGCGGACCTGGCCCGAACATCGTTGCAGGAGAGGGCGGAATCCTACGCTAAGAGCCGGCAGGGGAGGGCGCGGAAAGTCCGCTAAACAACGCCAAGGCCGAACAGGCGGCGACCCTGTATATTTGTATACGCCTATACATTCGCGCCCTTGTGGCGCGTCGGCGCTATCGCTTTAATTCAGGACTGGTTTATCGTCGGCCGATGGATCAGCGTGAAAAAGGCCCTCCATCGGATTGTCGCGAACATATTCGCCGCCTTCGGCAAATGCTCGGAGCGGATCGTTGCCCTTCATGCGGCCAGCGGTGATTTCGCGTTCGGTCACGCGCAAAAGCACGGCCTTGTCGATCTGCCCGTCAACCAAACTCTCCTGGCGGAGCATGAGATGGTAAGTCGAAAGGTTATCGGCCAGAAAGCCGATGATCTGAGAGCCTGGAACTTGTGCCTTGGCCAACCCTTCGGCGGCGATGTTGGTCAACGCGATGTGCATACTTATCAGGCGGACGCGGTTAAATTCGTCGCGCTCGACAGCGTGCAGTTCTATCAGCTCATCGACCAATGCTTGTAGGTCACAGTCTGGCTCGCCGATGCTCTTCATGAAACGATCGGCAAATTCCTCAAATCGTTCATTTGGCATGGTCGAAATACCTTGTGTTTGAGAGCGTTTAAACGCTCTACACCTTGTCGAACTTCCCCGCGAACTCACGATCGGCGAAATATTTGAGCTTGGCGGCGACGATCGGCCGTTGCCCCGCGAGGAACAGCAATTGCAAATCCTCGCGTAGCGTGCGGACCTCATCGGGCGTGAGCAGGGGGCGGCCGACATGCTGCGATCCGAACGATATGCCGGTTTCGTCGCTGTCGATCGCGCGGCTCATGGTCTCGAAC
>CAYRQX010000119.1:1190-1831 GCA_964426485.1 uncultured Sphingopyxis sp. | reverse complement strand
GCATCAGGCGCAGCCAGCGGGCATAGGTGGCGAGCCGATCGGGCGGCAGCACCAAATAAACGGTGGTGGCGCGCGCCTTCACATCGGTGAACGTAAAATCCGAATGCCCCAGCACCGCCGTCATGCGCGGGCTATCGAGAAAATGGGTATGGCGCTGCGCGGCCGACAGCACGCCGGCGGCTTCGCGATCGGACTTGCCAAGATGGCGGTTGGCGGCGCGCGCGACCAGGCCGCCTTGTCTCTGCATGGTTTCGAGCAGGGATGCGAAAGCGGCAGGGGCGAGGGTGAGGCGTTCGCGCAGCGTGGCGAGGGTGCGGGTTGCGGGGGGCTCGCTAGCGACGATATGGAGGATCAGGCCGGCGATCAGCGCCTTGGCTTCCTCATTCCAATGCGCCTCGCCGGCTTCGCCAGGAGCGTCATAGACCAGCGCGTCGGCCAGCGTCATGGCATCGTCGGCGAGGTCGAGGCCGGCAGGGTCGATGCGATCCAATGGATTGAACGCGGCCGAGGCAATGCCCGTCACTCCGAAGGGATCGAGGACGTGGACCGGGCCGAACTTCGCGCGGTGGCGGGCGGTGATGCGGGCGTTCTCGCCCTTGGGGTCGATGCAGATGACCGAACCGGGATAGTCGAGCAGATTG
>CAYRQX010000119.1:0-1180 GCA_964426485.1 uncultured Sphingopyxis sp. | reverse complement strand
TGATGGTCCCCACGCCCTTGCCGGTGCGCGTCGGCGCGATCGTCAGCAGATGGGAGGGGCCGGCATAGCGCAGCAGCTTGCCCGACTTGCGATCACGGCCGATCAGCAGGCCGTCACCATTTTGGGCGAAGGTGCGCGTCTCGCGATCGGTAGCGAAGCGGGCCGAGCCGTGGGTGTCGTCACCGTCAGGGCCGGCATAGCGCAGGATCAGCGGTTGGAAGAGGGCGCGCAGCGTGACGAGAATGATGACGAGGAACGTCAGCATCATGCCGAGCTGGTAGAGATTGGAATCGCGGGCCAGGCCGAGCAGCGAACGCAGGACGAATTGCATCCCGCCGGCCAGGACGATGCCGACGATCAGGAACAGGATCGCG
Organism: uncultured Sphingopyxis sp.; assembly: GCA_964426485.1. Taxonomy (GTDB): domain Bacteria; phylum Pseudomonadota; class Alphaproteobacteria; order Sphingomonadales; family Sphingomonadaceae; genus Sphingopyxis. The sequence goes on along the minus strand of CAYRQX010000119.1, from coordinate 806 downwards.
GTGCGAAACAGATGGCGGATGAGCGCGAGCGGGCTGAGGGTCAGCGCCGTGATCGCCCATATCGGTTGCTCGCGCGCTAGACGGGCGAGGTTGCGGAGCGCGCGGCCGAGCTGGCGGAACCATTCCATCGTCAGGATTCCCTCCCATTGTCATTTTCGAGATGTTCGGCGCAGATCGCGGCGGCGATCGTGTGGAAATGCCTCACGCGCTCGACGAGCCAGGCCAGTTCGTCGGGAGTGATTTCATAGGCGTGAGAATAGCGGGCCTCGACATAGGCGCGCTGCAACTGCGCGAAATGGCGACGGGCGGCGCGGGTATCGCGCGGCCATGCTTCGATCAGCCGGGGATCGAGATTTTCGGCGAGCGAGCGTAGGATGCCGAGCCGGTGCGATTTGGGCGCGTAGAGCGTCAGGACGAGCAGCACGGCATTGTAAGCCCGCTCGACGGCCTGGTGGAGCATGAACGCGGCATCGCGCGGCACGCCGTCGGCAATGCTGTCCTGGGCGAGCTTGAGCGCGTGTGCGGCGAGCGGGAACCAATGGTCGCGATGGCGCAGGGCTTCGGCGTGGCGTTCCTGCGCGTCGAGCTGGCGCGGCACGGCGAGGCCCTGTCCCGGCGCTTCATAGAGGGCGATGCCGTCGCGGGCTATGTCGGCGAAGAAGGGACGACCGCGCGCGAGCTGGTCGTTCACGTCCATCAGCGAATGGACGATGAAATTGACGGGGGTGGAGAGGTGGCGGGTGACGGTCAGCTCGCGCACGAGAGGATCGTCGGCGACCGCCCACCATGGTTGCAGGACGGTGAAG
>CAYRQX010000118.1:0-5904 GCA_964426485.1 uncultured Sphingopyxis sp. | reverse complement strand
GGAGGATGGCGACCGCTTCGTCGAAATCTGGAACCTCGTCTTCATGCAGTATGACCAGCGCGGTCCCGGCGACCGCGTCGACCTGCCGCGGCCCAGCATCGACACCGGCATGGGGCTGGAGCGCGTCGCCGCAGTGCTGCAGGGCGTCCATGACAATTACGACACCGATACGTTCAAGGCGCTGATCGCGGCGTCGGTCGACCTGACCGGGGTGCCCGCCGAGGGCGCGACCCAGGCGAGCCACCGCGTGATCGCCGACCATCTGCGCGCGTCGAGCTTCCTCGTTGCCGACGGCGTGCTGCCGTCGAATGAAGGGCGCGGCTATGTGCTGCGCCGGATCATGCGCCGGGCGATGCGCCACGCGCACCTGCTTGGTGCCAAGGACCCGTTGATGTACCGGTTGCTGCCGTCGCTGACCGCCGAGATGGGCGCCGCCTATCCCGAGCTGATCCGCGCCCAGCCGCTGATCGCCGAGACGCTGGAGCGCGAAGAAACCAAGTTCCGCCAGACGCTCGACAAGGGGCTGCGGCTGCTCGACGAGGCGACGGTGGGCATGAGCGCCGGCGCGACGCTGCCCGGCGACGTCGCGTTCAAGCTCTACGATACGTTCGGCTTCCCCTATGACCTGACCGAGGACGCGCTGCGCACGCAGGACATCGCGGTCGACCGCGCGGGTTTCGACGCGGCGATGGCGCAGCAGAGGGCCGCGGCGCGCGCGGCGTGGAAGGGGAGCGGGCAGAAGGCTTCCGAGGAGATCTGGTTCGACCTGGCGGAAGCCAATGGTAGCACCGAATTCACCGGCTATGGCGCGACGGCGGGTAAGGGACAGGTCATTGCACTCGTCAAGGACGGCGTGCCCGTCAATGAGGCGAAGACCGGCGACGAACTGGTGGTTTTGACCAACCAGACGCCTTTCTACGGCGAAAGTGGCGGCCAGATGGGCGACAGCGGCACGATCGCGACGCTGGAGGGCGCGAAGGCGTCGGTCAGCGACACCGGCAAGCCGCTCGGACGTCTGCACGCGCATCATGCCAAGCTGGAGGCGGGCAGCCTGAAGGTCGGCGACACCGTCCAGCTGACCGTCGATGCCGAACGCCGCGACCGCATCCGCGCCAACCACAGCGCGACGCACTTGCTGCACGCCGCATTGCGCAATCGGCTGGGCGGGCACGTAACGCAGAAGGGCAGCCTCGTTGCCGAGGATCGCTTCCGCTTCGACTTCTCGCATCCCAAAGCGCTGACGCCTGAAGAGATCGCCGACGTCGAGGCCGACGTGAATGCGCAGATCCGCGGCAATGAGGCGGTGACGACGCGCCTGATGACCCCCGACGACGCCGTCGCTGCGGGCGCGCTGGCGTTGTTCGGCGAGAAATATGGCGACGAAGTGCGCGTGCTGAGCATGGGCAAGGCGACCGAAAATCATTATTCGGTCGAGCTGTGCGGCGGGACGCATGTGCGGGCGCTGGGCGATATTGCGTTGCTCAAGATCATCAGCGAGTCGGCGGTGTCGTCGGGTGTGCGGCGTATCGAGGCGCTGACGGGCGATGCGGCGCGCCAGTGGCTGAATGGCCGCGACGAGGCGCTGAAGGCGGCCGCCGCAGCGCTCAAGACCTCGCCCGACGATGTGCCGGCGCGCGTTGCGCAGCTGGCTGAGGCGCTGAAGAAGGCCGAGCGCGAGCTGGCCGATGCGAAGAAGGCCTTGGCGATGGGCGGCGGCGGCGGTGCGGCTGCTGGGCCGGCTGTCGAGCAGGTCGGCGATACCGCCTTCCTCGCGCAGGTGGTCGACGGGCTCGATCCCAAGGATCTGCGCGGCACGGTCGATGGGCTCAAGAAGCAGGTCGGCAGCGGTGTCGCGATGCTCGTCGCGGTCAATGACGGGCGCGCCTCGGTTGCGGTGGGTGTCACCGATGACAAGACCGGCAGCCTGAGCGCGGTCGACCTCGTCAAAGCCGCGGTCGCGGCGCTCGGCGGGCAGGGCGGCGGCGGACGGCCCGACATGGCGCAGGGCGGCGGGCCCGATGGGGCGGCGGCGAACGATGCCGTTGCCGCGGTCAAAGCCGCGCTCGCTTGAAACCGACCAAGAAGACGCGGCGCATCGATCATGCCGAGCGGCTGATTGCGGCGCCGCTGGTCGATGTGTTTTCGGCTTTCACCAGCGAAGCGAAGCTGGCGCGATGGTTGCCGCCCGAGGGCGCGACGGGGACGTTCGAACATGTCGATTTGAGCGCTGGCGGCGGCTTTTTGATGCGGCTCACCTTCGACGACGCCGATGTCGAGACCAAGAGCGACGACGACAGCGATGTGGTCGAGGTTTATATCCCGACGCTCGACGAGGGGAGCTTGATCATATGGGAGGTCGAGTTTGCCTCCGACGATCCGCGCTTTTCAGGGACGATGGCGATGCATTGGCATCTGTCGCGGCAGAGCGGAGGGACGTTGGTGACAATCGACGCGCATCATGTGCCGCCGGGGATTTCCGCGAAGGACCATGTGGAGGGGTTGAAGAGTTCGCTGGCGAATTTGGCGGGGGTTGTGGAGGGCGCAGCCTCCTAAATCCGTTTGCCCTGAGCCTGTCGAAGGGCCGTCCTTTCCTTTGGCACCGAAAAGAACGGTGCTTCGACAAGCTCAGCACGAACGGGAGTAGAGGTTAACTCTCGACCCCCTTCGCTTTCCCCCACGCCCTTGCGGCGGTGTAACCCAGATAGCCTGTCCCGAAGAGCGCGTAGAGCGACTCCGGAATGCCCGCGAGATAGGCGTTCATGCCCTCGGCGATGCCCTTGGCCATGTCGGGCCGCGCCGCGGCGATCAGGCCCATCGGGATCGCCCAGAGCAGAAGCGTGTACATGACATAGAGAAAGCTCGGCCGCGCGCGACTGGTCCAGGGGTCGGCGCTGTTCGCCTCGGCGACGATCGCGGTCATCCGGGTGCGGATCGCCTCCATTTCCTGGCTGCCCTCCATTTTGAGCAATTCGAGCTTGGCGCGGTCGCGTGCTTCGGGGTCGGGGATGATCTTGTCGATCAGCTTGGCAATGGGGCCGATCAGGCCTTCGATGATGCTCATGGCAATGCTCCTGCAGGTTCAAAGGTCAGGGAAGTTCAGCCCAATGGTGCACGGTGAGGCATCAGCCCTCGCCGATGCGGCCCGCGAGCCAGCCGTAAAGAAAGGCCTCCTGGCTGGGGCGGCGTTCGGCGAGCGCGATATAGCGTTCGCCCTGCAGCGCCTCCATCGCGCGCAGGAGGACGGTTTCGCCGCCGCTGCCGCGCGCTTTCAGGAAACCGTCGAGCGACGATAGCGTGCGCGGACCGATTTCGCGGTCGACCGCTATATCGGGATAGTCACGCGCCGCGCGGTTCAAGGCATTGAGCGCGCGCTGGAGGAAGCCCGCCGCGGTGCCGGTGCCCATGTTGACGCCGGTATCGAAAAGTTCGGCGGCGATTTTCGGCGCGCGCAGCGCAACCTTGTCGAAGCCCGGGCGGAGCCAATAGAGCCGGCGATAGATGCTTGCCGCCTCGGCGCGGGGCAGATCACGCATCGTTCCCGCATAGCCCTGTGCCCGCGCGACCGCTTCGGTGATCCCCCAGCAGGTCGGGCCGCCGCGGTCGGCGGGATGGTTTACATATCGGCCTTCGCGGTCGATGACGGCGTCGATCAGTGCGTCGGCATCGGACGTCGATGGATCAGATCTCGGCATGATTCGCTCCTGTGGTTTGTTGAACACTGAAAACGAACCATATCGGGATATTGTAGGAAAGGGGTTTTTGCCATGCGGGCGTTGCAGGTGCGCCAATTGCTTCCCGATCATCGCGGCGCGGGGCTGGCCGATATGCCAATCCCCGAACCGGGGCCGGGCGAGGTGCGCGTGCGGGTGCGCGCGGCGGCGGTGAATTTCCCCGACCTGTTGATGACCGGCGGGGGCTATCAGTTGAAGCCAGACCTGCCTTTTGTATCCGGGCTGGAATTTTCCGGCGCGGTCGATGCACTAGGCGAGGGGGTGGAGGGCTGGATGGTCGGCGATGCGGTGGTAGGCGGCAACCGTTTCGGCGCGATGGCCGAATATGTCGTGGTGCCGACGCATGCGCTGCGGCCGAAACCCCAAGCACTGGGCTGGGACGAGGCGGCCGCCTATCCGGTCGCCTATCTGACCGCCTGGGTCGCGCTGGTCCGCTGCGCGCGGGTCGAGCCGGGGGAGTGGGTGCTGGTGCATGGCGCGGCGGGCGGCGTCGGGCTGGCGGCGGTCGATCTGGCGAAGGCGCTGGGAGCGCGGGTGATCGCGGCGGCGAGCAGCGCGGAAAAGCGCGATGCGATCACGCAGTTCTACGCGCCCGATGCCGTGATTTCCGCCGCGCCGGGGTTTCGCGAGGAGGTGAAGGCACTGACCGGCGGCAAGGGCGCCGACGTGATTTTCGATCCGGTCGGCGGCGATATATTCGACGAATCGACGCGCTGTATCGCGTTCGGCGGGCGCCTGCTCGTCATCGGCTTTGCGTCGGGGCGCATCCCCGAGGTGTCGGTGAACATGCCGCTGATCAAAGGTTTCTCGGTCGTCGGGGTGCGCGCGGGCGAATATGGACGGCGTTTTCCCGAGCGCGGCGCGGAGAATGTCGCGGCGATCGACGCGCTGGCGGCGGCGGGGAAGATCCGGCCGCACGTCCATGCGTCGCTGGACCTTGCCGACTGGCGCGAGGGCTTTGCCATGCTTGAGCGGCGCGAGGTGGTGGGCAAAGTCGTGCTGAAACCGTGACGAGCCGAAGCCGTTGCCATAGTTTTGCGACACAAGGGCTGCCATGTCCGCGGCGGGGCGTCCCGGCGTTTTGCCGAAATGACCAAAGGACATGGAATGAAGAAATTGACGATGATCGCCGTTTCGATCGGCGTGGCCGTGCCGGGGATTGCGGTCGCGCAGCCGCCGCAGGATGGCGGCCGCATGTTCGCGATGATCGACGCCAATGGCGACGGCAAGCTCGACAAGGCCGAAATCACCAAGATGGCTGAAATGCGCGCCCAGCGGCAGGGCGATCCGACGATGGCCTCGCCGGAAAAGGTCGACGCCTTTATCAAGTTTATCGATGCGAACGGCGACGGCGTGATCGACAAGGGGGAACTGGCTGCGCGGCAGAAGGCGCGGGCGGAACCGCCGCCGCCGTCCGAGGATGGCCAGCCCTAAAAAGGTTCCAATGCGGGTAGGCGGGGTCGGCGAGCAGTTTGGCAGTCAGCTGAAGGGCATGATCATAAGCAGCGGCCACCCCGCGCCCACCAAAACGGACTGCGATCCGCGCGCCGAGCCGGCTGCCCGCGACATTGGCGATGCGGGGGCTTGTGGGTCAATGGCAGGTAACGACCATTTTTGGTCGTCATTCCCAGGTGGCGACGATCCTGATAGCGGTCGTTAGTTTTCCCAAACATCTCCACATAGCCCGTGATTTTCTTCGAGAATTTCAATTATCGACTGGGCATCTCCGGGTGTCGCGGCGGTCAAATCTTCCAGAGCGACACTGACCCCATCTGGGCTAATGATCCGATTAGTGACTCGCAAAAGCCCGGTGAATGGGTGGGTGTCGCAGGATGCTTCGACCGACCTTGTAATCCGGAATGACAATTCATCGCCGACCTGAGGAATCAGGGGTAAGCGCAGGCTGCCTGAAATCATGCCAAACGCGGCGTTCGTGGTGAACAGTGATATGTCTACATGAACGTCAAACACGGCCTGGCTCCGAAGCTGCTCGATAGGGGCATAGGCAAGCAGTCTTAACGTCCCCTTTGCACCGATCTAAGGTCGAAAGCCGTCTTTCCGCTCCCCACCCCATTTCGGATGTTCACGACGCGTTAGGCATAACGCGCGCTCAATGGCATATTGAACCGCCCCGGGACTGCCGGAGGCCATTTGGTTTAAGTTACGCAGCCAT
>CAYRQX010000117.1:0-6201 GCA_964426485.1 uncultured Sphingopyxis sp. | reverse complement strand
CCAACTGGATGATCCCCGGCAAGATGATCAAGGGCATGGGCGGCGCGATGGACCTCGTTGCCGGCGTGAAGAAGATCATCGTCGTGATGGAACATAACGCCAAGGACGGCAGCCCCAAGTTCATCCCCGAATGCACGCTGCCACTCACCGGCAAGAATGTCGTCGACATGATTATCACCGACCTCGCGGTGTTCCGGCGCGACGATCATGACAGCCCGTTCAAGCTGATCGAGTTGGCGCCCGGGGTGACGGCCGAGCACGTCGCCGAAAAGACGACGGCCCATTATATTGCATAATGTCGCGGCCAATCCCGGCACCATCTGGCTGATTGCCGGGGGGTCGCTGTCCGTTTTGGCCGCGCTGCTCCATATCGCCTGTATTTTCGGGGGCCCGGATTGGTACCGCTTTTTCGGCGCCGGAGAAGGCATGGCGCGCGCCGCGGCGCGGGGCGAGTTGCAGCCGACGCTGATCACGCTCGCGATCGGTGCGATCCTGTTGGTCTGGGCCGCTTATGCCTTTTCGGGCGCCGGCGCGCTGCCGCGCATGCCGTTGCTGCGAACAGGGCTGGTCGTCATCTCGGCCATCTATCTGCTCCGCGGGCTCATTTTCGTGCCGCTGCATATGTGGCGTCCGCAGCATAGCGACAGTTTCGCGATCTGGTCGTCGCTGATCGTCCTTGTCTACGGCGCGGTTTACGCCGCCGGCACATTCAAAGCCTGGCGCCATCTTGCACCCTGAGGGGTGACGGCGGAAGATGTCGCGGCTAAGACGACGGCCAATTATGAGGTCGCAATCTAAAAACAAGTCCAGAAAGCCGCTTCTGACCACCCTCTGCGCAATCGTCGCGCTGGGGCTGGCGGGCTGGTTTGGCATTCACGCGCTGGGCGGGAAGCACCCGCTTGCCAGCGTTCCAATCCCGATCAAGGCACCGGAAAACCTGCCCGATACACCCGCCGAATGGCGCGGGCGGATCGACTATGGCGCGCTCGACAAGCAACTTACCGAGCTCTCGCAGCGGCCCGAAATGGCAGGGCTGGCGGTGGCGGTGGTCGAAGACGGCAAGCTCAGCTTCGTCCGCACCTATGGCGTCGCCGACAAATCGACCGGCGCGCCGGTGACGCCGCAGACGCTGTTCCGCTGGGCCTCAGTGTCCAAGACCGCGACGGGCGCCTTGGCGGGCGCAATGGCGAAGGACGGTACGGTCGACCTCGATCGTCCGATTTCCCGCTGGCGCACGTCGCTGCGCCTGCCCGGCGGCGCCGAGGAACGGGTCACGCTCGGCGATCTGCTCGCCCAGCGCACGGGCCTCACCAAGAACGCCTATGACGAGAAGCTGGAAGAGGGGCAGAGCCCTCAGTTGCTGCGCGCGAGCCTGGCCCTCGCCCCGCTGCAATGTGAACCCGGCACCTGCCACAGCTATCAGAATATCGCCTTCGACGCCGCGAGCGAGATATTGGCGCGCGCTGCGAACGAGCCTTTTGCCAATGCGGTCGAGGACCGATTTTTCCGGCGGCTCGGCATGGTCAGCGCCGGCTATGGCAAGGAGCGGCTGACAAGCGCGAAGGATTGGGCGAAGCCGCACCGCGGCGCGCAGGTCCGCCCGGTCAAGGAAGCCTATTGGCGCGTTCCCGCCGCCGCAGGGGTCGAAAGCGATATTGTCGATTTCGCCACCTGGATGCAGGCAATGATGGGAAGCCGCCCCGATGTGCTGCCGGTCGCGGTATTGCAGCTTGCGCATCACCCGCGCGTCGGCACCGGCCGACTCTATGGCGGCGCCTTGCGGGCGGCCACCGGCGATGCGGGCTATGGCCTCGGCTGGCGCAGCTTCACCTATGGCGGCAGCCGCCTCGAAGGCCATTCGGGCGCTGTCGAGGGCTATCGCGCGACGATGATTTTCGAACCCGCCACGCGGACGGGCGTGGTCGCACTGTGGAACGCCGATTGGGGATTTCCCTTCCGCATCCCGTTCACGGTGATCGACAGCTATCACAGGCGCGACGACGCGGGCTGGCTCGACCTCAGCGAACTGCCGCCGGTGCGGGGCGCGGCCGCCAAGCTCCATCCGGTCCCGGCGGCGCCGAAAGGCTAACCGTCTTTCCCCCCGTCCGCCGCCTGTGTATGAGGCGCGCGGACATGATCGGGAGGAGACATAGGATGCGCGTGCTGCTGACCGGATCATCGGGTTGGTTGGGGCGCTACCTCGCTCCCATGCTCGCGCAAAACGGGCATGACGTCATCGGGCTCGATGTGGTTCCGGGCAATCATACGCAGGTGATCGGCACCGTCGCCGACCGCGCGCTGATCGACCGGACGATGGGCGCGCATGGGATCGAAGCGATCATCCACGGCGGCGCGCTGCACAAGCCCGACATCGTGCGCTATCCGCGCCAGGCGTTCGTCGACGTTAATGTAACCGGCACTCTGAACCTGATCGAAGCGGCGGTAGCGGCGGGCAACGACCGTTTTCTCTTCACCTCGACAACCTCGCTGATGGTGCGCGCCGATGTGCGAGAGGGCGCGGGTGCCACCGGCGCGTGGTGGATGGACGAGGATTTTGGTCCGATCGAGCCGCGCAACATCTATGGCATCACCAAGCTTGCCGCCGAGCAGGCGGTGAAGCTGGTCCACCGCGAGCATGGCATCGCAGCCGTGATCCTGCGCACCGGGCGCTTTTTCCCCGAGGATGACGACACGCATACCACGCCGAACGGCGAGAATCTGAAAGCCAATGAACTGCTCCATCGCCGCCTGACGGTCGAGGATGCCGCAGCGGCGCATGTGGCCGCGCTGGAGGCCGCACCGGTGATCGGCTGCGACACCTTCATACTATCTGCGCCGCCGCCCTTTGCGCGGGCGGACGCCGAGGAACTGGCGCGTGACGCCCGCGCGGTCATCGCCCGCCATTATCCTGACGCCGCCGAGCTCTATGCCGCGAAGGGTTGGGTGCTTCCCGAAATAATCGACCGCGTCTATGACCCGTCGCGCGCCGGACGTCGCTTTGGGTGGCGCGCGCAGAGCGATTTCGGCAGCGTGCTCGCGGCGCTCCGCGATGGCACCCCGCTACCGTTTGCGCATGATCCCGCCTATACCTCCCCCATCATCGCCCAGGAGCGCGACGCATGTATGTGCTGATTACCGCGAACCGCAATTATTCAAGCTGGTCGCTGCGCCCATGGGTGCTGATGAAGGGGCTGGGCATCGCGTTCGAGGACCGGATCGAGCCCTTTGCCAAGGCGACAAATTTCGACGCGTTCCGAAGTTTCTCGCCGACCGGACAGGTGCCCGCGCTCCTTCACGAAGGCCGCACCGTCTACGACTCGCTCGGCATTACGCTCTACCTTGCCGACCGGCACGATGGCGTGTGGCCGGCCGACCCCGGCGCGCGGGCGTGGGCGCAGTGCGCGGCGGCCGAAATGCACAGCGGCTTTTCCGCCCTTCGCAACGATTGCACGATGAACGTCGGCGTGCGCGTGACGCCGAAACCGATGTCGGACGCGCTGAAGGCCAATGTCGCGCGTATCCGCGAGCTGTTCGAGGAGGGGCTGGGTAAATTCGGCGGCCCGTGGCTCGCGGGCGGCGATTTCTCGGCGGCGGACGCATTCTTCGCGCCGGTCGCCTTTCGCATCCGCACTTATGGTCTCGATGTCGGCGCCGGGCAGGCGTGGGCCGACCATATGCTCGCGCATCCCGCGATGCTCGAATGGGAGCGCCAGGCGCTGCGCGAGGCGTGGCGCGAAGAAAGCCATGAAGCGGAATTGGCGGCGGCGGGCGTGATCACGGCCGATTACCGGACGGCCTAGTCGGTCAGCGCCTCGCGCACCACCGCAATCCCCGCCTCGCGCTGCGCCTTCAATTCGGCCTTCAGCTTGGCGGGGTCGCGCGCGAAGACGAAGCCGAAACTCACTCCGCCCTGCTTGCCGATGGTGGCGTGATGGAGCTTGTGCGCCTGCACCAGCCGCTTGGCATAGCCGCGCCGCGGCACCCATCGGAAATAGCGCTGATGGACGAGCCCGTCGTGCACGAGCGTGTAGATGACGCCGTAGAAAAGAATGCCGAGCCCGATCCACGTCCCCGGCTCCCACGCCGACGCACCCATGATCATCGGACTGCCGACGACGAACATCGAAATGCTCATCGCGGCACCGAAAATCGCGAATAGGTCGTTCTTTTCGAGCAGCCGATCATGCGGTTCGTGATGGTCGCGGTGCCAGGCCCAGCCGAAACCGTGCATGATATATTTGTGGCTTGCCCAAGCGACAAACTCCATTCCCACGACGGTGGCGAGGATCAGGACAATGATGGCGAGCGTCGACATGGGGTCATTATAGGCTTCTTGTTTGCGCGAGGCCACCTCTCCTCCTTCATCATGCCCGACTTGATCCGGCATCCATTCCCTCGACCGCAGCACGGACCCCGGATCACGTCCGGGGTGACGAACGTTGGGCCATTCGTTGCGCGACCGAAAATTGCGTTTTTGAACGCCACTCGCTTGCATTGTTATCCGAGCAGCGTAAGTGAACCGCATGACTCGGCCCCGCACGCTTTATGAGAAAATCTGGGACGCGCATGTCGTCGAACAGCGCCCCGACGGTACCTGCCTGATCTTCATCGACCGCCACCTCGTCCATGAAGTTACCAGCCCGCAGGCTTTTGCCGGGCTTCGTGCGACTGGCCGCACGGTGCGCCGCCCCGACCTGACGCTGGCGGTGCCCGATCACAATCTGCCGACCACCGCGCGCAAGGATGCGGCGGGCAACCGGCTGCCGATCGCCGACACCGAAAGTGCCGCGCAGCTCGCGGCGCTCGAAACCAACGCCCCCGCGTTCGGCATCCGCTACATCGACGCGGTCGCGCCCGAGCAGGGCATCGTGCATGTCGTCGGTCCCGAGCAGGGCTTTTCGCTGCCCGGCGCGACGATCGTTTGCGGCGACAGCCACACCGCCTGCCACGGCGGCATCGGCGCGCTGGCCTTCGGTATCGGGACGAGCGAGGTCGAGCATGTGCTCGCGACGCAAACCTTGCTGCTTCAGCCCGCCAAGACGATGGAAGTGCGCGTCGAGGGCGAGGTCGGCCCCGGCGTGTCGGCGAAGGACATCATCCTTCACATTACGGGCGTCATCGGCGCGGCGGGCGGCACCGGCCATGTCATCGAATATACCGGCAGCACGATCCGCGCGCTGAGCGTCGAGGGTCGCCTGACCGTCAGCAACATGGCGATCGAGGGCGGCGCGCGCGCCGGACTGATCGCGCCCGACGAAGTGACCTTCGCCTATCTCGAGGGCCGCCCTTACGCGCCCAAGGGCGCCGACTGGGACGCCGCGGTCGCCTATTGGAAAAGTCTCGCGACCGATCCGGGCGCAACTTACGACAAAACCGTCGTCATCGACGCCGCCGATATCGCGCCGAGCGTGACCTGGGGCACCAGCCCCGAAGATGTCGTGCCGATCACCGGCACCGTGCCCGACCCCGCGAGCTTCGCCGACCCGTCGAAGCAGGGTGCTGCCGCGAAGTCGCTGGCCTATATGGGGCTCGAGCCGGGCACGCGGATGCGGGACGTCGAAATCGAAAATATCTTCATCGGCAGTTGCACCAACAGCCGCATCGAGGATCTGCGCGCCGCTGCGGCGGTGCTGAAGGGCCGCCACAAGGCCGACAATGTCAAATGGGCGATCGTCGTCCCCGGTTCGGGGCTGGTGAAGGCGCAGGCGGAGGCCGAGGGGCTCGACCGCATCTTCACCGACGCGGGGCTCGAATGGCGCGAACCCGGCTGTTCGGCGTGCCTCGCGATGAACCCCGACAAGGTGCCCGCGGGCGAACGCTGCGCCTCGACGAGCAACCGCAATTTCGTCGGCCGGCAGGGTCCCGGCGCGCGCACCCATCTCGTCAGCCCGGCAATGGCGGCGGCGGCGGCGGTGACGGGCAAGCTCACCGATGTACGGGAGTTGATGGCATGACCCCGCTCGACAAGGTCGAAGGCCGCGCGATTCCGTTCGGGCTGAAGAATGTCGACACCGACGTCATCATCCCGGCGCACTGGCTGAAGACGACGACGCGCGAGGGCATGGGGCGCGGGGCGTTCGAATCGCTGCGCGCCGATCCCGACAATCTGTTCGACAGCGCCGATTTCAAAGGCGCGCCGATCCTGATCGCGGGCGACAATTTCGGTTGCGGGTCGAGCCGCGAACATGCCGCCTGGGCGCT
>CAYRQX010000116.1:1986-6452 GCA_964426485.1 uncultured Sphingopyxis sp. | reverse complement strand
CAGGTCAAGGTGCTCGACGGTCCCTTCGCCAGCTTCAACGGGCTGGTCGAGGAACTCGATTTCGAAAAGGCGCGCGTCAAGGTGTCGGTGTCGATCTTTGGTCGCGCCACCCCCGTCGAACTCGACTTCGAACAGGTCGAACGCTCCAAATAATATCGCGGCGCGCCCTTGCCGGCGCGCGCGAAATCGCCCGAATGGAATAAGCGCATGAGCCTCACTCCCGAAGAGATGCAGGCTCGGGCTGCCCATGCGCGCGAAATCTACGCCAGCGTCGATCGCGACCGGCTCGTCCGGCATATCGTTCACCTCTTCGATCTCGAGGCGGCGGGCGAACCCGACGAGTTCACTTACCCCGCCTTCACCAAGCCGCGTCGCCAGCGCATTTTCGGCGGGCAAGTGATCGCGCAGGCGATGGTCGCCGCGGCGCGCACTGTTGGACCCGGCAAGCGCGTCCATTCGCTCCACGCCTATTTCCTGCGCGGCGGCGACGAAGCGAAGCCGCTGCATTTCCGCGTCCACCGCGACTTCGACGGGCGCAGCTTTGCGAACCGCCGCGTCGTCGTGCGCCAGGACGGCAAAGTGATTTTCAATCTCACCGCATCGTTTCAGGCGCCCGAACAGGGCCTGTCGCACCAGATCCCGATGACGGGCATCCTGCCGCCCGAGGATTGCTGGGACTTCGCCGATTTCATCGCGGTCGATCCGACGATCAGCGACCGCCGCATCGAGCATATGGCGCGCATGCACCCGTTCGAGGTCCGCGCCGTCCGTCCGCCGCCGTCGGAGCGGGCGACGAAGCAATATGAATGGTTCCGCATTGCCTCGCCCGTCGGCGACGATCCGCTGATCCACCGCGCGCTGCTCGCTTATGCTTCCGACATGGGGCTGCTTTCGACGACGCTGCTGCCGCACGGGATGACATGGGACACGCCGGGCCTGTTCTCGACCAGCCTCGATCATGCGATGTGGTTCCACGATGACATCCGCGTCGACGAATGGTTCGTCTATGTGATGGACAGCGACTGGAGCGGCGGCGGGCGCGGCATCAACCGCGGGCGCATCTATCGCCGCGACGGCACGCTGATCGCCTCGGCGGTGCAGGAAGGACTGATCCGCTACGATCCGTCGGCATAAGGCTTGTTTTCTGCGGCGTTTGCGCTTATGCGCGCCGCTTCGCGTCAGATAAGGGCGTGATTCCGCGCGGGAGGAAGGGGTGATGCCCTTCTGCTTGACCGCTAATTTTGAGCCCCGGATCTAGTCCGGGGCGACAGAAAGACAGGAGGCCATCATGGCTAAGAAGATTAGCGGCTACATCAAGCTGCAAGTTCCGGCAGGGACCGCAAACCCCTCGCCGCCGCTCGGGCCGGCACTCGGCCAGCGCGGCGTCAACATCATGGAATTCTGCAAGGCGTTCAATGCCGCGACCGACGGTATGGAAAAGGGTACGCCTACCCCGACCATCATCACCGTGTTCGCCGACAAGAGCTTTACCTTCGTCACCAAGACGCCGCCGGCGACCTACCTGATCAAGAAGGCTGCGAACCTGAAGGCTGGCTCGAAGGAGCCCGGCAAGATCAGCGGTGGCAAGATCGCCCGTTCGAAGCTCGCCGAAATCGCCGAGATCAAGATGAAGGATCTCAATGCGAACGACATCGAACAGGCAACGAAGATCATCGAGGGCAGCGCGCGCTCGATGGGCCTCGAAGTGACGGAGGGCTGATCCGATGGCAAAGCTGACCAAGAAGCAGAAGGCCCTTGAGGGCAAGGTTGATGCGCTGAAGCTGCACACCGTCGACGAGGCGCTGAAGACCGTGCGCGAGCTGGCCTCGGCCAAGTTCGACGAAACGCTCGAAATCGCGATGAACCTTGGCGTCGATCCGCGCCACGCCGACCAGATGGTCCGCGGCGTCGTGACGCTCCCCGCCGGCACCGGCAAGGACGTCAAGGTTGCCGTGTTCGCGCGCGGCGACAACGCCGACAAGGCGCTGGCCGCCGGCGCCGACAAGGTCGGTGCCGAAGACCTGATGGAAGACATGCTCGCGGGCAACCTCGACTATGGCCGCGTCATCGCGACGCCGGACATGATGGGCATCGTCGGCCGCCTGGGTAAGACGCTGGGTCCGAAGGGCCTGATGCCGAACCCGAAGCTGGGCACGGTGACCCCGAACGTCGCCGAAGCCGTGAAGGCCGCCAAGGGCGGTCAGATCGAATTCCGCGTCGAAAAGGTCGGCATCATCCACGCCGGCCTTGGCAAGCTGTCGTTCGGCGAGGAAAAGCTCCGCCAGAACTTCGACGCTTTCGTCGACGCGATCGTCAAGGCCAAGCCGGCCGGCGCGAAGGGCAAATATGTCCGCAAGATCGCGCTGTCGTCGTCGATGGGCCCGGGCGTGAAGGTCGATACGGCCGACGTGACCGGGGCCTGACAGGCACCAACGATTTAGGGAAGGGCCGGGGGAAACTCCGGCCCTTTTCTTATGTCGGTTATGGGGTGGGAAGCGGACATTGCACCCGATACTAGAAAGTTGCATGCAGCGGCGATGGAATGGTCAAGTATCGCACAGGATTTCGAGCCGGACGGCGGATTACGGGATATCTACATTCTTAATGCATCGCTCCTAGTGTGGGAGAATGTCTGGGAATTGCTGACAGCCGATCCCGATTTGCTTGAATTCTGGGTCGACGGTGATCGAACCGACCCACCGAGCGATCTGCACAAGATTTTCTAGAGCCGGCCATTCCACGGATTCTTGGCAACATATCGGCTGGGAACAATGGGCCTGAATTGCCATTTCTTCGGAGCAGACGAAGTGGAATTGGATCTCGATCCGCAAGAGGTTCGTTCTGCTGCTGACGGTGAATTGCTCGAACGGCTTCTCACGCAAATGGGGCGTGCTACCTCCCAGGAAGTCATTCTCACTCCTGAAAATCAGAGGGATTCCGCCATTGCGCGATATGACCCTGCGGGCGACCGCGTAACCTGGTCGAGCGCTCGCTAGGAATGTCCGCAACTGGTCGCTACCGGTCACGCAAAAAAAAAGGGGCCGGCGAACCGACCCCTCAGTTTGTCATCTGATAACCGAAAGGAATATTACCAGAAGAAATCGTGGATCACGTCGATTACCTCACCTGAGTAGGTGTCGACCAAAAGGGCGTCGTTGTAATAGCGGATCCAGCGCGTGCCGCCGTAGGCGGGCGGCAGGCGATAATAGCCGGGATCGTTGATCCAGTAGCGCGAGCTATAGAAAAGCGAATTCAGGCTGAAACCGATGCTGAACCGCGTGTAGCCATAACCGCGATACGGGTTGTGATAGCGCGGCAGGCGGTAATAGCTGCGGTTCCGCTCGCGATAGCTCCGCCAGTCGTAGCGCCGGTCGCTCCGCCAATCGCGGTTCCAGCTGTGTCTGCGATTGTCGTTATACCGGCGGTCGACGCGATTGTTGTTATTGCGGTCGTAGCGCCGGTCTATCTGGCCATCGCGGTTGCGATCATAGCGCCCGTCGCGTTGGTCGATGCGGTTGTTGTTGTTCCGATCCCAACGGCGGTCGAGGTCGCCGTTGCGATTGCGGTCATAGCGGCGATCGACACGATTATTGTCGTTGCGATCGTAACGCCGGTCGACTTCGCCGTTGCGGTTACGATCCCATTGGCGGTCGATCCTGCCGTCATTGTTGCGATCATAGGTTCCGCCGCGCTGGCGCTGGACCTGTTGCGCCTGCCGCTGCTGGGCTACACGTTGCTGATCGCCCCCGCGCTGCTGCTGCCATTGCTGGCGTTGCGCCTGGCGTTGTTGATCACCGCCACGCTGCTGCTGGCGAACTTCGCTGCGCTGCTGTCGCGGCGCCCGTGGTTGCTGGCTTTGCTGGCGCTGCGCTCGCGCTTCCCCGCCGCCACGGCGTACTTCGGGACCGCGTGGGCCGCGATCCCCCCGGTCGCCGCGCTGCGCGATCTGCACCCGCTCGCCCGACGCCTGCGCGGCGGCCGGGGCAATGGGGGTCAGGATCGTTGCAGCGATCAGCAACCCTCCGAACATCTTCTTCATCTCGCCTTACTCCAACTCATGTCCCTTGTGCTGGAGATGCCAGCCGGGATGATGAATCGATTCTTACTCTTTGCAAGATGATCGATGGCTGACCGTGCTGTTGCCTGTCGTTCAGCTAGATGAACGGGCGCGGTCAGTTGCCGGGGGGCAAACGGAGCGCGGGAACGGCGCGCGCCGCATCTTCGGGACGGATCCCCGGCGGCGGCGCGGCGGCGATGCGCTCCTCGCCCCGGATCACACGTCCTGCCAGCTGAATGGCGGTACGGATGCGCGGATAGGTGCCGCAGCGGCAGATATTGGTCATCGCCGCGTCGATCTCGGCATCGCTGGGATTGCTGTTTGTCCGCAGCAGTTAGACAGGGGCTGTCCCTATTCACGGACCGCTGGAACCGACTCCTCAGTCCCGCCGGATCGGCAGACCCTGGTG
>CAYRQX010000116.1:0-1976 GCA_964426485.1 uncultured Sphingopyxis sp. | reverse complement strand
GCGCTGCGCGATCTGCACCCGCTCGCCCGACGCCTGCGCGGCGGCCGCCATGATCATCCCCGACTGGCAGAAACCGCATTGCGGGACCTGCTGCGCCACCCACGCCTGCTGCACCGGATGGCTGCGGTCGCGCGCGAGGCCCTCGATGGTGGTGACGAAGCGGCCCTCGCACTCGGCGATCGTGACCATGCAGCTGCGAATCGCCTCGCCGTCGATGTCGACCGTGCAGGCACCGCACTCGCCGGTGCCGCAGCCATATTTGGTGCCTGTCAGGTTCGACGCGTCGCGCAGCGCCCAGAGCAGGGGCGTTTCGGGTTCCATGCGATATTCGACCGGGCGGTCGTTGACCGAGAATCGCGTCATGAACTGTGAAACACCAATAAATAGGGACAGTCCCTATTTAATCGGCAGGGCATTTTTCGCAATCGAAACTCCGCAGCAGTTAAATAGGGACTGTCCCTATTTATTGACCGGTCGGTTGGACGCCTCAGTCCCGCCAACTCGTGTCGATCTTGTCGACCTTGCGCACCATCGCGTCGAACTCGGCCTTGCCCGCCTGTCCGGGGATGGAGGCCATGAACAGGTCGCGCTGGTGGACTGCGATCACGTCCTGCGGGACGGTGATTGGCTTGCCCATGCTCATCGTCGCCATCTGGATTTCGCACGCGCGCTGGAGCGCCCAATATTTGATGAAGGCTTCGGTCAGCGTCTTGCCCATCACGACGGGGCCGTGATTGCGCAGCATCAGGATGCGCTTGTCGCCGAGATTCCTGACCAGCCGCTCGCCCTCTTCCTCGCGCACCGTCACGCCCTCGAAATCATGATAGGCAAGCTGGCCCGCGAAGTTGCACGCGTAGAAATTCACGGGTTGCAGGCCGCCTTCGAGCGCGCAGACCGCGACCGTCGCGGTTGTGTGCGTGTGGATGATCGCATGCGCGTCGGGCAGGACGCGGTGGAACAGGCTGTGCTGGACAAAGCCCGCCTTGTTGACGTGCCAGGGGTTGTCCTCGTCGACCTTGTTGCCGTCGATGTCGATCTTGATCAGGTTCGACGCCGAAACCTCGCTGAAATGCAGGCCATAGGGGTTGATCAGAAAGGCGCCTTCCTCGTCGGGGACCTTCACCGTGATATGGTTGAAGATCATCTCGTCCCAGCCCATCATCGCGAAAATGCGGTAGCAGGCGGCAAGCTCCTGCCGCGCCGTCCATTCGGCTTCGCTATATTTGCTGTTACGCTTGAGCTGGGTCGCCATGGCCTGTCCCTCATTATGATGTTAGTTTCGTCCTGCTACCTATGCCATAAGGGACGGGTCGGATACAATCCCGCGAGCGGGCAGGGCGGTTCGATAGCGGGGCAGGCGCAGTTTGCCGCGCAAGGGCTTGCATTTTGCCGCGAATCCTTCTAGTGGCCCAGCCATCGGAACGTCGCGGGTTCGCGGCGCTTCTTTTATTGCCCTTATATCGGCGATTTATGGCGGACCGGATGGCCGGTAGCCGTTCATCGTTGGACGAACCGGAGACGACACGGCGTATGCAGATCATCGTTCGCGACAATAATGTCGACCAGGCCCTTCGCGCGCTCAAGAAGAAGCTGCAGCGTGAGGGCGTGTATCGCGAAATGAAGCTGCGCCGTCATTACGAGAAGCCCAGCGAAAAGCGCGCGCGCGAGCACGCCGCCGCCGTCCGCCGCGCCCGCAAGATGGAGCGCAAGCGGATGGAACGCGACGGGATCAAGTAGGACCCTCTCCCGTAAGGGAACCGGATCGAGAAAAGGGCGCTGCGGCAACGCGGCGCCTTTTTTCGTTGGTGCGGGGGGGCTGGAAACGACCGGAAGCGAACATAAAGCCCGCCCTGTCGCGCAGCGATGGGGAGGGGGACCGCCGCGAAGCGGTGGTGGAGGGGCTGCGACGGTGCGCCATTGACCCCTCCGTCAGCGCTTCGCGCTGCCACCTCCCCATGCCTGCGGCACAGGGAGGA
>CAYRQX010000115.1:0-6842 GCA_964426485.1 uncultured Sphingopyxis sp. | reverse complement strand
TGTTCGAGGCGTCGCTGTCGAGCAGCGTGCTCGCCTCGTTGGTCATCACCTCCTTCAAGATGGCGGCGACGGATTTGCGCTTGGCGAACCACTGGCGACGGATGCGGGTAAGCAGCTTCGTCGCGTCGGTCTTGTCGAGCATGATCGCGCGGGTGGACCAGCGATAGCCGAACGCCAGTCGGTTCAGCTCGTCGAGCAGCCCCGGAAACGTCGAGCTGGGAAAGCCGGTAATGGTGAGGATGCGGAGATGATGGTCGCCCAGGCAAGGTTCCAGCCCGCCGGTCAACGGCTCATCGGCGAGCAGCGCGTCGAGGTGCATCGGGGTTTCCGGCACGCGCACACGCTGTCGCCGCGTCGAGATCGTCGAGTGGAGGTAGGTCAGCGTCTCGCCGTCATCGAGCCAGCGGACCTCGGGCACGAAACCCTCGACCAAATTGAGCACGCGGTCGCTACGATCGGTGAAGCCTTTGAGCAGCTCCCACGGATCGACGCCGGTGGTGGACCGGCCCTCGTAAAGCCAGCCTTCGGCCCGCGCGGCGTCCTCGGCCGGCGGCATCCACAGCAACGTCAGGAAATAGGCGCTCTCGAAATGCGCGCCTTCCTCACGGAACTGTTCGCGGCGCTCCATATCGACCAGCGCAGAAACGGGATCGGGAAACTCGGACTCGGGGTAATCGAGCGCGGGACTGCGCTGCGCCTCCACGAAGATCGCCCAACCGGAGCCCAGGCGCCGGAGTGAACTGTTCAAGCGTGCCGTGGTGGCGACCAGCTCGGCCGGCGTCGCACTGTCGAGATCAGGGCCGCGGAAGCGTGCGGTGCGCTGGAACGAACCGTCCTTGTTGAGCACGACACCTTCGCCGACCAACGCGGCCCAAGGCAGGAAGTCCGCAAGGTACGCGGCCTTGCTGCGATATTCGCGCAAGCTCATCATGGCTGCATCCATGTCGGGAAGCGGAGATGGCGCCGGGCCACGTCCACGAACTGCGGATCGCGTCGTGCAACCCATACGGAAAGCGCGTGGCCGATCGCCCAGATGACCAGGCCGGCGATCCAGAGACGCAGGCCGAGCCCGATCGCGCCGGCCAGCGTCCCGTTGACGATGGCGAGCGACCGCGGCGCGCCGCCGAGCAAAATCGGCTCGGTCAGCGCCCGGTGGACGGGGGCATAGAAGCCCGCGATCGGTTCGGCTGCGTCCTGCATCAGACGAGCGCCCCGCCGCCGAACGAGAAGAACGACAGGAAGAAGCTCGACGCGGCAAAGGCGATGCTGAGACCGAACACGATCTGGATCAGCCGGCGGAAGCCGCCGGAAGTATCGCCGAAAGCCAGCGTCAGGCCGGTCACGATGATGATGATGACCGCGACGATTTTCGCCACCGGCCCCTCGATGCTTTCGAGGATGCTTTGCAGCGGCGCTTCCCACGGCATCGACGATCCGCCCGCGTGGGCCGGAACGGCAAAGGTCAGCGCGACGACGCTGGCGGTGGTGGCGAGCATGGCGCGACGCGCGCCATGCCGAATGGCATGGATCATGGCAGGTCTCCGGGCTGGGGTTTGGGAAGCAGGGTAAGGCGGTAGTCGCCGGTCGCGGCGTCGAGTCCTTCGACGCGGGCCAGCTCGGCGAGACGCCGGCCGTGCGCGTCACGGACCAGCACGGCGATCAGGTCGATGGTCTCGGCGATCAGCGCGCGAGGGACTGTCACGACCGCCTCTTGAACGAGTTGCTCCATGCGGCGGAGCGCGCCAAGTGCGGTGCCGGCGTGAATGGTTCCGATGCCGCCCGGATGGCCGGTGCCCCAGGCTTTGATGAGGTCGAGCGCCTCGGCGCCGCGCACCTCTCCGATCGGGATGCGATCCGGCCTAAGCCGTAACGACGAACGGACCAGCTCGGACAGCGACACCACGCCGTCCTTCGTCCGCATGGCGACGAGGTTGGGCGCAGCGCATTGCAGCTCGCGCGTGTCTTCGATCAGAACGATGCGGTCGGTCGTCTTGGCGACTTCGGCCAAGAGCGCGTTGACCAGCGTGGTCTTGCCGCTGCCGGTGCCGCCGGCGACGAGAATGTTGGCGCGAGCCGATACGCCTTCGCGCAGCGCCGTCGCCGCGTCGGCCGACATGATCCCGGCGGTGGCGTAGTCGTCAAGCGTGAACACCGCGACGGCGGGCTTGCGGATAGCGAAGGCGGGAGCCGCTACGACAGGCGGCAGCAAGCCCTCGAATCGTTCGCCGCCCTCGGGCAGTTCTGCCGACACGCGGGGACTGCGCGCATGAACCTCGACGCCGACATGATGAGCGACCAGGCGCACGATGCGTTCGCCATCGGCGGCGGTCAGCGTCTCGCCGGTATCGCTAACGCCTTCGCCGAGCCGATCGAGCCACAACCTCCCGTCCGGGTTTAGCATCACCTCGATCACGGTCGGGTCGTCCAGCCATGCCGAGATCGACGGCCCGAGCGCGGTGCGCAGCATCCGCGCGCCGCGCGTCTTGGCCTCGGATCGGATCGGATGAACGGTCAAGGAACTGGCCCTGCGAAGGGCCGGGCGAACCGCCGCCCGGCTGTCGGGGCACAGCAAGAGACGCATAAATACTTCTGCCGCAACAGCTACTTGCTGGCGTAGTAGAGGGGGCGGCAGATACGTGGTCGGCGGCGGAATTGCTTTTCGACTACGCGGTGGTTGGCGTGTCTATTCAGTCCGACTCAGTCGAAGTGGAGCGCGGCCAGACATCTTCCGGTATCTCGTCCCTCAAGCTCTTGCCGCTGGCGAAGCGCCGGCCGAGCGTCTCGACGAAACCCTCGTAGCGCTTGCGTCCCTTCACCTGCGCGGCCGCTTGATCCTCGTCGGGCAATGGCGGCGTCACCGTCAGCCAGAACCGCACAAACAACGTCAGTGCCTCAATCGTGAGTCCGGTGTCGCGCTCAAGCCGCTGGACCTGACGCGACAAGCGATCGAGCCGTCGAGCGAACGCCGCCTCCATCCGGTCGGCGCCGTCCGGCGAGAGGTAGGAGGCGACCGCCGCCTCCACGATTGCCGAGCGAGAGATGCGGCGGCGGATCGCCAGCTCGTCAACCTGCTTGGCGAGCGCTGGCGGAAAATAGACATTGAGCCGGACGCGCATGATCGCCGCCTACAGCTCGATACCATCGCCGGGGTCGAGCGACGCTTGCCGCGCGAGCCCCTGCATCCGGCGCCGCACCGCCGCCTGCCGCGCGGCGTCGTCGGGTTCGTCGTCCATGATCGCAAACTCCTGCGCGGGCGGTGGCGAGGTCTCGGGCGCGATGGCGACATGCTCCGGCAGTTCGGGTTCGCGGCGCAATCCGCCGTTCGCCGCGTCCTCCGCCGAACGGACGATCTGCGCCACGGCGGCGGGATCGGCGATGACGGCGCGGCCCGTCCAGTCATCGCGCCGGACCTGGGCGGCGTCAGGGGTGGGCGCGGACATGATACGTTCGGCGAACCGTGCGTCGCGGTAGTAGCGGGCCTTCTTCGCCCGGATCGGATGGACGCCCGCCACCATGACGATCTCGTCATCGGGCGGCAGCTGCATCACCTCGCCCGGCGTGAGGAGCTGGCGAGCGGTCTCTGACCGCGACACCATCAGATGCCCGAGCCAGGGCGAAAGCCTGTGACCCGCATAGTTCTTCATCGCCCGCATCTCGGTCGCGGTGCCGAGCGCGTCCGAGACGCGCTTGGCGGTCCGCTCATCGTTGGTGGCGAAGCTCACGCGGACGTGGCAGTTGTCGAGGATCGCGTTGTTCGGGCCGTAAGCCTTCTCGATCTGATTGAGGCTCTGCGCGATCAGGAACGCCTTGAGCCCGTAGCCGGCCATGAACGCCAAGGCAGACTCGAAGAAGTCGAGCCGGCCTAAGGCGGGAAACTCGTCGAGCATCAGGAGCACGCGGTGGCGGTTGCCCTTCGGGGTCAGCTCCTCGGTCAAACGGCGCCCGATCTGGTTGAGGATGAGGCGGATGAGTGGCTTGGTGCGCGATATGTCGCTGGGCGGCACGACCAGATAGAGCGTCGCCGGCCGTTCGCCCCCCACCAGATCCGATATGCGCCACTGGCAGGCCCGCGTGACCTGCGCCACAACAGGATCGCGGTAGAGACCGAGGAACGACATGGCCGTGCTGAGCACGCCCGACCGCTCGTTATCCGACTTGTTCAGCAGCTCTCGCGCCGCGCTGGCGACGACGGGATGAACGCCGGCTTCGCCAAGGTGCGGCGTCGCCATCATCGCGGCCAGCGTCTGCTCGATCGTGCGAGATGGATCGGAGAGGTACGACGCGACGCCGGCCAACGTCTTGTCCGGCTCGGCATAGAGGACGTGAAGGATCGCGCCGACCAGCAGCGAGTGCGACGTTTTTTCCCAATGGTTCCGGCGCTCCAGGCTGCCTTCGGGATCGACCAGCACGTCCGCCACATTCTGCACATCGCGCACCTCCCATTGGCCGCGCCGCACTTCCAGCAACGGGTTGTAGGCAGCCGATGCGGCATTGGTCGGATCGAACAGCAGCACGCGGCCGTGTCGCGCGCGGAAGCCCGAGGTCAGCGACCAGTTCTCGCCTTTTATGTCGTGGACGATCGCGGAGGCCGGCCAGGTGAGTAGCGACGGCACAACCAACCCGACGCCCTTGCCGCTCCGCGTCGGAGCGAAGCACAGCACATGCTCGGGGCCATCGTGGCGCAGATAGTCCCGGTCGAGTCTGCCGAGCACGACGCCGTTCGCGCCCAGCAGCCCGGCCGCCCGAACCTCGCGCGTTGTCGCCCAGCGTGCCGAGCCGTAGGTCTCGGCGTTCTTCAACTCGCGCGCACGCCACACAGACATTCCAATGGCGACGGCGATTGACACGAACCCGCCCGACGCGGCGATGAATGCGCCGGTCTTGAAGATGGCTGGCGCGTATGCGTCGAACGAGAACCACCACCAAAAGAAGGCCGGCGGCGGATAGACACGCCAGCCGCCGACGATGAACCAGGGCGGCCCCAGCTCGGGTTGATAGGCCAAGGCCGCGGCGGTCCATTGCGTCGCGCCCCACACACCTGCGAGCACGATCAGAAAGACAGCGATGATCTGGCCCCACAGGATTTTCGTCGCGGACATGGCTGTTTCCTTGTCAGAGGCCGAGGCCGCGCTTGCGGCCGAGCGCTAGGTCGATGCCGCCACCAGCGCGAACGACACCGGACACTTGGCGACCGAGCTGCTGTTCGAGCGCGCTGGCCCAGGGCACGAGACGGAAGCCGAGCCCGTCGTCGATCATGGCGAAGCGACCGGAGGCGAGTGCGAGGCGCTGGCGGACTACGCCGGCAATCTTCTCGCCGGAGGTGGTCGGGCGATACGCAAGGCCCGTTTCGCCCGCGATCTTCGCGCCAACGGCGTCCAGCTCGCGCTTGCGCAGCGTGTCGAGCAAGCCGCGCTCGAACACCGCGCGTTGGCCATAGCGGCGCGCCAGCCCCTCGCGGACAAGATGATCGGTGCGCGCGTCCATCGCACGGCACACCTCCGCACCGAACCCGCCATCCGCGACACCCGTGCCGCGCTCGATCAGCCGATGGTCAAGCCAGGTCGCGCCGGGCGCCTTCACCTGCGCGGCGAGGTCGAGGTCCGATCGCGTGGCGAGGATCAGGGTGGGCTTCGGCTCGCCCGGCTTGCCTATAGCGCGCAGCTCGACGATCCCGCCGAGCGTCGGGCTTTGCTCCAGCGCTTCAATTCCGGGCAGCCGCACATGATGGGTGCGGCCGTCCGTGCCGTCGATCACGGCATAGGCCGCGCCATACAGCTCGTCGTGCAACCCCTTGTCGATCAGCCGGCCGACGATTGGCTTTTCCGGCGCGCCGCTCACAACCGCGTAGCTTTCCAGCGGCCGGTCCTGCCCGTGATCTTTCAGAGCCTGTCCGATGGTGCGGATAATGTCGCCGCGCGCGGCCAGCTCGCGCAGCTTGCCTTGCGCGCCTTCGGCAACCGCCCACTGTCCGGGCTCACCCTCAGCGGCGAGCCCCATCGTCTCCAGATGCTGCAAGCGGCCGACCATTAACCGGCGGAGGCGCGGATCGGCCGGACCGGGCCGCTCGGGGCGCAGGTCGATGACCCCCAGTTCGTCGGCCGCGCGGCCGATCTCGGTATCGAGCCGCGTCCAGCGCTCGGCCGTCACTTCTCGGTCGAGCGCGCGCTGCACTTCATGCTCAGGCTTCGGCCCAAGTTCGGCCTGCGCCAGCTCCTCGGCGTGGGAGCGCAGGTTGTGGCTGATATAGTCCCGCGCCATGACGAGATCGGTGCCGGTGTCGGTGACACCGCGCACGAGCATATGAACGTGCGGGTTGTCGGTGTTCCAATGATCGACCGCGACCCAATCGAGCCGCGTCCCCAAATCCGTTTCCATCTGCCGCACGAGATCGCGGGTGTATTCGCGTAGGTCGGTCAGCTCGGCCGCATCCTCCGGCGAGACGATGATGCGGAAATGATGCCGGTCATCCTTGCACCGCTCGGTGAATGCGCGATCGTCGGCATTGTCTCCGGCCGCGTCGAACATGCGCGTCGGGGAACGGTCACGGGTGACGCCTTCGCGCTTCAAATAGGCGACGTGCGCGGACAGCGGCGCCATGCGTCGGCCCCCGCGACTGCGATGGTTCACGGGTAGCGCCTTCACCATCACTCGACGGCCCGATCCGAATAACCGGCTGCGGGCAAATGCTGTTCGTCCCCGCCCGAAACTGGATTGGCGACCTCGGCGCGAGCCGCCCCCGGTGCGCCGGCCTCCGCTGTGGATCGCGGCCACGCGCAGCACCTCGGCCACCAGGCCGCGCGCATTGCGGCCCTGCGCCTTGCTGCGCTTGGCCTTGCCCGGCC
>CAYRQX010000114.1:0-7395 GCA_964426485.1 uncultured Sphingopyxis sp. | reverse complement strand
CTCTTAATCAGCGGGTCCTTGGTTCGAGCCCAAGTGCGTCCACCACTACTTTCTTAATAATTTCAGTGACTTGTCACAGTAACCTAAGGTCGATTTTCGATCAAGATTCCGCTGGTGTGCAGCAAACTGTGCAGCAGATTTCACGTGATGCGAGGCTCCCAGAGGTTCGGGAATGTTCCTGCCAGTGACGCCTTGTTCGCGTGCGCCGACCTCAAAATCTGCCGTGCAAGACCTGACTTGAGGCATCTAGCCCTGGCTTGTGAACGAGCCTTATGCTGCTCACGGAAAGCCGATTCGCAAGCGACGTTCGGGGAAGGCTTTGCCTGCGCACCGTTCGGAACTAGCGGACGTTCGGTCTGCTATCGTGAAAATTGGCTATGGGTTTCCTGGCCGCGATGCCAGAGCCTCATCCCGGGCGGCCTTTCGCTGATCCAACCAGTCATCGATCTCGGAAGCTATCCAGCGGTTCGTGCCTACGCCCAGTTTGATCGGTGCGGGAAAGCGCCCCTGCTTGATCAAGCGTGCCACATGCTGGCGGGTGAAAGGAATATCCTTCGCCTTTAGATCGGAGAATGCCAGCAGATTACGCATTGCAACGTCCGATCGGGTCGCCTGCCGACTTCAGTGTTGTGGTTGAGGGATTGGGGTCTTCGACAGTTGTCTGTCCGCTGCTTCCGCTTCCTTCCCTCTCCCTTCCCTTCCGGCCGATTTGGAACGGTTGGACCGCCATCCGGCCATTACGCGAACGCGTTCGCCGAAGCTGATCGTATGAGTCCGCATGGGAATAGCGCATGGATTGCTACCCTGTGGGCAACGCAGGCAGGCCATGACGCGCAGCCAATCTAGCATTTCCGGAGCGGCTTCCAAAGGACGAAGATCGCGCTTTCAGGCAAGCAAATGCCGCATATTGCGTTCTCGCTTATCATTCCCGCGGCGGGATCTCGTCGCTTAGCTCCGGTGTATGCCACCGCCCGCCCGGAACAGTTGTCAGCCTGTCCCTAAATAATATAGGGGGGTATAGTATGGCACACACATCTCGAAACGACTCCGATCTCATGGCGCGGGTCAAACGCATCGCAGGACAGGTCGCAGCGGTCGAACGCGGCCTCACTGACAAGGCGCCCTGCGCCGATATTCTCCAACTCGTCGCGGCGGTGCGCGGCGCTGTGAACGGGTTGATGGACGAGATCATCGTCGAGCATCTCAATGAGCATGTCGCACGGCCCGGCCTTGACGATACCGAGCGCGCGGCCGGCGCCGCGGAGCTGACAACCGTGATCCGGCGCTATTCCAAATGACTCGCGATACGGACGTCTTGCGAAGCGCCGAGACCCTCGCGCACGATCACAACTTCCTGGGCGCGAGCCATGACGAGAATGCGCGGCGCACCCGCATCGTCGTCGTGCTGACCTTCGCGATG
The DNA here is from genome assembly GCA_964426485.1 of uncultured Sphingopyxis sp. GTDB lineage: Bacteria > Pseudomonadota > Alphaproteobacteria > Sphingomonadales > Sphingomonadaceae > Sphingopyxis. The sequence continues at coordinate 5,975 of CAYRQX010000114.1, read as the reverse complement.
ATGATCGGCGAGATCGCCGCCGGCTATCTGACCGGATCGATGGCGCTGCTCGCGGACGGCTTCCACATGGCGACCCATGCGGGCGCGCTCGGCGTCGCGGCCTTCGCCTATGGCTATGCCCGGCGCCATGCGCGCGATCCGCGCTTCACTTTCGGCACCGGCAAGGTCGGCGAGTTGGCCGGCTTTGCCAGCGCCCTCGTGCTGGCGATCATCGCGCTCGGTATCGGCATCGAGTCGGTCCGGCGACTCTTCGCGCCCGCCGACATCGCCTATGTCGAGGCGATCTGGATCGCGATCCTCGGCCTGATCGTGAACCTCGTCAGCGCCTGGCTGCTCGGCAGCCATCATCATGGCCACGGTCACGAGGGCCATCACGATCATCATGCGCACGACCATCACGGGCATTATCGCCATCATCACGAGCACGACAACAATCTGCGCGCGGCCTACTTCCATGTCCTCGCCGACGCGCTGACCTCGCTGCTGGCGATCGCCGCGCTGCTTGCCGGTTTGTTTCTCGGCTGGCGCTGGATGGATGCCGCCATGGGAGTCGTCGGTGCGGTCGTGATCGCCCGCTGGTCATTCGGCCTGCTGCGCGACAGCTCGGCCGTGCTGGTCGACGCGGCCGCCAATACCGAGCTTGAAGACGAGATCCGCGAGGCGATCGAGGACGGCGATGCCCGCATCACCGATCTTCACGTCTGGCAGGTGGGTCCGGGCAAGTTCGCCGCGATCGTCGCTCTGGTCGCGGAACGACCCTTGCCTCCCGGGGATTATGCCAGACGGGTCCGGGTGCATGACGAGTTCGTCCACGTCACGATCGAGCCGCACCCCGCCAGAGAAGAGACCGGGCACATATGCGGGCTGTGTAGTCGCTGACCGTTGGTCTGGATCCAGCTGCGTTGGCCGATCATCGCAAAGCAGCTGTGGCCCTATTTGTCTGCGGGTCAATCGGATCGAACAATATCCGCTCGATGAAGATGCGCCGCAGTTCGGAGCGGTCGCGGGTTTCATATCTGGCCGCAATCATCGCCGCGCCGCCATTGGGGTGAGAGATCCTGCTTGAGCGCGGTGAGCACCGAATCCGATATCATCTCGATGCACTTGCGCTCGATGGCGGGCAGATCGCCGTAGATGAGCTGACGCGGGAACCGCATGCGCTGGCCCGCAAAGAGGATCGAGAAGGCGATATGTCCCGTCGGCATACCGAGGCTGAGCGTGGCTTTCAGATGATCCTCCAGCTTCGTGCCCGGCGCCCCGGCCTCGATCTCGCGCATCCAGCGCGGGCTGCCGCCCATGTTGGCGGCAAGCTCTATTTGCGTGATGCCGCGCAGGTTCCGCTCGTGCCTGATCCGCTCGCCGGACAGCAGCTTGATCTCCCTGAAGATCGACGTGTCGACGGCGGCAAATTTATCGTCGGGCTCCATGATCTCGTCCTCCGCAGCAACGCGTCCTGGCGCGATGGATCGCCCGAAATATCTAATTAGCCCAGACGGTCGTCCGCAATAATAGATGCCGATGATTTTAGAGGAATATATCTACCGAATAGGCATGAATACGTGCCCGCACCAGTCGAATACGGTATAGTCGGCATTTCGTTGCCGAATTCATCCAAAATGGGGTGTTTCGGAGTTTATTTTCCGAAAGTGCGACAGAGCGGCGCGAACGAACCCATCATACCGAAATAAAGCTATTTTCGAGCAATTCCGGCTAATTTCGAAGCTGGCGGCACTCAGCTGCCGGGGCCTGTTGCAATCGACTTCGAATCCCATCAGTCAAACCTCGTTCCGAACAACTCAAGTCGAATCGGGCCTGATACTTCGGATCGTTAAGTAACTTTAACCTTGGCGCGTTGCGCCGACATGGAGTCGTGCATGAAGCCGATTGCCAAAGCGATGACGGCTGCCCTGGGCGTCCTCGTCCTTACGACGACAGCCTGCGCGACGCCGGACAATCGCTCCCAGCGCCTCAGCTCCATGCCGGACGTGGGGCGGCATCGGACCATCGCCGCGACGGCGGACGGCTTTGTGATCCGCGCGGCGGCATCGGCCCCGGCGGAGAACGGCGGCCTGTCGGCCACGGCCCGTGAACACATCCCGGTAGGATCGGGCACGCATCTCGATGCGCGCCTGCTCTCACCTCCGGTTAGCGCCATTCAGGAGATTTCGCATGCGCATCCGTAAGCTCGGGCCAAAGATCGGGGCAGCAGCCCTCGCCCTGCCTCTGATCCTCGCTGCCCAAAGCGCCGCCTCGGCGCAGCAAGCCGATCCGCTCGCCGCGGCGGCGCGCGAAGCCGAGAGCGAACTGCGGCAGACCTTCACCAATCTCCAGTTCGAGGATTTCGGACCGGCGCCGGTCAAGGGTCCGATCTACCAGGCGAGCGCGGGTGGTCGCATCATCTACTACGCGCCCGAGAGCGAGCACCTGCTGTTCGCGGAGGTCTACGACCGCAACGGGCAGAATCTGACCGCGCTGGCGCAGAATTCCACTGCGGCGAGGAAGCTCGCCGCGATCGACACCAGCAAGGCCCTAGCTATCGGCCCCGAAGGCGCACCCGTCGTCCTCGAGTTCACTGATCCCGATTGCCCCTACTGCCGCGCGCTCGACCGCTTCTGGGCAGCAAAGGCCGCCGAGGGCAAGCCGGTGCGCCGCCTCATCTTCTTCGTCTCCGGCATCCATCCCGAGGCTGCCGCCAAGGCCGAGCATGTCCATTGCTCGCCCGACAAGGAAGCCGCGTTCAAGGCGATCTACGCCGGTGCCGCTCCCGCGCAGTTGCGCAAATGCGCGGAAGGCAAGGCGCGGGTCGAAGCCGACGCCGGCGTCGTGCGCAGCGTCGGGATCACCGGCACGCCGACGCTGATCGCGGAAGGCAAGATCATCTCCGGCTTCCGGCAGGCCGAGATCGAGGAGTTCCTCGCCGGGACGAAGGCGCTCGCCAATGCCGGGCGCTGACCACGTCCCGATCCCTGGTGCGGCGATCACCGCGCCAGCCCCATGCCGGCGGCGAGACCCGAGACGGGCCGTCCAGCCTCGCCGCCGGCCGACAGCGATCCCCATCGATGCCGGCAAGCAGATCCCGGAGCGGCCCATCTTCACAGGAGCAAATGCATGTTGAGGACCATCGGTCGGCAGACCGTCTCGCTCGCCAATGTCGGCATCCCTTTGACCGCGCTCGCGCTGCTCGGCGCCGGTGGGGCTCACGCCTTCTCCGCGCCGGCCGCGGGTGACCTCGGCTACGACATCTACGATATCGTCGTGAACCAGGGCGTCAAAGGCCCGCTCGGCTTCGTCGGCGGCGTCGCCGCCTTCCTGTTCGGCGTGAGCAGGCTGTTCTCGAACATCATGATCGGCATCCCGACGATCGTCGCGGCGGTCTGCCTGATCAAGGCGGACTCGATCCTCCAGACCTTCGGGATGGTCATCTGACGGTTCGGTCCGTGGTCCGCCCACGCGGACCGCGGGCCTCAACGGGCCAGCGCGCACAGGCGCGATGGCGAGACAGCCCACGAAGTTCAACCGGCTTCGGAAGGGAGGTCACGACGCAAGGAGGAGAAGGCTCATGAACGAGCGGCTACCCCAATATCTGCACAAGCCGGTCCAGATCCTGTGGTTCGGATCGGACGAATTCGTGCTGGTGATCACCGTCATCTTCGTCGCCGTAGTCCTCGGCGGGATGCTCGGTTGGGCGCTCGTTGCGGGTCTTCTCCTTTTCGTCCCCTGGCTTCGCACCAAGCCGCGCGGGTTCATCCCGCACATGGCCTGGCGCTGGGGCCTCGTCAGCTTTCGCAACTATCCGGGTCCGACGCAGACCCGCTTCTTCGAGTGAGTCCAAGCGATGTTCGGACGCAAATCCCCCGACGCGCCTCCACGCGACCCCCTGCTCGGCAAGCCCGCAAGCTTCGGCATGCACCGCTACCTGCAGGGCGCGAGCAACCTGTTCGAGGAGAACCGGCTGCTGAAGCTCGCCGTGATCGGCCTGTTCGGCATTACCGCCGTGCTCGGCACGCTCATCTACACCTCGAACCAGAACACCCGCACCGTGGTCGTGCCGTTCGGCAGCGGCGGCGACCTCTATGTGACCGGCAGCGAGCCGTCCGAGGCATACCTGCGCACGATTACGCGCAACGTGGTGTCGCTGTCGGGCACCTATTCGGCTTACTCGGCGGACCGGCAGTTCCAGGAGCTGCTCTCGATCGTCCACCCCTCGACCTACAATAGCGTGCGCGACAGTCTCAACCGCCTGCTCGACGAGCTGGCCGACAATCCGACACTCTCGATCGCGACTTATATCCGCCCCGATCAGCCGGTGACCTGGACCAGGACCGAGATCCTCGTTCCCGTCGAAAAGGTGCGCGTGATCGGCGGCGTGATCCGCAAGTTCCGGGGCAATCTGCGGATCCGATACGTGATCGACAACGGCCGCTTCTGGCTGACCGCCCTCAATGAGGAGAAGTTTGATGCACAGCCCCGCTAAGCGGCTGCTGGCGCTCGGCCTCGCCCTGATGCCGCTGCCCGTCATGGCGCAGACCATCGTCGCGCTGCCCGACCAGACCAGCACGATCCGCCTGTCCAACCGCGACATCAATCATGTGATCTGCGCGGGCGGCGAGATCGAGGACGTCAAGTTCTCCGCCGAGAAGGCGATCGCCGTCGAAAAAGCCGGACGCGACGCGTGGATCAAGTTTCTCGTCCGCGAGATCGACGACGCCGGTGCGGTGACGCGGACTTTCGTGACGGTCCCGTCCGAATTCTTCATCACCTGCAACGGCGCGGTCTTTGCGCTTTACGCCGAACCATCCGACATTCCGGCGCAGACGGTGACGTTGCAGCCGGGGGGCGCCCAGCGCGCGCAGGCGAACGAGGAACTGCTCGGACCGCTGGTCGAGGAAGAACGCGCGGTCTCGATCACGCTCTCGATGCTCCAGGACCGGATACCGGCGAGCTTCACCAGCGTCGCACCGCGCTCGGGCCCGCTCCGCCTGGGGCTGCTCCCCGATGCCAGCATCGAGGAACGGCGCCGCATTGAGGTCGACGGCTCGGGCCTCTCGGCCTCGGAGTATCTGGTGTCGGTGGCGAGCGACACGCTGCTCGACGAACGCAGCTTCCTCGACAGCGCGCTCGGCGCCAATATCTTCGCGGTCACGCTCGACCGCGGCACTCTGTCGGCGGGCGAGACGGCCCGGCTGATCGTCGTGCGCCGGGGAACCATACAATGAGCCCCGCCGGTCCCAATGATCGCAGCCCCGGCAATCGCGGCGGTCGCGGTGATCGCACGCTTCAGGACCGGGACGGCGAACTCGACCTCGACGGTTTTCAGGAGGAACGCGTTCGTCCCGACCTCGCCTCGCGCGGTCCGGCATTGCTCGATCTCAAGGCGCGCTGGCAGACGCTGAGCGCGCGCCAGCAGCTGCGCTTGAAGCAGCTCGGCGTCGCCGGCGTGATCGGCGCGCTGGGGCTCGGCCTCTATTCGGCGAGCGGCGACAAGGCCGAGGAAGCCGCCGCGCCGCCGAGTTCGCATCTCGACATGGGTGCGGGACTTCGCGGCGACAGCCTCGAGATCAAGCTGCGCGGCGACCTGAAGAAGATCCTCGACGGTCAGACGCTGCTCGGCGAGCGCGTGACCGCGATCGAGGAAGGCAAGATCGTGCCTGGGACCGGCACGGCGGGCGCGATCGACGGCGACCTGCCGCCGGCGATCCCCGGCGCGGTTCCCGACTTTCCCGAACCGCCCGCGACCGGCGACATCGATCCATCGGCGTCCGCTCCTCCGGCGCCTCCCGCGGCCCCGCCCGCACCCCCTGCTCCGCCGGTCGAAAAGACAGTGGGCGCGATCGGCGCGGCGACCGCGCCGGTCGGCGGCGGAGATGCGGCAGCGGGCGCTAAAAAAAAGGCCCGGACGATCTATTTGCCGCCTGGTTTCATGAAGGCGCGGCTGCTGACCGGGATCGACGCGCTGGCGAGCCGGGACGCGACCA
>CAYRQX010000113.1:6995-7469 GCA_964426485.1 uncultured Sphingopyxis sp. | reverse complement strand
CCGGTCGGAAAGTCGAGCCGGTCGAGCGCGGCATAGGCGCGCGCCTGCGCCGCGGTGACGCTCTTGCCCGTCGCGGTGACGTTGAGCACGCGGCCGCCCGCGGCGACGAGCGTGCGATCCTCGCGCGCGGTGCCGGCGTGGAACACGCGCACGCCGCCGACTTCGGCATCGGCGATACGGCGGATCGCGCCGCCCTTTTCGGGGGTGCCCGGATAACCCTTGGCGGCCATGACGACGGTGAGCGCATAGTCATGCGCAAAGGTTGGCGGCTCGGCGCGGGCCAGTCGGCCCGTCGCGGCGGCGTGGAGCAGCGCGGCAAGATCGCCGCGGAAGCGCATCATCAGCACCTGGCATTCGGGATCGCCGAAACGGCAATTATATTCGATCAGCTTGGGGCCTTCGGCATTGAGCATCAGTCCGGCAAAGATCACGCCGACATAGTGTGTGGCTTCGGCGGCGAGTGTCCCCACCGTC
>CAYRQX010000113.1:0-6985 GCA_964426485.1 uncultured Sphingopyxis sp. | reverse complement strand
GGTCGGGTAGATCACCTCGTCCATCACGCGCTTATGCACCTCGGCAGTGACCACCGGAGCCGGCGAATAGGCGCCCATGCCGCCGGTGTTCGGGCCCGTGTCGCCGTCGCCGACGCGCTTGTGGTCCTGCGCGCTGCCGAAGGCGATCACGTCCTGCCCGTCGGAAAGCGCGAAGAAGCTCGCCTCCTCGCCGGTCATAAACTCCTCGATCACCACCTCGGCGCCCGCGCCGCCAAAGGCGCCGGCGAACATGTCGGCGATCGCCGCCTCGGCCTCGGCGCGCGTTTCGGCGATGATGACGCCCTTGCCCGCGGCAAGGCCATCGGCCTTGATCACGACCGGAACGTCGAAGCCGTCCAGCGCGGCGAGCGCCTCGTCGGCGCTGGTGCAGCGGACATAGGCGGCGGTCGGAATCGACGCGCGCGCACACAGATCCTTGGTAAAACCCTTCGACCCTTCGAGCCGCGCGGCGGCGGCCGAGGGGCCGAAGACCGCCACGCCGATCGCGCGCAGCCGGTCGGCGAGGCCCGCGACGAGCGGCGCTTCGGGGCCGACGACGACGAAATCGATGGCGTGCGCGCGCACGAAGGCGATCAGGCCGTCGAGATCGTCGGCGGCAATCGGCACACATTCGGCGTGAAGCTCGATTCCCGGATTGCCCGGCGCCGCATAGAGCTTGGCGCAGCTTGGCGATTGTGCCAGTTGCCAGCCCAGCGCATGTTCGCGGCCCCCCGAACCGATGAGCAGGATATTCATGGCTGTTCCTTTTCCCGATGAAGCGCCCGGCGACGGCACCGACGCGCGGCTGTTAGCCGAGGCGGCGCCCGGCGACAATGTTCCGCCGCTGTCGGTCAGCCAATTGTCGGCCGCGATCAAGCGCACCGTCGAGGACGGTTTCGCGCGCGTGCGCGTGCGCGGTGAATTGTCGGGGGCGAAGCGCGCGGCGTCGGGGCATTTTTATGCGGCGCTGAAGGACGACAATGCGCTGATCGACATGGTGATGTGGAAGGGGCAGGCGGCGCGGCTCGCCTTCCGGCCCGAGGACGGGATCGAGGTGATCGCGACCGGCAGGCTCACCACCTATCCGGGGCGTTCCAAATATCAGCTCGTCGTCGAAAGCCTGGAGGTCGCGGGCGAAGGCGCGCTGATGCTGCTTTTCGAAAAGCTCAAGGCGCGGTTGGGGGGCGAGGGGCTGTTCGACCGGGATCGCAAGCAGCCGCTCCCCTATCTGCCGCGCACGATCGGCGTCGTCACCTCGCCGACCGGCGCGGTCATCCGCGACATCCTGCACCGGCTGGCCGACCGCTGCCCGGCGCATGTGATCGTCTGGCCCGTGCTGGTGCAGGGCGAGGGCGCGGCGGCGCAGGTCGCCAGCGCGATTCGCGGTTTCGACGCGCTCGAAGCCGACGATCCGGTGCCGCGCCCCGACCTGGTCATCGTCGCGCGCGGCGGCGGGTCGATCGAGGATCTGTGGGCGTTCAACGAAGAGATCGTCGTGCGCGCCATCGCCGACTGCCGCATCCCGACGATCAGCGCGGTGGGGCACGAAACCGATGTGACGCTCGCCGACTATGCCGCCGATGTGCGCGCGCCGACCCCCACCGCCGCCGCCGAGATGGCGGTGCCGGTGCGCGCCGAGCTGATGGCGCAGCTGGCGACGTGGGGCGGGCGGATGATCGGCGCCGCGAACCGGAGCCAAGCGCTGCGGGGCGAGCGGCTCACCGCGCTCGCGCGGCATCTGCCGAAGCGCGACGCGCTCTATGCGCCGCAGCGCCAGCGGCTCGACGATGCGGGCGAACGGCTCGACCGTGGACAAAGGCAGCGGCTGGCGATGCTGGGCGAACGGCTTGGCGCGCGCGGCGCGGCGCTGCGCCCGGCTCTGCTCGCGCGTGCGTGGGACCGCGACCGCGCGAAGCTCGATGGGCTGGGGCGCCTGCTCGCCTCGCTCGACCCGCGCGCGCTGCTGTCGCGCGGCTATGCGATGGTGCGCGCGCGGGGCGGGGCGATCGTCACGAGCGCCGCGACGGCGCGCGCGGCAGGGCATCTGCGGCTCCAGTTCGCCGACGGCGAGCTGCCCGTGACCGTGGGCGAGGGCGACGATCCAGCGCCGTCGCCCGCGCCGCGTCCGGCGCGCAAGGCACCGCCGCCCGCGCCGAAAGCGGGGCAGGGCGAGCTGTTCTGAACGCGCGGGGGTGGCCCGCGCGGGCGATGCTGCTATAGTCGCGGCGCATTCCCTGTCGCCGAACGGATATACGCATCATGTTGATCGCCAGCCGCAACCGCCTTGCCCGCCTGCATTATGGCCCCAACGGCTTTCGCGTGCTGGCGCCCGGCGACCATGTGCTCTGCGCGGTGACGGGCGTGCCGATCGGGCTCGACGAGCTTCGATACTGGTCGGTGGCGCGGCAGGAAGCCTATGCCAGCGCCGCCATATCGGTGCAGGCCGAACTGGACGCCGCGCGCACCGCATGATCTTTGCGGCGGACTGGCGCGGTGGCGCGGCCTTCGCGCTGCTGGCGACGGCGGGCTGCGTTCCGGCGGGCGGGCACGAAAGCGGTCCCGCACCTCCGCCAGCTGCGGTGCCTGTCCCTTCCCCGTCGCCGCCTCAGCCGGCGCGCCATGACCTTGTGCTGTCGGGCGCTGCCGAACAGGGCGCCGTCGTCACCGGGCGCGTGTCGCCGGGGGTGCGCAGCCTGACGCTCGACGGCGCGCCGGTTCCGGTGGCGCGCGACGGGGGGTTCCTGATCGGCTTCGACCGCGATGCGGGCCCCGAGGCCGAACTGGTCGCGACCTTCGCCGACGGGCAGCGTATCGTGCGCCCGATCGTCGTCGCCGCGGGTCGCTGGCGAATCGAACATGTGGGCGCGCCCTGGCGCGGCAGCGCGAAGAGCGACGCCGAGTTCGCGCGCCGCCGTCCCGCCGAACTGGCGCAGATCGCGGCGGCGCGCGCAAGGGAAGTCGAATCGGACGGCTGGCGACAGGCGTTCCGCTGGCCGGTGACGGGGCGCCTGTCGGGCCTTTTCGGGTCGCAGCGCGTCTATCAGGGCAAGCCCGGCGCCTATCACAGCGGCACCGACATCGCGGTCCCGGCGGGAACGCCCTTCGTCGCGCCCGCCGACGGCGTGGTGACGCTCGCCGCCGAAACGCCCTTCACGCTCGAGGGGCATCTGCTGATCGTCGATCATGGCATGGGGCTGTCGAGCGCCTTCCTCCATTGCCAGCGACTCGAGGTGAAGCTCGGCGACCGCGTCGTTCAGGGGCAGCGGCTGGGCACGGTCGGCCGCACCGGCCGCGCGACGGGGCCGCATATGCACTGGGGGCTGAGCTGGCGGGGCAAGCGGCTCGACCCCGGCAAGCTCGCGGGACCGATGCGCGATTGACCCGTCGACCCGCAGGCCGGGTTGTGAAATCGTAACCAGTGAAACAATATGTCGCGAAAAGCCGCTTCGCGACATCTTGTATGTCGCGACCTTCGGCGGATGTTGCAAATACGTCACAATGCGCTGCGAAACCGCGGTTAGCCGGGCAAATTTCCTTTACTCGAACTGAACGAGGGGTCATCCCGCAGCCTATCGGGGCATCGGCGCGCGTCGGCATTCGTCCGGCGCAACCGGGGTCCGGGTAGTTCAATCCACCAGTAGCAAGGGACTGCACTGTGAAGAAAACCCACTATTCCAAGCTGAAACTGGGTGCCGCGCCGCTCGTGCTGAGCGTCGCCCTGGTTTCGGCTCCTGCCTTTGCGCAGGACGCCGAGGAAGGCGCCACCGGTTCGTCGGAAATCGTCGTTACCGGTACGCTGATCCGCAACCCGAATCTCGAACAGTCGACGCCGGTCAACGTCACGACCGCCGACACCATCGAACTCAAGCAGTCGAACGTCGCCGAAGAAGTTCTGCGCGAGCTGCCCGGCGTGGTCGCGAACATCGGTTCGGCGGTCAACAACGGCAATGGCGGCGCATCGTACGTCGACCTTCGCGGTCTCGGCTCGATCCGCAACATCGTCCTGATCAACGGCAACCGCGTCGCGCCGTCGGACGTCAACGGCCGCGTCGACCTCAACAACATTCCGCTCGCGCTGATCGAGCGCGTCGACGCGCTGACCGGCGCGGCGGTGACCACCTATGGCGCCGACGCGATCACCGGCGTCGTCAACTTCGTCACCAAGCGCGATTTCGCGGGTCTGGAAGTCACGGCGTCGAACCAGATCACCGAACGTGGCGACGGCCACATCTTCCGCGTCGACGCGACGATCGGCGCCAATTTTGACGACGGCCGCGGCAACGCGGTGCTGAGCATCGGTTACCAGCAGGCCGACCCCGTCTATCAGGGTGCGCGCCCCTTCTCCGAAAACACGCTCGACAGCTATTCGAACACCTTCATCGGCTCGGGCACGTCGGTTCCGTCGCGTTTTGCGGGCACTCGTCCGCTCACCGCCGCCGGGACGCCGAACACGCTGCCGGAATCGATCTTCACCGGTACCTATGACGCCGATGGCAACCCCATTTACGTTGCCAACCCTGGCGGCGCTGCTAATGGCGGTCTCCGCCAGGTCAACGCGGCGGGCGCCGGCGTCGGCACTTTCGCAACATACAACTTCAACCCGTTCAACATCTTCCAGACGCCGTTCGAGCGCTTCAACATCTACGCTCAGGCCAATTATGAAGTGTCCGATTCGGTCGAAGTCTATACGCGCGGCATGTTCTCGAAGAACACTGTCTCGACGATCATTGCACCCTCGGGTTCGTTCGGCGGCACGGTGCCGATCAACCTCAACAACCCCTTCCTGCCCGGCACGCTGCGCGATCAGTTCTGTGCGTTCGACGTCAACCCGCGTCCGGACATCTACACCCCGCGCTTCACGCCGGGTGAATGCGCCGCCGCCGCAACTGCGACGGGCCGGTCGGATCCCAACTATCGCGAGATCGGGCAGGGCGGTTTCGTCGCGTTCGACGTTAACAACGATGGTGTGATTTCGGCCGATGAAGGTTATAATCCGAACCCCGCCGTCACGCTGAACCGCCGCACGCCCGAAGTGGGCCCGCGTATCAGCGACTATCAGACGACTTTCTTCGACTATCGCGTCGGGGTCCGCGGCGGCATCACCGACTCGATCGACTGGAGCGTCGAAGGCGCTTATGGTGAGTCGGAAAATATCCAGACGATTCAGAACTATACGCTGCAGTCGCGTTTCCGCGAAGCCTCGCTTTCAAACGACGGTGTGACGTGTCAGAGCGGCAACGCCGCCTGCGTTCCGGTCAACCTGTTCGGTCCCGAAGGCTCGATCACGCCCGAAATGGCCGATTATCTGTCGGAAAACAGCACCACGACCAACCGCACCTCGCTGGCGCAGGTCCGCGGGATCATCTCGGGCGACCTCGGCTTTGCTTCGCCGGGTGCGGTCCAGCCGATCGGCTTCGCGCTCGGCGGTGAGTATCGCAAATACACCGCGCAACAGGCGTCGGACCTGCTCGCCAAGACGCCCGGTGAACTCGGCGGTGCCGGTGGTGCGGCCCCGGACATCGACGGCGCTTATGACGTCTATGAAGCCTATGCCGAAATCGTCGCGCCGCTGATCGAGGACAAGCCTTTCTTTGAAAGCCTGACCCTCGAAGCCGGCGTGCGCTATTCGGATTACAGCATCCGCGGTGCCGGCGGTTACGACACCTGGACCTGGAAGGCCGGCGGCAGCTGGGAACCGGGTGCGGGCGTCAAATTCCGTGGCAACTACAGCCGCGCGGTCCGCGCGCCGAACATCGGCGAGCTGTTCACGCCGCAGACGGTCGGCCTCACCAACCTTGGCATCGATCCCTGCGCCGGTGCGGCGCCGACGACCGACGCCAACCTGCGCGCGGTCTGTATCGCGCAGGGTGCTCCGGTCGGAACGATCGGCTCGATCACCAACCCGACCGCGGCGCAGGCCAATATCACGGTCGGCGGCAACCTGAACCTGCAGCCGGAAAAGGCGGACACCTGGACCATCGGTCTGGTCTGGCAGCCCGACTTCCTGCCGCGCTTCAACATGTCGATCGACTATTACAACATCAAGATCAACGACGTGTTGGGTACGCCGTTGCCGGGTGACATCATCGCGGCCTGTTTCGACAATGTCACGGCCGCGAGCGCGAGCGACCCGGCCTGTACCTCGATCCGCCGCAATCCGATCACCGGCGGTCTCGACGGCGACCCGTCGACCACGCCGGGCCTGCTTGGCCTGACGAACAACCAGGGCCGCCTGTTCACCGACGGTATCGACCTGTTGATGAACTACAGCACCGACCTTGGCTTCGCCAGCCTCGACTGGTCGTTCGTCGGCAACTGGACGAACAGCTCCAAGTTCAACGCCAATGTCGCCAACCCGGATTCGCTCAACCGCGAATGCGTCGGTTTCTACAGCGTGAACTGCTCGTTCACCGGCTCGATCCAGCCCGAGTTCCAGTTCTCGAACCGCTTCACGCTGGGCTTTGACAAGGTTGACGTGTCGCTGCTGTGGCGCTGGATCGACCGGGTCGATTTCGAACCCCAGCAGTTGCAGGACGATATCGACGCCGCCATTGCTGCTGGCACCAGCCCGACCACCGGTTGTCCGGACCCGACGGGAACCGACCCGAACGGCTGCGTCGTCGATCCGCAGTTCCGCTCGGTCAAGGCGCAGCACTATTTCGACCTGACGGCGCGTTTCAACGTCAGCGAGAATCTGGTGTTCACCGCGACGGTGCAGAACCTGCTCGACAACAAGCCGCCGCTGCTCGGCAACACGATCGGTTCGACCACCTACAACAGCGGCAATACCTATCCGTCGACCTACGACGCGCTGGGCCGCCGCTATGCGGTGTCGGCGAAGCTGAAGTTCTAGTCGAACCGACGCTTTGGCAAGAATTGGGGGCGGACAGCGATGTCCGCCCCTTTTTCCATGGGAATGGTGAGACCGGACCGGCGGTGGAGTGAATGTCCACCTTTGACCGCAACCGGCCTTCCGTTGCGTCAG
>CAYRQX010000112.1:0-7694 GCA_964426485.1 uncultured Sphingopyxis sp. | reverse complement strand
GACCGCGAGGCCCTGCTTTACCACGAATATGGCCGGCCCGGGAAAATCGAGATCGTCGCGTCGAAACCGATGGCGACGCAGCGCGATCTCAGCCTAGCTTATTCGCCCGGTGTCGCGGTTCCCGTGCTCGCAATCGCCGAGGATCCCGCCAAGGCCTATGATTATACGATCAAGGGCAATCTGGTCGCGGTCATCTCGAACGGCACCGCGATCCTCGGGCTCGGCAACCTTGGCGCGCTCGCGTCGAAGCCGGTGATGGAAGGCAAGGCGGTGCTGTTCAAGCGTTTCGCCGACGTCGATTCGATCGACCTTGAGGTCGATACCGAAGATCCCCAGCGCTTCATCGAGGCGGTCGAACTGCTCGCGCCGAGCTTTGGCGGCATCAACCTGGAAGATATTGCGGCGCCCAATTGCTTCATCATCGAAGCCGCGCTGAAGGAACGCATGAACATTCCGGTGTTCCATGACGACCAGCACGGCACCGCGATCATCACCGCCGCGGGACTGATCAACGCCTGTTACCTGACGGGACGCGACCTCGCGACGGTGAAGGTCGTCGTCAACGGCGCCGGTGCCGCGGCGATCGCCTGCACCGCACTGATCAAGGCGATGGGCGTGCGGCACGAAAATGTCATCATGTGCGACCGTAAGGGCACCATCTATCAGGGCCGCACCGACGGCATGGACCAGTGGAAATCGGCGCATGCCGTGCCGACCGAAGCGCGCGACCTGACCGAAGCGCTCGTCGGCGCCGATGTGTTCCTCGGCCTGTCGGCCGCAGGCGCGCTGAAGCCGGAGATGGTGAAGCACATGGCGCCCGCGCCGATCATCTTCGCGATGGCGAACCCCGACCCCGAAATCTCGCCCCCCGACGCGCGCGCGGCGCGGCCCGACGCGATCATCGCCACGGGGCGGTCGGACTATCCGAACCAGGTCAACAATGTCCTCTGCTTCCCCTTCATCTTCCGCGGCGCGCTCGACGTCCATGCGACCGCGATCAATGAAGAGATGAAGATCGCTGCGGCCTATGCGATCGCCGACCTTGCGCGACAGCAGGTGCCCGAGGAAGTCGCCGCGGCCTATGGCGGGCGCGCGTCGAGCTTCGGCCCCGAATATATCATCCCCTCGCCTTTCGACCCGCGTCTGATGGAAATCGTTCCTGCGGCGGTCGCCGAGGCGGCGATGAAGAGCGGCGTCGCGCAGCGGCCGATCGCCAATCTCGACGAATATCGTACCCAGCTCCGCGCCCGGCTCAACCCGACGACGTCGGTGCTCACGCTCGCTTATGAAGCCGCGCGCAACAATCCGAAGCGCGTTGTCTTTGCCGAGGGCGAGGAAGAGGTAGTGCTGCGTGCCGCGATCCAGTTCCGCGATGGCGGTTATGGCATCCCGGTTCTCGTCGGACGCGAGGGGCTGCACGACAAGCTGCGCGCGATGGGGGTCGCCGACGCCGAAAGCTTCGAGGTCCACAACAGCGTCAATTCGCCGCATGTGCCGCAGATGGTCGAGATGCTCTATGAGCGGCTGCAGCGCCGCGGATATTTGCGCCGCGACGTCGAACGCATGGTCAATCGCGACCGCAACATCTTCGGCTCGCTATTGCTCAAAATGGGCCTCGGCGACGCGATGATCACGGGCACGACGCGGACCTATTCGCAGTCGATGCGAGAAATCCGGCGCGTGATCGACCATGCCGAGGGCAAGACGCCGTTCGGCATCCATGTGCTCGTCGACCAGCATCACACGATCTTCATGGCCGACACGACGGTGAACGAGCGGCCGACCGCCGAGATGCTCGCCGACATTGCCGAGCGCACGGCGCAGGTCGCCCGCCGAATGGGTCACGAGCCGCGCGTCGCCTTCCTCTCCTATTCGACCTTCGGCAATCCCGAGGGAAGCTGGCTCGAGAGCATCCGCGAGGCGGTGTGCATTCTCGACCAGCGCAAACCCGGCTTCGAATATGAAGGCGAAATGGCACCCGACGTCGCGCTGAATGAGAAGGTGATGAAGAATTATCCCTTCTGCCGCTTGTCGGGTCCGGCAAATGTGCTGATCATGCCGGGGCTGCAGTCGGCGAACCTGTCGGCGAAGCTGCTGCGCGAACTGGGCGGCGGAGCCGTCATCGGGCCGATGCTCGTCGGCATGGAGAAACCGGTGCAGGTCGCGACGATGGCGTCGACCGCGTCGGACCTCGTCACCCTCGCCGTTCTCGCGGCAGGCGGGATCGCCCAATAGGAAAAAGCGGCGGTGCCCCGGGGCGCCGCCGCTTTCTATCCGTTGTCGCTGTCCGCGGGCTTTACTGTCCCGGAGCGCCCGCACCCGGCGCACCGACGGCGCCGATATTGCCGAAGATGTCTTCGAAGAAGCTGCGGTTACGGCCGAGGGTCGGCGTCTTGTCGCCTTCGGGGCTGATCTTGCTGACCAGTTCGAGGCCGGTACGATCGACCGCGGCGACGTTGCCGGCGGGGTCGAAACGGACGCGAAGCACCTGTTGATCGACGGGGCGCGGCTTCGCGAAAGCGAGCTGGCGCGTCTCGCGCGAGACATAATAATATTCATTGTCACTGAACTGGCCGACGAAGGTCGGGCGGCCGAGCGTCTTTTCGACCGATTCGCGGTTGTCGACGCCGGGCGTGATGGCCTCGGTCAGCAGCGGGTCGACGACATAGCCCTGCCGACCCTTGAGCTGCGCGCAGCCGCTGGTGGCGAGAGCGACGGCAAGGCCGAGCACGACGAGGCGCGCGCGCGAGGCAGGAAGCGAAAGGATCGAATTCGGCATCAAAAATCTCCGTTGCGCCTGTCCGCCGCTTATCCGGGCGATCGGCGCTGGCTCTCGCGCCTCTTAACCGCAAGCGGTTGGCGCGCACAAGCTGCTTGTGCCGCGGCAAAGCTTGCCACAAGCTGACCGCCGGCTCTTTTCGGGCGGCCCGAATGCGCCTAAGCGGATGGCATGATCTCGCTCAGCAAATTCTTTCGTTCGCAGCCCGACCCGCGCGAAGTCCGCCGCCCGTTGTGGGATGCCGTCGTCGCGACCGCGCGCGCGCCGCACTGGTATGCGCAAGGCACCGTCCCCGACACGCTCGACGGTCGGTTCGATATGGTCAGTCTCGTCCTCGCGCTCGTCCTGCACCGGATCGACGACGATCCTGCCTACGGGCTCGCCGGCGTCCAGCTCACCGAGTTGTTCGTGAACGACATGGATGGGCAGATGCGCCAGATCGGCTTTGGCGACATGGTCGTCGGCAAGCAGGTCGGGCGGATGATGAGCGCGCTCGGCGGACGGCTTGGCGCCTATCGCGCCGCCGACGGATCGGACGAATTGCGCAGCGCGCTGGTGCGCAACCTGTGGCGCGGACAAGAGCCCGCCCAAGCGGGGCTGGCGCATGTGATGACGGAGGTTGCGGCGTTGCGCGCGGCGCTGGCTGCGAGGCCGGTATCCGATCTGGTCGTTGCGGACGCACTGGGCGGAGCAGAACGTTGAGCGCGCCCGAATTCTCGCTGATCGTGACGCTGGCCGATGCCGCGCATGGCCGCGTTCTCTCAGTCGAGACCGATGCCGAAACCCGCGCCCGGATCGCCAAGCGGCTGGCACTGGTCGCGCTCGATCGCTTCGTTGTTGCCGGCGAAGCCCGCGCGATCGCCGGCGGGATCGGTGCGAAGGGCGAGGTGCAAGCACAAGTGGTGCAGGCCTGCGCCGCGACCGACCTGCCCGTTCCCGCGACGATCGTTGAGCCGTTCGATCTCCGCTTCCTGCGCGATGTCGACGCTCCGGTCAGCGAAGACGAAGAGATTGAGATCGGCAGCGATGATCTGGACCTTCTTCCGCTCGAGGGCGACCGGGTCGACCTTGGCGAAGCCGCGGTGCAGACACTCTCGCTCGCACTGGACCCGTTTCCGCGCCATCCCGACGCCGACCGCATCCTCGCCGAAAAAGGCGTGCTCAGCGAAGAGGCGGCGGGGCCATTCGCGGCGCTTGCCAAGCTGCGCGGAAAGCCCGGCGCCTAACGGCTTTCGTCGGGAGCAGGCTTCGCCTCTTCCTCGACCAGATCGGCGACGGCGGCACCCAGCTCTGGCTCTTCTTTCGCGGGCGGCGTTTCGGCTTTCGGCTTCTCCGCGGCTTCGCTCGCGGCCTTTTCGTCGCGTGTCGGGGGCAGCGCGCCGCCGAGCGCGTTGGCAAGACCAAGCAATTGTTCGCCGATCACCTTGTCGACCGCGGGCGCGATATCGCCGACCTTGAAGCGCATATAACCGCCGACCACATAGTCGAAGCGGAGCGCGCTGCCCGTCGGCGTTTCCTTGATCTGGATCGTCAGCGTGCCATTAAGCGCCTCGCCCTGCAACGGGCCGAAAGCGCCCGACAGGCGCAGCATCTGGTTCGGTTTCGAAAAGAGGATGCGCGCGTGCTGGACGCTGCCGACGCCCGATCCCGCGTCGGGCAGTTTCTCGCAGAAACAACCGCCGGCCTGCTGATCGAGCCAGAAGTTCGCGGCGTCGCCCGACCAGCTATGATCCTTCGACCACCAGCTTTGCGGCATGCGCAGCATTTTCCAGACGTCGGCGGGAGTCGCAGCGACCTGCGCCGTATGCGCGACCGCAAAGCCGGCCTCGCTCTGGTCGACGACCTTGGCGTTTGCCGGGGCGGCACATAGAAGCGCGATCGGCAAACTCGTGGCGGCAATCAATTTTCGGAAATTCATGACCTGCTCCCCCTCTGCCCCGCCGGGCTTCGTCGTTGCCAGCAAAACGAAGCAATCCAGGGCGGCCTTTACCGCTCTGGATTGCCACGGGCTTTCAGCCCTCGCAATGACGATTAGAAGCGACTGCTAGCCCGCAGTCGCGAGGATCGTTTCGATCGCGTCGTTGACCTGATCGATCGGCGCCATGCCGTCGACATGCGTCACGATACCCCGCGTTTCGTAGATCGGCAGGATCGGTGCGGTCTTGGCGCGATATTCGGCCATGCGCGTGCGTACCGTTGCCTCATTGTCGTCGGGACGGCGTTTGAATTCATGGTTGCCGCAAACGTCGCAAGTATCTTCGACTTTCGGCAATTTGTAGCGATCATGATAGCCGGCGCCGCATTTGGCGCAGCTGAAACGGCCGGTGATGCGGTCGACGAGCGCGTCTTCCTCGACCTGCAGTTCGATCACATGATCGAGCTTGCGGCCGCGCGCCGACAGGATGCCATCAAGCGCCTTGGCCTGGGCTGCGGTGCGCGGATAACCGTCGAAGATCACCGAGACGTCGCTGCCAAGCTGGTCGAGCCGTTCGCCAATCAACCCCGAGACGATCTCGTCCGAGACGAGTTCACCCGCGTCCATCACGGCTTTCGCCTGCACACCGATCGGCGTTCCCGCCTTGACCGCGGCGCGGAGCATGTCGCCCGTGGAGAGCTGGACCATGCCATGCTCTTCTTCCAGACGCACCGCCTGCGTTCCCTTGCCCGCCCCCGGCGGACCCAGCAAAATGATATTCAGCGTCATGGAGGCCCCTGTTTCCTGCCCTGTAGCAGTTGCCGTAGCTTGGCGTTTAACGCCGCGCAACGCCGCCCTTCAATTTGGCCTTCTTGATAAGGTCGCCATATTGATGCGCGAGCATGTGGCTCTGGATCTGGCTGATCGTGTCGATCGTCACGTTGACGATGATCAGCAAGCTGGTGCCGCCGAGTGCGAAGGGTAGTCCCGACTGGGCGATGAAATATTCGGGGACCAGGCAGATGATAGCGAGATAGGCCGCACCGAGAACGGTGATGCGCGTAAGCACATGGTCGAGATAGGCTGCCGTGTTCTTGCCGGGACGGATGCCGGGGATGAACCCGTTCTGGCGCTTCAGATTATCGGCGGTTTCTTCCGGGTTGAAGACGACCGCGACGTAGAAGAAGCAGAAGAAGATGATGCCCGCGGCATAGAGGGCCATATAAAGCGGCTGGCCGTGAGCAAGATACTGGTTCAGCGTGATCAGAAAATCGCCGGTCGCGGTATCGCCCTGGACATTCTGGCCCATCATCTGCGTGATCGTCAGCGGCATGAGCAGCAGCGACGAGGCGAAGATCGGCGGGATGACGCCTGCGGTGTTGACCTTGAGCGGCAGATGGCTGCGGTCGGCCTGCATCCCGCCGCGTTGCGTCGCGCGCTTCGGATATTGGACTAGCACACGGCGCTGCGCGCGCTCCATGAAGCTGATGAAGGCAATGATGACGATCGCACCGGCGAAAACCGCGATCACGGTGCCGCCGCCCATCGAACCTTCGCGCACCTGCGTGAACATCTGCGCGAAGCTGCGTGGCAGCTGGGCGAGGATGCCGGCCATGATGATCAGCGAAATCCCGTTGCCGATGCCGCGGGCGGTAATCTGTTCGCCGAGCCACATCAGGAAAAGCGTACCGCCGACGATGCTGATGACGGCCCCGATACGGAACATCATGCCGGGGTCGACGACCGCGGCGATGCCCTGCGTCGCGCCGAGCGATTCAAGCCCGACGGCAATGAAATAGCCCTGAATCGCGGTCAGCGCGACGGTGCCGTAACGGGTGTACTGGTTGAGCTTCTTGCGCCCGCTTTCGCCCTCTTTCTTGAGCGCGGCGAGGCTGGGCGACAGGGCCGCTGCCAGCTGCACGACGATCGACGCCGTGATATAGGGCATGACGCCAAGCGCGATGATGCTCATGCGCTCGAGGCTGCCGCCCGAGAAGGTGTTGAAAATGTCGAGCACGCCGCCCGAGGCCGCCTGACTGTAGAGCGACGCCAGCGCAACGGGGTCGACCCCCGGCAGCGGCACGAACGACAGGAAGCGGAAGACGATCAGCGCGCCGATCGTGAACCAGATGCGGTTCTTGAGTTCGGTCGCCTGACCGAACTTGGAAAAGTTCAGGTTGGAAGCAAGCTGGTCGGCGCGAGAGGCCATGGTGATCTTTCCTCGAGTGGCGGACCGCGCCCCCGCGACCCGGCGCCTATGTGCGTTCGCATGGGTCGAAGCGCAAGGGGAAAGGCCCATTTACAGATGCGACCTTTGCAGGCCTCATCTATCCGTTCGCATCGAGCGAAGTGGAGATGCCACTCGACCCTATGCTGTTCCGATGGGTGTCTCGACCTTTAGGTTTATCCTGAGCGCCTGCCAAGGCAGACGAAGGGCTCGACACGAACGGGAAATACCGGTCTTCAAATAACAAGGGGTGGTTCGTGTTCCGAACCACCCCTTGCCGTAAATCAGGCGTTCTTGGCTGCTGCTTCGGCCTTGCGCTTGGCTTTCTTGCCTTCGCCTTCGGCCTTGGGTTCGGGCAGTTCGACCTTGCCGCCAGCCTTTTCGACCGCTTCGATGGCGCCCTTCGACGCGCCGGCAACGGCGAAGTTCAGCTTCGCAGTGATCTCACCCTTGGCGAGGAGACGAACGCCGTCCTTGCCGCCGCGTGCAACGCCCGCAGCCTTAAGCGCGGCGTGATCGATCACAGCCTTCGCGTCGAGCTTCTTTTCGTCGACCAGCTTCTGGATCATGCCCAGATTGACGATCGCAAAATCAGTGCCAAAGATGTTGTTGAAGCCGCGCTTCGGGATACGCATGTGAAGCGGCATCTGGCCGCCCTCGAAGCCGTTGATCGCGACGCCGCTGCGAGCCTTCTGGCCCTTCTGGCCGCGGCCGGCGGTCTTGCCCTTGCCCGAACCGATGCCGCGTCCGACGCGCATACGGCCCTTGCGGGC
>CAYRQX010000111.1:0-7821 GCA_964426485.1 uncultured Sphingopyxis sp. | reverse complement strand
TTGCCGGTGTAAGAGCGGATGCGCGCGGTCGTCGTGGTCTTGCCGGCGTCGATGTGCGCCATGATACCGAAATTGCGATAGCGTTCGAGCGGATGGCTGCGTGCCATGGTCTTTTCCTTGGATGTGGGGGGAGGCCTTTGGAGCCACCCCCGATATAGGAAGGATTGTTACGATTGCGAGACGCGCCCTTCTGGGAGGGGCCGTCCCGCGAGCGCTTACCAGCGGTAGTGCGAGAAGGCGCGGTTGGCTTCGGCCATGCGATGCGTGTCTTCACGCTTCTTCACGGCGTTGCCACGGTTGTTCGACGCGTCGAGCAGTTCGCCCGACAGGCGCGCGGCCATCGTGGTCTCGCTGCGGTTGCGCGCTGCGGTGATCAGCCAGCGGATCGCGAGCGCCTGCGCACGTTCCGGACGGACTTCGACCGGAACCTGATAGGTCGCACCACCGACGCGGCGGCTGCGGACTTCGATGTTCGGGCGGATGTTCGCCAGCGCTTCGTGGAACACGCCGATGGGTTCCTTCTTGGCACGGGCTTCAACCGACTCCAGAGCACCGTAAACGATGCTTTCGGCGACCGACTTTTTCCCGTCCAGCATCACGCTGTTCATGAATTTCGACAACACCGTATCACCGAAACGGGGATCGGGCAGGATTTCGCGGCGTTCAGGACGACGACGACGAGCCATGGGTAATTCCTTTTACAACAGCACCCCGGCGCCAAGGCAGCCTGGGATGATCAAATAGCCGAAGGAGTGACTGGATCCCGGATGACATCGCGTGAAGCGATTTTCCGGGATGACGTTCACCCCGTGAACGTCACTTCGGACGCTTCGCACCGTATTTCGAACGGCTCTGCTTGCGGTCCTTCACGCCCTGCGTATCGAGCACGCCGCGCAGGACGTGGTAACGCACACCGGGAAGATCGCGGACACGACCGCCGCGGATCAGCACAACGCTGTGTTCCTGGAGGTTGTGGCCTTCGCCGGGGATGTAGGTGATGACTTCGCGCTGGTTGGTCAGGCGGACCTTCGCAACCTTACGGAGCGCCGAGTTCGGCTTTTTCGGGGTCGTCGTATAGACACGAGTGCAAACGCCGCGCTTTTGCGGGTTTGCATCCATCGCCGGGACCTTGGACTTCACCTTCTGGGGAGTCCGGCCCTTGCGGACCAGCTGGTTGATCGTGGGCATGAATGCTTCACCTTTAAATGTCCGCCCATCAAAGCGAACGGTTACTGTACTGCGGTGGACGAAGCTCCGGCCGCTAACCCGCCAAAATGGCGAAAAACGGCCGACCTGATAACAGCAAAAGACCCCGGCGGATCGCAAGGATCTTCCGGAGGCTTCATCCGCGCCAGCAATGTTCAAGCGCTGTTGCAACTGAAAGAGGCAGCAAACTGCCCTTTTCGGTCGAGCGGGCCCCTAGACCCGATTCCCCGCTTGGTCAAGGGGCGCGGGTCAAGGAGCAGGCAACATTGTTGCGCTGCCCGGGGGGCGCTATCGGTCGATGATGCCCGCCGTCCGCCACGCCAGCTTTGCCCCGCATGTCGCGCCCGATACGCGATTGCTGATATTGGGAAGCCTGCCGGGTGTCCGCTCGCTCGCCGAGCAGCAATATTATGCGCATCCGACGAACCAGTTCTGGCGCCTGCTTGGCGAGGTGGTGAGCCAGCCACTCGCGGATATGCCCTACGACGACAAGCTGACCGCGCTGCGCGAGGCGAAGGTCGGGCTGTGGGACGTGATCCGCAGCGCCGAACGGCAGCTGAGCAGCGACTCGCTGATCCGCGAAGCCGAAGCGCACGACCTTGCGGCGCTGATCGCCGACCTGCCCGACCTGAGCATGATCGCGTTCAATGGCGGCAAGGCCGCAGCGATCGGACGGCGGCAGTTACCGGTTCTTGGGGGAGTCACGGTTGTCGATCTGCCGTCGAGCAGCGCCGCGCTAACGATTGGCGTCGCCGCGAAGCTCGAACAGTGGCTGGCGCTGCGCAGCGCGCTCTGATCAGTCGACCACCATCCCGCGCGCCATCACGAAATCGACCTTCTTGAGCACGCGGACGTCGGCGACCGGGTCGCTCGCGACGGCGATGATGTCGGCGCTCTTGCCGGGCGCGATCGTGCCGATCTCGTTCGACAGGCCGAGCAGGTCGGCGGCATTGACCGTCGCGGCCTTCAACGCCTCGACCGGCTTCATGCCGTGCTGGACCATCAGTTCGAACTCGTCGCCATTGCGGCCATGTTTCGACACACCGGCATCGGTGCCGAACGCGATGCGGACGCCGCGCGGGACGAGCTGCTCAAGGCTCTTGCCGGTGATCGAGATGCGCCACCGGATCTTCGCCAGCACGTCGGGTTCATAGGCATTGGCATTGGCGGCGATGCGTTCCTTATAGCCGTTCACGGTCGACAGCGTCGGGACGTAATAGGTCTTCGATTTGGCCCAGGCCGCGATCGTCGCTTCGTCGAGGATCGTCCCATGTTCGATCGAGTCGGCGCCCGCATCGATCGCGAGGCGGATGCCGTCGGCGCCGTGGGCGTGCACCGCGACCTTCTTGCCGAACAGATGCGCAGTATCGACGATCGCCTTCGCCTCGTCGTCGAACATCTGCTTGCCGAGGCCCGCGCCGATGCGGCTGTTAACGCCGCCGGTCGAGGCGAATTTGATCACGTCGGCGCCGCGCCCGATCTGGAGCCGCACCGCGCGGCGGCAGTCGTCGGCGCCGTTGCAGGTGTTGCCCGCACCGGCGAAGAAGGGACGAAGCTCGTCGCGATAGCCAAGCGATCCGTCCATATGCCCCGCGCCGCCCGAGATGCTGGCGCCGGCATCAACGATCCGCGGTCCCTGCACCTTGCCCGCAGCGATCGCATCGCGCAGCGCCAAGGTCGCGCCGTCGCCGTCGCCGAGGTTGCGGACGGTGGTGAAACCCGCGCGCAGGGTCTTCATCCCGTTCGCCTCGGCATTGAACGCCTGCGCCGCAGGGCTGAGCGTGACCTCTTCGAGCTGCCCCGCGATGCCGCCCGCGTCGCTGGTCAGATGGACGTGGCTGTCGATCAGGCCAGGGAGGAGATATTTGTCCTTGAGGTCGATCAGCGTCACTCCGGGATCGGCGGGCTGATAGCCGTCGGCGATGCTCATAATCTTGCCGCCCTCGACGATGATCGTCGAGGCGCCGCGCGCGGGCTTGCCGGGTTCGGCGAGCAATTGACCGGCGTGGATCATGGTGCGCGTCGGCGCTTGCGCGGCGAGCGGCGTGGCGAGCGCCGTGGCGAGCGCCGCACCGATGAGTGCGAGCGGAAGAATATAAACCGGCTTCATTCTGCATCCCCTGTTTTTGAGTTTGTGGCGCGTTAAAGCCGATCAGAAGCCCATCGTAAAGCGAAGCGCCGCGCCCTGATCGTCGCGCATTGCCGCAATATGGCCGGGGTCCTTCCGCCACCAGCTGTTCGCGATGAGTTCGCCGCCCAACAGCGACAGCGCATAGCTTGCCTCGACGACCAGCTCACGCCCGGTGGGGGCCAGATTATAAGTGCGGCCGCCGAAGTCGGTTCGGCCGCTCGCATAGTCGTGCGCGACGGGGAGCAGCAGGTCGATGCCGCCGCGCGCGACGCGCAAAGGTTGGGCGAAACGGAGCGCGGCGCGGTCGCCGGGCTGCACCAGATTCGCCTTGGCGACGTCGAGGGAGAAGGCGGTCGACCAGAGCGCGCCGCCCGCGATCAGGCCTTGGCCGTCGGGGCGCGTCCACATTTGCCGCCACGCCGCAGCAATTTGCCAATCATCGCGCATATCGAGGATGAAACTGGCGTCGCCGACGAGACTGGTCGCGCCGCCGGCGGCGAAGACGGGGCCGAGGCGCGCGCCGAGGAGGCTGTCCGATTCGCGCAGCCAGCTGGCGCCGAGCGCGGTGCGGACGGGTCCCAAGCGCGCGTCCCATGCGGCGCCGATGCGCTGGTAGCGGCTGTCATCGCCCGAACGGTAGCGGAGCAGGGGGTCGTCCTGCCAGCGCGAGCCCGACACAAAGCCATTTTCCAGTATCACAGTAACATGTTGATCATAAGCTATATTATGGCGTATTATCGTTCCGATTCCGGGGCTTGCGGCAAAGCCGAGACCCTCGTGCGCGGCGTCGCCGATCAGCATCGCATGACCGCTCTCACCCCGCTCGCCCGCGAGCAGGCCGCCGGTGCCGCGTCCGGCCGCAAAGCCGATGCGCGTGCGCGCGTCGAGGCGCGTCATCACCGACGCGGCGAGGGTGCGGGCGCGCTGCGCGTCGTGGAAGGAAAGGCCCGCGAGCGCGTCGGTGCCGCCCGCCGCCGGCGCGGTGACAAGCGAGAGCGCGAGCGACGCGTTCGCGGCACTTTGCTGGCGGACGAGCCCGCCGATCGCGCCCGACAGTTTGAAGTCGGGCCGCCGCGGACCGAGCGAACCGCCGAAATCGACGGTAAAGGCGCGGCCGAAGCCGTCGGTGACGAGGCCCATCGTTCCGGCCCCGCCCGCATCGCCCATCGGGCCGCCGAGAACGCCCAGCGGCGCATCGAGCGCGACCGCGGTCGACGTGCCCGCGAGCGACGTCACGCCCATCGGCTGAAAGGCGCGCGCGATGTCGAGGATACCCTGACCATAGACGGCATCGTCACCCGCCGCCCCGGCATCGCGCGCCGATTGATAGAGAAGCGAGACGATCTGCTGACTCGACAGGTTCGGAAACGCCTGAGCGATCAGCGCGACCGCGCCCGCGACCTGCGGCGCTGCAAAGCTGGTGCCGTTGAGCACGAAGACGAAATTACCCTGCGTCTCGATCACACCATTTTTATAGGCGCAGCACACGCCCTCGCCGAGCGCGGCCAGATAGGAGCCCGCATAGCCGCCCGCGCGGTTACTGAACCCGGAGATCGTGCGATTTTCATCGACCGATCCGGCAATGACGACGAGCCCGCCGCCGGCATCGCGAAGCCCCTGCGCAAAGCGGTCGGGATTGTTCGGGTCGTTGCCGTTCGCGGTCGTGTCGCCCTCATTCCCCGCCGAGACGATGACGATGATCCCCGCCGCGGTCGCGCGCGAGACCGCCCCACGCAAGGTCGCGCCGGGCGGATCTTCGCCGCCGAGCGAGATGTTGACGACGCGCGCGCCCGCGCCGACCGCGCGGTCGAGCCCCGCCGCGATCGCGGTTTCGGGAAAGCGGCAGCCGCTTTCGTCGTTCGACGGGTCCTCGGTCGCGCAGCTGCCCGGCCGGTCGGCGCGCAGCACGAGCAGGCTGGCATTGAACGCAATGCCGAAGGTGCCGGCGTCATTCTTTCCGCCGAGTAATATCTGCGCCACGTTGGTGCCGTGCGACCCCTCGCCGTCGATGCCGCGCGATCCGGCAAGGTCGATAGATTGCGACGAGATGCGCCCGGCGAATTCGGGGCTGTCCTGATCGATCCCGTCGTCGATGACGCCCGCCAATATGCCCTGTCCGGTCGCGCCCGCCTGATAGGCCGTGACCGCGCCGTGGAAATTGACTCCGTCGGACAGGCGCGTTTCGGCGGTGTTGAAATTGCCCGTCGGCGGCGGCGTGGGCGTGGGCGCGGGCGTAGGGGTTGGCGTCGGAGTGGGGGCGGACGGAGGGGCGGGGGTCGGCGAGGGGCGGGGCGTGCCGCCACCGCCACCGCATGCGGTGAGCGAGAGCGCGGCGATGGAGAGCAGAAGCGGCAAAGGCCGGCTGGCCATCCGATGGATGCTGCTGCGTCGCTTCGCGTCGGCCATCACCGTTCCCCTTTGCCCTGATCTCCGCCTTTTAGCGAAGCGGAGGGGAGAGAGGTAGCATCATGCGGTTAATTGCAGGTTCGCGGTCCTCCCTGTCGCGAAGCCATGGGGAGGTGGCAGTCAGGCCAGCGACGGACGAGGGGCGGGTAGCGACGTCTCAGCCCCTCCACCACCGCCTGCAGCGGCGGTCCCCCTCCCCATGGCTTCGCCACAGGGAGGATATCTAGCCAGCCTTGCCCCCATAGGTGCGAGCCTTTATGCGGCCGGCATCATGCCCGCCCCGCTCGACCATATCGACAGCTGGATCTTCGATCTCGACAACACGCTGTATGCGCCGTCGGCGAAGCTGTTCGACCTGATCGACGAACGCATGGGCGCCTTCATCATGCGGTTGCTGGGCGTCGACGCGGCCGAGGCGCGGCGGGTGCAGAAGCAATATTTCCACGATCACGGCACGACGATGGCGGGGCTGATGCGCCATCACGGCGTCGACCCCGAGGATTTTCTGGTCGACGTTCACGACATCGCGCTCGACCGGCTGACGGTCGATGCGCGGCTGCGCGCCGGACTGGAGCGCCTGCCCGGCCGCAAGCTGATCTTCACCAACGCCGATGCCGATTATGCGGCGCGCGTCCTGGAGGCGCGCGGGATCGCCGACCTGTTCGACGGCATCTGCGACATCAGGATCACGCGCTATACGCCGAAGCCCGATCCCGAAGCCTATGCGACGATGATCGCGCATCTGAAGGTCGACCCGGCGAAGAGCGTTTTCGTCGAGGATATGGCGCGCAATCTGACGCCGGCAAAAGCATTGGGAATGACGACCGTCTGGCTGGACAATGGCAGCGAAAGCGGTCATCGGGACCACCTGCCGGATCAGGTCGATTTCCACGCGAGCGACATCGCCGACTGGCTGGACAACCTGCCTTTACCATGGGGAATTTCATGACCACCGACCTGCAATCGACGATCGAAGCCGCATGGGACGCGCGCGACACGCTGGGGCTGACGACGACGGGTGCGGTGCGCGACGCGGTAGAAACCGCGCTCGCCGGGCTCGACGACGGCAGCTATCGCGTCGCCGAGCGTGATGCGGGCGGGATTTGGCAGGTCAACCAGTGGCTGAAAAAGGCGGTGCTGCTGTCGTTCCGGCTGAACGACATGGAATTGATCGAAGGCGGCCCCGGCGGCGCGCGCTGGTGGGACAAGGTGCCGTCGAAATTCGCCGGCTGGGGCGAGAACCGTTTTCGCGACGCGGGCTTCCGCGCCGTCCCCGGTTCGATCGTCCGCCGCGGCGCCTTTATCAGCAAGGGGGCGGTGCTGATGCCGAGCTTCGTCAACATCGGCGCCTATGTCGGCGAGGGATCGATGGTCGACGCCTGGGCCACCGTCGGCAGCTGCGCGCAGATCGGCGCGAACGTCCATCTGTCGGGTGGCGCGGGGATCGGCGGCGTATTGGAACCGCTGCAGGCCGGGCCGGTGGTGATCGAGGACGGGGCCTTCATCGGCGCGCGCGCCGAGGTTGCCGAGGGCGTGATCGTGCGCGAGGGCGCGGTGCTGTCGATGGGCGTCTACCTTGGCGCATCGACCAAGATCGTCGACCGCGCGACGGGCGAAATCTTCATCGGCGAGGTCCCCGCTTATTCGGTCGTCGTGCCGGGCGCGATGCCCGGCAAGCCGCTCCCCGACGGAACGCCGGGGCCGTCGCTTTACTGCGCGGTCATCGTCAAGCGCGTCGATGCCAAGACGCGCGCGAAGACCGGGATCAACGAGCTGCTGCGCGACTGACGCACGACATGGTCCCCGGCTTTCGCCGGAGGAATCGCGTTTATCGCTCGCTGAGATAATAACGTTCGCGTGCGCTGAGATCGTCGGCAAGGTCATAGACGATCGGCTGGCCGGTCGGGATTTCGAGGCCGGTGATGTCGGCGTCCGAGATGCCCGAGAGATGCTTGACGAGTGCGCGCAGGCTGTTGCCGTGCGCCGAGATCAGCACCGTCTTTCCGGCAGCGAGTTCGGGGACGATCGCGGCCTCATAACAGGGGCGCACGCGCTCGGTCGTGTCCTTGAGGCTTTCG
>CAYRQX010000110.1:0-7854 GCA_964426485.1 uncultured Sphingopyxis sp. | reverse complement strand
TCTTGCCGACCCCGCGCACGCCGGTCATCAGGAAGGCGTGCGCCAGCCGGTCGCGCGCGATCGCATTGCCGAGCGTGCGAACCATCGCATCCTGCCCGATCAGTTCGGCAAAGGTTTGCGGGCGATATTTGCGCGCGAGGACCCGATAGGGCCCGCTCGACGGCTGCGGCTGCGGCGCCGTCTCGGGCAGGTCCATTCCCAGCATCGGGGTTTCGTCGTCGGCGGAATCGCTCATGGCCCCGTCTTAGGGGTGCGCTGCGGTCTTGTCGAAGGGGGAAATGGGTGGGAGCCGGAACGACCCGCAGCGAATTCGTTGCGGCTGCTTCCTTCCGGACCTGACCGGGTTGGCGAAGACTGCGTCCGCCCGACTCCCGCCGCGCATATGGCGGCGGTGATGAGGAAATGCAAGCGCCGCTATTCAGCGCGGCCCCTGCATATTGCGGCTTTCGGCGGGGATGTGCACCGTCAGGCCGTCGAGATCGTCGGTTAGCACGATCTGGCAAGACAGGCGGCTCGTGCGGCGCACGCCGGCAGCGAGGTCAAGCATATCCTCTTCCATCTCACTAGCGGGCGGCAGGCGATCGAAATCCTCTTTCGCCACGATGATATGGCAGGTCGAGCAGGCCATCTGACCCTCGCATGTTCCTTCGAGCGGCATCATATGCGCCTGAGCGACGTCAAGCAGGATCGAACCGGGTTCGGCCTCGGCCTCGGTGCGCGCCTTGCCGTCGGCGTGGACGAAGGTGACGCGCATCAGTTCACGCCCTGCAATCGCGCGGCATCCTTGATCGCCTGTATCCCGTCGCGCAAATCCTGCTCGCTGGTGTAGCGCCCCCAGCCAAGGCGGATCGAGGCGCGCGCATCGGCCTCGCTCACGCCCATCGCGCGCAGCACATGGCTGACCTTGCCCGAGCCGCTGCCGCATGCGCTGCCGAGCGAGAAGGCGACATCGCGGGCGTCCGACATCAGGCGAAGGCCGTTCACACCCTCGCGCCGGATGTTGAGATTGCCATGATAGCGACGCGCCGCATCGCCGTTGATCGTCCATTCGGGGAGCATATCCAGCGCGAGCGACCAGAGGCGCCCGACATGCTCGGCGTCGGCATCGAACCGTGCGGCCGCGAGCGCGGCAGCGGCGCCAAAACCGGCACAAAGCGCGGGCGACACGGTGCCCGAGCGCATCCCCTGCTCCTGCGCGCCGCCGAACATAAAAGGCGGCAGGTCGACGCCGTCCTTCACCCACAACGCGCCGATGCCCATCGGGCCGTGGATCTTATGCGCCGAAATGGCGATCAGGTCGGGACCGTCGGGGATCGCGACGCGGCCATATCCCTGCACCGCGTCGCAGAGCAGCAGGCCGTTCTTCGCATGCGCAGCGGCAGCGAAGTCGGCGACCGGCTGGATCGTGCCGACCTCGTTGTTCACCAGCATCGCCGCCACAATGCCGCGCTCGGGGATCGACGCGTCGTCGGGCGGCAGCGCCACCCCATCGCTGTCGACCGGCAGGATCGTCGCGTTCAGCCGTTCGAGACATTGCAGCGAGGCGGCATGCTCGATGCTGAGCCCTGCGACGCCGCCCGACATCGCGCGCGCGCCGCTGAACAAGGCCCAGTTCAGTGCCTCGGTCGCGCCGGAGGTGAAGAAGACGCGCCCGCCCTTGGGCAACAGCGCCGCGACCTGGTCGCGCGCCACTTCGACCGCCGCCGCTGCGGCGCGGCCGGCTTTGTGCGTGCTCGACGGGTTGCCCAAACCATCGGCCGACAACCAGCGCAGCATCGCGTCGCGCGCCTCGGGAGCGAGCGGCGTCGTGGCTTGGTAATCGAGATAAATCATCCGGCGAACAGATCCTTGTTGCGAGCGATTCGCAAAAGTTGCAACATGCTACGCAATTTCTATATAGGCGCCATCTTCGCTCCGCCACCCCGCCAGCCGGCGATTCGGCCCGGAGCTCAAAAAGATAAGAGGTGCTCCCATGCCCGACGTGATTTTCCCCGGCCCCGAGGGCCGTATCGAAGGCCGATTCTCTCCGCCGCCGCGTCCGCGTGCGCCCGTCGCGCTGATCCTGCACCCGCATCCGCAGGGCGGCGGCACGATGAACGACCGTATCACCCAGGCAATGTACAAGAGCTTCGTCGCGCGCGGTTTCGCGGTGCTGCGCTTCAATTTTCGCGGTGTCGGGCGCAGCCAGGGCACGTTCGACAATGGCATCGGCGAATTGAGCGATGCGGCGTCGGCTCTCGACTGGGTCCAGTCCATCCATCCCGAAGCACAGACGACGTGGATCGCGGGCTTCAGCTTCGGCGCGTGGATCGGGATGCAGCTTCTGATGCGCCGCCCCGAAATCCGCGGCTTCCTGTCGGTCGCACCGCCCGCGAACATGTACGACTTCAGCTTCCTCGCCCCCTGCCCCTCGTCGGGCATCATCGTCGCGGGCGGGCAGGATGAGATCGTGCCGCCGTCGGCGGTGCAAAAGCTGGTCGACAAGCTGCGCACGCAAAAGGGCATCACGATCCACCACGACGAGATCCCGCGCGCCAACCATTTCTTCGAACATGAACTCGACCAACTGATGAAGTCGCTCGACAATTATCTGGATATGCGGCTCGCGCCCGATTCGCCGATCCGCTGAGACACCTCGCGGCGGAGAGCGCTGGTTGCTATTTCACCGGCACCAGCCAGATCGCGATATTCGCGAACATCACCAGCGCCGCGATCAGCATCAGCAGCGCGCGGCGGCGGTCGCCCTTGCGGAATACATAGACGGCGCCGCCGGTGAGCAGGACACCGGTCAGCATCAGGATGGACATGATCGTGTCGGACATAGGGCGGCTTTATCGGCACAGTCACAAATTTGCCACCTCGCTTATGGTCAATCCATGCGGCTTCGCCTAAAGGGCGCTCATCGATTCCCTAACGCCCCGCGGGAGCCGCATCATGCGCATTGCCATAGCCTCCGATCACGCCGCTTATGAGCTCAAAGCCCTGCTTGCCGACTGGCTGCGCGAAAAGGGGCATGAGGTCGAAGATCTCGGCACCAACGGCCCCGACAGCGTCGATTATCCCGATTATGGATACAAGCTCGGCGACGCGATAGCCGACGGCCGCGCGGAACGCGGCGTCGCGCTCTGCGGATCGGGGATCGGCATTTCGATTTCGGTCAACCGCAACCCCGCCGCCCGCTGCGCGCTCGTATCCGAACCGCTGTCGGCGAAGCTGTCGCGCGAGCATAATGACGCGAATGTCATCGCGATGGGCGCGCGACTGACCGGCATCGATATGGCGAAAGCGTGTCTCGACGCCTTTTTAACCACCGACTTCGCCGGCGACCGCCACGCGCGCCGTGTCGACAAGCTTTCGAATCCGCCTCAACTGGAGACCAGCCGATGACCACAGACACGCTCGCAAAGCCCATCAAATCGGCCGGCTATTTCACCGACGGCGTCGGCACGGTCGACCCTGCGGTCGCGGCGGCGATGAAGCATGAGCTCGAACGCGAGCAATATCAGATCGAGCTGATCGCGTCGGAGAATATCGTCTCGAAGGCGGTGCTCGAGGCCCAGGGTTCGGTGTTCACCAACAAATATGCCGAGGGCTATCCCGGCCGCCGTTACTATCAGGGCTGCGCGCCGTCGGACGAGGTCGAAACCCTCGCCATCGACCGCGCCAAGCAACTGTTCGACTGCGGCTATGCCAACGTCCAGCCGCATTCGGGCGCACAGGCGAACGGCGCGGTGATGCTGGCGTTGACCAAGCCCGGCGCGACAATCCTCGGCATGAGCCTCGACGCCGGCGGGCACCTGACCCACGGCGCGCCGCCCGCGATGTCGGGCAAATGGTTCAACGCGGTGCAATATGGCGTGCGCGCAGACGATCATCTCGTCGACTTCGACCAGGTCGAGGCACTGGCGAGAGAGCATCGCCCGTCGCTGATCATCGCGGGCGGATCGGCCTATCCGCGCACGCTCGACTTCGCGCGCTTTCGCAAGATTGCCGACGATGTCGGCGCGCTGCTGATGGTCGACATGGCGCATTTCGCGGGCCTTGTCGCCGGCGGCGTCCACCCTTCGCCGATGGAACATGCGCATGTCGTCACGACGACGACGCACAAGACGCTGCGCGGCCCGCGCGGCGGCATGATTCTGACCAATGACGAGGCGATCGCCAAGCGCATCAATTCGGCGGTATTCCCGGGGCTGCAGGGCGGCCCGCTGATGCATGTCATCGCCGCGAAGGCGGTCGCGTTCGGCGAAGCCTTGCGCCCCGAGTTCAAGGACTATGCCAAGGCGACCGTCGCGAACGCACAGGCACTGGCCGGCCGTCTCAAGGACCGCGGCGCCGACGTCGTCGCGGGCGGCACCGACACGCACCTTGCGCTGATCGACCTGCGCCCGCTGGGCGTCACCGGCCGCGACGCCGACGAGGCGCTCGAACGCAGCGCGATCACCTGCAACAAGAACGGCATTCCGTTCGACCCGCTGCCGCCGGTCAAGACGAGCGGCATCCGTGTCGGTTCGCCGGCCGGCACGACGCGCGGTTTCGGCATCGCCGAATTCGAGGAAATTGGCGATATGGTCGCCGATGTGCTCGAGGCGCTGCGCGACAAGGGCGAGCATGGCGACGCCGATGTCGAGGCAAATGTCCGGGGCCGCGTCCGCGCGCTATGCGAACGCTTCCCGATTTACGGAGGCTGAGGCAATGGCACGGCAGCATCCCGAGGAACCGACACTGGTCGAAGTGACGATCGAAGAGGTCAAGGCGATGGGCAAGCAAGGCATGGCCCATCCCTCGACGCGCCCGGTCCTCACCGGCGGCGTCGTAGGCGCTGTCGTTGGCGCGGTTTTGCCTGTCGTCAGCTGGCCCATCGGCTTAGTCGCCGGTGCAGCCATCGCGCTTTACAGCCGGGTGAAACGCTGAGCGATGCGTTGTCCCTATTGCGGCCATGAAGACAGCCAGGTGAAGGACAGCCGTCCGACCGAGGACGGCGCCGCGATTCGCCGCCGCCGTCAGTGCGAGGATTGCGGCGCGCGCTTCACGACCTTTGAACGCATCCAGCTTCGCGAAGTCGGCGTGACCAAGGCCGACGGCCGCCGCGAACCCTTCGACCGCGAGAAATTGATGCGCAGCATCCAAATCGCGTGCCGCAAGCGCCCGATCGACGGCGCCCGCATCGAACGGCTGGTGTCGGGTATCCAGCGCCAGCTCGAAACCTCGGGCGAGAACGAAGTGCAGGCGCAGCAGATCGGCGGGATGGTGATGGAGGCGCTGAAAGGCTTCGACAGCGTCGCCTATATCCGCTTCGCCAGCGTCTACCGCGAATTTACCGAAGCCAAGGATTTCGAGGAATTCGCGTCGTCGGTCACCGAAGCGGCGCATAAGAGCTAAATTCGCCCTTCAGACAACTCTCTCTCCGTTTTCCCGAGCGAAGACGAGGGACTATTTCGATCGCAGCGAGAAACGCGCTACAGGCAAAGCATGACCTTCTGGACCTATCTTCTCCATTGCGCGGACCGCAGCTATTACACCGGTCACACCGACGACTTGGACAAGCGTGTCTATCAGCACAATGAAGGGACATTGGGCGGTTACACTTCGACGCGTCGCCCCGTGGAACTGGTATGGGCAGAAGCGTTCGGCACGCGAGAAGAAGCCAAGGCAGCCGAACTAAAGATCAAGAACTGGTCTCGCACAAAGAAGGAGGCCCTGATCGCAAGAGACTGGGATCGGCTAAAACGCGCTTCAATCCCGCCGTCCGAGCGCAAGACCCGCGCCTCGGCTTCGCTCGGCGAAACCCCTCGTCTTCGCTCGGGGATACGGGAAGGGGGTGGCAAACAGCTAAGCGCGGCGCCGCCTCCCGTCATCGTCCTTGTCCGTCCGCAGCTTGGTGAGAATATCGGCAAGGCGGCACGCGCGATGCTCAATTTCGGGCTGACCGAGCTTCGCCTTGTCACGCCGCGCGACGGCTGGCCCAACCCCGATGCCGGCCCGGCGTCGGCGGGCGCCGACATCGTGCTGGCCGAGGCCAAGGTTTTCGGCAGCCTGGCCGAAGCGGTCGCCGACTGCACCACCATCTATGCGACCACGGTTCGCAAGCGCGGCGTGATGAAGCCCGTGCTGACCCCCGAAGCGGCGGCGCGCGAGGTTCATGCCAGCGCGGGCCGTTCGGCCTATGTCTTCGGCGCCGAACGCTCGGGGCTCGAAACCGACGACGTCGCGCTGGCACACAGCATCGTCACGGTGCCGATCAACCCCGAATTCGCATCGCTCAACCTGGCGCAGGCGGTGATCCTGCTGGCCTATGAATGGTCGAAGGGCATCGCGCTGGCGAGCCCGCCCGAAGTGCCGCTCGACCCGGTCGCTCCGCACGCCGAACTGGAAGAATTGATCCAGCATCTCACGCGCGACCTCGACGCCAGCGGCTATTTCGTCCCACCCGAGCGGACCGAGGCGACGCTGCGCACCTTGCGCACCGCGCTGACCAAAACAGGCTGGTCGCACAATGATATCAGGATGATGCACGGCATCGTGACGGCTCTTGGCAGGACGCCTCGGCCGCGATAACGGGTTAGCCCCCGCCTTGGAGACGCTCATGTTGACCCTGATCCTTACCCTCGCCCTTTCCGCCTCCGCACCCGAAGCAGCGCCCCCGGCGCAGACGACAAGCGAAACGAAACCCGCAAAGCCGAAAATGGTGTGCCGCGCCAACAAGAGCACCGGATCGCGCCTCAAGAGCCGGATCTGCAAGACGCAGGAAGAATGGGACGGCCAGCCGACCAATATTCGCAACGACGCGCGCCTGAACGGCGTCGGGAATTGAATGCCGGGCCGTTCAATGTCGGGCAATCGCTTGGCATTGGGGACCCAATTCAGCACCCCTTGGCGGCAACAACAAACCTCTCTAAAAGGCCGCATCCTTTTGGGGGGAAAATAGATCCATGATTTCCGCTATAATTTCCATCGCCTTGGCGGTGGCTTCCGCCAATCCGGCCGATGCCGCCCCGGCGAAACCGGCAAAGCCCAAAAAAATCTGTGAAAAGATTGAATCGACCGGCAGCGCCGTGCCCAAGCGCGTGTGCCGCACGGTTGTTGAACCCGTGAAGCCGAAGGAAGAGGCGACGCAAGCCGTTGCCGACGCGCCGACGGCCGGCTCCACCAACTAGACGATCAACTGTCGGCACGCAGACGGTCCCACCGGACCGACTCATAGGCGATCGATTGTTCGACCAGTTCGTTCCACACGGCGCGAAGTCGCTCGGGCTCCAGCCCGGCGGCTTCCGCTTCGCGCGCAACATTGTCGAGCACCTCGGCTTTGCGGGCTTCGTCGCGGACGGCGGCGCGGTCGGTCTTGATGCGCGCCGCGGCGTCCATATAGCCGAAACGGCGGACGAGCAGCGCGACGAGTTCGCGGTCGACCTCATCCACCCCGGCCCGGACATCGATCATTGTTGCGCAGTCTTCAGGAAGTTTGGCGGACGTCATGCGCGCTGCCTTTAACGGCTTTTTCCATTCTGTCGAGCGGGGCCTTGGGCGCTTGACTTTGCGCCCCTCCCCGTCTAACCGCGCGCCTTCGCAATGGACCCCGCACCCCGGTGAAGCGGCGGTCGCATATGGCATCTCGTCCATATGGTGCGACCCGGGAACCGCCGAAATCCTTCGGCACACAGCATATTGGAGACGACATATGTCGAAGCGCCAGAGCGCCAAGTATAAACTCGACCGCCGGATGGGTGAAAACATCTGGGGTCGCCCGAACAGCCCCGTCAACAAGCGTTCCTACGGTCCGGGCCAGCACGGCCAGCGCCGCAAGAGCAAGACGAGCGACTTTGGCATTCAGCTGCGCGCCAAGCAGAAGCTCAA
>CAYRQX010000109.1:0-8110 GCA_964426485.1 uncultured Sphingopyxis sp. | reverse complement strand
TGATGGCAAAAGATTCCATGCTCGAATGGCTCAAAAGCCAGATCGTGAGAAGGAAGCCACATGCAGGAATGACAAGCCCCCCGGGCAGCGCGAATTGCCCTGGTTCTTTCGGCAAGCTCGTCTCGATCTTCGGCAAGGCTGCAATGCACAAGGCGTAGGTCATCAAGCGGACCGAGGTGCTCAAGAGCACGAGCCACACGAACTGCTGCCCGACGGCAAGCGCCAGACTGAGCGCTCCGCAGAACAGGATCGAGTTCGCCGGCGTGCGGGTTCTCTCGTTCACAATACCGAACCACGCGGGGAGCGTTCCATCTCGGGCCAGTGCGAAGGTGAGGCGTGGCGCGGTGAGCAAAGACGTCAGACTGCCTCCGCCAATCGAGAATATAGCGCCCAGCGAAAGGGCTATCGCCCCGGTCGCTCCGGTCAATCGCCTCGCCAGCTCGACAAGTGGTGAGGCGCTGTTCCCGAGGTCCGGGCCTACCGAGACGGCTACGAGCTGGATCAGAGCATAGCAAAGGGCGATGGCGATCACCGTACCGATCAACGCCCGGGGAACGGTTGCCTTTGCATTCCGTGTTTCGCCCGCAGCGATCAGGCTGAACTCAAAGCCGATAAAGGCGTACATCAGGACGAGCATCGATTGGCCAAGCTGCGTGGGCGCGATCAGACCGCTGTCGACGACACGTGCCCACTCGATGGCGGGGAAGCCGATGACGATCAGTAGCAGCAATGGGGCGAGTTTCAGGATGCTGATCAGGTACAGGACCGTCATACCGGCGCGCACGCCCATGGCATTCAGAAGAGTAGCGGCCGTGATATAGGCGGCTATGGCGATCGCCCGCGGAAATCCGGACTCAAGCGCGCTTGAGAGGGGCACGGCGTAGCTGACAATAAGATTGGCGCTCGCTGCGATCGCTGCAACCCGGCTGACATAGATCAGCAGCCCCGTGTGAAACCCGACGAAGCGTCCGAATGCATGGGTAGTGTATACGATCGGGCCGCCCGTGACGTCGAAGAAGCTTGCCGCGCGCGCCAGGCTCAGCGCGACCGACAGGATCAGAACGCCGCAAAGCAGGAAGAGCCAAGGGCTGAAATACCCCGCCTGGGCGATGGCGACCGCCGGTAGCGCGAAGATGCCGGAGCCGACGACGCCGTTCATCGCAATCGCGGCGACGCCGACCCGGCCAATTTCTCGGCGCAGCAACGCGTCGGACGCGGACTTGGCCGTCACCGTGCGGCTCCGTCGACGATCTGGTCCTTGTAGCCATGCGATGTGGCGATGAGGACGGCGCAGCTTTCGCGCGCAATCGCGCCGTGCTCGATCAGCGTACGCAGTCCGGTCAAGGTCGCGGCAGAAGAGAGCTCGAGGTAGAAGCCATACTGCGCGAGCAGCTCGAAGTCGCGATGAACGTCGGCATCGACGACGGTGACGGCGTCGCCATGCGATCGCCGGATCGCCTCGACTGCCTGGTAGGTGACGGTGGAACCGGCGATCGAATACAGCGAAGTCGATCCCGGATAGCTGCCGTCCAGGCTCTCCCCTGCGAGAATCCTGCTAATTCGTGGAAAAGGTTCGATTGCGAACAGGCGCGGCAGCGTGGCGATGAAACCGGCCTCGCGCAGTTGGTGGAAGCCTTGAAACAGGCCCCATAGCAGATCGCCCCGTGAGGTCGGCACGAATATGGCATCCAGCCGCTCAGCCCCAAGATCCTCGAACAATTCGAAGGCGAGCGTCTTCAGACCTTCCACGCCGAAGGCGTTGCTGCCGACTGGCGGAGCGAGATAATTGGTCGCCGGGAACCAGCCTTCCCTTGCCATACGCTCGACTGTTTTCCATCGCTCAAGGCTGTCGCCGGCTGTGATCAGCCGAGCGCCGGTCGCAGTGATCGCGCGGCGATGGAGCGGCTGTAGCGCCGGGGTCGCGACAATGCTGCATCGGAGGCCCGCTGCCGCCGCGTAGAGGGCGAGCGACGCGCCCGCGTTGCCGCTCGATGCCGCGACGATCCCCCGCGCACCGACATCGCATGCCCGAGTCACCGTCAGGCCGCTTACCCGGTCCTTGTGGGAACCGCTTGGATTCTGCCCTTCGTTTTTGATGAAAATCCCCGCCATGCCCATGTGATCTGCAAGGGGCTGGGCGGAAATGCAGGAGGTGGAACCCTCGCCGAGGGAAGTCCATTGCCGATAGGGGAGCCAGTCGGCGTAGCGGGCCATTCCGCGCTTTTGCGGATTTCCGACGACATCGGGCAAGCGGCCGTAAACGGGACGGACCGATGCCGGCGTGCCGCGGGACAGACATATCGGGCAGCCTTCCGGATAGTCGCCGACAGGTAGTTCCATCTGGCAGCGGATGCAGGAAAAGCCCGTGAGCCAAGGGTTGATGACATCGGGATCGCGCCGTTCGGACGTCCTCACTGGCGCACCCATCATGCTCTCACCATTTGTTTCGACCGTTCGTTCGCCATCACGTCATGCATCCTTTTGGTGGGAGATCGCGCGAAGGCGGCGAAAAGCATCGTCGAGATCGCCGATCAGATCGGGGCTTGCTTCCAGGCCCGCGTGGACACGGATCAGGGTGCCATCATCGACCGGCAGGCAGCTGCGTGCCGGCGGCGGCCAGGCCGGCACAAGCAGGCTCTCGAAGCCACCCCAGCTCGACCCCAGCCGAAACAGGCGCAGTCCGTTGAAGAACGCCGCGCTCTGAGATGGGGATAGCGGCTCGAGAAGGACACCAAAGAGACCGGACGCCCCCGTGAAATCCCGTAGCCAGATTCGGTGTGCCGGGTCGGACGGTAATGCGGGATAGAGAACTCGCCGGACCTCAGGCTGCTGGTCAAACCATTGGGCCAGCTCGAGAGCGTTGCGCTGGTGCCGCTCCAGCCGAACGTCAAGTGTACGCAGCCCTCGATGTACGAGATAGCAATCATCGGGGCTGGCGATATTACCCCAGCGCGCTGCCATATCCTTGATGCGGGTATAAACATCGGCGTTCGCGGCCGTCATCGCTCCCAGCATGACATCCGAGTGACCTGACAGATATTTGGTGGCGGCGGCGATCGAAATGTCGACGCCATGCTCGATCGGGCGGAAGAAAAGGGGAGTTGCCCAGGTATTGTCGAGCGCCGTGATGACGCCGTGCCGCCGCGTGACCTGCGTGATCGCCCGGACGTCTGGTATCTCGAACGTCATCGAGCCTGGCGCTTCGAGGAACACCATCCTTGTGTTGGGTCTGAGCAGCGCCTCGACGCCGGCGCCGATGCCCGGGTCGAAGTAAGAGATTTCGACGCCATAGCCGGTCAGGACCTCGTCGCAAAAACGGCGCGTCGAGCGATAGGCGGTGTCGATGACGAGCGCGTGATCGCCCTCTTTGAGGAAGGCGGCGAGGCTCAAGGCAATCGCCGCGGTCCCCGATGAGGTTATCACGGTCTGATGGCCGTGCTCGAGTTTGGCAATCGCTGCGGCGAGGGCGAAGGTCGTCTCCGTGCCGTAAAGACCGTAAACGACGCCATCGTAAAGGCGGTCGTGTCGTGACAAATAGGCTTCTAGCGTGTCGTAAACGATCGTCGATGCGCGATGGACAGGCGGGTTGAGCAGCCCCGCGTCGACCGCGGATGACGATGACGAATGAAGCAGGGCGGTTTCGGGGGCAAGGACGCCGGGGCGCGGTGCCGACGCATCAGACCTATCGGCAGTCATGGGAGGGCATTCCACTGTGATGAAGACGCTCCTGGGCGAACGTGGCTTATGGTACGGGAGGATCCGATGGGATCGTGTCGATGAATCTGCGTCAACTTGAGACTTTCGTTGCGGTCATGAAGTCCGGCTCGATCAGCCGTGCGGCACAAATGCTGCATCTCTCGCAGCCGGCTGTCAGCAAGAGTATCGCGGAGCTTGAACATGCGCTGGGGTTTCGCCTGTTCGTAAGAACACGGGGCGCAGCGCTTGGCGTTACTCCTGAGGCGGAAGCATTTTCCTTCGAGGTCGAACGCAGCTTTGTCGGCATCGAGGCCTTGAAGCGCGCCGCCCGCGATATCCGGAATATGACGAGCGGGAATTTGCGGATCGCTGCCCTTCCGGCGCTGGGCGTCAGCTTTCTGCCCTCCGTCATCCGCGAGTTTCAGAACGCGCATAGCGGTGTGCTCGTCCAGCTTCAGACGCGAAGCTCGGCAACGGTGCGGCAATGGATTGCAAATCAGCAGTTCGAGATCGGCCTCGCGACGCGCGCTCGAGAAATGCCGGGGATCGACATGGCGCCCTTCATGCGCTGCGCCGGCGCCTGCGTCCTGCCGCCCGGCCATCGTCTTGCGGAGCGCGATGTCATAACGGCGCGCGATCTTGACGGAGAGGATTTCATCTCCCTTGCCGCCGAAGATCCGACAAGGCGACGCGTGGATCGGGCATTCGAGGCCGCCGGCTCCGAGCCGCGCATCGTGGTCGAGACGCAATATGCCATGACAATCTGCGCTCTGGTGCTTCAAGGCGTGGGCGTCTCGATCCTCAATCCCGTCACCGCAGATGATCATGTGCAGCACGGCCTCGTCGTGCGGCCGTTTGAACCGCGCATAGAGTTCGAGTATATGCTGTTCACGCCGTCCCTGCGGCCGACCTCGCAAGTCGCGCAGCGTTTCCTTGAATTCATGGTCGCCAAGCGTGAGCGGATGATCGAAGCCGGGCTTGTTGTCGCCCTCTCCTGAATGATACTTGCTAAACACTGCCCAGTCGCTCCGCCATTGCCTCAGAATTTGGCGGTGCCCCGAACGTACCAGAATCCTCCGTTGAACCCGATCGGTGCGAAGCGAAGATACTTGATGCCATTGGCAATCTGCGAAGCGCGGGCTTCGCGGTCCGGATAGTTGTTGAAGATATTCTCGCCGCCCACCGCGATCCCGAAGGCCTCGCTGAGGCGATATCGCAACTCGAGGTTTGCCAAGATCTCGGCGCTACCGGTCTGGTCGTTGGCCACATTCGCACCGTAGTCCGTCCATTTGCCGAAATAGGTGGCGACCGCGGTCATTCCGAAGCGGCCGGCTTCATAGGTGAACGAGGCGTTGCCCTTCCAGCGCGGCACGAACCGTTCGAGTTCGAGCAGCCGTTCCCGGTCAGCGGTGATAACGGGGGAAGCGCGTAGGATCTTGGTATCGGTGTAGTTTGCGTTGAGTCCCAGGGTCGCCTTGCCCTCGCCAATGTCGAAACGATAGGTCAGGACCGCGTCCAGGCCCTGATTTCGGCTGTCGAATGAATTGGTGAAGAAGCTGATCTGCTCGAAAGAGTCGCCGCCGGGGATGCCGAGGGCAGCCAGCTGGTCGCGCTGGGCCTGGGTGAGGTTGAAATTCCCCGATAGCGCGATCCGATCTTTGACCTTTATGTTGAAGTAATCGAGCGTCAGCGTGAGGCGGGATGTCGGCGTCAGGACCAGCCCTGCGGCAATATTGAACGATTTCTCCGGACGAAGTGGTGCCGCACCGAAAAAGCGTGCGACGGGATTGTTGGGGGAGATAATCCCCGCGGTCAGCGGCGTGCCGGTCACCGTGTCGATATTGGTCTGAACCTGCGAGGCGTTAGCCTGCCCCGGAGTTGGCGCTCGGAAGCCGGTGTTGACCGACCCGCGCAACGCTATCGCGTCGGAGAAATTCAACCGCGCATTGGCTTTCCAGTTGAAGGTCGAGCCAAAGTCGGAAAAATCCTCAAAACG
Source organism: uncultured Sphingopyxis sp. (assembly GCA_964426485.1). GTDB lineage: Bacteria > Pseudomonadota > Alphaproteobacteria > Sphingomonadales > Sphingomonadaceae > Sphingopyxis. The sequence goes on along the minus strand of CAYRQX010000109.1, from coordinate 2,418 downwards.
GCCTGCGAGGCCGAAAGTCAGCAGGGAGGATACATCGCCTTCGATCGCCGCATAGGCGGCCCAATTGTTGCGGGAGAACACGCCTGCCTGGACTGGCGAGAAGCCGGGAAAGCCGTTGGACCCGACGGGAAGTCCGGTACGCTGGCCGGTGTCGGGATCGATCAGCGAGGCGTAAGGACCGACTTGCCAGGAAGCGACTTCCCCAGCGGTGATCTCATATGTCTCGCGACGATATTCGAGACCGCCGGCAAGGTTGAGGGGAGACGCAAGCCCGAGTTCGAGCGGATAGCTGGTATCGAAATTGAAATTGAGCTCGCGTTGCTGCAGCTTGCCGGCGTTGAAGCTCGTCGGGGAGGACAGGCCGAGGGATGGGTTGACGGTATTGTTGATGCGATATTGCGCGGTGTTGGTGCCGTAGGTCGCACTGACATCGTAGGTCAGCGCGCCGATGAGATTGCCTTTCAGGCCGCCGGCGATGGAGGCATCGCGGATCGTCGCGCCGAAGTCGGGTGTGTATCCGCCGGGATATAGACTGCGGAAGCTGAAGCGCGGTCCGCCGGGCTGGCCGGTGAGAGGTATGCTTGTGGCGATGAAGCTGGTATTGGGATTGCGATAGAAGAACGCCGTCGTGCCGCTGCTCCAGCTATAGTTGCCGAACATGTAGGCCTTCGTGTCTCCCCCCAGGTCGAGCCCGGCGTTCAGGAACATCCGGGCAGCTTCTGCCTTTGGGTTGCCCCAGCGCTGCGCAGGCACGGGCACGCCCGGCACGCCGGCGTCGATAAGCGCCTGGGCATCGGGACGCTGCACCTGTCGCGCGGTGGTATCGCTGTTGGTGTACTCGCCGCTCAGATTGATGAAGCCCGCGGTGGTGAGCGGGAGACCGATATTGCCCTGAAGAAGCACGTCCTTTCCATCGCCGGCGTAGAATTGTCCGTAGCGTGCGATCAGCGTGCCGCCGCTGGGCTCCTCGCGAAGCCGGAAATTGAGGACGCCGGCGATCGCGTCCGATCCATAGTTCGCCGAGGCACCGTCGCGCAGCACCTCCAACTGGCCGATGGCGATCGACGGAATGGCTGCGAGATCGGGTCCTTGTGAACCGCGGATATAGGGGATGTTGGTGAATTGAACCGTTGCGCCGCGATGCCACCTTTTTCCGTTGACCAGCACCAGTGTTTGATCGGGCGGGAGATTGCGTAGCGAGAAAGGCCGGGTGAATACGGCGCCATCGTTGGACACGAGGCGTTGGACGTTGAACGATGGGACCTGGTCGCGCAGGATATCGTTTACGTCGGACGTGCCTTTGTTGAGGAGTTGCGTCGACGAGATGATGTCGATCGGCGTCGGCGATTCTGCTGCGCGCAGGTCGCTGCGGCGCGTTCCGGTAACGACGATGTCAGTTTGGGACTGGGCGCTTTGTGCGCTGTCGGAGGGGGCGGTCTGCGCGCTGGCGGTGCCGCCTCCAAGCGCGCTCGCGCTGGCTGCCATGGCAAGAAGCGAAACTTGTCTCGAACTGCAAAGAAAGGACCGCATCGCGCACACCCCTGCTTGTCCCAGGCACCTGTCTGCCGCATGGAACTGACAGGCCGGACATTCTCAAAGGTCATGGTCTCGCGCTACGAATTATTAGAGCTCATATGAACTCACGAGCAGGTTATTCTGGAAGGTTATAACTTCTGCTTGGTCTCCACCCTCTGGAACGACTTAGCTTGACAACCGTCGCCAATGTCATGCCGAGGCGTGAGCGCAATTGCCGGAGCAGATGTTGGGCGACCAGCTATAGTCATTTGATGTTTGCTCCGGTCCCCGAAAGGCCCGCACTGCTCTTACCTCAAAAAGCTTCCCCCGCGCGAAAGGGGGCCGGTGCTACTGGGGCGTTCGCTAAGCGATGATCAAGGATAGTATATTTGAGGATATTTGCGAACGGTGCCTCAAACTGGGCGCAGGCGCAGTCAGAGGCTGAGCTTGGCGAGCCGTTCAGGGTTTCGTGCATGCCGTCGACCGCGTGTTACGAGAGCTGCAATTTGCGAATCAAAGGTCACTCTTATCGTGCGCGCGTGATCCCCCAACGGCGAAATACGAGCGCGGGCGGACGAGGCAGTGTTAGGAATCCCTCCTTGGTACACGGTTGTACGACGTGCCCATCGCCCATCGCGAGCCCGAGTTTCCCATCTAGGTCGAGGCCAACACTTCGGGGTCAGCCGATTTTGGCCTTTTCAGCTGGGTTGCGCCTGCGCCGCAGCCATCGCACGTCGGTACGGCTGAAACTCTTGAACAGCAGGTAGAAGCCTGTCCCCGACAGCCAGAGGGTGCCGAATGCGACGAAGAGGATCAGCGGGTGATTGAAGCTGGCGCAAGCGATCGTCGATGTCGCAACCAGCGACCATCCGCCGCTGCGCGTGACTCTGGGGGGTGACGCTT
>CAYRQX010000108.1:0-8289 GCA_964426485.1 uncultured Sphingopyxis sp. | reverse complement strand
TTGCCCATCGGGCTGGAACGGAAACTCGATTACCACCGTGAAGCCGCCCTCAGCGCCCACCTGGACGTCGAACCGATGCTGGTCGCCAAAAGCCTGCGCCAATCGGTCCCTGATGTTGGCTAAACCCACGCCAGTCGATTCCGTTGCAACGCCCGTGGTGGGGTCGGTGCGGTCGGCTGACAATCCCGCGCCGGTGTCGGACACGGTAATCCGAACATTTTGACCGGCCAACTGTGCGGAAATCGTAATATCGGCGCCATCTTCCTGCGGCGTCACAGCATATTTAATGGCATTTTCGACAAGCGGCTGGAGCAGGAGTGACGGCAGCCGCGCGCGCGCGACCACCGGGTCGATCGCGAAATGCGGGCGCAACCGTTCCTCGAAACGCATTTTCTCGATTTCGAGGTAAAGCTTCAGCGTCTCGATCTCCTGCGCCAGCGTCACCTGCGCCGTCGGTTCGTTCGCGAGCGTGTAGCGCAGGAACGCCGAGAGGCGCGACAGCATCGCATTGGCGGGCTCCGACTGTTTGAGCAGCACGAGCGTCGAAATGCTGTTCAGCGTGTTGAACAGGAAATGCGGATTGAGCTGGTAGCGCAGCATCGCGAGCTGCGCCGACGCCGCTTGCGCCTCGAGCCGGATGACCCGATCATTCTGTTCCTCGAGCTGGAGAAAATAGTTGATCGCGAAGTAAAGCGCCGACCAGGCCGCGAGCGAGGTCGCGTCGATATACATCGCGCCGAGCAGCAGGCTGGTAAAGCCCGCTTCACTCGCCGGATTCTGGATCTGCGCGACCCATGCATCGATGAAGGCCCACAGCGCGGTCGCGATCCCCGCGAGCCCGAAACTGACGCCCCACATCAACAACGGGCGCCGGCTGATCAGTGCGCGGTAGCAAGCCGACAGGATGAGCGTCAGCGAAAAGCCTGTGATCGCCGAAATCGTCTGGGGAATCAGAAAGGTGAAGGCCTGGCCATTGGCAAGCCCTGACACCCCGCGCAGACCGAGCCATGCTGCCCAGCCCAATATCTGCAGGTTCCAGAAAGCCCGGACCTTATTGTCGAAAAAGGGCCCCGGCGAGGACAGTCGGAAAAGCGGCATGGGCGTCTGTACGATCGGGATGGTCAGTCGCCGCGGGGGCGATGTCGGAAACCGGGGCGGCCGTTCATTCGGCGGCTACCGACGCCAGTCCGCCGTCACTGCGCACGCGCGCCTGACCAAGCGGCTGCAGTTCCGCGCGATGCTTCCACAGCAATTCCTTGTACCCGATTACCCGGCCGTCGTGCGCGGTGAGCGTGACGGGTCCGATCGGCTGTTCGTCGCGCGCATCGACGAGGACAGGGGTCGAGGGCACGCCGGCGCCCCATTTCTCGCCCCACTGGCGCAGCGCGATCATCGCGGGCAGCAGCTCGATGCCCTTTTCGGTGAGCTGATACCGGACCTTGCGACGATCCTCGGCCATCACTTCGCGCGCCATGATGCCATGATCGACCAGCCGCGACAGGCGGTTCGACAAGATATTGCGCGCGATGTTCAGTTCCTGCTGGAATTCCTCGAAATGATGGACGCCGTTGAAAGCGGCGCGAAGGATCATGAACGACCATCGCTCGCCCATCGCTTCCAGCGCCAGCGGCAGGGCGCAATTGCCCCCATCCATGTCGTTCAGCAGTTCGCGTAATTTTCCCATAACCCAAGCCCTAACGTAAAATCGGCCTATGCGCCAAAAAAATATAGGGTCTCCGTTGCATTTCGCAACTCAAAGTCTAGGTAGCGTTTCGCAACCTTTTGGTTGCGCAAAAACAGGAGGTTCCAATGCCCATTTTCAAGCTTTCTCTCCCCACCCCTTCGTTGGCGCTGGCAGGCGCGGCGCTGATCGGCGGTCTCGCATTCGCATCGACGGCCGCGACCGCCGCGGGCGACACCTATTATCGTGCCGAGCTGGCAAGCCCCGCCGCCCAGACGCGTTTCGTCGCGCGCGATGTCGTCTGGGCCTGCACCGATGCCGGCTGTATCGCTGGTCAAGGGACCAGCCGGCCGCTGATCATGTGCGCGGCGCTGGTCAAAAAAGCCGGTCCCGTGACGAGCTTTACCGCAGGCGGCAAGGCGCTGGAGGCCGACGACCTCGCACGCTGCAACGCGGCCAAATAACCCCGCATTCCCATCTGTCGAAGACTGCTGCACATCCTCCTGCCTCGCAGGTGACGTGCGGCGGTTTCTCGCCGCGCTGCCCGCAGCGAACGATGCTTCCAACCCGCTTTATCAAAGTTGCCGAACGTCGGCGGTTCCGCGCAAGCAAATTTCGCATTGCAATTGGGCGTACATGAACGACATTGGTCGCGATGCTGAGGCAATATGAACTTGTCGAGCGCGTGCGCGCTTATGATCCCGACGTCGACGAGGCGCTGCTGAACCGCGCTTATGTGTTCACGGTGCAGAAGCACGGCAGCCAAAAACGCGCGTCCGGCGACCCCTATTTCAGCCATCCGGTCGAGGTTGCCGGGATTTTGACCGACCTCCACCTCGACGCCGAGACGATCGTCACCGCGCTGCTCCACGACACGCTGGAGGACACGCTGACGACGCCCGAGGAGATCGAACGCCTGTTCGGGGCCGACGTCGGCCGGCTCGTCGACGGCGTCACCAAGCTGTCGAAGATCGAGGCGCAAACCGAAAACGAACGCGCGGCCGAGAATCTGCGCAAATTCCTCCTCGCCATGTCTGACGACATCCGCGTGCTGCTCGTCAAGCTCGCCGACCGGCTGCACAATATGCGGACGCTGCATTTTATCCAGAATCCCGAAAAGCGCCGCCGCATCGCCAAGGAGACGATGGATATCTATGCCCCGCTGGCGGAGCGGATCGGCATGTACGAATATATGCGCGAGATGCAGTTGCTTGCGTTCAGCGAGCTCGAGCCCGAGGCCTATGCGACGATCACCGGCCGTCTCGCCAAGCTGACCGCCGGCGGCAAGGACAAGGTCGCGGGGATCAGCCGCGAATTCAAGGAATTGCTCGCCAGGAACGGAATCGAGGCCGATGTTTCGGGACGCGAGAAGCACCCCTATTCGATCTGGCGCAAGATGCAGGAGCGCCACGTCAGCTTCGAACAGGTGACCGATATCATCGCCTTTCGCATCATCACCCCGACCGATGCCGATTGCTATGCCGCGCTTGGCCTGATCCACAGCAAGTGGAAAATGGTTCCGGGCCGGTTCAAGGACTATATCTCGACACCGAAACGCAACGGCTACAAGTCGCTGCACACCACGATCATGCACCAGCAGAATATGCGGATCGAAATCCAGATCCGCAGCCTCGGCATGCACCAGCAGTCCGAATTCGGCTTCGCTGCGCATTGGGCGTATAAACAGGGCGGCTCCGCCCCCGACGGACAGGCGGGGTGGATCCGCGACCTCATTGAAATTCTGGAGCAGACGCACGATCCCGAAGAATTCCTCGAAAACACGCGCATCGCGATGTATCAGGACCGCATCTTCGCCTTCACGCCGAAGGGCAGCCTGCACCAGTTGCCCAAGGGCGCGACCCCGGTTGATTTCGCCTATGCCGTCCACACGGGGCTCGGCGACCGCACCGTCGGCGCCAAGGTCAACGGGCGGCTGGTGCCGCTGCGCACCCAGCTTTCGAACGGCGATACCGTCGAGATATTGTCGTCGGACAAACAGACGCCGCAGCCAGCCTGGCTGGGCTTTGCGGTCACTGGCAAGGCGCGTGCGGCGATCCGCCGCCATGTGCGGTCGAAGGAAAAAGTCGAACTGTCGGCATTGGGCCGCAAGATGTATGACGAGATCGTCGCGCGCCTGCCGAACAAGGTCGGTGACAAGGCACGCATCGCGGCGCGCGAACGGCTGAAGCTCGACGACGACAGCGCCCTCTATGTCGCGATCGCCAAGCAGCGGCTCACCGACAATGCGGTGCTCGAAGCGCTCGTCCCCGGCATCACGGCCGAGATGAAGACCAAGCCGGGCAAGCTGGTGCAGGGCGCGGCGGTGTCGATCGCCGGGCTGACGCCGGGTGTCGCCTATCAGCTTGCCGACTGCTGCCACCCCGTTCCGGGCGACCGGATCGTCGGCCTGTCGCGTCCCGGCGAGGGGATCGAGGTGCATGTCATCGACTGCCCCAAGCTCGCCGACGGGATCGACGCCGACTGGATCGACCTGCGCTGGCAGGAGGACAGCGAGGGCGGCAATGCGCGGCTGTGCATTGTTATCCTGAACGAACCCGGCACGCTCGCCGAAATGTCGGGCATCCTCGCCGCCAATATGGCGAACATCACCAATTTGCGCCTGTCGAACCGCGAGGGAGGGTTCCACACCTATGACGTCGTCGTCGAGGTGCGCGACGTCCAGCATCTGATGCGCATATTGTCGGCGCTGCGCGCGTCGGACACGGTGGTTCAGGCCGAGCGGCTTTAGGCGGACAGATGTCAGCTTTGGGGTGGGGAGCGGCCATTGTCGTTTTCGGTTATTCTGAGCCGGGGCCGCGATCCGGTCGGCGCACGCGCCGGGCCACCATGCCAAAGGTCAGGAAAGGTCAGCCTATTGCAGTGCCCCATTTGTCGCGCTCGACCGACAGATGACATCCGGACCCTGGCCAAATCCGGCATCCCGGCAGCGACCATTTTTACCTGCAATTTGAAAGAGCTGAGATGAAGGCTGACACAGCGGAATAATGTAGGAAAGCACTTTTTTAGAGGCGGATGACGGCTTTGGGGTGGAGAGCTGCCGTCGGCAACCGATCATTAGCCGTCATTCCCCATCAGTTTGCGTAGAGAAGCGGCGGCCGCCACGCATTCTGGTCAACCTCGTCACTCACCTTATAGACCATGCCTTTGCTGTTCAGGAACAGCTTCTCCATCTCGGGCCGCGTGAACGGCCGCGATCCGACACGTCCAAAGACTGCCATCTGCCCGCCGGTCTCGTCGACCGCACGATCACGGTCGAGCCCCTTCGACAGCGCCAGCGCGGGTGACGGCGTTTTCGCCCAGGCGATCAGTTCGGGGGTCGGTTTGGGCGAGAAGCCATAGAGGCCCGGATTGTCAGGGCTCGTCAGCTGCAGCACCTTGATGCCGTTCCGCCCGTCGGCGACATAGCCAAAGAGCGATGCATTGGTCGATGCGACGATCACATCCTCGGCATCATTGAGCGCGCCGCCAAAGGTCAGCCCCGGCCAGACGATCGGCGCCGCGGGACGCGTGACATCGACGATGACAAGCCCGTCGGTTTTCGCCGCGACATACATATAGGTCCGCGCCAGATAGATTTTGCGCGCATTGGCCAGCCGCACGGTCCCCGCCGGCACCGCGACCGGCTGCGCGAGATTGGTGACGTCGAACAGCTTCACGCCCTCGGCATCACTGACCCAAAGGTAGCGGAACTGCACTGCGCTGGCGCGCGCATCGGTCAGCGGCAGTTGCGCGGTGACCTTGGGCTGGAGCGGTGTCGTCAGGTCGAGCACGACCAGCCCGGCGTCGGTGGTGATATAGGCCATGCTGCCCGCGAGCGTCACATGCCGCGCGCCCGCAAGTATATTGCCCTCATTCCAGGTCAGCGCGCGCGTCAGCTTGTTGTTGCGGAACTCGGCGTCGGCCAATGTGTCGACGTCCACCAGAACCAGCCCCTCGACGCTGTCGGTGATGACGGCGTAGCGGTAGATGTCGTGCATCACCTGTTCGTGGTTTTCGGGGAAATTCTTCACGATAGTCTCGTTGCGCGACACGCTGATCGGCTGGGTCGTCGCGAGCGCCATGCAGGTCGCGTTCTTCGTCTTCACATGCGTGTCGTGGCCGAGCGGCGAGAAGGGCGCGCGGATGATGCGTTCGGAGAAGCCCTTGTTGCCGATCGACGCGACGTCATAGACGCGGAAACCGCCCTTGCCTTCCGCCACGAACATATATTCGCCGCGCTGTTGCAGACAGTTCACCCGCCCGCTCGTGCCTTGAACGATGTTGGCAAATTCCTCGAGCGCCTGGGTTTCGCCCGATCCCTTTTTGTCGAAGATCTTGCCGCGCACCCAATTTTTGAGCTCGCGGCCATTCTGTTCGACGTGCAGTTTCCAATAATCGGGATAGGCATATTTCTGGAGATAACTGCCGATCACCGCCTGCGGCTCGTCCCATTCGGTGACGCGCGTCGCTTGGAAACTGTTTTCCTGACCCGACCAGACGTTAAGCCCGACGAAGTTGACGAAGTTGGTACCGAGCAAATTGAGCTGCGCCATGATCGCATTATTGTCGTCGGCCGCCGACAAATGGCAGTCGCTACACTGCTTGGTTTCGGAGCGGCGCACCGTGTGCGGGAAATGCGGCGCGAAGGCCTGGCTTGAATAGCCCGCCGACGAGATCGGCGGCTGTTGCACATAGATGCGCTCGCGATTGATGTTCGTCGAAGACAGCACCAGCGCCGAGGTCGAGCGCACCGGGGTGATGATGCCACGCACTTCGCCATTCGGACCCGGTTCGCCGGGCTTGGTCAGCTGGTGCCGACCGAGCTGGAACATCTCGTCGCGCGCCACCTGCGGGTTGTAGGTCGCGAAGTTGCGCGTCTCCTCACCCTCGAAATGGTGCATCTTGGTCTTCCAATTCGCCTCGATCGGCAAATGGCAACCGCCGCAACTCGTCGTCCAGCTGAGGTGACAGGTGAAGCAGGTCATCTTGTCGTCGCCGTGCGCGCGATCTTCCTTGGCGACCCCCGGACCCCATTCATACTTGCCGTCCTCGGCGCCCGCCCGCGCCATCAGCTTGGCGCGCGCCGCCTTGGCGTTGAAATGCGGCCCCGGCGTCACCGCCTGCTTGACCAAACTGACCTGCCATTCGAGCTTGGGGTCGACGATCGACCGCTGGATCAGCCCGATCACTTCGGCATCGTCATTATATTGGAATTCGAAGCGGCGCCGCCCGTCGGGATTGCGGAGCAGCGCCAGATTATTGCCCTGCGGTCGCGCCGCGACGTTCGACGTGAGCAGGTTCGGGAAGGCATCGGCGGTGCCGTGGCAATCCTTGCAACTGATCTCGACCGCGTTCGCGACCTCGCCCTGGATATAGCCGTTGCCGTGGCTGTCCTGCGCGAAGTGGCAATCGGCGCATTGCATGCCCTTTTCGGCGTGGATGTCCATCATATGGACCGCCTTGCCGGGATTGATGCCCGGCGGCACGAACTTGCCCTCGACCCCCGGGCGCCCCGGATCGGCGCTCGTCAGGCAGAGGTCGCGTTCCTTGGGATCGGTATAGTGGCTGCAGCTTTTGCGCCATTTCTCGGGGTCCTTTGGATCGATGATGTTCGCGGCGTCGGTGCCATAGGTCGCCATATTGCCGTCGGCGGTCAGCAGATTGCCTTCGCGGTCGCGCTTGAAGATGCCGCGGAAATTCCAGCCGTGACCGTGATAGTCGGCGAACTGGGTGTCCTTGTTGCTGTCGTTGACGTCATAGACGTCGCGCAGAAATTCGACATCGGCCCACAGCCCGCGCGTCGCCGCGCCCTCGGGATTGCGTTCGAGCACCTGATGGACCTCGGCGGCGGTCGGATAGCGCTGCTGCTTATATGTCTTCTGATACTCCTCGTCGCTCATCCCCGGCGGGCGCGGCGCGCTATTGTCGGGGCCCGGCCACATCTGCGGCGCGTCCGATTCATAATCCCACATCGTGTAACCGAGGTAGGAGTTCAGGAAGATGTTCGGCTGGTGCATGTGGCACGACATGCATTGCGACGTCGGGATCGCGCGGGTGAAGGCGTGGCTGATCGGGTGGCCCGATTCGCGGCGTGGCCGCGGCTCGCGCTGCGGCGCCCCGGCGGTTGCGGCGGCGGGATCGATCAACCCGCCATGCCCGGTCCCGCCGACGAAGCCGTCGTCGGGTGCCATATGCGACGCATCCGAATGACCGCCACCCGTCTGCTTTTTCTCACCATCATAACCGCCGCCGGTCCACATTTTCTCGCGGATCGTCGGGTCGACGGTATCGGTCTCACCATCGCGGCCATATTTGGCATAGGTCAGGCTGTGCCGCGGCTCGCGGTCGTTGGCATAGACGACATGGCAGCCCGAACAGCCCGAATGGCGATAGTCGCCGGGCTGGTCGTTCGTCCCCATGAACCATGACAGCGGGTCGTTGAGGCGCGTTTTGTGAATGTTGAGCACGGGGATCGACACGCGCAGCCCGGTACCGGGGCCGCGATTCGATTGCTTGAGGTCGGGGCGCCCCGGTTCCTCGAGCCGCTGGATGCTGCCCGTCGGGTTGGGCAGGCCGATTTCGGGGAATTGCGTGTTGATGTTGCGCCC
>CAYRQX010000107.1:0-9074 GCA_964426485.1 uncultured Sphingopyxis sp. | reverse complement strand
CCGCGACCTCCGGCGTGACAGGCCGGCACTCTAACCAACTGAGCTACACCCGCGTGTGCTTGGGAGCCGCGCCAATATGGCGCTCGCCCCGACCTGTCAACCGTCGCTTTCCTCATGCGTGCGATTTAATCGATCGCGCACATCGTCATTCGTCGTCAAAGTGCCATGTTCGAACAGGAAACCCGCCAGATCGGGCGTTCCCGTCGATGCGAGTACCGTCTGCAGGATAAGCAGCAAAGGCACCGCCAACAATGCGCCCGGTGTCCCCCACACCCAACCCCAGAAGCTCAGCGATACAAGAATCAGCAGCGGATTGATCGTAAGGCGCTTTCCGAGCACCAGCGGGGTGATCAGATTCGCTTCGACCAGATGGACGCCGATGAAGATCAGCGCCGGGAGCAAGGCAAGCCCCACCGCATCGAAAGTCATCAACCCCCCGAGTCCGAGCAGCACCGCGGCGACGATCGGCCCCAGATAGGGCACGAAATTGCAGATGCTGACGATCCCGCCCCACATGAAGGGCGACGGCATCCCGAGCGCCCAGAGCAGGAGCGAGACGGTCAGGCCGAGGATCGCATTGATCATCGTGATCGTCGCCAGATAGTCAGCGGTCGCATCGACGACATTCTGGATGACGCGCGCGGTCTGCATCGCGCCATCGAAACTGCCGCGCCGCCGGATCGTGCCTTTGCGTAGCCGCGTCCAGCCCGACAGAAAGAAGAAGATCACCAGCACGGCGAAAAAGAGCTGAATCGCAGCCGCCGGCGCCGACGAGATGAAATAGTCGACCACCGACGTCGGCGCGGTCGCGGCCACCGCCTGCGCCGTTGCTTCTGTCCCGCTCGCGACCGACATCAAGGTGCGGTCGACGAAGCGTTGCAGCGTCGAATAAAAATCGATCAGCGGCGCCAGATTGCTCTGGATGCGCGGGATGGAATCGGGAAGCCGCGCGAACCAGCCCGTGGCGGGTACGACGATGATCGCCAGAGCGGCGTTGATGATCGCCAAAAAGGTCGCAAGCGCAAGAAAGGCTGCCAGTGCCGATGGCAGCCCGCGCCGTTCGAGCCATTCGAGCAGCGGGACGAGCGCGATGGCAATGACGATCGCAGCGGTGAGCGGGAGAAAGAATTCGGCGCCCGCCTGCAACGCGAAAGGCAGGCCAAGACAGAAGCTCGCACCAAAGAGCAGCGCGAGCGCGGCAAGCAGCCGGTCGCGGCGGAAATCGTCGATCTCGATCTGGTGCAGCGGATTGACGCGCGGCTGACGCGCATCCTGTCTGCCGCTATCGTCCGCCACCCCTGCTCTCCTCGTTCAAGGCTCCATCTTACGCGCGCTCGGCCTTGCGCGCCAGTCGCCCCATTTGGTGATGGGTGGCAACCCCATTTTGTCTCTATCTGGATCAGAATGCGTCTTTCTTCCTGCTTTTTAACCAGAAATTACCCTTTATCGGCGACTGAGGGCTCCAAGGACCAACCTGTTCGGAGTCAAAGTGATGATGAAAGCGCCTGTGGGGGGCGCGAAGCATCAGCTTCTACCCTCTTGTTCACTTCTCGCGCTGCTGGCGGCGTTTGCGCTGCCGATGCAAGCCGAGGCCGCCGGCACCCGGGCCGGTTCGACGATCAGCAATACCGCGAGCGCCAGCTACGACGCGGGCGGCGGTCCAGCGACGATCGATTCGAACCGCGTCGACCTGCTCGTCGACGAACTGCTCGACGTCACCGTGGATTCGAGCAACCCCGCCGACGTTCCGACGACGCCGGGCGCGACGGGCCAACTGCTCACCTTCTCTGTCACCAACAACGGCAACGGCGTCGAGGCCTTCGGCTTGACCACGATCGCGAACGCCGGGGGCGACGATTACGATCCTGCTGTAACGCAAATCTACCTCGACAACGGCGACGGCGTTTTCGACGCCGTCGCCGACACACTCTACACACCGGGCGCGAACGATCCTTCGCTCGATCCCGACCAGAGCATCGCGGTCTTCGTTCTCGCAACGACGCCGGGAACCGTCATTGACGGCAATCGCGGCATCGTCAGCCTCGTCGCCGCCGCCAAAACGGGAACCGGCGCGCCCGGCGACAGCTTTGCCGGTCAAGGCGAAGGCGGCGGCGATGCGGTTGTCGGCTCGACCGGCGCGGACGGGACAGATGCGGGCGCATTCGCCGTGTCGGCCGCGACCGTGACGCTCGTCAAATCGGCCGTCGTGACAAATTCGCTCGGCACCGCCGATCCCATCCCCGGCGCCACGATTACTTACACGATCGTCGCCACGGTCGCGGGCAGCGGATCGGTCAACGGGCTTGCGATCACCGACAACATCCCTGCGGATACCAGCTATGCGCCTGGCTCGATCACGCTTGGCGGCACCGCGCTGTCCGACGCAGCCGATGCCGATGCGGGCGATTACAATGGCACGCGCGTCAATGTCGCGCTTGGCACCGTCGCGGGCGGCCAGAGCCGCACCGTCACCTTCCGTACCACGATTGATTGATGGAGATGCGCATGCGCACCGCTCTTTTCCTATTGCTTGCCGCCCTCGTGCCCGGTCAGGCATTCGCCGCTAACCAGGTAGCGCTCGACAATCTTGTGTTCGTCGAGCGCGTGTCGACCGACGCTCAGGGCAAGCAGCGGATTTTGCTCGAAGAGCCGAAAGTCGTCGTTCCAGGCGACCGCCTCGTCTTCGTGCTCAACTATCGCAACGCCGGCGCACAGCCGGCGGACAAGTTCGTGATTACCAACCCGATGCCATCGGCGGTTCGCTTTGCCGACGCCGGGGACACGCGGCCTTTGGTCTCGGTCGATGGCGGCAAGCAGTGGGGACTGCTTGCCGACCTCTCGGTTCCGATGACCGATGGAACGCGCCGCGCGGCGCAGCCCGCCGACGTCACGCACGTCCGCTGGGCTTTCCAGAAACCGATCCCGGTCGGCGGCACGGGCAAGCTCATCTTTCGGGGAGTCGTCAAATAGCGAATGAATAAAACCGCTTAACGGTTGCCAGCGGTGGGGAAACGGCAACCAACATAAAGCCCAGGAGCTCAGCTATGACCAGCAAGCTGACTTATATGGGTGTCATCGGTCTGGCGGCGCTTTCCAGCGTCGCCGCCACCCCGGCTATGGCCGCCGGAACGACCGCAGGCACCACGATCACGAATACCGCCACCGTCGACTATCAGGTCGGTGGCGTCGCGCAGGGACAGCAGTCGGCGTCGAACAATTTTACCGTCGACCGCAAGATCAACCTGCTTGTCGAAGAGGTGGGGACGGTTACGACCAGCGTCGTGCCCGGCCAGACGAACGCCGTTACGACGTTCCAACTGACCAACACGTCGAACGAAACGCTCGATGTCGCGCTCGTCGCGTCGCAGATCGTCGGCGGCACCACCGCGCATGGCGGCACCGACACGTTCAACGCCAACAACGTCCGCATCTATCGCGACAATACGGCAACCGGCACCATCGGCAGCTGGGACGTCGGCGATACGCTTATCACGGCCTATGTCGATGAACTCGTCGTCGATACGGCGATCCGGCTCTTTGTCGTCGCCGACATCCCGGCGGCGCTCGCGAATAATGCCGTCGCCGGTGTAACGCTGCGTGCGACGGCGCGCGAAGGCGGCCTTGCCGGCACCCAAGGCGCTGCGATCACCGAAACCACCGGCGCGAACACCGCCGGCAAGGACACCGTCTTTGCCGACATTGCCGGCGTGGCCGGCGACGTCGCGCGCGACGGATCGCACAGCGATAACGACGATTATACGGTGCAGACGGCGACGCTGACGGTCAGCAAAAGCAGCCGCGTCATCTCGGATCCGTTCAACAACACGACGAATCCCAAGCTGATTCCGGGTGCGGTGGTCGAATATTGCATCGCGGTCGCCAACACCGGCGGCGCGGCGGCGACATCGGTCGTGATCAACGACCCGGTTCCGGGCCAGCTGACGTTCAATGCGGGCACAATCCTGCTGGGCGGCACGGTCACCAGCGGGACGTGCGATTTCAACGGCACCGCGGGCGGCAGTTACGCCGCGCCGAATGTGTCGGGCACGATCGCGTCGATCGCTGCGGGCGCCGCGAGCACGCTAGTCTTCCGCGCGACCGTCAACTGATCGAGTAACCGATCGAGCAGCGGGTACGGCCCAAAAACCGTCTCCCGCTGCTCCATTCGGTGCTGATATGGCACGCCGCACGACATTTTCCGGCCTTGTGACCGCCCTCATCGCGGCAGCCTTGCTGCCAGCGGCAACCACGGCGAACGCACAGGTGATCACGAACACGGCTTCGGCGCAGTGGACGCATGACGGGCAGCCCGGTCAGGCGCTGTCGAACCGCGTCGATGTGACCGTGACCGCGCGTCCGCCCGAGCGACCGACGATCGCCACCTATCGCCTGACAAACGGCGGGGGCAACAAATCGGTTGCCCTCGCGCCGACGCAGTGCAGCCGCGCCGCGGCACGTAGCGCGACCAGCACCATCGATCTCGGCGGCGTCTATGAGGGTATCTCGACCGCCCCCGCCTCGCTGCAATCCACCAGCAATTTCCGCGCAGGCGAAGTGCTCGTCGTCGGGGTCACGCTCGCATCGGCGAACGCCGATCGGCAGGCGCGTGACACCCTGCCTGTCGTCCTCGATCTCGAAAATGGCGATCGCGAGGCGATCATCCTGACCGAGACGGCGGAGGACAGCGGCGAGTTCGTCGGCATCATCAACACGATCGGCGTTCCGCCCGCGGTCGTCCAGGGCGATTGCCGCTTGTCGGTCGATCCGGGCGCGCCGCTGGCGCTGCGCGTCACCGATCAGGCGAGCGCCAGCCTCGTCGCGCTCGCCACGATCGACTTCCTCGTCGATCCGTTCGGCATCGTGTTCGACAGCGGCGACGGCGCGCCTGTCGCCGGCAGCCGCGTGACGATCGTCGACGCCGCGACGGGTCAGCCCGCCCAGGTGTTCGGCGACGATGGCGTCTCAGCCTATCCGTCGAGCGTCGTCACCGGCCAGTCCGTCACCGATGCTGGCGGCACGACGTATAATTTCTCTCCCGGCGACTATCGCTTTCCCTTCCTGGCACCGGGCACCTATCGCCTGATCGTCGCGCCCCCGGCACCTTACACCGCGCCGTCGACGTCGACCGCCGCCGACCTCGCCGGCCTCCGCCGCCCCGACGACGGCCAGCCGTTCGAAATCACCGGCGCGAGCTATGGCGATCCGTTGACGCTGAGCAGCCCCGCACCCGTCCGCGTCGATATTCCGGTCGATCAGCCTGGCCTGCCACTGGCCCTGCGCAAGACGACCTCGACGCAGGTCGCGGTCCCCGGCGACGTGATCCAATATCGCATCGAGGTCGCCAACCGCGACACGCGCCGCAACACCGGCGCGGTGACCGTCCGCGACGTGCTGCCCGCCGGGATGCGCCTGCGTCGCGACACGGTGCGCGTCGACGGCGTGCGAGTTGATGCCGATGTCCAGGCCAACGGCCGCGAGTTCGCCGTCACCCTGCCCGGTGTCGCGGCGGCGCGCTCGGCGCTGGTCACCTATCTGGCCGAACTCGCCCTGTCGGCGCAGCCGGGTAACGCGCTCAACCGCGCGACCGCCACAGATAATCGCGGATCGACGAGCAATATCGCCGAAGCGACGATCGCGATCAAACGCGACCAGCTCGGCGACCGGATGACGATCATCGGCCGGATCACCGATGGCGGCTGCCGCGTCGATCCGGACAAGGCCGACGGGATCATGGGCGTCCGCGTGATGCTGCAAGACGGCAGCTACACCGTTACCGACGAGGATGGCCGCTATCATTTCGAAGGCGTGCGCCCCGGCCTGCATGTCGTGCAGATCGATCCCTCGACACTGCCGCTCGACCGCGCGGCGATCGACTGTGCGCGTTCGACGCAGAGTGCCGGCAGCCCGATATCGCGCTTTGTCGAAGGCCGCGGCGGCGCCCTGAAGCGGGCGGACTTCCGCGCCATCGCCAGCGCACGCCGCGACGCACCGACCCAGGTCGTCGCCGAAGCGGCGAAGGTATTGAGCGATCCCGAAGCGGCCGGTTCCGGTCGCGACTGGCTCGCCGGGCAGGTATCGGGCATCGGCTGGCTCTTCCCCGACGCCGACCATAACCCGCGCGCAAAGGCGATCCGCGCTGCAATCAAACATGCGCCGGGCCAAACGGTCTCGCTTCGCGTCAACGGCAAGCCCGCCGATGCGCTAACCTTCGAAGGCGTCAGCAAGTCAGCCGACGGCAGCGTCGCGGCCAGCCTGTGGCGCGGCCTCGAAATCCGCGAAGGCGAAAACAGCCTCGTCGCCGAAGTGAAAGATGCGAACGGCGCCATCGTCGAGACGCTCGAACGCAATGTCCATTATTCGATCACCCCGATGCGCGCGGCGTTGATCCGGGAAAAATCGGTGCTCGTCGCCGATGGCGTAACGCGCCCGGTGATCGCCGTGCGCCTGACCGACCGCGACGGCAAGCCGATCCGCGCCGGCCTGACGGGCGATTTCAGCGTCCCCGCCCCTTATTATCCGGCGGTCGAAGCCGATGCGCAGCAAGCGCGGCAGCTTTCGGGCCTCGAACGCGCGCCGCCGGTGTGGAAGGTCGATGGCGACGACGGCATCGCCTATATCGAACTCGAGCCGACGACCGCGTCGGGCACGCTCGCTATGGACTTCAGCTTCCGCGACGACAAGGTCACACGCAAGCAGACGATCGAAACATGGCTTGATCCGGGCAATCGCCCATGGACTGTCGTCGGCTTTGCCGCAGGCACGCTCGGTTACAACACGCTAGACGACCGGATGGAGCCGGTGGCCGAGACACTCGACGATCTCAACGCTGACGCCCGCCTCGCGCTCTATGCCAAGGGCCGCGTGCGCGGCAAATGGCTGATGACGCTGGCCTACGACAGCGACAAGGACAAGGACGACGCCCGCTTCGGCGGCGTGATCGATCCGCGCGCCTATTACACCATCTACGCCGACCGCAACGAGACGCGCTACGACGCGGCATCGGTGCGCAAGCTCTACCTCCGCCTCGAACGCCCGCAATTTTATGCGATGTTCGGCGATATCGAGACGGGCATCTCAGAACCCGAGCTTGCCCGCTACCAGCGCGCGCTCAATGGCGGCAAGGCGGAGTATCGCGGGCGCAATGTCGCCGCGACGGCTTTCGTCGCCGACACGCCGTACCGTTTCCGCCGCGACGAGATTCAGGGCAACGGCCTGACGGGTCCTTATCCGCTCGGGGCCAGGGATATTTTGCCCAACAGCGAGCGGATCGTCATCGAGACGCGCGACCGTCTGCACAGCGAGCGCATAGTGGATAGCGTCATCCTGTCGCGCCACGTCGATTACGACATCGATTATCTGTCAGGCACGGTCCGTTTCCGCGAACCCGTGCTCAGCCGCTCGCCCGCCCTCGATCCGCAGTTCATTGTTGCCGAATATGAGGTCGATGGCGTTGGTCAGCGCGTGCTGAACGCCGGCGGCCGCGTCAGCTATCAGTCGAGCGACGAGAAATTGCGCGTCGGCGCGACCTTCATCCACGACGAGGACGGCAACGCCAAGACGAACCTCGGCGGCGTCGATGCACGCTATCGCCCGACAATCGAAACCGAGCTTCGCGCCGAACTCGCGGTCAGCGATGCCAAAGCGACCAATGGCAGCACCACCGCCCAGGGCACCGCGAAGGCGTGGCTGATCGAAGCCGAGCATCACAGCAGCAACGTCGATTTCCTCGCCTATGTTCGCGAGCGTGAGGCCGGTTTCGGTACGGGCCAGCTCAACAGCAGCGAGAATGGCACGCGTAAATTCGGTTTCGATGCGCGCCTCAAAGCCGGCCGTAACTTGTCGGTCACCGGCAGCGCGTGGCAGGAAGATTATCTTGACACGAACGCGCGCCGCCGTGCCGCCCGCGCGCTTGTGGAGTATGACAATGGCACCAGCGTCGCGCGCGCCGGCCTGACCCACGCCGACGATCGCCTCACCGATGGCTCACGCAACCGCTCGAACATCGTCCAGCTCGGCGCCACGCAACGTCTATTCGACAAACGCCTCGAACTCGACGCCCAGACTGAATTTGCGCTCGGCGGCAAGGACGCCAGCATCGACTTCCCGACGCGACACCGCCTCGGCGCACGGTTTGCGATCAATCGCGATGTCAATCTCGTCGGCAGCTATGAAATCGCCGACGGCGATACGATCAAGGCGCGTACCGCGCGGCTGGGCTTCGACCTGACGCCTTGGTCGGGCGCCCGCCTGCTCGCAACCGCGAACCAACAGGACATCGGCGAATATGGCCCGCGCAGCTTCGCCGCTTACGGGCTGTCGCAATCGCTGAAACTCGGCGAACGCTGGTCGGTCGATGTTTCGATCGATGGCAATCGCACCATCGGCGGTATCAGCGCGCGCGACATACTCAATGTCGACCAGCCGGTCGCATCGGGCGGCTTCCTTGGCGGCAACGGTACGCTGACCGAAGATTTCCTCGCGGTCAGCACCGGCGCCACGTACCGCGCCGACCGCTGGACACTGACCGGCCGCGCCGAATATCGCGATGGCGAGCTCGCCAACCGCTATGGGCTCACGCTCGGCGGGCTCCGCCAGCTCGGCGAAGGCCGTGCGCTCGGCGCGCTCTTCACTTACGCCAAGGCGAGCGGCAGCGGAACGACGCCGACGACCGAAGTGATCAACTTCGAGTTGAGTTGGGCGCATCGCCCTGCGGATTCGCAGATTTCGTGGCTCAACAAGAGCGAGTTTCGCTCGGACAAAATTCGCGATGCGGTCGCCGGTCAGGCCGGCCCGATCGGTGGTCCGTCGTTGACGATCGACGGCGACGCGACGAGCCGCCGCCTACTCAACAGCCTGTCGGTCAACTGGACCCCGCTCGGCGAGCGCGGCTTCGGTGAGGGCTGGTACGAGCGCGCCGAAATCGGCTTCTTCTGGGGCACGCGCTATAATTTCGACCGCTTCGGCGCGGACGACGTCAAAGGCTGGTCAAATCTGATCGGCGCGGATTTCCGCTTCAACCTTGGCGAGCATGTCGATGTCGGCGCGTCGGGCACCGTGCGCGTCGGAACCGACGC
>CAYRQX010000106.1:0-9164 GCA_964426485.1 uncultured Sphingopyxis sp. | reverse complement strand
CGCGCTGGTATCCTTGTCGATATGGATCTGTTTGGAATCGGGCGCCAACGCGTCCAGGCGGCCGGTCACCCGGTCGTCGAAGCGCGCGCCGACCGCGATGATCAGGTCGGCGCGGTTCATCGCCATATTGGCCTCGAACGTGCCGTGCATGCCGAGCATGCCGAGCCATTTATCGTCGTCCGACGGGAAGGCGCCAAGGCCCATCAGTGTCGAGGTGACCGGCGCGCCGGTGAGCGCGACGAGCTGGCGCAGCGCGGCGCTGGCATCGGGGCCGGCGTTGATCACGCCGCCGCCGGTGTAGAAGATCGGGCGCTGCGCCGCGGCGATCATCTCAACCGCCTGTGCAATCGCGTCGGCGTCGGGTTCGACCTGCGGGCGATAGCTTTTGTGCGCGATCTTTTCGGGGATCTCGTAGCGTCCGGTTGCGACCTGCACATTTTTCGGGATGTCGATCACGACGGGGCCGGGGCGGCCGTGCGTCGCGATGTGGAACGCCTCGTGCATGATCGGACCGAGGCGGTCGGGGTCCATCACCAGATAATTATGCTTGGTGCAGTGGCGCGTGATGCCGACGGTGTCGCATTCCTGGAACGCGTCGGTGCCGATCAGCGCGGTTGACACCTGACCCGTCAGCACGACCATCGGAATGGAGTCGAGCAAAGCGTCGGTGATGCCGGTGACGGCGTTGGTCGCGCCGGGGCCTGACGTCACGAGCACGACGCCGGGCTTGCCGGTCGAGCGCGCATAGCCCTCGGCCGCGTGCGTTGCCGCCTGCTCGTGGCGGACGAGAATATGCTTGATCGTCGGATGCTTGTAGAGCGCGTCATAGATGGGAAGGACCGCGCCGCCCGGATAGCCGAACACCGTATCGACCCCGAGGTCGACCAGCGCCTGAACCACCATGTCGGCACCACTCATTTCCGTCACGATGACACTCCTTCCAACGCAAAAACGCAGCGCTTGTGCGCCGCAACAGGGCTGCGGGCAATAGGTGTATGAATCTATCCTGTCAACAGCTCATGACGTAATTTTATTGCTAATTTATCGACAGAATCGATGTTTAGTGACTCGGCGTGGCGCAGCCAGTCGGCCGGGGGCTGGTTGCGGAACCACGTATATTGGCGCTTTGCATATTGGCGGGTCGCGGCTTGCGTCAGTTCGAGCGCCTCCGCGCGCGTGATGTCGCCGCGGAGGTGGCTGGCGATCTGGGGGACGCCGATCGCGCGCATCGCGGGAAGGTCGGGGTCGAGGCCGCGCGCGAGCAGGGCTTCGACCTCTTCGATCGCGCCATGGTCGAACATCTCGACGAGCCGGGCATCGCAGCGCGCGCGCAGCCAGTCGCGCGGGGGCAGGAGGATCAGCGGGGCGAGGGCGATCTGATCCGCGATGCCGCCCGCAATCGCCTGCTGCCAGTCGGTGATGGTGCGGCCGGTCGAGCGCACGACTTCGAGTGCGCGCGCGACGCGGGTGGTGTCGGCGGGGTTGAGACGCGCGGCGGCCTGGGGATCGGCGGCGGCGAGCGCGGCGTGCGCGTCGGCAACGGGGAGCGCGCGGACGGCCTCGCGGATGTCGGGGTCGATCTCGGGCACCGGGGCGATGCCATAGAGCAAGGTGCGCATGTGCAGGCCGGTGCCGCCGACGAGGATTGGGACTTGCTTCGCGGCGTGCGCTTCGGCGATGACGCCGCGTGCTTCGTCGGCCCAGCGCACGGCGTTGTGCGCCTCGGCCGCGTCGATATGGCCGAAGAGATGGTGGGGTATGCCGTCCATCTCTGCACCGGTCGGCCGCGCCGAGAGGATGCGAAGGTCGGCATAGACCTGGCTCGCATCGGCGTTGACGACGAGCGCGTCCCGGCCTGTCTCGGAAAGAGATTTTGCGAGGGCGACGGCCAAACCGCTCTTGCCGCTGGCGGTGGGTCCGGCGATAAGTGCCACGGGCTGCCGCGTCGGGGCGGTCGAGAAAGAAGGAGATGCCATGTTCGTCGCGACGCTGATAGCAGCAGGAAAGCTGACCGACGAGGTGGTTCGCGAGGGGATCGACCGGCTGGCGGCGACGGGGCACGATGTCGGCGCCCCGCACTGGATCGACGAGCATGACGCGGCGGATATCGTATTCCAGGGCAGCCTGGTCAGCGCGCGCAAGGAATTGGCGCTGATGGACCATGGCGCGCTCGACATCGTCGTGCAGCCGTTGGGCGACCGGACCAAGAAGCTGATCATCGCCGATATGGATTCGACGATGATCACCGTCGAGTGCATCGACGAACTCGCCGATTATGCCGGGCTGAAACCGCAGATTGCGGCAATCACCGAGCGGGCGATGAAGGGCGAACTCGATTTTCGCACGGCGCTGGAGGAGCGCGTCGGGCTGCTCGCGGGGATGCCCGAAACGACGCTGGTCGAGTGCCGGATGGAGCGCGTGCGGCTGACGCGCGGGGCGCGGACCCTGGTGCAGACGATGAAGGCGCATGGCGCTTATACGGTGCTCGTATCGGGCGGCTTCACCGCCTTTGCCGGACCGGTCGGCGAGGCGATCGGATTCGACAAGGTGGTTGCGAACGAACTGGAGATTGCGGACGGCAAGCTGACCGGCAAGGTGCGCGAGCCGATCGTCGATAGCAGGGCGAAGCTGGAGACGTTGAAGGCCGAGGCGGCGAAGCACGGCCTGCCGCTCGCCGACACGCTGGCTGTGGGCGACGGCGCGAACGATATTCCGATGATCACGAGCGCGGGGCTGGGCGTCGGCTATTATCCGCACCCGTCGGCGGGCGAAGCGGCGGCGGCGGTGATCCGGCATCATGATTTGACGGCTTTGCTGTGGGCGCAGGGCTATGCGCGGCGGAGCTGGGTGCTGGGGTAGGCTGATGGGGGCGGGTAGCGGCCGATTGCTGCCCAATCTATTTCGCTCGACACGAACGGAAATAGAGGGGACCGTCCGCTCACCACCCCAAAGCTGACAATCTCCTCGTCATGCTGGACTTGTTCCGACATCCATGACGTCAGCGCTGCGGTGGATCCCGGATCAAGTCCGGGATGACGAACGGCGGGGCGATGGTTATGGTGTCCGACGTGGAGGCCCCCATGACCAAACACCGCATCTTTTCCATCAGCGTCGCGAGCGTTTATCCCCATTATATCGCCAAGGCGGAGAAGAAGGGGCGGACGAAGGCCGAGGTCGACGAGATTATTCGCTGGTTGACGGGGTATAGCCAGACGGCGCTGGAGGGCGAGCTGGCGAAGGGCACGACTTTCGAGGATTTCTTTGCGCGGGCGCCGAAGCTGAATCCGGCGCGCGATCTGATCACGGGGGTGATCTGCGGCATTCGGGTCGAAAATATCGAAGATCCGTTGATGCGCGAGCTGCGCTATTTGGACAAGCTGATCGATGAACTGGCGCGCGGGAAGAAGATGGAGAAGATTTTGCGGGGGTGAGGGGCGGCTGACGATGGGTTGCGCGCTTTGATCCTCCCTGTGGCGAAGCCATGGGGAGGATTGTCAGCGGTAGTTCCCGGTCCCAAACGCACCTCAATCCTCAATCCTCAATCGGCGCGGCGCCCGCTTCGGCAAAGCCGGTATCCGCAAGCCGCTTCAGCGCCGCCGCATATTTTGCGGTGTCGAGATAGGGGTGCAGACTGACGATCTTGCCCCAGCGCAGGCGGATGATGTGGACGCCGTCGTTGACATAGCTGGTGTCGCCGTCGGCCATCACTGCGCGGTCGCGCCATTCGATCACTGCGGTGGTGTCCCACGGCGTGCCGCTCGATGCGATGTGCTTGATCTCGAACTTCAGGACCGGGTGGACGGCGAAGAGGCGCTGGAACCAGGCGCGGAGGCCGACCTTGGTGTGGCGCGTGCCGCCGAGGGCGTGGTCGCCGGGGAAGATATGTTCGAAGCGGTCGGCCATGCCGCCGAGCGCGGACTCCCAGTCGCCGCGGCTGAGGCCGTCGAAAATCTTGCGGACCTGATGGCGAACGATGCGGTGGTACATGCGAAGTCTCCTGCTTGTGTTGACGATGTTAACATTGACGCCGCTCAAATGGGCGCGATGTTTACGATGTCAACACTGACAGGGAAATTTATTTGGGCGCGATGGTTCTACGCGTTTGCTGGGCCTGAGCGATTGGCCTCAGTCCTTCGGCTTGACCTTAACCCACACATGGACCGTCGCGGCAAATTTGCCCGGTTCGGGTTTGGCCACGTCGATACGCTCGGCGGTGACGAGTTCGCCCGTTGCGAGGTTGAAGCTGGCCCAAGGCTTCGGCATGCGGCCGAAGGTCATTTTCTGGATCGGCTGGCCGGTGGCGGTGTTCATGATTGTCGCTGTGATACCCATGGCGGCCGGGTAGCGGCGGGTTGATGATTCTGTCCAGTGGGGAAAGCGGAATGATTATGCGGGCGCGGCGATTTCATCGTTGATCCAGCCGCGGAAGCGCAGCATCGCGTCGTTTTCTGGGCGCGACATCAGGCGGGTGAGCCAGTAACGGCCGGCGTCGATCGTCGCCGCGAAGGGCTGGACGAGCAATTCGGCGGCGAGTTCGCGGGTGAACATCGCGGGGGGCGCCAGCGCGACGCCCTGGCCTGCGGCAGCGGCGGTCGCCATCAACGCCGAACTGTCGAAGACGGGTCCGCGAAGGACCGGGACGGGCACGCCCGCGGCGGCGAACCAGAGCGCCCATTCGTCGGCGCGATACGAGCGCAGCAGCCGTTCGTGGATCAGGTCGGCGGGGGTCTTGAGGCGCGCGGCGATCGCGGGGGCGCAGATCGGTGCCATCGGCGCGGCGAAGATCGGCTCGGCGTGGGTGCCGTGCCACGCGCCGTCGCCGAAGCGGATCGCATAGTCGAGCGCCTCGCCGGCGAGGTCGACGCGGTTGTTGTTGGTCGAGATGCGGAGGTCGATTGTCGGGTGCAGGCGCGCAAAGGCGTCGAGGCGCGGCAGCAGCCAGCCGGTTGCGAAGGTGCCGACGACGCCGACCTTGAGTCCCTCGCGGAAGCGGCCGTCCGCATATTGATCGAGCGTCGCAGCGACGCGGTCGAACGCATCGGCGACGACGGGGACGAGCGCATGGCCCTCGTCGGTGAGCGCGAGCCCGCGCGGCAGGCGGTGGAAGAGCCGCGTGCCGAGGCGGCGTTCGAGCTGCGCGACCTGATGGCTGACCGCGCCCTGGCTGACGTGGAGTTCGATGGCGGCGCGGGTGAAGTTGAGGTGGCGCGCCGCCGCTTCGAAAGCGCGCAGGGCGTTCAAGGGGAGTTGGGCGCGATCCATCATCCCGTCATCAATTATTCTCATGGCTTTGTCGAGAAAACATGCTTTGTGAGCCGCGTCTTGGCGCGGCATTCCGGCAGCGAAGGAGACAGATATGATTGCCATGATGACTATAGCGGCCTGGCTTGCCGGCGTGAGCCATGTGCCGTTGCCACTCACCCAGGTGGCGAAGGCGCAGATGGTGGCGGGCGGGGTCGCGCCCGACGTGCAAGACCCGCTGACGCGGCCGATTGCCTCTTCGCACGCGGACGAATGGCTGGCGCCCGCGAAGCCCGAGAAGATTTTCGGGACGAGCTATCTGGTCGGCTTCGGCGGGCTGAGCGTCGCGCTGATCGATACCGGCGACGGGCTGGTGCTCGTCGACGGCGCGCTGCCGCAGGCAGCACCGGCGATCCTCGCCAATGTCCGCAAGCTGGGCTTCGACCCCAAAGACATCAAATTTATTCTGAGCACCGAGCCGCATTTCGACCATGCCGGCGGGCTCGCGGCACTGGCGCGCGATACGGGGGCAACGGTGGTGGCGAGCGCGCGGGGCGCCGAGGGGCTGCGCACGGGCATGCACGCCAAGGACGATCCACAGCTTGCCTATGGCGGCAGCTGGCCCGCGGTGACGCGGCTGCGCGTGATGAAGGATGGCGAGGTGCTGAAGCTGGGCAAAGCGGCGATCACCGCGGTCGCGACGCCGGGGCATACGATGGGGAGCATGAGCTGGCGCTGGCAGGCCTGTGAGGGCGAGGCCTGCAAGACGATCGTCTTCGCATCGAGCCTGAACCCGGTGTCGGCCGATGGCTATCGCTTTACGTCGAAGGCGGGCGCGCCGATCGTCGCGGGTTTCGAGGCGAGCTATCGCAAGATGGACGCGACGGCGTGCGACATATTGATCTCGGCGCATCCCGACAATGCGGGGCCGGGTCGGTATAATGACGAGCCCGGCGCGTGCCGCGCCTATGTCGACCGGTCGCGCAAATCGCTGGCGAAGCGGCTCGCCGAGGAGAAAGCGGGCGCGAGATAGCGGTCGTTATCGGCGCCTTTTCAAGCTTGTAAGCTCCCGCAACCGCGCTAGGATTGTCGCCAGATCAAGCGCGGTTGAGGGGTGTTGCATATGCTGAAATCGGGCGTTTTCCTCGGCCTGCTGGCAATGACGATGGATATCTCGATGCCCCCGCCGCGATTTGGACCCGACGGCGGGCCGCCGACGCGCATGCTCCTCGGCTGGATGCCGGGAGAGGTGCAGTGCGGCGGGGTGCCCGTGGCGCATGTGACGCTGCGGCGCCCGCTGAGCGAGCTGAGCTGGGGCATGGCGACCAAGGCGCCGTCGATTTCCTACAAATTCGAAATCGATCGCTCGGGACGCCCGCTCTCGATCGCGCGCGACGGCGAAGGATCTACGGGCTTTTCCAGCGACATCGCGCCTGCGCTCGCCGCAAGCCGTTTTTCCGGCGGTGCGCGCCAGAATTGCCGGATCACCTATGTCGCGCAAGCGAGCACGCTCGACCAAGCGCCAGTCGCCGATCTGGTGTCCTATTCGATCACGCCGACGTCCGGCCCGCTGCCGAAGGAGGGGTGGGAACGGATCAAGAGCGCGGGCGATTGCACAACCGCGCCCTTTCCGCAGCCGCTGCTGCGTGCCTTTCCCGATTTCGACAAGCTGCCCGGCACACCGGGGGTGAAGGACTGGTCGCTCGTGGGCTATGACACGGACGGCAAGGGCGCCCCCGTCGGGGCGAAAACATTATTCGGCACTGGCAACAAGGCACTCGATGCCGCGGCAAGGAAGGCGGTCGGCGATTCGCGCTTTACGGGCGGCGCGCGGACCGGGTGCCGCTATCCCTATTGGAAAGCGCCCGCAACATTGGCTGCGCCACCGGCTCCCGCCGAGGAAGATCTGCGTCCCGTCGGCAGCAATTGCCAAGCCAAATCGGGTTGGAAACGTCCGCTGGCAACGCGGTTCCCCGAACCCTGGCGGCGGCGAGCGATCGAAGGCTGGGCGATCATTACCTATGACGTGGCGCCGTGGGGTGGAATCGGCAATGCGAAGGTCGTCGCGGCCCAGCCCTCCGCCGACTTCGGTCAGGCGGCATTGACGATCATCCGGAACGCGAGCGCCGAGCCGTCGCCGCAGGGCGCGACGGGGTGCGTCGAAACGGTTCGGTTCGCGATGGGGCGTCGCACGGGTGCAGCGACGGTAGAAGATCCGGGTGGAGTGGAGATTTTCTGAGTTCGGGCGCCTTTATCCGAGTGCGCATCCGCGTGGCTTCCCTATTTATCGACCACCAGACAGGCCTGACCGCCCTTGCGCGCCGCGGCGCAGAAGGTTTCGGCTTCACCCTTGTTCGCAAAGCCGCCCGCCTGGAGGCGGGTGAGCTTGCCGCTTTTGACCATATGCGGCGTGCGGCCGGCGAAGGCGGGATTTTTCTTTTCGAGCGTGGCCCAAAGATTGCGGGCGTTGGCTTCGACGCCGAAGGCGCCGAGCTGCGCGCGCCAGGGGCTCGCGGTGCCGCTGTGGACGCGGACCGGCGCCGGCGTGGCTGCTGCCGTGGCGACGGGTGCCGCCTTGACCGCTGCGGGCCTGGGTTCGGCGGGCTTGGGTGCCGGCTTTGCGGGTTCGGACTTCGGCGGCAATTTGCCGCTCTCGGGCGGCGCGGCATAGCTTGTGCCCGGGGTCGTGCCCGTCTGGCCGGTCGCGGCGACTGCGTTGGCGGTCGCTTCGGCGGCCGCAGCTGCGGCGGCGCTCGCAACCGGCGATGAGGCGATGGAGGCGCTGCGGATCGGTTCGGGCGCAGGCTTGGGCGCTGGCGTCGGCGTATCGATCACCGGCGGCGGCGTGTAATTGGTGCCGGGGGTCGAGGCGGGCAGGCTCGCGACCTTGACCGGCGAGGCGGCGGGGACGGGCTTTGGCGCTGGCGGCGCCGCGGCGCCCACCGCAGCAAGGCGCGCCTGCTGTTCGCCGCGTTCGATTTCGGGAAGCATCGCGAGGCCGAGTTGGCGCTGGTCCAGCGGGATCAGATTGTCGAGTTGCGCGAGCCGCGCCGAAGCGATGGCGAGACCGGCGTCGCTGGCGCGCTTGGTCAACGCATAGGCGCGCGGCCAGTCCTCTGCCGCGAGGTCGCCGTTGAAGTGTGCGGTGCCGAGGACATATTGCGCGCGCGGTTCGCCGCGTGCGGCCGAAGCGAGGATGAAGGGCATTGCCTCCTGCCGGCGGTTTGCGGTGAAGAGCACGAGGCCGAGATTATCCTCTGCCTGCAAATGTCCTTGTTTGGCGGCGCGGCGATACCAGGCCTCCGCCTGAACGAGATCGGCGGGAACGCCGCGGCCGAGCTTATACGCCTGGCCGAGATTGAATTGCGCATCGGCGTCGCCCGCGAGGGCAAGCGGGCGCCATTCGGCGACGGCGGCGGGATAATTGCCCGCCTGCCACGCGTCGACGCCGTCCTTGACGTCGGCATGGGCGGGTGCCGCCAGCATCGATGCCGCGATCAGCGGCAGGGCCAGCGAAAGGACGGTGCGGAAAGAACGCATCTTATTCTCCAATGACTTGCGCCGCGTGAGGTCGGCTACAGTCCCCAGGGTCTTTATAGCGTCAATTGGCTAACACGGCGTTAGCGACAAAAGCGCCCGTGCGAAACTTGATCCGTTCTGACACAGGTTCGCCTTAGGGGTTCATTTACCATATTCGCGAGCAAGTCGTTCACCGTCATTTTATCATCGTTAACCCAATTTTAGCGCCCCGCATGGCATCCCTTCGCCGATTATTGGATTTCCGAGGGGGTAACGCAGTGCGCGTATTGGCATTGGCTTCACAGAAAGGCGGGTCGGGAAAGACCACGCTGTCGGGGCACCTTGCGGTGCCGGCACAGCTTGCCGGCGCCGGACCCGTCGTCCTCATCGCCATCGACCCGCCG
>CAYRQX010000105.1:0-9396 GCA_964426485.1 uncultured Sphingopyxis sp. | reverse complement strand
ACCGGATCGCGGCCCCGGCTCGGAATAACCGAAAACGACAAGGGCGGCTCACCACGCCGAAACAGACTCTCACGCGCCGCGTGGCTTGTCAGGCCAGCCCCGCGGCCTCAATCGCCGCCAGCGCATTCGCCAGCCGCGCATCGCCTTCGCCTTCGACCCACGCCCATTTAAGCTTCCGCCGGTCGAGTTCGCCGATCGCGACCTCCATGAATTGCACCCGCGCCAATTCGCTGCCGAACAGGCGCGTGCCATCCTCCTCCCACGGCAAATCCATCGCGGGGACAAGATAGAGGTCGGCGACCGCGTCCCACAGGTCGATTTCGGGCAGGCGGCGGCCGAGCAGCATGATCGCCCATGCCTGTGTCATCAGCGGGTCGGTGTCGGACACCAGCCACTCGGGCCGCTGCGCGAGTGCTTCGCGGGTCGCGGCGCGATGCCCGTCGAAAATCGCGAGCAGGTCGACTTCGTCGAGATCGGTGCCGTTCGCCTCGGCATAGGTGCGGCCATATTCGGGGACGACGAGCCCGCCGAGCTGGAGCGCGAGGCGCGGCGCGAGGGTCGATTTGCCGGTGCTTTCGGCGCCGTGAAGGCAGATATGGCGGGTCATATCGCCACCCTGCCCGTCGCCGCCGCGCGGCGCCACTGGAGCAGGCCGTCGATCGACAGGCCGAGCAGCACGACATAGACCGCGCTGGTCGCATAAAGGCCGCGCCATGCGAACAGCGGCACCGCGATCAGGTCGACCGCGATCCAAAGGAACCAGCTTTCGACCCGGCGCCGCGCCAACAGCCATTGCGCGGTGATGCTGAGCATCGCGATCGCGCCGTCGACCCAAGGCGCGATCGCGTCGGTGTAGCGGTCCATCGCGAAGCTCCATCCGCCCCAGGCGACAATCGTCGCGGCCGCAAATCCCCGGCGCGCGCGGTCCGTCATCCAGCCGACGGGAATCCCGCTATCGTCGCGGGCGCGCATCCATGCGGCCCAGCCATAAAGGTTGAGCAGGAAGAAAAAGCCCTGGAGCAGCATGTCGCTGTAGAGCTTTGCTTCGAAGAAAACGAAGGCATAAAGCGTCACCGCGATGAGCGCGAAGGGGTAGTTCCACACGCTGCGCAGCGCGACGAGCGCGACATTGGTCAGCACGAACGCCGCCGCGATCCATTCGAGATAGCTCATTCGCCCGGCTCATGGCGCTCGACATACTTGGGCCGCGTCCACAGCCCGGCGCGGCTGATCCGCCGCTGCGGCGGGCGGCGCAGCACCGACCAGCCCGCGCGCGCCACCCATCCCAATTTCGCGATGCGCGACGTGCCCGCGCGGTGGTCCCACGCATGGTCGCCGCGGGCGCGGACTTCGCGCGCGATATCGCCATAGATGCCCGCCGCGGCGAGCACCGCCCAGCGGCTGCGCGGTGGCAGCTTGCGCGCCCCCCAGCGCGCCGATGCCTCATATTCCTCGGCCATTTCGGACAGCCATCTGGCCATCACCGACAGGCGTCCGCGAAAGGCGGGATGCATATGCTGGCCGGGCGGAATGTCGAGTTCGACCATCCACTCCATCGGCAAATAGCAGCGATCGGCTGCGGCATCCTCGGCCACATCGCGTGCGATATTGGCGAGCTGGAAGGCGATGCCGAGATCGGAGGCGCGATCGAGCGTCGTCTCGTCGGCCGGGTCGATTCCCATCACGAGCGCCATCGCCACCCCGACCGCGCCGGCGACATGATAGCTATAGCGCAGCAGGTCCGCCTCGCTGCGCGGGCGCCAGTCCTGTGCGTCGAGTTCGAAGCCCGCGATGATAGCGTCGATCACCGCGCGCGGGATCGCGACCTCGGTGAGCAGGAAACCGAGCGCATCGAACGCCATGTCGCCCGTCGGCTCGCCGGCGAATGCCTTGTCGGTCTGCGCGCGAATATACGCAACCGCAGCCACCGCATCATGATCGGCGCGCATCACCCCGCCATGATCCTGTCCGTCGGTCAGGTCGTCGGCGGCGCGGCACCAAGCGTAAAGCAGCCACACGCGCTCGCGCGTTTCGCGGTCGAACAGCTGGCTGGCGAGCGCAAAGCTTTTCGATCCGCGCGCGATGCTGTCGTGCGCAAAACCGTGGAGCGAGGCCGGATCGCAAAAAATAGGGACTGTCCCTATTTATTCGCAGGCGGGGCGGTGACCCGACCGGCATCGAGCCAATAAACAGGGACTGTCCCTATTTTTTGCTCTGCCCTCACAGATTTTCGGCCTTCATCGCGAAGATCGTCTTGTGCGGCACATAGGCCGCCATCTTGC
This sequence comes from uncultured Sphingopyxis sp., assembly GCA_964426485.1. Lineage (GTDB taxonomy): Bacteria > Pseudomonadota > Alphaproteobacteria > Sphingomonadales > Sphingomonadaceae > Sphingopyxis. The sequence goes on along the minus strand of CAYRQX010000105.1, from coordinate 7,114 downwards.
CCAGCAAATCGTCGAGCCCGGCGTCGACGATCATGATCCCGGCGTGCGCGGGGCGGATGAAGCCGACCTCGACCATATGGCGGTTGAACGCGATGAGGTCGTTGTAGAAGCCCGCGGCGTTGAGCAGCCCAACGGGCTTGCTGTGATAGCCAAGCTGCGCCCAGCTGATCGCTTCCCACAGTTCGTCCATCGTGCCGACCCCGCCGGGAATGGTGAGGAAACCGTCGGAGAGATCGGTGAACATCTTCTTGCGTTCGTGCATGCCGCTGACGACGTGAAGCTCGGTGCAGCCGCGATGCGCGACTTCGGCGCCGACGAGCGCCTCGGGGATGATGCCGATCACTTCGCCGCCGGCCTCCAGCGCGCTGTCGGCGACCGCGCCCATGAGGCCGAGCCGGCCACCGCCATAGACGACGCCGATGCCGCGCGTCGCCAGCGTGCGCCCGACGTGGCGCGCGGTTTCGATATAGATCGGATCGTCGGGGGTCGCGGACCCGCAATAGACGGCAAGGCGTTTCATCATATTTCCAACATCAAGCGGGCGGTCGCCTTGGCGCTGCCGACGACCCCCGGAATACCCGCGCCCGGATGCGTCCCCGCGCCGACGAAGTAAAGATTCGAAATCATATCGTCGCGGTTGTGGGCGCGGAACCAGGCGCTTTGCCACAGGACGGGCTCGAGGCTGAACGCGCTGCCGAGATGCGCGGCGAGGTCGCGGCCGAAATCGGCGGGGGTGTAGTGGAAGCGGGTGACGAGGTTGGCGCGAAGGCCGGGAGCGACGCGGCGTTCGACTTCGTCCAATATCGCGTCGGCGAATTGATCGCCGAAAGCGCCGTCCCAATCGGCCTTGGCCTTACCGAGATGCGCGACGGGGGCGAGCGCGTAGAAGGTCGAATGGCCGGGCGGCGCCATGCCCGGATCGGTGATGCTGGGATGGTGGAGGTAGAGCGAGAAGTCCTCGGGGACGACGCCGCCGTAGATGTCATCGAGCAGCCCCTTGTAGCGCGGGCCGAAAAGGATGCTGTGGTGCGCGATGTCGGGATAATCGCCCTTCACGCCGAAATGGACGACGAACAGCGACGGCGACCAGCGTTTGCGGTTCAGGCTCTTGGCGACCTTTTGCCCGCGCGGATGATCGGCGAGCAGCGTCCGATAGCTGTGCATCAGGTCGCCGTTGCACGCGACCATATCGGCGTCGGCGTGCCAGCCGCTTTGCGTCGTGACGCCCGTCGCGCGGTCGCCTGCGGTGTCAATCTTCGCCACCGGGTCGCCGAGGCGCAGCGTGCCCCCCAGTCGCTCGAACAGGCTGACCATGCCGCCGACCAGCCGGTTGGTGCCGCCACGCGCGAACCAGACGCCGCCGTCCTTTTCGATCGTGTGGATCAGCGCGTAGATCGCGCTCGTCGTCATCGGATTGCCACCGACCAGCAGCGTCTGGAACGACAAGGCCTGTCGCAGCCGCTCGTCCCGCACATAGGAGGAAACGATCGAATAGACGCTGCGCCACGCCTGATATTTCATCAAGGCAGGCGCCGCCTTGATCATCGAGACGAAGTCGAGGAAGGCGACCGCGCCGAGCTTGACATAGCCCTGCTCGTAAACGCCCTTCGAATAGGTGAGGAAGCGGTCGTAGCCGCCGATGTCGGCGGGGTGGAGCTTCGCGATTTCGGCGCGCAGCGCCGCCTCGTCGTTCGAATAGTCGAAGTTCGTCCCGTCGGGCCAGTTCAGCCGGTAGAAGGGCATGACCGGCATCAGGTCGACGTCGGCCGCCATATCCTGCCCGCTCAGCGCCCAGAGTTCCTCCAGGCACGGCGGATCAGTGATCACGGTCGGCCCGGCGTCGAAGGTGAAGCCGTCCTTTTGCCAATGATAGGCCCGCCCGCCGGGCTTGTCGCGCGCCTCGACGATCGTCGTCGCAACCCCGGCCGACTGGAGCCGGATTGCGAGGGCGAGGCCGCCGAAGCCGGCGCCGATAACGAGTGCGCTGCGGGTCATTTCCAGTCCAGTTTCGAAAGCGCCGCAATCGCGCGGCGAACAGATACGGGCGGCTTGCCCGACAGGATGCGAAGTTTATCCGCGCCGTTCGACCGACCGGCGTAGAAACGCGCGATCAGACCGGGCGCGAGGCCATAGAAGCGATCGAAGATACGGTAACGCTCGCCCGGATCGGCGGCGCGAAACAGCATCGCGCCGAGCATGCGATAGAAACGCTGGCGCCGCCACGACGCCGCGGCGCGGTCGCGCAGCCGGCGCGGCAGGTCAGCGCGGCCGATGAGTCCGGGCAGCGCCGCGGCGGTCCGCACCGCATCGGGCAGCGAATAGCCGGTCATGGCGTGAAAGGCCCCGGCGCGCGCGCCGATGCGGCCGGTGCGGTCGGATTCGGGCCAGAGCCGATCGAATTGTCCTGCGATCACGACGGGCAGAACGCCCGTTTCCTCGCGCATCATCGCCGTCACATTCCATTGGCGGCGCGCCGCAAAGGTTGCGATCCGTGCCCGCACCTCCGCGACATCCAGGTCGGGCTCGTCGCTGTAATAAGTGTCTTCGACGAAGATCGTCTCGGCATCGAAGGGCAACAGATAGACGAAGCGATAGCCGTCCAATTGCTCCACCGTCGCGTCCATCACGACCGGCCGGTCGATGCCGTGCCCGCCCTCCACAGTCAGCGCCTGCCCGACGAATTTCTGCCAGCCGCAGTCGAGGCCCGGGAATTTGCCGGCGCCGCGCGCGTCGATGACCTGTTTTGCCGAGAGCCGCCCGCCGCGCGACAGCAGCACATGGTCGGGCGCGACATGCTTCGCCTTGTCGGCGATGATATGCCCCTCGGGCAGCGCCGCGGCGACCGCTTCGGCGAGCGCTTCGCCGGTGATGCTCTTATAGCCCATCCGCACGCGGCGCTCATGCGACGGGAACGCGACGTCATAGCCGTCCCAATGATGGCGGACGAGCGGCGCGACCAGCCAGCGGTCCTTTTTGACGATGTCGCTGTCGAAAAAGGACCAGATATGATTGCCGCCGATCGGGCCGGGTTCGATCAGCCGCACGTCGAGGTCGGGGCGCTTCGCGGCGAGCGCGAGCGCCGCGAGCCCGCCCGCGAGCCCGCCGCCGACAATGGCGATATCGCAGCGGGGAAGATCGGCGGTCATAATTCTGCCCTAGCCGTGCGTGCGGCGAAGCGCAAAGCCGTTCGGTCCCCTGCGTGCTTGACTCGCCGCGCGAAACGACCGAGTCGGACGAATATGAGCAAGCAGGCCCATGTCATCGCCGTCTACAGCCTGAAGGGCGGCGTCGGAAAAACCAGCCTGGCGGTGAATCTCGCCGCCGAAGCCGCGCTGCAGGCGGGCGGGCGAAACTTGCTGTGGGACCTCGACGGCCAGGCGGCGGCAAGCTTCATCCTCGGCCACGACGGACCGGGCAAGCGCACCGCCGAACAGGTGTTCGACCGCGACGTCGCGCCGGCGAAGCTGGTGACAAAGACCGCGATCGAAGGGCTCGATCTCCTCCCCGCCGACACCTCGCTGCGCGGACTCGACGCGCTGTTCCTCGACGCCGGCAAGAAAAGGCGCCTCGCAAAATTGCTGGCCGATATCGGCGCCGATTACGACCGCATCATCCTCGACTGTCCGCCGGGGCTCACCGAAACGAGCGAACAGATCATGCGCGCCGCCGACCTGATCGTCGTGCCGGTGATCCCCTCGCCGCTGTCGCGCCGCGCGCTCGACGAGGTGATCGCGCATCTGCGCCCCGCGAAAAAGAACAGCACGCCGCTGATGCCCGTTTATGCGATGGTCGATGCCCGCCGCGCGCTCCACCGCGATGCGCTCGCCGTTGAAGCCGCATGGCCCGTGCTGCCGATGGCGAGCGTCGTCGAACAGATGGCGGCGCGGCGCCTGCCGCTCGGCGCCTATGCCCGGCGCAGCAAGGCGGGGCAGGCCTATGCGCTGCTCTGGCAGCGCGTAGCGGCGTTGCTCGACGCGCGCGAGCGCAGGTGACCGCGGCGCTCGCCCTGCTGGGGTCGGCGCTCGCGATGACGCTGATCATTGCGCTGCGCTATCTGGTCAGCAGCGGCGGCTTTGCGCTTGCGACGAAATGGAAACATCCCGGCCTCTATCGCGGGCTTGAGCCCCAGATGCGGCGCGAGGTGGGCTGGAGCCTGGCGAGCGCCGCAATTTACGGCATTCCCGCGGGCATCGTCGCATGGGGGTGGCAAGCGCATGGCTGGACGCGCATCTACACCGATGTCGGCGCCTTTCCGCTCTGGTATCTGCCCGTCAGCCTTTTCGCATATCTGCTCGCCCACGACACATGGTTTTACTGGACCCACCGCTGGATGCACCGGCCCGCGCCGTTCCGAATCGCCCATTCGGTGCACCATCAAAGCCGTCCGCCGACCGCCTGGGCGGCGATGAGTTTCCATCCCGTCGAAGCGATCACCGGCGCGGTGGTCATCCCGGCGCTCGTCTTCGTCATCCCGATCCATGTCGCGGTGCTGGGGATCGTGCTGGCGATCATGACGGTGATGGGGGTCGGCAATCATATGGGGTGGGAGATGTTCCCGCGCGCGCTTGTTCATGGACCCGCAGGGCGCTGGCTGATAACCGCGACGCACCACGAGCAGCATCACGCCGCTTACCGGGGGAATTATGGACTTTATTTTCGTTTCTGGGACAAGGCGTGCGGCACGGATATCGGGCTTGGCGATTTTGCCGCTGCTCATCGGCGCCGCGAGCGTGCCGCCGACGCCCGCACCGACGGTTGAGGTCAGCGTCACCGGGCTGCGCAGCGCGAAGGGACAGATCCTCGTCTGCCTGACCACCAATCGCAAGGCCTTTCCCGATTGCAGCAAGGATAAGGGTTCGGTGCGCATGGCGGTGAAGGCAGCCGACGCAGGCGATTTCAAGCTGCATACGCCCGCCGCAGGGACCTATGCGATCGCGGTCGTGCATGACGAGAACAGCAACAACAAGATGGACACCGCGATCTTCCTGCCCAAGGAAGGCTTCGGCTTTTCGCGCAACCCGACGATCACCGTTGGCCCGCCAAGCTTCAAATCGGCAAGTTTCGCGGTCGCGGGCGATATGCGCCAGTCGATCAAGATGAAATATATGCTCTAATGGGCTTGCCGCCTTTCGAGGCGGTTTTGGGGTGGGAAGCGGGCATACCCAACATTCGTCATCCCGGACCCGATCCGGGATCCACCGCAGCGCCGAAGTCGCGGACCCCGGATCAAGTCCGGGTTGACGATGCAGGAATTTCCTCCCTGTCGCGCCGCGACGGGGGGGGACCGCCGTGAAGCGGTGGTGGAGGGGCCGCGACGGTGCTCCATAGGCCCCTCTGTCAGCGCTTCGCGCTGCCGCCTCCCCACGGCTTCGCCGCAGGGAGGATCGTTACGTCACGTCCGGCCGTAACCGGCCATTCCGGACTGGTAGATTGCAAGCGCCATTGTGGGGCGGGGGGCGCGGCGCTAAAGCATCGCGCGTGACCGCGACCTCCTCCCGCATCGCCGCTTTCGCCGACCGCTGGCCAAAGCTTGTCGCCCTGTTGCTCGGTGCAGTTTCGGCGACCGGCTTTGCGCCGCTGAACCTGTGGCCGCTGACCTTGCTCGCGCTGGCGGGCTGGATGGCGCTCGTCGCGCGCAGCCCCAAGGGTTCGCGTGCGCTGGGTATCGGCTGGGCGTTCGGCGTTGGTCATTTCGTCATCGGTCTCAACTGGATCGCGACGGCTTTCACCTATCAGGCGGCGATGCCGGCGTGGCTCGGATGGATCGCGGTCGTGCTGCTGGCGCTGTATCTTGCGGTCTATCCGGCGCTCGCGGCGTGGGGGGCTTGGACCATGCGGCCCAAAGGCGGAGCGCATTTTGCCGCACCGTCCTACCTGCTCGCCTTTGCCAGCCTTTGGACACTCACCGAATGGCTGCGCAGCTGGATTTTCACCGGTTTCGCGTGGAATCCCCTGGGGGTGATTGCGGTGCCGCACATGGCCGCGCCTGCGCGCTGGATTGGCACCTATGGCATGAGCGCGATCGTCTGCCTGCTCGCAGCCGTCCTGATCCTGGCGTGGTTTCACCGCCGTGTCGCCGCCGCTGCACTTTTCTGCAGCCTGCTCGCCTTGGGGGGCGCTGCATATCTGTCGCAAATGAACGGCGGCGTCGATGCCGCCGTTCGCTCCAAAGGCATGCAACGGATCCCCATCACCGTCGTCCAGCCCAATGTCGGGCAGGAAGACAAGTGGGAGGGCAGCAAGGCCGACGCCAATTTCGCCAAGCTCGCGCGGCTGACGACGCCAAAGGACGCCACGCCGCGGCTGATCCTGTGGCCCGAGGCGGCAGTGCCCGACTATCTCGAAGCGGGGTATCCAGCGCCCTATTACGACCGCTCGCCCGTCGCGGCGCGTATGCGGCTGACCAAGCTGATGAACCCGACCGACCTGATGCTGCTCGGCGCGCTCAAGCTCGAACTCGATCGTGACGGCGATGTCGTTGGTGCGCGCAACGCCGTGATGACGGTCCATGCCGATGGCACGCTCGGTCCGCGTTACGACAAGGCGCATCTTGTCCCTTACGGGGAATATCTGCCGATGCGCCCGATTCTGTCGGCGATCGGCCTGTCGCGGCTCGCGCCCGGCGACATCGATTTCTGGCCCGGACCCGGCGCCCGCACGCTCGACCTCGGCACCTTTGGCCGGGCGGGGCTGCAAATCTGCTACGAAATCATTTTCTCGGGTCAGGTCGTCGACGCCAAGCACCGTCCCGATTTCATCTTCAACCCGTCGAACGACGCCTGGTTCGGCAGCTGGGGTCCGCCGCAGCATCTGGCGCAGGCGCGGCTGCGCGCGATCGAGGAAGGCTTGCCTGTCGTCCGCGCGACCCCGACCGGAATCAGCGCGGTCATCGATGCCGATGGCCGCATCGTCGAATCCTTGCCGATGCATGCGGCGGGACGCATCGACAGCTTCGTTCCAAAGGCGCATGCCCCGACGCTCTTTGCGCGCGATGGCAACATGCTGCCGGTCGGATTTGCGTTGTTGCTACTCGCGCTGGCCATTGCGTTTCGGCGGCGCGGACGCTAACAGCACGCCCACATAAAGCTTCCTTTATATCGGTCCACAGAAGGCT
>CAYRQX010000104.1:0-9444 GCA_964426485.1 uncultured Sphingopyxis sp. | reverse complement strand
AAGATCGTACGCGCTTCATCGAATATGTGCAGCAGGACGCGCTTGCCGCGGCGCAGCTTCGCGCCCCGCTGTATGAAGACAAGGTCGTCGACTTCCTGTTCGAAAAGGCCGAGATCAGCGACCGCGAAACCACTCGCGAGGAACTGGAAGCGGCGATCGAAGCCGATGACGACAGCGGCCATGTCCATGGCCCCGGTTGCGGTCACGACCATGACCATGACGCGAAGCCCGCCAAGAAGGCCGCCGCCAAGAAGCCCGCTGCGAAAAAGGCCGACGTAAAGGAAGAAGCCGCCGAGGAAGCTCCTGCCAAGAAGGCACCGGCAAAGAAGGCGGAAGCCGCTCCCGCCAAGGCCGCCGAAGACAAGCCTGCGGAAAAGAAGGCTCCGGCCAAGAAGGCTGCGGCGAAGAAATAAGCTTCGGCTGATCGACAAACAAAAGGCCGGGTGGACGATCCTCCACCCGGCCTTTTTTTGCGTCGGAGGTGGCTGGGTTCCCGCTTTCGCGGGAATGACGAAGGTGGAGGTGGTCGCGCGCCGCCTAGATCACGTCCATATTATAGCAATGCCAGCTAAAGATCGCCGCCGCACCGCGGTGCGGTCGCCAGGCTTCGGCCAGCTCGCGTGCCTGCTTCTCGCTCGGGCGTGCGCCGAGCTGGAGGATGCGGCCGACGGCCTCCTGAACGGCGAGGTCGCCGGCGGGCCAGATGTCGGGGCGCCCCTCGGCAAAGAGCAGATAGATTTCGGCGGACCAGCGCCCGATGCCCTTGACCTTGGTGAGCAGCGCGATCGCTTCTTCGTCGTCGGCGGGGAGGGCGTCGAAGGTCAGTTCGCCGTCGAGGATGAGTTGCGCGAGACTTTTGGCATAACCCTGTTTCTGGCCCGACAGGCCGCAGGCGCGCAGCGTGTCGAAATCGGCGGCGGCGATCACTTCGGCGGGGCAGCCCGCGCCAAATTGCGCCTCCAGCTTGTTCCAGATCGAATTGGCCGCGGCGACGCTGACCTGCTGGCCAACGATCGTGCGCAGCAGCGTGGTGTAGCCGGGTGCGCGGATGCGGGGTTCGGGGTAGCCCGCATTGCCCAGCGCCCGCGCGAAATTCGGATCGCTTGCCGCCAATGCGTCGATTCCGGCGTTCAGCTGCTGCTGGGTCAAACCCATGTCATATTCCCTTTTTGTTCCGCTCGCTGCCACTAGCAGTGCTTGATTTGACAAGCAACGCGCGACATAGCGCCAGCAACAACGAAGATATGGGGACTAGCATGGCCAAGCTGATTGTCGTGACACGCGACGGAACCGAGCATGAGATCGAGGGCGATACCAGCCTGACGGTCATGGAAAATATCCGCGACGCCGGGTTCGACGAACTGCTCGCGCTGTGCGGCGGTTGCTGTTCGTGCGCGACGTGCCACGTCCATGTCGAGGCGGGCGCGGCAGATCAACTCCCCGCGATGAGCGAGGACGAAAACGACCTGCTCGATTCGACCACCGACCGCGACGACAGCTCGCGCCTGTCGTGCCAGCTGCCGTTCAGCGAGGCACTGGATGGGTTGAAGGTGCGGATCGCCGCCGAGGACTGATTTGTTCGTCATCCGGTGAAGGCCGGGATCTCGACGCTTCTGCTATAACGCGACGTTGAGACCCCGGCCTTCGCCGGGGTGACTGCCGATGGAATTAGGCGCTCGCCGTCGCGACCGCATAGAGCGCGATCGCCGCGGCGTTCGAGATATTGAGGCTCTCCATCCGCGGCGAAATCGGCAGCTTGGCCAGCACGTCGCAATGTTCCATGACGTTGTGACGCATGCCGTCGCCTTCAGAGCCGAGCACGAGCGCGACGCGGTTGCCGTCGAGCGCCGAGCCCAGCGTTGTTTCGGTGTCGCCCATCAGGCCGATGCGCCAATACTGTGCCTCGGCGATTTCCTCGAGCGCGCGCGACAGGTTGACGACGCGAATCCACGGCACGATTTCGAGCGCCCCCGATGCCGAGCGGGCGATGACGCCGCTTTCGGGCGGGCTGTGGCGATCCTGCGTGACGATCGCCGCGGCATCGAACGCCGCCGCCGAACGCAGGACCGCGCCGATATTGTGCGGGTCGGTGACCTGGTCGAGAACGATGAGCGGGCGCTTGCTGTCGGCGTCGACCTCCTGCTGCAACAGATCGCCGAGGAAGACGTCCTCGAGCGGGTCGACTTCGATCACCAGTCCCTGATGCGGCGCGTCGCGTGCGACGAGTCGCGCGAGGTCGGTGACTTCGGCATAGCTGATCGGAATCACCGGCGGCAGGTCGAGCTGGCCCAGCGCTTCGCGCGTGCCCCAGATGCGCTTTACGGTGCGTTCGGGGTTGGCGAGCGCCGCCAATACGGCGTGGCGGCCCCAGAAGCGAATGGCCTGTCCGCGCGAGTTTTGGCTGGCGGGGCGGCGGTGACGGGAAAATTGTCTCATGCGCGCGCCTTTCCCATGACTGCCATTGACAGGCAAGCCTCGTTTCGCCATTGGACCGCTTCCCAAAGCGGGCCCCAATGGACAGGTGGCCGAGTGGTTAAAGGCAGCAGACTGTAAATCTGCCCGGGTTTCCGTACGCTGGTTCGAATCCAGCCCTGTCCACCACCGCCCTCAAGGGCGTTGAAAACCCTAGAAAACATAGGTTTCTGACCTTCCGTTGCTACACAAAGTTGCTACACGGAGGCATGGAAGCTGTGTTCAAATTATCCCGCAGAAAAGGGTCCGCGAAGTGGCAGGTTCGGAAGCGCTGGCCGACTGACGTCGCGAGAATCCTCCCCGGTGAGTTCAATATGTCCACCGGAGAGGAGGACAAGAAGGCCGCGCAAGGGATGCTCCCAGTGATTGCTGCGGTATACACCCGACAGGTTCAGGAAGCCCGCGACAAGCTCGCAGCGGCTCCTCCTGCGACCCTCAGCGAACCTCAGGCCCTTGCCATGGCCGCGAACTGGTATCGCTCGACACTCCCGCAGTTCACCACGAAGCGGCCCCTCGATCAGCTCAAGCAGCGGGAGCTTCTCGATATTGCCCGCGAGCGTTTGGCGCAGGCGGAGGATGCGTTGGGCCGCAACGACTTCTCCGTCGTCATGCGGATAGCGCGGACCCTCGCGACCGACGCGGGCCTCTCGCTTGACGACGAATCTCCCGATATGTTGAGGCTCCAAGAGCACCTTATGGGCGCCTATATTGACCTCCACTCCACCGCATTGGCGCGTTTGTCAGGCCAGCCGCCGCACGAACCACGCCGCGTCAATCTCAATGCAACCGTGGAGGTCGAAGCTTCCGCCTCCGATCCGGCCGACCGTACCCTTGAGGAACTTCTAAAGGCCTATGAGACCGACAAGTCTCCACGCTGGAGTGGTTCGACGAAGAAGGGCGTCGCCCCTGTGTTTCGCCTCTTGCGGGACGTGTTCCCTTCGCGCGGCGTGAAGTCGATCACGCGTGAGGATGCGCGGGCGGTGGTGAAGCTGCTTGAGGGGCTGCCGGTGAACTTGGGGCGCCGAAAGGAACTCGCGGGCCTGACGGTCCCGCAAGCGGTGGAAAAGGGCAGGGCGCTTGGTCTGCCGACGATCCAGCCGAAGACGATCAACGACGGGTATCTTCTACACATCGCGTCGGTGTTCAACTGGGCGCGGAAGGAGCAATGGGTCACCTCCAATCCGTTTGAGGGACTTTCCGTCCACGACACGGTTAGCGATGCGGAGCGTCGGTCGGCGTTCAGCTCCGACCAGCTATCTACCGTATTCCAATCGGGCCTCTGGCGGACCCCTTGGGCGCCCGACAGTCGAAAGGCCGGGGATTATTGGGTTCCGTTACTGTGTCTGTTCCATGGCCTGCGGAACGGCGAGGCGGCGGGCCTCCGCGTGGAGGACATCGGAACGGATGACGGGCGCCCCGTGATGCACCTCCGCGAGTACGGAGAGCGGAAACTGAAAACGGCGGGTTCCCGTGCAACCCTCCCGATCCACCCGCAGCTCCTCCAACTCGGCTTCCTGAAGTATGTGGAAGCGCGCCGGGACGGGGAGGAGTTCCTGTTGTTCCCCGAAGGCACGGTGAACGACCGTGGGCAGGTAGGGGCGAAGCTCGGCGAACGCTTCAGCGCCTATGTTAAATCGCTGGAGTTGGTCGGCACCAAGCTCGGCATGCACTCATTCCGTCATAGCTTTGAAGATGCTTTGCGTCGGGCGGAGCTGGCCGAGCGGACGTCTTCGGCACTATCGCGCCGTATCGAACCGGGGTCCGGCAAGGCTTATGGCGACGGCATGTCCACACGCCAGAAGGCAGAGGCGCTGGAGAAAGTCACCTATCCCGGCCTCGACCTGTCGCATCTGCGCCCTTCCTAACACCGTTACGGCGTCTTAATTCACCCTGCGGGAGACGTAAGATGGGCGAGGGGGGGATGTCCTTCCGCGCCCCTAACGCCCCTCCACGGTCTAAAAAGCCGCCTTTACGCTGCTTAAATCATCCCTCGCTACCCTGCGGCCATGAGGGCGAACTATCGGAAATACCGCAGGGGACCGAAGCGGCAACAGGCGCGCCGCAGCGGGCGCATGACGTTCCTTCAGGTCGCCATCCCCGCCGCACTGCTCGGCACCTTCGGGGGCCTAGTGTACACCATGGGGACCAGCGGGGGACCGATGGCGCGAGCGGACACCGGCGACACATCGGTGTTCAGCTGTTCCGGCCCAACAGTTGTTGACGGTGACACGTTGCGCTGCGGGGCGACCCGCATACGCTTACAAGGCATCGACGCCCCTGAGATGCCTGGGCATTGCCGACAGGGCCGGGATTGCGCCCCCGGCGATCCATACGCCAGCACTGATAATCTTCGGCAGCTTGTGTCTCGTGGGGCGCTGGAGTGTCGCCAAACGGACACCGACCATTACGGGCGGACCGTTGCTGTTTGTGCGGTTGCCGGGGTGGACCTTTCCTGTGAACAGGTCCGGAGCGGGCACGCGATCCGGAGGTATGCTGCCATTAGCTGCTAGGCTCGGTCGATCTGTTCTCCGGCGTCGGAGGCTTCCTGACCCAGACGAATCGTTTTTGCGACTAATGCCTAGGTTATGGCCGCTGTTCACGGTTGCGTCCGATTCAAAATCTGGCCACAGAGTCTTTGCGCCGCAGGGCCACCGATCATCTTATTTTTGATGTCGGGAGTCCGTAATGCAGCGTTGGTCCGCCCTTGTGGAAATCGTCAAATCGTTCAATGAACGCGGCGCGCCTAAGCTGGCGTTCGCTTGCGTTGTACTATTCGCGCTGGTGCCGCTTGTCGCACTTGCGCTAGCCCTGTCGCTCGGCGTCTCTAACCTGCCGCGTTTGCCGTGACCGCAACCCTCTTCGGTTATCGACCGAAGAGCCGACCAATCCATCCGCTTCCAGCGGAAGGCCGCGATCCCAGAACCTTCGCGCCCGCAGCTGTCAGCTCAGCGAAGCTGTCTCGGTCCATCCGGCCCGCGCTTATCTCCCGTTCCACTACATAGTTTAAGCGTTCGGGGTCGACTTTTCCGTCGGCACACATCGCCTCGGTCATCGCCAGCAGGCATTTGTCCGCACGTATGGCCCCCATGAGCTGCGGGCTGTCGCCGACGTTGCGAACCGCGAGTGCCATTACGGCGTCGAAGGCAGCAAGCAGCGCGATCCGGTCGCTCTCGTCCGTTACTTCCCCGAACAGATCGACAATGCGATTGCGGACGTCCTGCGGAGAAATGTCCCCGCCCGATGCCAGTTCTCCAAGCAACTCAGTTACGCGGTTGTTCATGCGTGCCCCCTGCAAGCAGACTGCGCGACAGGGCAGGGCCGGTCAAGTCTGCCGCCTTCCTCCCGCTCACCGAAGACCGGCAGGTTGATGCAAGGGCGCTGCACGGGTGGCTGGGGATTGCCACCCGCTTCAACGACTGGGTCGCCAAAATCATGGACGACTACGGCTTTGAGGAGGGTGCGGAGTTTTGGACAAAAATGTCCGAAACCACCGCCAAGGGTGGAAGGCCGCGCAGGGATTATCAGCTCACCCTAGACGTCGCCAAAGAGGTGGCGATGGTTGGGAACACCGCACGGGGTAAAGCCACCCGCCGCTACTTCATCGCCGCCGAGGAGGTCGACTAACTGCCCGCCTTGAAGCCTCGAAATATCCACCGGCCGATGATGAGTACCGCTAAGCCGCCGAGGGGACCAGCTAGCGCCATCTTCTTCGCAAACTCTCTTTCCGCGTAGGCCGTCCGCGCAACGCCCGAATCGGCGCCGAAAGTGTCCGAGAGGCTGAACCACAGCTTGCCTGCTTCTACCGCCTCATACCCCCAGTAGCCGACCCAGAGGACCACCACGACAACGCCAAGCCTGAACAGGCCTCGCCCTTGGTTCATCTTGCTCATTACGCCCTCCCGTACCGCCACGGGCAACATAAAAAGATCGGATGCTGACGTCTAGCGCCGCTTTCCGTAACCATACCCCCCGCACCATCGAGTTGGATGGCCGGGACCGCAAACGGCAAGGCGCGGGCATACCGGCTCCTAGAGGACGTCCAAGTTCGGGAAGTTGATCGGATCAACTTTGGTCTAGGGGCGCGGCGAGCGGCGTTGTTGCTACGGCTCCAAACCGTAGCATGTCGATTGTCTCCGAGAGCGGCCTCTACAAGCTCATCATGCGTTCGGACAAAGCCGAGGCGGCTGAGTTCCAGAACTGGGTGACGCGCGAGATGGGTATTAAAACTTTTAGTACCCCCGGCGGTCAGCAGCGATATGGCATCAACAGCGTGGCCTTTTCGATCACACAGCGCCGACACGCGCTCCAAGCCACTGACCCAGCGCCCACGGTCCCCACACGCCCTCACGGTCCCCAAAAGCCACCATTACGCCCCCGAATAAGTCAGGACCACTGATGAAGGGAAACGCCTCGGCTGGCCGGACAGGATTGCGACCGACACCGGAGGCCCTATGAAATCCGGCGGGTTCGGAGGGTACATGCAATTAGTCAGGACCATTGGAGAAAGAATCTCCGGTCCCCCCGGTCAGGATATTTAAGGTACACCTTAAGGTGCTCTTCAGGGCCACTGAAGGGACGCAAGGTAACCGCTTAAGATGACCATGGGTCATCCTCCTCCACCATACCATCAACATCCTTCAGGAGAGGGCAGGTTGGCGTTTGCCTCCGGTCCCCTGTCGAAGCATTGGCCTAGGAACTAGCACCATGTCAGCCGAAGACACTTTCACTCTCGACTATCACGGCGACCCCGTTCGCGTAATTATGAGGGATGGCGAGCCGTGGTTCGTCGTCTCCGACGTGTGCCGCGTCCTGAATATCTACATGCGCGGTGGCAAGCCAGTGACCATCGAAGCACTGCGGCGCCTTCGCCTCGGCTCGAAGGCACTTCATCCGGTCGAAACGTCGTGCGGTCCCCGCCTCGTCGGCATCACAAATCGCGACGGTCTTGCTGCGCTCGCATTGTGGGCAAAGCGTCCGGATGGCCCGGAGCCGTTTGTGCGGAGCGTTGAAGCGGCAGTGCCCGTTGGTCTCCGCGAGCTTGCCGCCGCCTAGCATCGGCACGGTACCTTAACAGCCCCTGTGTACCCGCAACGGGCCGCACGGGGTGCTGGAGGATTGCGACCCCCTCTCTGCGCCCCGTGCGCGCACCGTCCGTGAATTAGTCCGGACTTGCGGTGAAGGAACCTGAACCGATCGGTCTCAGCGTTCCCCTTCCATCATATCAGATCGGTCGACCTCCCCGCTGCCAGATCAGCGACGGGTGACGGTCCCGTAGCGCCTGCCTCCCCTCTGGCCTTTTAGTCAGGGGCTGGAGCGGGGCAGGCGCGCCCCCATTCCGGTGAGAGCCGGATAACCGACCCGCATCCTGACTGCGGGTCTCACCCCGTGGCATCGCCACATCCCCAATGTGAGTAACTGACTATGAGTACCGCAGACGAAACCCCTACAGCCGACTACACCGGCCCCGACTATGACCTCGGCGATGACAACGCCCTGGCACATGAGATTGCCGAAAGCGATTGGCGCGATGCGCCCCGCACACACGTCGATACAAACGAGAAGTTCCGCCGACCGATAACCGTGCGGTCGTTGGAAGCCCTTTCGCCGGAGATGGCTGCTCCATACCGTGCACAGCTCGTCGGCCTGACCCCTGAGGCGCGCGCCGAACTGGAACCCAAGCTCGCCATGCAGGCCCTTCAGGCTGCCAGCGACGAAGCCCGCATCATGATCGGTGTCGGTAGTCAGGCTTCCCCGCTCGATAAGGCACGGGTCAGCCTCGCCAACCAAGAGCGCCAGCTTGAGCTTCGCATCGACCAGCTCGGTGCCGAAATCAACGAACAGACCGGAACCCGCGCCGTGTATGATCGCGAGACCGGCATGGCGGTTGTTGACCCCGAAACCGGCCTACCGAAGATGGAGCCTACTTTCGCTCTGTCGAAGGGCCTTCGCGACGTGAAAGCGACCGAGATGATGGAACTGGTCCGCCAGCTGTCCGTACTTCGCGGCCCCGGCGGCACCAAGGAACTGGACGCGGCCCTGAAGGAATCCGTTGCAGTCGTGAAGGAGCGGCGCCAGCAAGCCGACGACTTGGTCGAAATCGACCGACGCGCGCGGGAGACGATCCGCGAGGAAGAGCTTGCGAGCCGCACGGCGATCCACGCCAAGCACCTTCGCGGCAAGTCGAACTATAGTGCGAGCCTGTGATGCGCCGTAACTCTCACCTCGATATGTCCGCAGGCGCCAAGCATTGGCGCGGGACGGACGACGGGGACGCCTCCGCGTACTCGCCCCGCGCCGTTCCCCCATATGACCCCTACGCCCCCGGCAGTGACGATTACGCCGCCCGCACCCGCGAACAGGTGATCGAACTCCCCGGCGGTCTCGTTCGCGTCGATTACGGCGCCAGCGTCTAACCCAACCGACAACCCGAATAGCCCGTTAGCGCCCTGCCGAGTTCTCGCCCGATTGGGCGAAAAGTCCGGCGGGGTGCTTTCGCGCGTCAGTAGGACACCCACGACATGACTACCAAACCCCGCGTTTCCCTGCGAAGCGCCATCGACGCCAAGTGCAAAGAATGCGCCTACGATCCCTTTATCAAGGGTCTCGGCGGCTGGCGCGAACAGGTCGCGGCCTGTGGCGGCGTCAACTGCCCGCTCTATGCCGTGCGGCCCCAGCCGCGCCGGAGGCCCGACGATGGGGAAGCGTAAGCCCGTACCGACCCCTCCGGGTCACCAGCAGTGCCACCAGTGCCTCGTCATCAAACCCTTTGCCGACTTTGAGCCTTCGCGGGATCGTCCCTGCGGTATCAAGTCGCGGTGCCGTCCGTGTCTCCACGAGTTCCGCGAGGACCGTGAAGGGCTGCGGAGGGCGATTGAGGAGAGCGTGGCCCGCATCGACGCGCGGCAATACGCTCCAACTGTCCGTCGTCAGAACATTTGGCGCAGATCGCGGCGTAAATTAGTGGAGAGCGGG
>CAYRQX010000103.1:0-9464 GCA_964426485.1 uncultured Sphingopyxis sp. | reverse complement strand
TCCATGGCTGCGTAACTTAAACCAAATGGCCTCCGGCAGTCCCGGGGCGGTTCATTATGACTTCCGCAGCAACCAGAACTTTACGCTGCGCGAACGTCCACTGAAGAAGGCTGATCTGGACGGTTTTGTCTCAGCGTATCGTCCGAAGCACCTGCGCCATACCCGCGAGGACGGCGAACGCTTCCGCAAATTCACCTATGACGAGCTCGCCGCGCGCGACAAACTAAACCTCGATATTTTCTGGCTGAAAGATGATGGCCATATCGACCCCGACAGTCTTCCGCCTCCCCAAGAGGTGGCGATTGAGATAGTGGAGAACCTTGAGGCGGCGCTTGAGCGTTTTCGGCGGGTAGCTGCAGAGCTTGCGGGATAGCGCCCTCCCGCGTTCCAATGGCTTGCATTGACTAATCACCGAAAGAAGGCAGGCTTATGGCTATCCCCGACTATCAAACGCTTATGTTGCCGGTGCTGCGGATCGCGGCTGCGCAGGAGCAGCGTGTTGCCGGTGTAGCCGAACGCATCGCCGATGATTTTGGCCTGACGGCAGCAGAACGAGAGGAAATGCTACCGAGCGGGCGGCAGCGCCTGCTGCATAACCGCATCCACTGGGCCAAATTCTACATGTCTAAGGCAGGGCTCATCGCTTCCCCGCGCCGGGGATGGTTTGTTGCCACTGACGGCGGGCGGCAGCTGCTCGAAACAAATCCTGCCAAAATTGGCGTTGACGAGCTGAAGCAATACGCATCATTCCGCGATTTCTATTCGGGTCAGAAAACCGGTGAGGACGAGGCCTCCTCATCGGGCGTTTCAACCACTGCCATAGAGGGAACGCCAGAAGAGCAAATCGAGGCGGCTTATCTTGCCGTCCAGTCCGCCCTGCGCGCCGAGTTGCGCGAACGCATTATTCAAAACAGCCCCGCCTTTTTCGAGCAGCTGATTGTCGATCTGCTGATAGCCATGGGCTATGGGGGCTCCCACAAGAACGCGGCGGAGCAGCTTGGCCGCTCCGGTGATGGCGGAGTCGACGGTGTCATAAATGAGGACAGGCTTGGGCTGGACCGTGTGTACGTTCAAGCCAAGCGATATGCGGATGCGAGCATTGGACGACCCGATGTTCAGGCGTTCGTTGGGAGCCTTGTTGGCCATGGTGCGACGAAGGGCGTCTTTGTAACAACATCGGTGTTCAGCAGTCACGCCCGCGACTACGTCAAGCATCTGTCGCAGCGTGTCATCCTGATCGACGGGGAACGCTTGGCCGATTTGATGATCGAGCACGATGTCGGGGTCCGCAGCAGCCGTAGGATCGAGTTCAAACGTTTGGACGAAGATTTCTTCGCCGAGGAGTGAACCCTCGCCGCCGTTATATCTCGAAGCGCGGTTCAGGTGGCCCTGAAGCCAAAATGACAGCTGCTACCGCTTCAATGTCGTCATCTGACAAGCCGAAAACGAATGTCCCTTCTCGCGGCATAAATAACGGATATTTTTCGCGCATCTTATCAAGCCATGGAGAACGTGACGCTGGGCCATGCTTAAGATGGTTGGCAAGGTGACGCACTGCATCGAGATCGGGGGCTGGGCCAAAACCGTTGTCGGCACAAAATTGTTCGAGTTTTGCATGGCCGGCATCCTCGCCTAGCCAACTTGCCGCTGACCGCTCCCAGTGATGAAACAGGGCGATAATGAACGCGCGGCGTACCTCATATAGAGCGTGATGCGTGTCATCGATCTCCGCGTCATAGATTTGGGACTGTTCCCATAAAATATGACCGTCTTCCCGCTCACCGACCCAGTCGCCACCGTTGGCCAAATCTTCTTCGTAAGCACTGGCTTCTGTCCGAATGCGCTCGACTTCCCCCAGCAACGCATCTCGCGCCGCCTCATAGCCCCGCTTGAGCAGTCGGACCCCATGGCCGAATGCAAAGTGTCGCGCGTCAAAACTGAAAGCTGCCATTATTCCCGCCTTTTGCTGATATTCCGAGTTTGCCGGAACATTCCAGACCTTCAGCGCCGAAAGTTGGGTATGAAGGAAGCTCAGTCGCACCGGATCACCTGTTAGGGGCGTGTCACGAGGTCGACCGGTGAGGTTTGGGATTACCTGCCCGAAAAACGCTTGCAGACGCGATTGTCTCGCTTCCGAAGGGCAAGAACGGGGGTTTTGAACAGTCCATAACGTGCCCTCGACGTCCGCTCACAGCTGCCGATGCATATTTGACGGTTATTTGATAAAGTAGGCGGATCTCAGGCTAAGCCTTTGAAATCCGTGGTGACCCCTACGGGACTCGAACCCGTGTTTTCGCCGTGAAAGGGCGACGTCCTAGACCGCTAGACGAAGGGGCCGTCTGATCGGTGAAGCGGGGCATTAGACGGGCGTTTCGGTGGGGTCAAGCATGCGACGCATGGCCCGCGCAAATTATTGCGCCGTAGTGGGACGCCCGGCGGCTAGTCGGCCCACGCCGCGTCCTCCAGATGGAGTTCGGCGGCGGGGCGGCTGCCCCAATCGTCCCGTTTTGCGCGGCCTGCGAGCCACAGTTTGCGGCTGCCGCGGGTGTGAAGCAACGCCTGACCCAATTCGGTCTCGGCGCTGCGGAAGGCGACGGCCTTGAACCGCGCCCCGTCGTCGCCCGACACGATCAGGCGGACATGGTCGGTGCCGACGATTCCCGATTCGACGATCCGCACCGGCCCGGTCGCGACGCGCGGGGCGGGCCAGCCGGCGCCATAAGGCCCCGCGCTCTCGATCGCGTCGCACCACAAGGGGTTGATCCCGCGCGGCGCGAGCACCGCATCGATCAGCAGCGACTTGTCGCCGCTTGCGCGCTCGACGTCGGCGGCGAGCCGGTCGTTCAGATAAGCGCCAAGCGCGTCGACCTTGTCGGCGGCGACGGTCAGCCCCGCCGCCATCGCATGTCCGCCGCCCGCGACGAGCAGGCCCGTTTCTTTCGCCGCAAGGATTGCGGCGCCCAGGTCGACGCCGCTGATCGAGCGGCCCGATCCCTTGCCGACGCCGTCATCGTCCAATGCGATGACGATCGCGGGGCGGTGCAGCCGCTCTTTCAGGCGTCCGGCGACGATGCCGATCACCCCGGGGTGCCAGCCCTGCCCGGCGACGATCGCGACGGGGGCATTGCCGCACGCGGCGCTTGCCGCAATCGCCTCGTCGAGCACGCCGGCCTCGATGGCGCGGCGTTCCTCGTTCAATCGGTTGAGTTCGAGCGCGATGTCGGCGGCTTCCTGCGGGTCCGATGTCGTCAGCAGGCGCACCCCGAGATCGGATTTGCCGACGCGCCCGCCGGCGTTGATCCGCGGCCCCAGCGCAAAGCCCATGTCGCTCGCGGTCGGCGGCTTGGTCAGCCGCGCGGCGTCCATCAGTGCGGCGAGGCCCGTGTTGCCGCGCCGCGCCATCACCTTCAGCCCCTGCGTCACCAGCGCGCGGTTGAAGCCCGTCAGCCGCGCGACGTCGGCGACGGTGCCCAGCGCCACCAGATCGAGCAGGTCGATCAGCGCGGGTTCGCCCCGCGTCGCGAAAAACCCGCGCGCGCGCAGCGTGCGGAGCAGCGCGGCGCCGAGCAGGAAGGCGACCCCGACCGCGGCGAGATTGCCGTGGATCGCGGCGTCGGGCGCTTCGTCGAGCCGGTTCGGGTTCACCAGCGCAAAGGCCGCAGGCAGCGTCGTCGCGCACTGATGATGATCGACGACGATCACCTCGACCCCCGCCGCATTGGCCTCGTTGATGGCGTCGAACGCCTGCGCGCCGCAATCGACGGTGACGACGAGCTTCGACCCCGCCGCGCCGATCTTGACCAGCGCCGCGCCCGACGGGCCATATCCCTCCATCAGCCGGTCGGGAATATAGGCGCCTGCGGGCAGCCCGAGCCCGCGCAGCAGCCGCACGAGCAACGCGGCCGAGGTCGCGCCGTCGACGTCATAATCGCCGAAGATTGTCACCGCCTCCTGGCGCTCGACGGCATCGGCGAGCCGCGCGGCGGCGGCGTCCATGTCGCGGAACAGCGACGGGTCGGGCATGAAGCCGCGCAAGGTCGGCGTGCGCTGGCGATCGAGGTCGCCCCGCGTCACCCCGCGCGCGAGCAGCAATTGCGTGACCAGATCGTCGGGCGCGAGATTCTCCGATGCCATGTCGGCGCTTGCGCGCCGCCAGTGCCACGGCTGGCCCTTGATCGAATGCGTGATTCCCAGCGCGGCTTCGGTCATGACCGCGCCCGTGCGGCAAGGATACGGGTGCGCAAGTCGAGCGCGGCGGCGAGCGGGATCGCGGGGATCTCGTGCGTCGCCAGCGAGCTGCCGCCGGGGACGCCGAACACCAGGGTGGCGAGGCCGAGCGGGCGGAGGATGAAATCGCTCTTGAGGTCGACGCTCTGCACCGATGCGTGCGGCAACAGCGTCGTCTTGGGCTTCCACGCACCGCGCCGGATCGCGACCTGCGCGTCCATATCGGCCCAGCGATGGAGGCGCGCCCCCCAGAAGGCGATAAGCGCAATCAGCGGCGCCGCGACGAGCCCGAGCCAGCCGACCGCATTGCCCAGATGGAGCGCAACCCCGCCGACCACCGCTGCGCATAGCGCCCCGACGATCGGCCCCAGGGCGACGATGCGGTGGCTGTGCTGCCACGACTGGCCGGCGTCGGGGCGCCGAATCGCGACTTCTGCCAGCACCGGATCGATCTCGGCGAGCTTGCCGAAGGGGACGACCTGATGGTCGTTTTCCTTCCCGCCGTCGCTCGCGAGGCTCTGCAGCCGCAGTTCGTGCCAGCCAAAGCGTTGGCGCAGCCAGCCGGTGACGAGGATCGCCGCCTGCACGCGCTTCACCGGCACCGCGACGTCGGTGCGCGTCGTCAGGCCGCGCGTGCGGCGGAGCGCGCGCGGCTCGCGCGTCAGGCGGAAATCCCAGTTGGCGAAGACCATCGTCGCGATCCCGCTCGCAAAACCGATGAAGAGCAGCGACAGCGCCGCGCCGATGCCCGCGATCCAGCGATGCGCGAGCAGCCACTGGTCGAGCCCATAATCTTCGGCAATATCGATCCAGTCCCTGGGGTCGAAGACGTTGAAATCGAACGGCAGCAGCCCGTCGAAAAACTGCATGCCCGCGCCCACCACCGCGAGCGCGGCGAGCGAGAAGTTGAACAATCCCGCGAGCAGCAATTGCCGCGGCGTCATGGCAAAGAGCAGCCGGTCCTCGGCGACCGGCGCGACTTCGGCCGCATCGGCCGCGACCGGCGCCGCCGTTTCGCCGCTACGGTGCGCGCGGATCGTCGTGCGCAGCGCCTGCGCCGAATCGAGTGCGATCGCATCGAGGCTCGCGTCATTCTCCTTGCCGCCCGCGCCGGTTTCGAACCCGACCTTGGCGATGCCGAGCGCGCGCGCGACGAGCCCCTGTTCGATGCTGACGTCCTGAATGCGGTCGAACGGGATGGTGCGGTGCTGGCGTGAGAGCACGCCGCTTTCGATCACCACTTCGTCGTCGCCGACAAGGAAGCGGAAGCGCAGCCACTGGAACCAGGCGGTCGCCAGCGAAATCAGCAGGAAAGCGCCGATCGCGGGGACGATCCAGATCCAGTTGCCCGTGAACCCCAGCGCGGCGACTGCGGGCAGGAAGTTGAGCGAGCGCGGCCCAAGCTTGACGATGGCGAGTGCCAGCGTCGCGGGGTGCAGCCGCTGCCAGTCCGGCTCGGCTTCGGCCGTCGTTATGGCGGCGGCGTCGCTCATGCGAAGTCGGTCTGGATATGGCGGCGGATCGTCTCGCGCATCGCGGCGGCAAGGTCGGCGTGCAGCCCCGGCAGCGTGACCGTGCTGTTATGCGTGCCCGAGGTGTGGACGATCAGGTGCGACAGGCCGAACCAGCGCTCGATCGGCCCCTGTCCGACGTCGATATGCTGGACGCGCACGAACGGGACGATCGTGTCGGTGCGGAACAGCCAGCCGCGCGCGACGCGCAACTGCCCGTCGCCGATCTTATACCCCCAGCGCGACACGCGCCGCGACGGGAAGGTCATGATCACGACGATCGCGATCAGCCATGCCGCGGCGGTGATCAGCCCATAGGGCCCCTCGATGCGCCGGATCAGCAGCGCATCGAACACGCTTGCGCCGATCGCAAGCGGGATCAGATTGAGCGCGGTCGCGATGCGCAGCACCTGTGCATAGGCGGGCGCGACCGGGTCGAGCCCCTCGGCGGCATTCAACGCATCGGGATCGAAAGGGTCGGTCGGGTGCGATGGGGTGTCGGTCATGATCCTCCGATAGAGCATGAAAGTGGCGGTGTGAAATACTGCGTGTCCCCGCGAAGGCGGGGACCCATCTCCTGCCGGCTCAACCTTGCGCCGACGGGAGATGGGCCCCTGCCTTCGCAGGGGCACAGGACATTATCAAAACGAATCCGTATCCGACGGTTCAGGGAACAACCACATTGAAGCGCGGGTCGGCGGGCGGGTGCAGCGCGAACCACGACAGGAACGCCATGCGGTCGCCGTCGATCTTGATCGCGCCCGACTGGATCAGCGCGGGAAACTGCGCCTGCCCCAGCATCACATCGTCGAGTGTCGCGCGGTTCATCGTGATCGTCGCGGTCGGCGCCGCGTCGGTCACGCCGTAACGCGGCACCTCGACCCCGCCGCCGACGACGATCGCGACCGTCTCTCTGCTGTCGGGCAGCACGAACTGGAATGTCCCCTTCGCCGCGCTCCCTTTCGCCGCATCGAAGCGCGCCGCAAGCGCGTCGAAAAACACCGCGGTCGGGATCGCGCTGACGAACGACCGGCTCTGTCCATTGCCCGACAGGCTTTCGACTGCCGTGCCGCGCAGGCTCGCGGCACCGGCGAGATAATAATTCCGCCACGCGCCCGACTCCGCCTGATAGCCCATCTGGTCATAGGCCGAGGCGAGCGCGGCGCGCGCGTCCTTATTGCCCGGCTCGGCAAAGACCAGCTTGTTCAAAAGCTCGGCCGCCCAGCGATAGTCGCCCGCCGCGACCGCCGCCTTGCCCGCCGCGAGCAGCTTGTCGGCGCCGCCCGCGAGCGCGACATATTTGGGCGCCGATTGCTCGGGCGGCAGCGGGTTGAAATTGGCGGGGTTGCCGTCCCACCAGCCGAAATAACGCTGATAGGTCGCCTTCATGTCGTGGTTGAGCGTGCCATAATAGCCGCGCGTCGAAAAATCCCTGCCCTGCACCGGCGCTTCGGCGGTCTGGTCGGCAAGCTCGTGCAGCGTCGCACCGCGATTGGCGAGGAACAAGGTGCGATCGTGAACATAGCGATAGGCATCGCGCTGGTTCGCCAGCAGCGCCGACACCTCGCCCGTGCCCCATGTCGGCCAGTGATGCGACGCCAGCGCGACCTCGGCCGTGCCGCCCCATTTCAGCAGCATCGCGTCGATCACCTTCGACCAGCGCAGCGCATCGCGCACCTGCGCGCCGCGCAGCGTCAATATATTGTGCAGGTTGTGCGTGACCACCTCGGTCGTGTGCAGCGCCTTATAGGCGGGGATATAGAAAACGAACTCTGACGGTGCCTCGGTGCCGCCCGCATCGAGAAAGTCGAAGGCGAGCCCGTCGATCGTCAGCGTGCCGCCTTTTTCGCCGACACTCTCGGTCGGCTCCATATAGCCGATCGTGCCCGACGACAGCTTCGGCCCCAGCCCGGTGTCGACCTGCCCCGTCGGGCCGGGGGTCAGGATAGACCCGAACATATAGAGCGCGCGCCGCCCCATCGCCCCGCCCGCAAGGACATTCTCCGAGGTCGCTTCCTCCGAAAAACCGTGCGGTGCAATGATGCGGATCTTCTGCGCCCTGACCTGTTCGGGGGTGACGATGCCGCCGACCCCGCCGAAATGGTCGCTGTGGCTGTGGCTGAAAATCACCGCCCTGATCGGCCGCTTGCCCGACCGGGCCTCGACCGTGTCGGCGAATAATTTCCAACCCGCCGCCGCCGTCTCTTCGGACAGCAAAGGATCGACGACGATCCACCCCGTCTTGCCGCGGATGATCGTCATTACCGACAGATCATAGCCGCGCAGCTGCCAGATCTTGTCCGGCACAACCTCGAACAATCCGTGGACGGCGTTCAGCCGCGCCTGCCGCCACAGCGACGGATTGACCGTATCGGGGGCCCCGGCCTGGCTCAGAAAGGCATAGGGACGCCGGTCCCACACGATCTTGCCATCGGCGGTCTGGATCACCCCGCCCGGAATCTCGGCGAGCTTGCCGCGCATCGCATTGGCCTCGTCGCGCGGGTCGTTCAGCGGCAGGCGCCCCGCGATCTCGGCCTGCGCGGCGCGCGTCGCCTCGCTGGCGGGGTCCTGCGCGGTGGCGGCGAAGGGCAGGCTGCCGGCAAGCAGCAGGGCGGTCAGTCGGCGCATATTATCTCTCCCCCATATTTCGGGGCAGCTTGCGCCGCGTGCCGGTGCTTGGCAAGCATCGGCGCATGACCGATGCACCGCACCTGCTGATCGCGTGGCACAGCCGCACTGGCGGCAGCGAAGCACTCGCGCGCGCCGCGACCGAAGGGGCGGGGACTGCAAAACTCGTCGCCGCAAACGACGTCACGCCCGAACTTTTGCAAGCTGCGGGCGGCTATCTCTTCGTCGGCCCGGAAAATCTCGCCGCGCTGTCGGGCGCGATGAAGGAGATGTTCGACCGTTGCTATTATCCCTGCCTCGGCAAACTCGAAGGCCGCCCCTATGCGACGATCATCTGCGCGGGCTCCGACGGCGAAAACGCCCAGCGCCAGCTCGACCGCATCGCCACCGGCTGGCGGCTGAAGCGCGTCGCCGAACCCGTCATCGTCAACACCGATGCACAGACCCCGGAGGCGATCCTGGCGCCGAAGACGATCGCGCCGGGCCACCTCGCCGAAGCCCGCGACCTCGGCGCCGCACTGGCGGAGGGACTGGCGGCGGGGATATTTTAGGGGGGAATTCGGGCTCGCGCATCAATGCGGGGCGAGGCCGATTTCCACACCCGTCTTGTCGTGCAGCGCGAACCGGTCGATAATATCCGCGCTCGCGCGATTATATCCGACCACCTCGACGCGGCGGCCTTCGCGTCGAAGCCGCGCGATGATCTTGTCGAGCGCCCCGACGCCCGAAATATCCCAGAAATGCGCCGCCGAAACGTCGATCAATATGTCGGTCGCCTCGTCCTCCGCCTGAAAGGCGCGGGTGAACCGATCGACCGATGCGAAGAATATCTGCCCGGTAACGCGGTACGTCGCTTTGCCGTCGGACGATGTCTCGCGTTCGACCGCGAACATGCGGCGGACCTTGCCGGCGAAAAACACGCCCGACAGCAGCACGCCGGCGAGCACGCCCAGCGACAGATCATGGGTCGCCACGACGACGATTACCGTCG
Source organism: uncultured Sphingopyxis sp. (assembly GCA_964426485.1). GTDB lineage: Bacteria > Pseudomonadota > Alphaproteobacteria > Sphingomonadales > Sphingomonadaceae > Sphingopyxis. Next base: position 107 of record CAYRQX010000103.1, on the reverse strand, counting down.
TCAGCATGACGACCGACGACGTCGGCGGGTGACGGCGCAGGTTGCGAATCGAATTCCAGCTGAACGTGCCGATCGACACCATGATCATCACCGCGACCAGCGCCGGC
>CAYRQX010000102.1:0-9582 GCA_964426485.1 uncultured Sphingopyxis sp. | reverse complement strand
GCGACGGCCTGCTTCGACAGATCGTCATAGACGATGACGGCGTGCATGCCGTTGTCGCGGAAATATTCGCCCATCGTGCAGCCGGTGTAAGGTGCGAGGAACTGCAGCGGAGCGGGCTCCGACGCGGTCGCGGCGACGACGATCGAATATTCCATCGCGCCATTTTCTTCGAGCTGGCGGACGATCTGTGCGACGGTCGAGCGCTTCTGGCCGATCGCGACATAGATGCAATAAAGCTTCTTCGACTCGTCGTCGCCCGCGTTGGCTTCCTTCTGGTTGATGAAGGTGTCGATCGCGACGGCGGTCTTGCCGGTCTGGCGGTCGCCGATGATCAGTTCGCGCTGGCCGCGGCCGACGGGGACGAGCGCGTCGAGCGCCTTCAGGCCGGTCTGGACGGGCTCGTGGACCGAGGTGCGCGGAATGATGCCCGGCGCCTTCACTTCGACGCGCATGCGCTTCTCGGCCTTGATCGGGCCCTTGCCATCGATCGGATTGCCGAGGCCATCGACGACGCGGCCGAGCAGGCCCTTGCCGACGGGGACGTCGACGATCGTGCCGGTGCGCTTGACGGTGTCGCCTTCCTTGATCTCGGCGTCCGAGCCAAAGATCACGATGCCGACGTTATCGGCTTCGAGGTTGAGCGCCATGCCCTGCACGCCATTGGCGAATTCGACCATTTCACCGGCCTGGACATTGTCGAGACCGTGGACGCGGGCGATGCCGTCGCCGACCGACAGCACCTGACCGATTTCGCTGACCGTGGCGTCGGTGCCGAAATTGGCGATCTGGTCCTTGATGACCTTGCTGATTTCAGCGGCGCGGATTTCCATTGTTTAGCCTTTCATCGGGGCATTTGGGCGTCGGGCTTTTCAGCCCTTCATCGCCTGGGCGAAACTGTTGAGACGGGTACGGATGCTGCCGTCGATCAGCTGGCTGCCCAGCTGGACGACGAGACCGCCGAGGATGGCGGGATCGACGGTCGCGGCGACGCTGACGTCGCGCCCGACACGGGATTTGAGGTTCGCGGTCAGCTCTTTGAGCTGCGCGGCGGAAAGCGGGTGCGCGCTGGTAACCTTGGCGGTCACTTCGCCGCGATGATCGGCGACGATCGCATCGAAGGCGTCGATCATCTTGGGCAGATCGGCGAGGCGGCGGTTCTCCGCGAGCACGCCGAGGAACTTGGCCGTGAGCGAATCGAGCTTCATCGCCTTGCCGACCGCTGCAATGGCGTTCGCGGCATCGGTGCGGCCAACGACCGGGCTGCTGATCAGCGCCGTCAGGTCTGCCGATTCGGCGAGACCGGCACGAAGGTCGCTGAGGCTCTTGGCCACCGCGTCGATCGCGTTCGATTCGCGGGCCAGATCGAACAAAGCGACCGCATAACGGCCCGCGAGGCCCGCCGTGATGTTGCCCTGAATGCCGCCGGAATTCTCCACGCGTGAAAGTCCTTTGTTGCTATCCCGTGGGGGATGGGTCGCGCGCTTTTTTGGGGATATTCGACGAATGTCCCCCACGCGAAGTCGCGGCGCGCCTAGCAACGATTTTGCTGCAATGCAAGGCGGGCGGGCGATTGCTTTTGCCCCTTCGTGCGATAGGGACGGGCTAACCAAAAAATATGACGTCGAAGGGAAGGTGCACGATGGGCGAGATGATCCGGATGACGATGGACGATGGCGCCGAGATTGCGGTCTATCATGCTCTGCCCGACGGCGAACGCCGCGGCGGGCTTGCGCTGATCCAGGAAATCTTCGGGGTCACCGACCATATCCGCGAGATGTGCGACGAATATGCCGCCGAGGGCTATGAGGTGCTGAGCCCCGCGCTGTTCGACCGCGAGCATCCGGGGTTCGAGAGCGACTATTCGGGACCACAGTTCCAGCGTGCAGTTGCGCTGGCGCGCGAACTCCATCCCTTCGAGCAGAGCCTGAAGGATGCCCAGACGTGCATCGATGCGCTGAAAGGGAAGGGCCCCGTCTTCATCACCGGCTATTGCTATGGCGGTTCGGTCGCGTGGCGGATGGCGCAGATCAGCCCCGATCTTGCGGCGGCCTCGGCCTATTATGGCAGCCTGGTGCCGACGATGTTCAAGGATGAGGCGCCCGCCTGCGCGGCGATCGCGCATTTCGGCCGTTTCGACGATGGCATCCCGATGGCGGGGGTCGAGGCGCTGATCGCGAAGGATCACCCGACCGCACAGATTTTCGTCTATGAAGCGGGGCACGGCTTCAACAGCGATCGGCGCAAAGATTATCACGAGTCGAGCGCCGATCTGGCGCGCGAGCGCACGCTGATGCTGTTCAAGGCGTGCGGGGGTTAACCCATTCCCGGCTTCAATTGCCGGTTGAAGCCGCCGCTCCCGCTGCCGGCTGGCAGCGATAGACGAGCCGCTCGTTGGGGCTGGCGGGCAGCGCGCTGCGGATCGCGTCCTGCTGCGCCGCGAGGTCCGCGAGTTCGTAGGGGTTGGCGGTGCAGCTTTTGAGCGCGTTCGCCGCGCGCGTCTCGCGCGCCTTCGTCATCGTTTCAGCATCGAGCAGATAGCGGTCGACGCGATAGTCGCGCCCCGTCGAATCGATTGAGGCGACGGTGACGGTCGCCTCGTCGTTCGGCACGAGGATGCGCTGCCAGCGGTCGTCGGCGCCGCGGGTATATTGGGTGCGATCGTTGACGCAGCCGTCCTTGCCGATGGTGATCGGGACGTCGGTCGTCGCCGATACCGTGATGCGGCTGCGGTCGGGGCGGATCGTGCAGAGGAATTGCCCCTGCGCGAGCTTTGGCGCGGTCGTGGCGGGGGCGGTGGCCGCATCCTCGGCGATTTCAGCGTGCGCGTCAGGGCGGGTGACGAACAGGATTGCGGCGCCGAGCATCAGCGCGGCGCCCGCGCCGCCCGCGATCTTGGCGTTGCGCAGATTCTTCTGGCTGTGGAAGAGCAGGCCCGCGCCCGCGGCGAGCGCGCCGATCACGAAGAAAACGCCCGCGAGCGCGATGCGGTTTTCGCGCGAAGCAAGCGCCGCTTCCTCGGCGCGCGCCTGTTTGAGGTCGCGGTCGAGCCGGGCGGCGGCGTCTTTCGCGGCATTGGCTGCGGCGTTCGCGCGCGCCTCGGCGTCCATTGCGGCGCGGTCGCGCGCATCGGCCTCGGCGAACGACAGACAAGGGGTGCCGACGCTGGCATATTGCTGGTTCGCATCGGCGAGGAAGCGCATCAGCTCGCGCCCCGAGATTGCGAAAGCAAAGGGCGAATCGCCGTCGTCGGCGCGGGTGATCGCGGTGTTGATCCCGGTGATCCGGCCGCACTGGTCGACGAGCGGCCCGCCCGAATTGCCACGCGAAATCTTTGCCGTATGGATCAGCATCGCAACGCCGTCGACGCTCTGGGTGTTGGACATATTGCCCTCGCTGCGCGTCGGGGTGCGCGGGGTGATATAGTCGTTGGCGCTGCGCGCGGTCGCGAGGTCGACATTGCCCGGATAGCCCAGGGCGACGACGTCGGCACCCGAATCGAGCGGGCCGGTGTAGATCGCGGCGGCGGGCAGGCGCCCCTCGGTAATTTCGATCAGCGCCAGGTCGCGCGCGGTGTCGATCGCGATCAGCTTGCCGGCATAGCTTTTCTGCCCTTCGGACGGGACGACGCCGAGCGCAACATTGTCGGGATATTTGGCGGCCGATTCGACGACATGCGCGTTGGTGACGATGCGCGTCGGCGAGATCGCGATGCCACTGCCATGGCCGAAGCCCACAACCTCGCCGTCGACCATCGCGACGGTGACGACGCGCACGACGCTGCGCGACGCGGCGCTGATGTCATCGGCCGCATGGGCCGGAAGCGATAGGGTCAGAAGGGCGAGCAGCAGCGCGAGGAGGCGGGTCATGGCGCGCACACTAGTCAGCCGGGAAGCGAAGGCAAGCGACCTAAGTCCTGACCCTAGATGTACGGCCCCCACATCATCATCCATGCGCCAGCACTGCCCGCGAGGATGACGAGGCCGCTGACGCCGAGCAGCGCGGCGGTCGCCTGCCGCGCGAGCGGCGTGCCGTGGGCGCTGGCGCGCAGATAGATTTCGGCGATCGCGAGCGGTAGCAGCGAATTGGCGAAGGCGAGGAAGATGTCGAACGGCCCGTCCATCGCCTTGCCGATCCCCGCGCCGCCGGTCGCGAGCGCCCACGCCATATAAGAAACGCGCATGAACCACACCGCGCTCGCGACCGCGAACAGACGGATCGCCCAGCGGCGATGCTCCGCGAATTGCCGATGGCGTGCGGCTTTCCAAGCCAGCGCGGTGAAACCAACGATCAGCACCGCGTCGAGCGTGATGCCGATCGCGCCGATATAGTTCAGCCAGGTGCCGCGGCCCCACGTCATCCACAGCCCGCCCAGCGCGAGAGCCAGCGCGCACAGCATATAGAGTCGGCCGTTCCAGCGATGGAGCGCGGGCCAGCGGTTCCGGATCGCGGGGACGAGCTGGACGAGGCCGCCGAAGGTGATCACGGCCGCGAGCAGCACATGCACCGCGAAGAAGATATTGCCCGCGGTGTCGCCCGCCACAAAACCCTTGATGATCGGCTTGTCGTTCCAAGCGGCGAAATGGCCGGTCAGCGTCGGCGGGTAATAATAGAGCAGGATGAAGGCGATGAAGAGCAATTGCCCCGCGGCGATGGCGAGATAGCAGAAGATCGCGCTCCGCCCCAGCCAGTCGGTGCGGCGTGCGGGCCGTGCAGGTGCGATCGATGCGTCGATGGTGGCCATGGCGGTTTCCCTGATTGTGGCCGGAACGTGCGCCTTTCGAGATAGTGAGTCAATGATATAATACAGCAACACACTTAGGCGGAAATGTTTGAACGCAAGCATCGGGACGCGACCTGAATCGCGCGGTGGCATGGAAGGTCCAACGCCAGAGAAAGGATGTTCCGATGACCTATTCGATCCGGGGACTCAGCCCCGAAAGTTTTGCGCCGCTCTTTGCGCTCGACGATGCTGCGCTTGCCGCGATCAATGCGCGCCGTGTGATCGCCACCGCCGATCGCGGCTTCCCGTGCCGCATCAGCCTGGAGGATGCGAAGGCGGGCGAGGCGCTGATCCTGCTCCACCACGTCAGCCATGATGTGGCGACGCCCTATCGCAGCGCCTATGCGATCTATGTCCGGCCGGGTGTCGCCGCCGCGACCTGGCGTGACGAACTGCCGCCGGTGTTCGAGGGCCGCCCGCTCGCGCTGCGCGCCTTCGATGCCGATGGCATGTTGCAGACCGCGCGGCTTGCCGGACCGGGCAAGGCCGACGGTGCGATCCGCGACCTGTTCGCCGACGATGGCATATCCTATATCGATGCCCATAACGCCGCGCATGGCTGCTTCGCCGCGCGGATCGAGAGGAACTGACCATGGACTTCGGGGCCATGACCGACGACGCGCGTTGGGAAGCGGTGCAGGCGCGCGACAAGGCGCAGGACGGCCGCTTCGTCACCGGGGTGCTGACCACCGGCATCTATTGCCGGCCAAGTTGCGCCGCGCGCCACCCCTTGCGCCAGAATGTCCGCTTCTTCGCCGACGGCGATGCGGCGCGCGCGACGGGCCTGCGCCCATGCAAGCGCTGCCTGCCCGATGATGTCGCGCGCGACGAAAATGCGGTGATCAAGGCGATTGCGGCGATCAAGTCCAGCGAAGAGCCGCTCGCGCTCGCCGACCTTGCCGCGCGCACCGGCTATTCGCCGACGCATTTCCAGCGCGTCTTCACCCGCCACACCGGGCTGTCCCCAGCGGCCTATGCACGCGCGCTGCGCGAGGAGCGCGCGCGGCGGGCGCTGAGCGAAGGAAGCCGGGTGACCGACGCGATCTACGATGCGGGCTTTTCGGGGCCGTCGCGTTTTTATCAGAATATGGAGGGACGGATGGGCATGACGGCGTCGGCTTGGGTCAATGGCGGCAAGGGGGCGACGATCCACTGGGCGGTCGTGCCGACCAGCCTTGGCGACATGCTCGTCGCGGCGACCGGGAAGGGCGTGTGCCGCTTGAGCTTCGACGAAGGACGCGAGGCGCTCGAAGAGCGTTTCCCCGCCGCCGAACTGGTCGAGGGCGGCGACGAATTTGCGGCGCTGCTCAAACAGGTCGTCGAAGCCGTCGAGGCGCCGGTGAACGGCTTCGACCATATCCCGATCGACGTGAAGGGCACCGCCTTTCAGGAAGCCGTGTGGCGCGAGCTGCGCAAGATCCCGGCGGGCGAGACGCGCAGCTATGCCGATATCGCCGCCGCGGTCGGCAAGCCCAAGGCGGTGCGCGCGGCGGGGAGCGCCAACGGCGCCAATAATGTGGCGGTGCTGATCCCGTGCCACCGCGTCGTCCGCAGCGACGGAACGCTCGGCGGCTATGCTTACGGCCTGCCGATCAAGGAAGAATTGCTCAAGAGGGAGAGTTTTTGATGGAGCCAAAATCGTCAAGCGCAGTTGCCGAATTTCGCGCACTGCACGTTCCGGGCAATCCGCTGATCCTTGTGAACATCTGGGATGCGGGGAGCGCGAAGGCAGTCGCGGCTGCGGGTGCAAAGGCGATCGCAACGGGCAGTTTCGGCGTCGCGGGTGCGCAGGGCCGCGCCGACGGCGAGGATTTCCCGCTGGAGGATGTGTTCGAGAATCTCGGCCGTATCCTGTCGGTCACCGACCTGCCGGTCACGATCGACATGGAATCGGGTTATGGCGCCGATCCGGCGGCGGTCGGGGCCTCGGTCGGGCGCGCGAAGGACGCGGGCGCGGCGGGGATCAATATGGAGGACCGGTTGCCGGGTGCGACCGAGTTGCTTCCGATCGATGAAGCCGTTGCGCGCTATCGCGCCGCCGCCGACACGGGCATTTTCGTCAACGCGCGCTGCGACACATTCCGCGGCGCCGATGCGGTCAAGGACGGCGAAGCGCTCGTCACGGCGACGCTCGAACGCGCGCGTGCCTACGCCGACGCGGGCGCGGGGTCGCTGTTCGTGCCCTTCCTGCTCGACGCGAAATGCATCGCGGCGATCTGCGCCGCATCGCCGCTGCCGGTCAACATCCTGCGCGGCAAGGGCGGCCCGACGCACAAGGAATTCGCCGCGCTCGGCGTCGCGCGAATCAGTCACGGGCATCAGCCTTGGGCTGCCGCGATGGCATGGCTGGCGGGGCAGGCGAGCCAGGTCATGGGTGGCGCCGAACCCGATTATTGAGGGAGGGTCAGTCGTCGGCGTCTTCGTCGGTGACCGCTTCCTGGCTAGCGCCCGTGCGACGAGCCTTCATGGCCTCCAGCCGTGCGAGCATCGCTTCGCCCCGGCCATTGTCGTGCGGATCGAAGGCGACGGTTCGCGCCAGCCGCACCGCGCGGTCGAACTCGTTCTGATTAGCGAGCGCGAAGGCATAGGCGACCCGCATCTCTATATTCTCTGGCGTGAGGACAAAGGCGCGTTCGAGCGCCTTGATCGCCATCTCGCTCGGCCGTTTGCCTTCGGCCAGAAAGCTGTCGAAATAGGCGTAGAGCGGCACCGCGTCGTCGGGATCGGTGCGGTTGGCGAGCTGGATCGGTTTGCGTGCCTCGCGCCATGCCGCGGCGTCGTCTTCTCCCTTTTCGCGTAGTTGATAGAGGTTCAGCCGCCCAAGCAGGACATTGGCGCGGACATGATCGGGCTTTGCCGCCAGCACCTTGTCGAGCGCGGCGCGCATCGCGGCGAGGTCGCGGACGTCGCGGGCCATGTCCCATTCGGCGGCCGCCAGCTCGAACTGGACATCGGCATTGGCGGGCTGCGCGGCGGCGAGTTTGCGCAGCGTGTCGCGGGCCTTCGTCAGACGCGCCGCGTCGCCGCGCGCATTCAGCCGTTCCAGCCGCGGCATGATTACGGCATCTTCGTCCGTCGACAGCGGCGTGATCTTGATGTTGGGCGAGACGGGAACGGCATCGCGCGTCGTGCGGTAGCTGAGTTTGCCCTGGATATAACGGTTCAGATCCTTGTCGAGCAGCGCCAGGTCGCCAAAGGCGTCGGCCGCCGCCTGTTTGGGTTCGGTGCCGGCGTTGATCGCATTGCTATAGGCGTTGATCTGGTCGCCCCGCGCGGCGTTGTGGAACAGCATGTGCGTGAGAATCCACGCGCGGCCGTAATAGACGTCGATCTGACCGCTGTTCCGCATCGCGCCGGGTTGTTCGAACAACAGTCTTTCGGCCGGAATTTTTGGCATCGCCAACAGGCCATAGGCGCGGCGGTAGACTGGCTGGCCGATCATCGCGTGGCCTTGCTTGTCAAAATCGACCGTCGAATAATATTCCGCGAACCCCTCGATCAGCCAGGCCGGAAAGGCGGCGCGCAGGTGACGCTTCATGAAATGATGGCTATATTCGTGGAACAGCACCTGCTGGGCGGCCGACGTGCCGGCGACACCGCCGCCGCCGCTGTTCTGGCGAAAGGACATCGCGAAGCTGCCATCGCGGTCCTGCCGGTAAAAGCCCGCGATCGACGCGCTGCGCGATCCGGTCGCCAGTTCGGCGACATCGGGCGCCGCGGGCACCAGATAGATCGGCAGCTTGCTTTCCTCGCCCGGCGTTTCGACCTTGAAGAGCAGGCGCAGCGTGGTGTCGAACCGTTGCAGATTCTGCGCAAATTCGCGGAGCGATTTTTCGTTGCTTTCGCTGTAGATGATGAAGCTGTCGGTGTCGGCGCGCAGCCATTTCGCCTCGGCCGCGCTCGTCATTCCGATCATGGCAATCCCGGCCAGCAGGCCCAAGCCGACTCTCTTCATTTTGCGCCCCCGCATCCTAACCCTGCAGGGATGCTGCCAGCGCGCGCCGTGACAGTAAAGCCCTGTTACGCTTACACAAAGCTATAGGGGTCGATATCGATCGCGAGCCGCGCCTTCGCCGGCCAGTCGATGCTGCCGACCCAATCGCGGATTGTCCCCTGCAGGTCGAAGCTGCGCGGCGCGTGGAGCAGGAGGCGGAAGCGGTGGCGGCCGCGGAGCATCGCGAGCGGGGCTGGAGCGGGGCCATAGACCGCGAGACCTTCGGCAACCGGAGCTTTCGCGCCCAGCCGCTGCGCGACCCCGCGCGCGACATCTATATCCTCCGACGAGATGACGAGCGCGGCGAAGCGGCCATAGGGCGGCGCGCCGGCGAATTTTCGCGCCGCCGCCTCTGCCGCATAAAATCCGTCGCGGTCGTTCGCGACGAGCGCCGCCATCACCGGTGCCTCGGGAACGCGCGTCTGGATCAGCACCTCGCCGGGCTTGACCCCGCGCCCCGCACGCCCCGCGACCTGCGCGATCTGCTGGAAAGTGCGTTCAGAGGCGCGCAGGTCGCCGCCGTCGAGCCCGAGGTCGGCATCGACGACGCCCACCAGGGTGAGGTTGGGGAAATGATAGCCTTTGGTGACGAGTTGGGTGCCGATGATGATATCGACCAGCCCGCCCTCGACATTGTCGACGAATTCGGCGGCTTTCGCCGGCGACCAGAGCGTGTCCGACGTGACGATGGCGACGCGCGCCTCGGGGAAGCGCAAGGCGACCTCGACGGCGACGCGCTCCACGCCCGGGCCGCACGCGACGAGGCTATCTTCGTCCTCGCACTCGGGACAGAGCCGTGGAGGCGGCC
>CAYRQX010000101.1:0-9914 GCA_964426485.1 uncultured Sphingopyxis sp. | reverse complement strand
CGGGCGCCGGGCGGATGCCGCGATATTCTTCCTTGATCAGCGCCTCGTTGGTCAGTTGCTCGCCAGGGGCATAGCCCCACAGGGTGGTTCGCACATGCTGGTGCAGCCGCTCGGCAAAGGCCTCGGCGAACCGATCCGCCAGCGCCTTCAGCAAAATGTCCGAATAATCGTCCTTGTCGGCGCGGAAACGGTCAGAATGCGGTTCGATGCCGTGGATGCCGACCGCGAAGCCGCCGATCCAGTCGCCCGCCGGATCGATGAAGTCGGCAAGGCACATATTGGCGCGGTCGCGGCTCTTCTTGATCTGCTGGCGCAGGAAGGGGAGTGTCACATGACGCTCTTCCTCGGCAAGATGGATCGTCACATCGTCGCCGTCGCGCGCGCACGGCCAGAAGGCGCAGACGCCGCGCGCGGTCAGCCATTTTTCGGCGATCAGCTGGTCGAGCATCGCATCGGCGTCAGCCTTGAGCGCGCGCGCCGTTTCGCCGACGATGTCGTCGTCCATGATCGACGGCCAGGTGCCGTGCAATTCCCACGCGCGGAAAAAGGGCGTCCAGTCGATGCAGTCGCGCAGATCGGCGAGCGACCAATCGTCGAAGCGATGGAGGCCGGGCTGGAGCGGCGGCGCGGGCTTGTCGCTGAGATAGGCATCGTAATAATTGGCACGCGCCTCTTCGAGCGTGTGGAGGACGCTCTGCCCCTTGCCCGCGCGCACGTCGCGGATATGGGCGTAATCGTCCTTATAGCCTTTCACATAGGTGTCGCGGCCGGTGTCGCTGACCAGTGCCGTCGCGACGCCGACCGCGCGGCTTGCGTCGAGGACGTGGAGTACCGGCCCCTGATAGGCGGGGTCGATGCGCAGTGCGGTGTGGACCTTCGACGTCGTCGCGCCGCCGATCAGCAGCGGCATCGTCATCCCGGCGCGCTGCATTTCCTCCGCCACCGTCACCATCTCGTCGAGCGAGGGGGTGATCAGGCCCGACAGGCCGATCATGTCGGCGTCATTCTCGTTCGCGGCCTCAAGGATTTTCGACCAGGGTACCATGACGCCCAGGTCGACGATCTCGAAGCCGTTGCACTGGAGCACGACGCCGACGATATTCTTGCCAATGTCGTGGACGTCGCCCTTGACGGTCGCCATCACGACCTTGCCCTTGCCCTTCGCGCCCGGCTCCTTCGCCGCCTCGATGAAGGGCAGCAGGTGCGCGACCGCTTTCTTCATCACGCGCGCCGATTTGACGACCTGCGGCAGGAACATCTTGCCTGCCCCGAACAGGTCGCCGACGACGTTCATGCCGTCCATCAGCGGCCCTTCGATCACCTCGATCGGGCGCGGCATCAGCAGGCGCATTTCCTCGGTATCATCGACGACATAGGCGTCGATGCCCTTCACCAGCGCATGTTCGAGCCGCTTGGCGACGTCCCAGCCGCGCCATTCCTCGGCGGCCTTTTCCTGCGCGGGGTTGCTGCCCTTGTAGCGTTCGGCGAGCGCGATCAGCCGTTCGGTCGGGCTTTCGGCCTCGCCCTCGACCTTGCGATTAAGGACGACATCCTCGACCGCCTGCCGCAGTTCGGGGTCGATCGTGTCGTAGACATCGAGCTGCCCCGCGTTGACGATCGCCATGTCGAGTCCGGCGGGGATGGCGTGGTAGAGGAAGACGCTGTGCATCGCGCGGCGCACTGTCTCGTTGCCGCGAAAGCCGAAGGACAGGTTCGACAGCCCGCCCGAGAAATGGACGTGCGGGCAGCGGACGCGGATTTCCTTCACCGCCTCGATGAAATCGACGGCATAATTGTCATGCTCTTCCAGCCCCGTCGCCACCGCGAACACATTGGGGTCGAAGATGATATCCTCGGGCGGAAAGCCGATGGTCATGAGCAGCTTGTAGGCGCGCTCGCAAATCTCGATCTTGCGTTCCTTGGTGTCGGCCTGCCCGACCTCGTCGAACGCCATCACGACAACTGCCGCGCCATAGGCCATGCATTTGCGGGCGTGTTCGAGGAAAGCCGCCTCGCCTTCCTTCATGCTGATCGAATTGACGATCGGCTTGCCGGGGACGCACTTCAGCCCCGCCTCGATCACGCTCCATTTCGAGCTGTCGATCATCACCGGCACGCGCGCGATGTCGGGCTCGGCGGCGATCAGCTTCAAAAAGGTCGTCATCGCATATTCGGCGTCGAGCAGGCCTTCGTCCATGTTGACGTCGATCACCTGCGCCCCATTTTCGACCTGCTGGCGCGCGACCTCGACCGCCGCGGCATAATCGTCGGCGAGAATCAGCTTCTTGAACGCCGCCGATCCGGTGACGTTGGTGCGCTCGCCGATATTGACGAAGTTGGTGGCGGAGGCAGTGGTCTCGGTCATCTGGATCTTCTTCTCCCCTCGCGCTTGCGGGAGGGGGTGTGGGGAGTCACGCGCCTCCCAACACGGGAGGGACTGTCAATTCTTCGGGCGGCGCAGGAGGAAACAAGCCCTCCCCTAACCCCTCCCGCAAGCGGGAGGGGGACTAGGCCGCCATCGTGAACGGCTCCAGCCCGGCCAGCCGCGTTCGCACCGGCACCTCAGGGAACTGCCGCGCCGGCAGCCCTTCGATCGCTTTCGCCATCGCCGCAATGTGGGCAGGCGTCGAACCGCAGCAGCCGCCAAGGATATTGACCTGGCCATGCTCGGCCCATTCGCGGACCAGCTCCGCGGTCGTTTCGGGCAGTTCGTCATATTCGCCGAGTTCGTTGGGCAGGCCCGCGTTCGGATAGACCATCACCAGCGCATCGGCGATTTCGGAGAGCAGTTTCACATGCGGGCGGAGCTGCGCGGCGCCGAACGAGCAGTTGAGCCCGATCGTCAGCGGCTTCGCGTGGCGGACGGCATACCAGAAGGCCTCGACCGTATGCCCCGACAGGTTGCGGCCGCTGAGGTCGGTCAGCGTCATCGAGATCATCAGCGGCAGCTCGCGGCCGACCTTCGCCTCGGCCTCGAGCGTCGCGGCGATGCCCGCCTTGGCGTTGAGCGTGTCGAAAATCGTCTCGATCAGGATGAAGTCGGCCCCGCCCGCCGCCAATGCGACGACCTGCTCGAGATAGACGTCCTTCAATTCGTCGAAGTCGATCTCGCGAAAGCCGGGGTTGTTGACATCGGGCGACAGCGACAGCGTCTTGTTCGTCGGCCCGACCGCGCCCGCGACAAAGCGGCGACGGCCGTCGAGCGTCTGATATTTATCCGCCGCCTCGCGCCCCAGTCGGGCGCTTTCATGGTTGATGTCGGCAACCAGCGCCTCGGCGCCATAATCGGCCTGGCTGATCCGGTTGGCGCTGAAGGTGTTGGTCGAAACGATGTCCGACCCCGCGGCCAGATAGGCTTCGCCGATTGCGGCAACGATGTCGGGCTGCGTCAGCGCGAGAATGTCGTTATTGCCCTTCTGGTCGTGGCTGAGGCCCAGATTGCCCGCGTAGCAGGCCTCGGTCAGCTTGCGGAGCTGGATCTGCGTCCCCCAGCCGCCGTCGGTGAGCAGGATGCGGGCCTTTGCCGCCGCCTGCAGGGCTGCGCGTGCGCTGATCATCGGCTTGCCTCCCAATAAATAGGGACAGTCCCTATTTTTTTCGAACTGCTTGTCCCGATTGGCGCACGGGAGATAGAAAAATAGGGACTGTCCCTATTTATTGCAGCGCTGCTCATGCTGCCTGATCCTTTGCGGTCAAGACCGGCCGCAGCCCCAGCAGGTGACAGATGGCATAGCTGAGTTCGGCGCGGTTGAGCGTGTAGAAATGGAAATCGCGAACACCGCCCGCATAAAGACGGCGGCACATTTCGGCGGCGATCGTCGCCGCGACAAGCTGGCGCGCGGCCGGCAGGTCGTCGAGCCCCTCGAACAGCGACATCATCCAGCCCGGGATGGCGGTGCCGCACATATCGGCCATGCGCCGGGTCTGCGACACGTTCGACACGGGCAGGATGCCGGGAATGATCGGCGCGTCGATGCCGGCCGCCGCCGCCGCGTCGCGAAAGCGCAGGAAGCTGTCGGGCGAAAAGAAGAATTGCGTGATCGCGCGCGTTGCCCCGGCGTCGAGCTTGCGCTTGAGGTTATCGAGATCGGACTGCGGACAATCGGCGTCGGGATGCGTTTCGGGGTAAGCGGCGACCGAAATGTCGAAGGGGGCGATCGCCTTCAGTCCCGCGACGAGTTCGATCGCATTGGCATAGCCTTGCCCGTGCGGGCGATACGGCGCGCCGCCGGGGACATCACCGCGCAGCGCGACGATATGGCGCACCCCGGCTTCCCAATAGGCCTCTGCCACCTCATCGATCTCGGCGCGTGATGCCTCGACGCAGGTCAAATGCGCGGCAGGCGGCACCGCGCTTTCGGCGGCGATACGCGCGACGGTCGCATGGGTGCGCTCGCGTGTCGACCCGCCCGCGCCATAAGTGACCGAAACAAAGCTCGGCCCCAGCGGCTCGAGCGTGCGGAACGTGTCCCACAGCTGCGCTTCCATCTTTTCGGTCTTGGGCGGAAAGAATTCGAAGCTGACCCCGATGTCGCCTTCGAGATTGGCGAACAGCGGCGATGCCGCAGCGCGGCGCGCTTCAGCCAGCGAGTTCAAATTCGACGTCATGCCGCAAGCCTTTTACTTTGTCCGTCACCGGTGACGGGTGGTTGATCTTCATCGCTGCGACGGCGGCCGAGCCACAGCTTCACCGCCAGCTCCCCGCCTTCCAGCGTCTGGGCATTTTCCAGCAGCAGCCCCGCCGACGCGAACCAGCCGCGGATCTGCGCGTCCGAAAAGCCTAGGCGGGCGTGCGCCGCGAAATTGCGCAGCTCTTCGTCCTCGTGCGGCGCGAAATCAACGACGAGCAAATGCCCGCCGCCGCGCAGCACGCGGCTCGCCTCGGCAATCACGCGGTCGGGCTCCTGCGCGAAATGCAGCGCCTGGTGGATGACGATGCTGTCGATGCTCGCATCGGCAACCGGCAGGTTCAGAAAGTCGCCCTGGAGCAGGTCGACCGGAACCGTTTGCCCCGCAAGCTTGGTGCGCGCGATCCGCAGCATTTCGGGGCTGCGATCGAGCGCGGTGATGCGGCGCGCGGTCGGGGCAAAGATTTCCGCCATCCGGCCGGTGCCCGTGCCGATGTCGAGCAAATGCCCAAGCCGGCGGTTGTGCATCATCGCCAGCATCGCGGCTTCGACCTCGCTTTCGGCGACGTGGCGCGAGCGGATCGCGTCCCATTCGGCGGCATGTTCGGCGAAATAGCGTTCGGCGGACGCGGCGCGTTCGTCGCGTACCGCCGCCAGCCGCCGCGCATCATAGGCGATGACCCGCGTCTCGCGCGCGGAAAAGGGCCATTTTTCGGCGTGCCCGATAATCTCGGCAACCGGGCCGCCGGTCGCAATGCGCAGGAAAACCCAGCTGCCTTCGCGCCGCCGTTCGACGATCCCGGCCTCGACGAGGATGCGCACATGACGCGACACGCGCGGCTGGCTTTGGTCGAGCACGACCGCCAATTCGCCGATCGCGAGCTCCATCTCGCGCAAAAGCGCGACGACTCGCAGTCGCGTCGGGTCCGCGAGAGCGCGGAAAATGTCGATCAGCTCGCTCATCAACCAACATATAAAGGTTTCTTTATATCCGGTCAACCGAGTGCGGAACCACAATTTCCGCCGCGCGCGCCCGGGTGGGACGCGAATTTCAACCAAACAGGCTGGTTACCGCAAAAAGTGCGTTGCACGCGATTCAGCGAGGGAGTAATTCTGCGCCCGATTGGCAAATTTCGGGATCGATCAGTTCCTGTGCCGATCGGTCAGTTCAAACCGAGAGGGGTATTCCCAAATGAAGAAATCGATCACTCTGTCGCTCGTCCTCGCCGCCTCGATGGGCCTCGCTGCTTGCGCCGACAAGGCTGCCGACGACACGGCCGCTGCAACCGAAGACGCAACCGCGACCGTCGAAGGCGCTGCTGATGGCGCGATGGAAGCAGCCGAAGGCGCTGCCGACGCGACCGCTGCTGCTGCTGGCGAAGCCGGCGCTGCTGCCGACGCCGCGGGCGATGCCGCTGCCTCGGGCGACGCCGCTGTTGCCGCCGACAAGGCGACCGAAGCTGCCGACGCGGCCAAGGAAGCTGCCGACGCTGCCAAGGGCGCGATGGAAGAAGCCAAGAAGTAAGCATTTTTGCGGTCTTTCCGGGCCGAAGAAATGCCACAGAAAAGGGGGTCGCCGGGTCGCCGGTGGCCCCTTTTCATTAGGGACAGGTATCAAGCAGCGCGGTTGCCAAGCTGCTGATCCGCCGTTACCTCTCTGTTCCCATGACCGGCCGCCCGGTCATTGCATTCGAAAGGAATATCATGCGCAAGATCATCATCGCCTCGATGGCCGCTGCGGCTTTCAGCCTCGCCGCCTGCTCGGAAAAGACCCAGGACGCCGCTTCGGAAACCGCCGATTCCATGGGCGACGACGCTGCCGCTGCTGGCGATGCCGCGGCTGACGCTGCCGCAGGCGCTGCCGACGCGACCGCTGCTGCCGCCGACGAAGCCGCCGACGCGACTGCGGAAGCCACCAAGGACGCCGGCAACGCCGTCGAAGGCACCGTGAACGCCGCTGGCGAAGCGGTGGACAAGGCTGGCGACAACATCGCCGAAGAAACCAAGAAGGCCGAAGCCAACGACAAGCAATAAGTCGTCGGCACGCCTTCGGGCTGATATGGGGGCTCCATCCAATATGGATGGAGCCCTTTTTCATGGGAGCGCATCGATGATCGACCTTCGGATGACGAGCGCCGCGCTCGCGATCCTGTTCCTGACGACGACATCGGGATGCAGCCGCACCGACAATGAGCCCGGCCCCGGCGGTGTGACCGTCAGCGAGGCGAAGGCGCTCGACGATGCCGCCGAAATGCTCGAAAGCCGCGACAGCGTTTCCCCGTCCGAAACCGGCAAGGCGGCGGACGAACCGGCGAAGCCCGGCAAATAGCGCCTTCCCCTCGCCGTACCGAGGAGCTAGGTTGAACGCGCCCCGCAACTGGCGCTGAAGATGGGACACCATCGGGAAGCGGGGCGGGCCGGCAGGCCGTCAAAGAGCCGCGCGCCTGGGTGATCCACTGCCAGCGAGGGGACATCCGCATGACCGATACGCCCGCCACACATATCGTCTTCCTGCTGTTTCCCGGCATCACCCAGCTCGACTTCACCGCCCCCGCACAGGCGCTTTCGCGCATGCCCGGCGCGACGCTCGCCGGCGCCGCCGCCACCCTCGATCCGATCATGACCGACAGCGGTTTCGCGATCGTGCCGACGCATGATTTCGCCAGCGCGCCGCAAGCCGATGTCCTCTGCATTCCCGGCGGGCACGGCGTCGCCACCGCGCTGGGCGATGCCGCGACGATCGATTTCGTCGCGCGGCAGGCGGCGGGCGCGCAGTGGGTGACGAGCGTGTGTACCGGCGCCTTCCTGCTCGGCCGCGCCGGCCTGCTGACGGGCAAGCGCGCGACGACGCACTGGGCCTATACCCACCTGTTGCCATTGGTCGGCGCCGAGCCGGTCAAGGCGCGGGTCGTCGAGGACGGCAATACCGTGACCAGCGGCGGCGTGACATCGGGGCTCGATTTCGCGCTGACGCTGATCGCCCGGTTGCGCGGCGATGCGGTGGCGCAGGCGATCCAGCTCGCGATCGAATATGATCCCGCGCCGCCCTTCCCCGGCGGCCATCCCGACCGCGCACCCAAGGCGATCACCGCAGGATTGAAAGAGCATGTCTATGATGCCGCCGCCGCGCGCATGGAGGCGGCGCTCGGCGCCTAGCGGCAGCCCGCGAGCGCGATTTCGTAAAGCTTCGGCCAGTATTTGCCGGTGACGAACAGCCGCTTCTGCTTCGCGTCCCAGGCAATGCCGTTGAGCACGCTGTCGGTGCCGCCGACACCCGCATCAGCCTTGAGCGTCGACAGGTCGACGAGCGACACGACATTGCCGGTCGCAGGATCGATACGGACGATGAAGTCGGTCATCCACACATTCGCCCAGATCTGACCGTCGATCGTCTCGAGCTCGTTGAGCATCGCGATCGGCCGGCCGCCGAAGCGCACCGTGACGCGCCGCTGTTCCGTCATCGTCGCCGGATCGAAGAAGCGCAGCTCGGGCGTGCCATCGCTCAGCACCAGTCGATCTCCGACCATCGTCACGCCCCAGCCCTCGCCTTCATATTTGAAGGTGCCCGCCGGTTTCAAATCCTTGATCGACCAGCGATTGCCGACACCGCCTTGCCAGGTCACACCGATGATCTGATCGCCCCAGCGCGTGATGCCCTCGCCGAACTGGTCCGGCGGCAGTTTCGATTGAGCGAGCGCCTTGCCGGTCTTGAGGTCGAGCCGCGCGACGCGCGACTGGCCATATTGACCGGTGGCTTCGTACAGATGGCCTGCATGCCAGAAGAGCCCTTGCGTGAAGCTGGTCGCATCGTGCGGGAAGGTTTCGACGATGCGGTATCCGCAGCGCTCGATCGGCGCGGGCGGCGTAGCCGGATCGGTCAGCATGGCGGCGAAGGCGAGAAGCAAGCTCATTGCGCCTAGCTATGCGGCATCATCTGAACTGGCAATGACGGAACCGCCGTGCCCCTGCGAAGGCAGGGGCCCATCTCCTGCCCTCGCCTTTTCAACCGCCGGTTCCTTGGAAACGCGCCCTTAGGTGATGGGCCCCTGCCTTCGCAGGGGTACGGAAGATACGAAAAGAGCCGGAGGATTGCTCCCCCGGCCCTCTTTTCATTGGCTGAGCGCCGAACGGTTTGGACTTAGAAGTCCATGCCGCCCATGCCGCCCATGCCGCCGCCGCCCATGGGCATCGCCGGCTTGTCGTCGGGCGATTCGGCAATGCCGGCTTCGGTGGTGATCAAGAGACCGGCAACCGAGGCCGCATCCTGCAGCGCGGTGCGGACAACCTTGGTCGGGTCGATGACACCGGCCTTGACCAAGTCTTCATAGACGTCGGTCGAGGCGTTGAAGCCGAAGTTGCTGTCGTTCTGGTCGAACAGCTTGCCCGCGACGACACCGCCGTCGAAGCCCGCGTTTTCAGCGATCTGGCGAACCGGAGCCTGCAGCGCGCGACGGATGATGTCGATGCCGCGGGTCTGGTCTTCGTTGACGCCCGACATGCCGTCGAGAGCCTTGGTCGCATAGAGAAGCGCGGTACCGCCGCCAGGGACGATGCCTTCTTCGACCGCAGCGCGGGTCGCGTGGAGCGCGTCGTCGACGCGGTCCTTGCGTTCCTTCACTTCGACTTCCGAAGCGCCGCCGACCTTGATGACTGCAACGCCGCCGGCGAGCTTCGCCAGACGTTCCTGCAGCTTTTCCTTGTCATAGTCGCTGGTCGTCGTTTCGATCTGCGCACGGATCTGTTCGACGCGGCCCTTGATCGCATCGGCTTCACCCGCACCGTCGACGATGGTGGTGTTGTCCTTGTCGATCGTGACGCGCTTGGCCTGGCCGAGCATGTTCAGCGTGACCGATTCAAGCTTGATGCCCAGATCTTCGCTGATCATTTCACCGGCGGTAAGGATCGCGATGTCCTGCAGCATCGCCTTGCGGCGATCGCCGAAGCCCGGAGCCTTGACGGCTGCGACCTTCAGGCCGCCGCGCAGACGGTTGACCACCAGCGTGGCGAGCGCTTCGCCTTCGATGTCTTCGGCGATGATCAGCAGCGGACGGCCCGACTGCACCACGGCTTCGAGGATCGGCAGCATCGCCTGCAGGTTCGAGAGCTTCTTTTCGAAGATCAGAATGTACGGGTCCGAAAGCTCGACGAGCATCTTTTCGGGGTTGGTGATGAAATAGGGGCTCAGGTAGCCGCGGTCGAACTGCATGCCTTCGACGACATCGAGCTCGAAATCGAGGCCCTTGGCTTCCTCGACGGTGATGACGCCTTCCTTGCCGACCTTTTCCA
>CAYRQX010000100.1:9384-10402 GCA_964426485.1 uncultured Sphingopyxis sp. | reverse complement strand
GGCAACGACGAGGTCGAGGTCGCCTTCGGCAACCTGCGCATCGGTCGGGTTCAGGATATATTCGCCATCGACATAGCCGACGCGCGCGGCGCCGATCGGGCCCATGAACGGGACGCCCGAAATCGTCAGCGCAGCCGAAGCGGCCACCATCGCGAGGATGTCGGGTTCGTTGTGGCCGTCATAGCTCAGAACCTGGGCAATGACGTTGATTTCGTTATAGAAACCTTCGGGGAACAGCGGACGGATCGGACGATCGGTCAGACGCGAAACCAGAGTTTCCTTTTCGGTCGCGCCGCGCTCGCGCTTGAAGAAGCCACCGGGGATGCGGCCTGCGCCCGAATATTTTTCCTGATAATGGACGGTGAGCGGGAAGAAATCCTGCCCTTCCTTGACCGTCTTGGCGGCGGTGACCGCGGCCAGGACCATCGTTTCGCCGAGCGTCGCGACAACCGCGCCATCGGCCTGACGGGCAACCTTGCCCGTTTCGAGGGTCAGCGTTTCACCGCCCCACTCGATCGATACTTTTTTCACGTCAAACATGGAGTTTCCTTCGCCCGCCGGGCCCGATGCCGGGCGGGGCCTCTGATTCCGGGTAATCCGACCCGGGGCGGTGCGGGGCGTTTCAGTGCCCCATCGAACAGAATTGACGCCGAATTGCGTCAATTCTCTCAAATTCCGTTCGCCCTGAGCTTGTCGAAGGGCCGTTCTTCCTTCTCCAAGAAAAGGACGGGGCTTCGACAAGCTCAGCCCGAACGGATAAAATAAGGGCGGCTCCGATACGGAACCGCCCCTATGAATTACTTACGAAGACCCAGCTTCGCGATCAGCGCCGAATAGCGGCTCTCGTCCTTCTTCTTCAGATAGTCGAGCAGGCTGCGGCGCTTGTTGACCATCATCAGGAGGCCGCGGCGGCTGTGGTTGTCCTTGTGATGCGCCTTGAAGTGGGCGGTCAGCGTGTTGATGCGGTCGGTCAGGATTGCGACCTGCACTTCCGGCGAACCGGTATCGCCCTTTGCAC
>CAYRQX010000100.1:0-9374 GCA_964426485.1 uncultured Sphingopyxis sp. | reverse complement strand
GACATAGATTCTTCCTCGAACATCCTTGTTTACAGATTGAAGCCCCGGACGACCTTCAGCGTTCCCGCCAAAACCTCGATCAGGGCGACGGGACGCATTTCGCTGTCCCTTCCCCAATAGAGCCCGTCATCCGTAGCTACCCCGGTCCAGACGCGACCCTGACGGATCGCCCCTGCCGCTTCCGGGGAAAGGTTCAGAGCCGGGATGTCGACCAGCCCTGCCTCGAGCGGCAGAAATACTTCTGATTGGGCGGCGCCTTGGCCGAATGCGTTCAATTTGTCCAGCGAAATCGCCTGTGACAGGTCGAACGGCCCGGCCTTGGTGCGGCGGAGCATGGTGACATGCCCGACGGCGCCGACGGCATGCGCGATGTCGCGGGCGAGGCTGCGGATATAGGTGCCCTTTGAGACGTGGGCGGTAAGAGTGACCGCGTCGGTGGGCCCCGCCCCCACTTCGTCACCCCGGACTTGATCCGGGGTCCACTCTTCGTCGGTCGACATGGATGCCGGATCAAGTCCGGCATGACGAAGCGAGTGGATGGTGACGCTGCGCGCCTTCATCTCGACCGCTTCGCCCTTGCGCGCGAGGTCATAAGCCCGCTGGCCGTCGATCTTGATCGCCGAATAGGCGGGCGGGACTTGCTCGATGGGACCGGTAAAGCGCGGCAGAACCGCCTCGATGTCCGCAAGCGTCGGCCGCACATCGCTCGTCGCGATAATGTCCCCCTCGGCGTCGAGCCCGGCGGTCTCGACCCCGAATTGCACGGTAAAGTCGTAAATCTTGCTCGCATCGAGCATTCGGCCGCAGAGCTTGGTCGCCTCGCCGAGCGCGATCGGCAGCACCCCTGTCGCCAGCGGGTCGAGCGTGCCGCCATGACCGACCTTGACCTTGCCCAGCCCCGCCTCGCGGCATACGCGCTTCACCGCGCCTACCGCCTGCGTCGAGCCCAGCCCCAAGGGTTTGTCGAGGATGATCCAGCCGTTCATTCCGCGCCGCTATGGCGCGGAGGCGCAGCTGTCAATTTTGCGCGGCCTTTTCGGCTTCGCGCGCGGCCTTGCGCTCGGCCTTCGAGGGTGGCGGGGCCGAGGTCACGAAGGAAGTCAGTTGGCAGCGTTCGCCGCGGACGATGATCGAGGCGAACTTGTCGAGCCGCCCGGCGCCGCGCGTTTCGAAACCGATCGCCTGCGCGAAATCGAGGTCGCGGCAGAGGCCGGCGAACGTCCCATAATACCAGTCGTTGCCGCGGCCCTGAATCCAGATGCCGCGGTCGCGGTCGGCCTCCCAATTGCGAATCGAGCTATCGCTCGGAAACACGATGCTCGATTCGACGCCGAGTTCGCGCGGTGCCACAGCAGGCTCGTTGGCCGCCGCGGCCGCAGAAAGGGGAAGCAGCACGGCGGCCAGGGAGAGTGCGAGATTTTTCATCGCGACTCGATTAGCAGGGAGAGCCTGAACCGGCGCTGACCCGGCCCAGCTCCGTCATCCCGGCGAAGGCCGGGATCTCCACGGTGCGGCAGGACGAGAAGGTGAGATCCCGGCCTTCGCCGGGATGACGTAAGTCTAAGGACGCCCTACCCATTCATCCGCCAGCAGCGACCAGAGGCCAGTGTCGCGGGTGTAGCCCGTCCAGGTCACGCGCTCCGACCGCAGCACGCCTTCCTTGGCGCAGCCAAGCTTGGCGACTGCGGCCTGCGATCTTTTGTTACGCTCGTCGATGCGGAATTCGATGCGGCGGATGCCGACCGCAAAGGCGTGATCGAGCATCAGCTTTTTGACCCGGCCGTTGAAGCCGGTGCCGCGCGCATCGGGGTGGATGAAGCTGTTGCCGATCTCGACCGTCTGCGCCGACCAGTCGGGGCGGAGCCAGGCGGTCATGCCGATCAGCCTGTCGCCGTCGATGATCGCATAGGGCATGCGGCCGGAGCCGCCGGTCAGCGCGTCGAAACTCTTGTCGAAATGCTCGGAGCCGAAGCTCGACGAATAGATCGGCCAGATATCGGCGTCGGCGGCGCAGACGGCGCGCAGCGCGTCGCGATGCGCCTCGGTCAGCTTGACAAGAAGGAGGTCGCCATCGGCGAGGTCGACGTAGAGGCGCTCAAGCATGGGCGCCTATCACGCTCGGCACCTCGGCGGCTTCGCGCCGTTTCGCCATGAAATGCCGCCGGCACATCGCGACATAGCGGTCGTTGCCGCCGATCTCGGTCTGCGCGCCTTCGACCACCGCGCGGCCCTCTTCGTCGACGCGCAGGTTCATCGTCGCCTTCCGCCCGCATTCGCACACCGCCTTGAGTTCGACGAGCGCGTCGGCAATACCCAGCAAGGCTGCCGATCCGGGGAAAAGCTCGGCCGAAAAATCGGTGCGAAGGCCGTAGCAGAGCACCGGGATATCCGCCTCGTCGGCGAGCCGCGCGAGACCCAGCACCTGTGCGCGCGTCAGAAACTGCGCCTCGTCGACGAGCACGCAGGCGAGCGGCCGTTCGGCATTCTCGGCGTTGACCGCCGCCCACAGGTCGCTGTCGGGATCGAATTTATGCGCCTCGGCGATCAGGCCGATGCGGCTCGTCACCTGCCCCGCGCCATAACGATCGTCGAGCGCCGCGGTCCACAGCATCGTTTCCATGCCGCGCTCGCGATAGTTGAAATCCGCCTGCAGCAGCGTCGTCGATTTGCCGGCATTCATGCTGGCGTAGTAGAAATAGAGCTTGGCCATGGGGTGCGATAACGCGTTCGATGGCCCCCGCCAATCCTCCCCGTTGCCCGCAATAAATAGGGACAGTCCCTATTTATTGCGGCGACCTGCGCGCCCGTCAACAATCGCTTCGATTAAATAGGGACTGTCCCTATTTATTGCGCCCGCTACCCTAGCTTGACTCACCCCCACCCCCCTCCCATGCTGCGCAACAAAAGATGCAGCATATACAGTGGGGAGAGCTGCCATGCGGCTGATGCCGGTGACCGACGCGATGTTCCTGTGGGGGGAGAGCCGCGAGATGCCGATGCATATCGGGGGCATCAATCTCTACACGCTGCCCGACGGGGTCGACGAGACCGAGTGGCTGAACGAACAGCTCGCGCTGCTCCGGCAGTCGGAAGGGCTGCGGCGGCCGTTCAGCGAGGTACTGAAACTGACCCCCTTCGGCCAATATGGCCCGATCCGGCTCGAACCCGACCGTGACATCGATATGCATTACCATGTCCGCGCCGCGGCATTGCCAAAACCCGGGCGGTACCGGGAGATGTTCGAACTCGCCTCCCGCCTTCATTCGGGGCTGCTCGACCGCACGCGACCGCTCTGGGAGATTACTTTGATCTCCGGCCTTCCAAATCGGCAGATCGCGACCTTCAAAAAGGTCCACCACGCGCTGATGGACGGCGCCGCGAGCATCCATTTCTATAATTCGATGCTGTCCCCCGACCCGAAGGAACGGCGCAGCTATTCGCCGCTCTCGGTCGAAGCCTATGAGGCGTATAAGCGCCAGTTTCCCACAGCGAAGAAGCCGCCGCGCCCCAATCTGACCGATATCAAGGCGATCGGCGATTTCCTGAAGGAGCAATGGGGAAACAGCGTCGGGGTGACGAAGGCGCTCAACCAATATGTCGCGGCGATGTTCGGCATCGGCGGCGACGGACTGACCACGCCGTTTACGGGCGTCCCGCGTACCAGCTTCAACCGCAACATTACAGGCGCGCGGCGCTTCGTCGCGCAAAGCTGGTCACTGGACCGCGTGCGCGCGATGGGCAAGGCCTATGACGGAACGATCAACGACGCGGTGCTCGGCATGTGTGCGGGGGCGATGCGCCGTTATCTGCAATCGTTGAACGAACTGCCCGACAAGCCATTGAAAGCGATGGCCCCGGTGTCGATCCGTCCGAAAGGCGATGTCGATTCGGGCAATTCGGTCGCGTCGGTCACCGCCAATCTCGCGACGCATATCGACGACCCCGCCGAACGGATGGCGGCGATCCAGGAGTCGATGAACTCGGCAAAGGCGCAGCTGCGAGAAATGACCGCGGCGCAGATCCAGCTTTACACCGCGATCACCGGTTTCCCGATGATGCTGACCGCGCTGACCCGCACCGCGGATAAATTCCCCGCTTATTCGGTCACGATTTCCAACGTTCCCGGCCCGCGCGAGCAGATGTACTGGAACGGCGCGCGGCTTGACGGCATGTATCCCGCGAGCATCCCGGTCGACGGCATGGCGATGAATATCACGCAGGTGTCGAACAACAAGAATATCGATTTCGGCATTACTGCGTGCCGGCGGAGCGTCCCGCATGCGCAGCGCATGATCGACTATCTGGAGGAAGCGCTGGTCGAACTCGAGCAAGCAGCGGGGATCAAGGGGAAGTAGCAAGCCCAATCCGAAGTTCGTTCGCATCGAGCCAAGTCGAGATCCCCCTACGCCTTGCGCCATCCTCAACTTGTGTCTCGACGCCGCTCGACACGAACGGTTGAGAGAGGTCAGTCTTGCGTGTCACCCTCGCCACCCGCCAAATCCCGCGCCACCTTCGGATCGCGCAGCAATTTGTCGATATGGCTCGCCTCGTCGAAGCTTTCGTCGCTCAGGAATTTGAGCTTCGCGGCATATTTCATCGTCATTTTCTCGGCGACGCTCTTTTGCAGCCAGGCGGTGTTGGTGCGCAGCGCCTTGAGGATCGCCTCCTCCTCCTTGCCGAGTAGCGACTTCACGAAGACGGTCGCGTGGCGCAGGTCGGACGACATGCGGACTTCGGTGACGCTCACGGGATGCTTGGCCAGCAAATCGTCGTGCACGTCGCCGCGCGCGAGGATTTCGGACAGGATGTGGCGCACCTGTTCGCCGACGCGCAGCGCGCGGACCGTCGGGCCTTTGTCCTTTTCGGTTTTCATGGCTCCGCTTTCTCCAACGCGTCAAGCTTGTCGACAATCCGGGCGATCGAACGCATGTTGCGCGCCGTGCCCTTATGGTCCAACCGGCGTTCGATCAGTCGCGCGGTCAATTTGCTGTCGGCGACGCCGTCGCCATAATCGATATAAAGCGCCCGGTCGCCAAGCGCGAGGCGCTCGTTCGGCTTGATCCATTTGTCGCTGGCGAGCGCGTCGAATTGCTCCGCGGTCGGCTGCCCGTCGAGGAACATGGTGTGAACGAATTTGTCCTCGTTGGTCCCCGCGAACGGATTGTCGGCGATCGCCGCCGCGAGTTCGTCGCGGCGGCGCACCAACGCTGCGCAGCGCATGTCGAAGCGGTCATCGACCATCAGCGTCAGCTTCTCCTCGAGCCCGCGCGTCGGCCGCGCGGGGTGCGAGAAGATGACATTGCCGCTGGCGACAACGGTTTCGACGTCACTGAACCCTTCGGCCTCGAACGCCGCGCGGAGGTCGACCATCTTCAGTCGGTTGCCGCCGACGTTGATGCTGCCGAATAGGGCTACATAGCGAGCCATGCCGGCGCCTCCTGATACCCGCGGAACGGACGCCCGTTAAAGCGTCCGTTCGCGCATTTCGACTTCGAAGACTTCGAGGTTGTCGCCCGCCTTGATGTCGTTGGTATCCGACAAGACAACACCGCATTCCAGACCCGCGCGCACTTCGGCAACATCGTCCTTGAAGCGGCGGAGCGACGAGATGGTCGTTGCCGACACGATGACATCGTCGCGCGTAAGTCGTGCGTGCAGCCCCTTGCGGATGACGCCTTCGAGCACGAGCAGACCCGCAGCCTTGTCGCGCTTGCCGGCCGGGAAGACGTCCTTGACCTCGGCGCGGCCAACAACGGTTTCGATCCGCTCCGGACCCAGCTCGCCCGCCATTTCCTTCCTGATTTCGTCGGTCAGGTGATAGATGACATCGTGATACATGAAGCGGACATTTTCGCGCTTCGCGATGTCGCGCGCCTTGGCGTTCGGGCGGACGTTGAAGCCGATGATCGGGGCCTTGGTTGCCGCAGCAAGCGTCACGTCGCTTTCGGTGATCGCGCCGGCGCCCGACTGGAGCACGCGAACGCGAATCTCGTCGGTCGACAGCTTGTTGAGCGCATTGACGATCGCCTCGACCGACCCCTGCACATCGCCCTTGATGATCACGGGGAACTGGATGACGTTGGTCTTGTCGGCGAGCGCTTCGAACATACCTTCGAGGCTGACCGGCGCTTGGACGGTGCGCTTGCGCGTCGCCTGTTCCTGACGATAGGTCGCGACTTCGCGGGCGCGCGCTTCATTCTCGACGACGGTGAGCGTGTCGCCCGCCATCGGGACGCCGCCCAGACCGAGCACTTCGACCGGCATCGACGGGGTTGCCGATTTGACCTGCTTGCCCTGGTCGTCGATCAGCGCGCGGACACGGCCGCTTTCGGCGCCGCAGACGAAGATGTCGCCGACCTTGAGCGTACCGCGGCGCACGAGGATCGTCGCGACCGGGCCGCGGCCCTTGTCGAGCTTCGCCTCGATCACCGTGCCTTCGGCGGCGCGATCGGGGTTGGCTTTCAGCTCCATGATTTCGGCCTGCACCGCGATCGCGTCGAGCAATTTGTCGAGGCCGGTCTTCTTCAGCGCCGACACTTCGACATTCTGCACGTCGCCGCCCATTTCCTCGACCACCAGCTCATGTTCGAGCAGGCGTTCGCGGACGCGCTGCGGATTGGCGCCTTCCTTGTCGACCTTGTTGATCGCAACGATGATCGGCACATTTGCCGCCTTCGCATGGTTGATCGCCTCGATCGACTGCGGCTTGAGCCCGTCGTCGGCGGCGACCACCAGGATGACGATGTCGGTGACATTGGCACCGCGCTGACGCATTTCGGTAAAGGCTTCGTGGCCCGGCGTATCGAGGAAGGTGACGAGCGACCCATCGGGGGTCTTCACCTGATAGGCGCCGATATGCTGCGTAATGCCGCCGGCTTCGCCCGCCTGCACATTCGCACCGCGCAGCGCGTCGAGCAGGGACGTCTTGCCGTGATCGACATGACCCATGATCGTGACGACCGGGGCGCGCGGCTTCAGATGTTCGGCATCGTCGATATCCTCGTCATGACGGATGTCGATATCGCCTTCGCTGACGCGGATGATCTCATGCCCGAATTCGGTGACGAGCAGTTCGGCGGTGTCCTGATCGATCGTGTCGGTGCTAGCCGACGGAACGCCCATTTTGAACAGCGCCTTGACCAGATCGCTGGTCTTTTCGGCCATACGGTTGGCGAGATCCTGAACCGTGATGCTTTCGGGCACGACGACTTCACGCACCTGCTTTTCGCGCGGGCCCGACGAAGCCGTGTGCGAACGCTTTTCCTTTTCGCGGGCGCGCTTCAACGCCGCGAGGCTGCGCGCACGCGCGCCTTCATCTTCGTTGAGCGCGCGCGTGACGGTCAGCTTGCCCGACTGACGGCGGCTGTCGCCGCCGCGGGTAGCCTTCGGCTCGGGACGCTTGGGTTCAGGGCGCTTGGGCGCTTCCACCGGCGTAAAGCGACGCGGCGCCGGAGCGGCACTGGTTGTCGCGCGCGGCGCAGGCGTCGGCGCGGCTTCGTTCTGCGGCGCTGCGGCAGCGGCAGGCGCTTCAGCGGCGGGAGCGGGTGCGGCGGCGGGCGCTTCAGCAGCCGGCTCGGCGGCCTTTGCCGTCTGTTCGACGCGCGATTCGGTCCGCGCCTTTTCTTCCTCAAGGGCGCGCGCGCGCGCAGCTTCGTCGCGGCGGCGATTGTCCTCGAGCGCGTTCATGCGCGCTTCTTCGGCCTCGCGCAGCAGCTGCGCCTGGCGTTCCTGACGCGACATCAGGCTTTCATTTTCGCTGACCCGGGGAGCCGGCTTCGGCGCGGGCGCAGGTGCCGGAGCAGGCGCGGGTGCCGGCGCCGGAACGGCCTCAACCTCTTCGACCTCGACCGGCGCGGCTTCGCCCGGACGACCGAGCACGCGGCGACGCTTCACCTCGACCACCACCGTGTTGCGGCGCCCGTGGCTGAATTGTTGCTGCACCTGTCCGGCCTCGACCGTCCGCTTCAGCCCCAGGGGCTTGCGGGTAAGGGTCGGTTTGTCCTGTTCGTCACTCATCGAAACTTATCATTCCTTCAAAACGCGTCCGAAGCGGCGGTGCTGGTCGGCAACGCCCCATTTTTTTCCTCGCCAGAAGCCGGCGCGGTATGCGGGTCGGAATCGCGGTTGGCCGCGTCCCTACTCCATCCTGTGAAAAACTGCCAGCGGCTCAAATGCGCCAGTACCCGGTCCGCGGCGCGGGCGTCGGTCAACGCCAGATGCACCGCATTCTCGCGGCCTAATGCCATAGATAGGGTGCCGCGGTCCACCGGCAAGACCCGGCCTTCGCGGCCCGACCCCTCATCATCCTCGCCAACGCGCCACGCCTGCGCCAGTTTTTTGCGTCCGTCCTCGCCCGCATCGCTGGCATGGAGGAGCAAGCGAACCTGGCCCTTGCGCGCCGCGGTCTCGATCTTTTCATTGCCGCTTAGCAGCGTTCCCGACCGCGATTCCAACCCCAGCCGGTCGAGCGTGGCGCGCTGAAGCTGCGCCTCGATGCGCGCGCCAAGATCGTCGGGGATGGTGAAATTGCCGTCCTGAAGCGCGCGCGCGAGCCCGCCCTTCAGCTTGCCCTTCGCCTGGGCGGCCTCGAGCGTGGCGCGATCGACGCCGATCCATGCGCCGCGCCCCGGCGCCTTGCCGAGGACGTCGGGCGCAATTAAGCCGTCGGGCCCGAGCGCAAGGCGCACGAGCCGTTCGGCCGGCGAAACCTCGCCGGTGATGACGCAGCGCCGTTCGGGCACATGCTGGCCGCGCCGTCCAGCGCGGTCTGGTTCGCTCAGCTGATCATTGTGCGGGGTCCGCATCGGCGGCCTCCCCGTTTAGCGGCTCCGCCGCGGGCCCGGCTTCCGGCTCTGCTGCGGGGGCCGCTTCTGGCGCAGCTTCAGCCGGTTCGTCGTCGAACCAGTGGGCGCGCGCCGCCATGATGATCTCGTTACCCTGCTCTTCGCTCAGACCATATTCGCCCAGCACGCCGCCCTTGTCCTCGGCGCGTTCGCTGCGCGGCGGGCCGCGGCGATTGTCGGTGCGCTTCTTCGCGATCAGTTCATCGGTCGCAAGGTCGGCGAGATCGTCGAGCGTCTTGATCCCGGCCTTGCCGAGCACGACAAGCATCGCTTCAGTCAGGTGCGGAATGTCGGCCAGCGCATCCTCGACACCAAGCTCGCGGCGCTGCGCGCGCGATGCTTCTTCGCGGCGCTCGAGGCCCTCGGTCGCGCGGCTCTGCAGCTCCTGCGCCAGTTCCTCGTCAAAGCCTTCGATGCTCGCAAGTTCGTCGATGCCGACATAAGCGACCTCTTCGAGTTCGCCGAAGCCTTCGGCGACGAGCAGCTGGGCAAGCGTTTCGTCGACGTCGAGTTCTTCCTGGAACATCGTCG
>CAYRQX010000099.1:0-10713 GCA_964426485.1 uncultured Sphingopyxis sp. | reverse complement strand
AGCCTTCTGTGGACCGATATAAAGGAAGCTTTATGTGGGCGTGCTGTTAGCGTCCCCGCCGCCGAAACGCAATGGCCAGCGCGAGCAGCAACAACGCAAATCCGGCGAGTATGCGCGTGCGATCAGGCTATATGTCGGTGTCGGGATCAATTTCGCCGAGGCCGAAGTTCAACCGCCGCGAGACAGTATAATCGACTACGCCGACAACGAACCACGCAAGCGTCCAGCGAAGCCGCGTCAACCAGCTGGCACGCGCCTTGTGCGAATTCGATGTGATGACGTCGCAGTCGGGCCGCAGCTGGCCAAGAAAATTGCGCATCTTTTCGGCGAAGCCCCGATCGGCGATCCGCACCATCACTTCGACGTTCACGAACAGGCTGCGGACGTCGAAATTGGCCGAACCGATATAGACGACATCATCGATGACAATCAGCTTCATATGCAATTTGCACGGTTGATACTCCCACACTTCGGCGGTTTTGCGGAACAGATAGCCGTAGAGAACGCGCGATGCGCCGATCGTCGCCGGATTATCGGACTTGCCCGCCATCACAAATCGCGCCCGTCCGCGCTGCGCCACACGGCCGAGCCGCCGCAGCATTCCCTGGCCCGGGGAGAAATAAGCCATAGCCATGTCGAGTTGCCGCGCGTTTTCTAGATCGGCACGCACTGCCCGTGCCCATGGCGACAGTCGCTGGGTCGGCCCGCCGACCAGCCAAGACACCGCGCCGCCATCGACGCGCCATTCGCGGATCAAGCGGCGAAGTATCAACAGCTTGCCATCGTTATTGACGGTATAGTCGTGGATCTCTGCAAACCATTGCGCGGCGCGCGCCACGGTCGGCCCCCTGACGATCATGCCGATATCGAACCAGCAGTCGCTGCGCGGCGGGCTCAGATAATCGTTGGCGATATTAAAGCCGCCGGTGACGGCAATATATTCGTCGATCAGGATCAATTTCTGATGGTTGCGGATCAAATAGGTCGAGCGCCAGCGGCGCGAAAAGAAAGTGACGCTGCCGCCGGCTTCGCACAGCGGCGCGAATAGGCTTTCGGGCGTGTCCCCCGAACCGAAACTGTCAATCACGGCACGCACGCGGACACCGCGCTTCGCGGCGGTTAGAAGGGCACCGAGAATATCTCGCCCCGCTGCATCACCCTCGAAAATATACATGATGATGTCGATGCTGTGGGCTGCGCCGTTGATCAGGTCGAGCAGGCGGGACAGCCGGTCGCCGCCGTCGAAGATCAACTCGATTCGGTGCCCGGCCACTTTGGCCGTCAGTCTTTCGGACAAGTCGGCAGGTGCGCAGGCTTCGGTCATGACCGCTCATAGGCCGGTGTTCGCAAACCCCGCAAGGGCACCGCTTTGATTGACAAATCGGGGCAGGGCTGCTAGCGCGCAGCGCTTGCCGCCACGCCCCTTCAAAGGGCTGGCCTCTCCTATACCTAAGGAAATAATATGGCCCGCGTTACCGTCGAGGATTGCGTCGACAAAGTTCCCAACCGTTTCGACCTGGTCCTGCTCTCCGCGCACCGTGCGCGCGAGATTTCGGGTGGCTCGGAGCTCACCGTCGATCGCGACCGCGACAAGAACCCGGTCGTCGCGCTGCGCGAGATCGCCGAGCAGACCGTGCGTCCGAAAGACCTCAAGGAAACGCTGGTTGTCTCGATGCAGAAGGTTGTTGTCGACGACGACGATACGCCCGATGAAATCAGCTCGATCAGCCGCTCGGCCGAAGCACTTCGCTTGACCGCCGCTGCGCCGCCGCGCAGCCCTGCGGGCGGTGGGAGCGACTTCGAATAAGCGCTCCATCAATACGAACACCAAGGGGGCCGCAGGAAACTGCGGCCCTTCTTGTTTCAGTCGACTTGGGTCAGCTCGGCGACGCGGATCGCCTTCGATGCCAGCATCGGTTCGATGATCCGCTGGATACGATAGGCGCGCGGCGAGCCGACGGTGATATTGAACAGACTGTTGGCGACGACGTCCGCAATCTGGACCCCATCGCTGCGCTTGCTGTCGGCCAGCGACGCGCGGCCCCACTGGCCCAGACCCGCCTGTATCTCAGCGCGCACATGCGACAATATCGTCGGATCATAGCGCCCATCGTCGATCACGACGTCGGTGCAGACGCCGCCGGTTTCAGGCAGCCAGTGACCGACCGCGCTGTTGAGCAATGCGCCATAGAGCGCGAGGTCGCTGGGCAGCGTGCCCCCCGGTTTATTTGCGAGCTTGTCGCGCTCCGCGACGGCAACCCACGCGCGGCCGCCGGCGCGGTCAAAGAGTTCGAGCAGATAGGCGCGCTCGACGATGCTGATCCGACTACCTTTCAGTTCGCCGCGCAGTCCGGTCACGGTGCGAAAGCGCGTGTGGATGTCGGATGCGGCCTGGGGGGTCAGCATCACCGCCGAAAAGGTCATTGCGCCCGCGTTCAGGCCGCCCGATTCATCGCAATAAATCGTCACCTGTCAGATCACCGGACCCGGCCAAAAAAGGCCACCGAGCGGCTCTGCCCCGGACCGATCGCATCGGGCCACAGCCAGCGGACATGCGTCACATCGTCAGCCGTTGCGCGGCGCGGCGCCGCGCCAACGACGGGCACCGTCAGCGCTGAGAGCGCGCCGAACGTCTTGCCGCCGTCGGTCGAAACCCCGAAACCTACTGTATCGGCGGTGTCATCGAATATCAGGCCGTCGGGGATCGGATTGACCAGATTGACCCCTGCCGCCGGGGCGGCGCCATTGTTAGTAAAGGTCAGCGCAACGCGGACGCGGTCGCCGGGGACGACCACATCGGGTGTGACGTAGGATTTTTGCGATTGGCCGTCCGAAGACAGGGTCGATTTTTCGAGTTCGATCTTGCTGGTCAGCGAGCCGCTTCCTTGTGCCGCCGCCGGCTGCGTGCCGAGCGCGAGAAGGGCCGTTAGTGCCAAGGCTTTCCACGTTTTGCCGATCATCGCTATCTCCTTCGGTCCTGGTCGCACCTTTGACGCATCAGGCGGGGCAGGGATAGCGTTTCTTCATCAGCGCATCGAACGCGGCATAGACGCTGACCGACCTGCGCGCCGAGACGGGATAGCTGCGGAGATGGGCCAGCCATTGATCTGGGCTGAGGCTCCCCGATTCAGGAGGGCAGCTTGTCGTCTTGCGACCGGCGCGACGGTCTGCATCAATCCGCGCCTTGTAGCGTCTGCCAGCAGCGACCACTTCGTCCTTGAGCTGGTTTCCCTGCGGGGTCGCGAGCGCCAGCGGGCCGAGCCGTTCTAGAGACGCCGCTCGCGCGAGGAACGCCGCAACGCTCATATCACCAGGCGCCATCGCGCTCAGCAAGGGTGCGGCGAGCAGGGCAGGCAAGAGGCGCACATATGTCCATTTGGTCATATGCCGCAGCTTGCCCCCAGCTAATGAATAGTCGCTGAATCGAGGGGGCTCAGCGAATTGCCTAGGCCCCTTGGGGGTTGGCGTCGCCGAACGGGCGCGGCTTGCGTTTGATCTGCGGGATACCGCCCGCATGGCCCGACACCGGGGTGCCGCGCTTGGTTGCGTCGTCTTCGCGGCCAATGTCCTCGCCCTTGATCGCGCGCTTGGCTTCTTCGCCGGACAGCGTCTCATATTCGAGCAGCGCGCCAGCGAGAAGGTGGAGCTCGTCGATATTGTCGGTCAGGACCTTGCGCGCGACGTTCTCGCCTTCTTCGACGAGGCGGCGCACTTCGGCGTCGATCAGCTTGGCGGTTTCTTCCGACATATTCTGCGCGCGCGACACGCTATGGCCGAGGAACACCTCATCCTGATTGTCGCGATAGCGCAGCCAGCCGAGCTTTTCCGACATGCCATATTCCATGACCATCGACCGCGCCATGTCGGTCGCCTGCTGGATGTCGTTCGACGCGCCGGTGTTGAGCTCGTCCTTGCCGTAGATCAGCTGTTCGGCGATGCGGCCGCCGAAGCAAAGCGCGAGCCGCGCCTTCATCTGCTTCATATTCTGCGAATAGCGGTCGCGCTCGGGCAGGTTCCAGGTCACACCCAGCGCGCGGCCGCGCGGGATGATCGTTACCTTGTGGAGCGGATCATTATGCTCGACGTGCAGCGAGACGAGCGCATGGCCAGCCTCATGATAGGCGGTCGCCCTCTTCTCGTCCTCGGTCATGACCATCGACCGGCGTTCGGCGCCCATCATGACCTTGTCCTTCGCCTCTTCGAATTCGTCGTTGGCGATCAGGCGCTTGCCCTTGCGCGCGGCGAGCAGTGCGGCTTCATTGCAAAGATTGGCGAGATCGGCGCCCGAAAAGCCGGGTGTGCCGCGCGCAACGCGGCGGAGGTCGACGTCGGGTGCCAGCGGCTTTTTGCGCGTATGGACTTCAAGGATCTTCTGGCGCCCCTCGATATCGGGACGCGGCACAACGACCTGGCGGTCGAAGCGGCCCGGACGCAGCAGGGCCGGGTCGAGCACGTCGGGACGGTTCGTCGCCGCAACGATGATGATGCCTTCATTGGCTTCGAAACCGTCCATTTCGACGAGCAGCTGGTTCAGCGTTTGCTCGCGCTCGTCATTGCCGTTGCCGAGGCCGGCGCCGCGATGGCGGCCGACCGCATCGATTTCGTCGATGAAGACGATGCAGGGGGCATTGCGCTTCGCCTGTTCGAACATGTCGCGGACGCGGCTGGCGCCGACGCCAACGAACATTTCAACGAAGTCCGAACCCGAAATGGTGAAGAAGGGGACGCCAGCCTCACCCGCGATCGCCCGGGCGAGCAGCGTCTTACCCGTGCCAGGCGAGCCGACGAGCAATGCGCCCTTTGGAATCTGACCGCCGAGCTTGGAAAATTTGGTCGGATCGCGGAGGAACTCGACGATTTCCTCAAGCTCCTCGCGCGCTTCGTCAATGCCGGCAACATCGTCAAAGGTCACGCGGCCCTGCTTTTCGGTGAGCATTTTGGCGCGCGACTTGCCAAAGCCCATCGCGCCCGAGCCATTATTCTTCTGAACCTGGCGGAAGACGAAGAAGGCGATGCCGAGGATCAACAGAAAGGGCAGCGACTGGACGAGCATATACATCCAGAAATTCGGCGTTTCCGTCGCTTTGCCGTCATATTTGACGCCGTTGTCGTTGAGCATCTTGAGCAGATCGGGATCGCGCACGACATTGGCGCTGAACCGCTCGCCGTTCGACAGCGTGCCGGTTACCTTGTCTTCGGACAGCAAGACGTCCTTGACGGCACCTTCCTCGACTTTTTGTCGGAACTCGGAATAGGCTAGCGGACTGCCGACAGGCTGCGAAGCGCCGCCGAACATCGAGGCGACGAGGAGCATGGCAAGCAGGATGCCGCTCCAGATCATCACACTCTTCATCCAGGGATTGCCCTGCGGTTCCTTGTCGTCCTGCATGCGGAATCGTTCCTCAACGGCGCGGTACTGCGCTCCTATCCGCACAAGATAGGATAATCGCGTTAAATGACAATGAGGCAATCAGCCCTTTTTCGCTGCTTTTCGGCGCGGCGCCGCGGAAATGCGCCAGATCGTCCCTTCAAGACCGCGCACCGCATCGATCAGCAGCGCGCCCACCATCGCGCGTCGACCTTCGTGCATCGCCGCGATCACGCCGTCGAGCGAGGCGCCGCGCAGCACGAGCTGCGGCGCGTTGGCGCGCAGCCGCTGTGCGACGATGCGGCGAAACATCTCGGGCGGATAGCCATCGTCGCGGATTACTGCGACGTCGGAGGCGTCGGGCCATGACGCGATCAGCCGTTCGACTGCCCAGTCGAGCGCCTCGTCGGCCTCGGCGAGCCAAGCCGCCGATTTCGCCGCGGCGGCGGGGTCGAGCGCGGTTTGCGACTGGAGCGCATGACGCAGCCGCGCCCGATCGAAGCGGTTGTCGCCATTCGAGGGATCGTCAACAAAGGGCAGGTCGTTTTCGAGCGCCAGATGGACGAGGTCACTACGCCGCCAGTGGAGCAGCGGCCGCAGGATCACGCCATTCTTGGCCCGGATCGCCGCGAGGCCGCCGACGCCGCTGCTGCGGTTGAGCCGCATCACGATCGTTTCCAGCTGATCGTCGGCGTGATGCGCGGTAACGATGTGCCCCAGCGCGTTGGCGTCGCGCCACTGTTCCAGCAAGCGATAGCGTTCGGTGCGGGCCGCGGCCTGCAGCGACCCCCTGATCGGGGCGGGCGGACGCAGCGTCGAATGCGGAATATGCTCGCGTTCGCAAAAGCCGGCAACCATGCGCGCTTCTTCGTCTGAACCTTTGCGCAGACCATGGTCGACCGTCGCCGCCCAGACTTGTCCGGGCAGCAAGGACGCCATCAGCCAGAGCAGCGCCATACTGTCGGGGCCGCCAGACACGGCGACGCCATAATGGAGGCGGTGCCAGCCAGAACCGACGAGCGCGGCAAGATCGCCGCCTAGCCGGTCCGCGGCGTCGCGGTCAGCAGCCTGCTTTTGTTTTTGCGGCGGCAGCATCGGTCCGGACATCCTGCGGCGCCTTGTCGCCGTAGACTTCGTCGAGTTCGCGGAACGCCTTGCAGGCATCGGCCTTGCGGCCGAGCTTGTCGAGCGCGACGCCCATATACATCAGGCTGTGCGGCGCGCGTGCGCCGCTCGGGCGATCCTTGTAATTATTATAAAAGGCGACCGCGGCGAGGCTGGGCTTGCCCTCGTCGAGATAGGCGCGACCAAGCAAATTCTGTGCAAAGCTCGCCTGGCTGCTCTTCGGCCATTTGGTGACGACGGTCTTCAGCTGCGCCTGCGCCTCGGGGTAAAGCTTGGCTTCCCACAGGCGAAAGCCATAGTCGTAGGCATCCTTGGTCTCGTTGCCGCTCGCCGGAACCTCGACCTTCTTGACGAGCGCGAGCCGCGCGGCGTCGGAGGTTGCGGGCTTTGCCGCAGGCTTCTTTGCAGGGGTCGCGGCGACAGTTGACGCTGCTGCCGGTGCCTTCACCGTCGGGGCGAGGCTGGCGGGTGTTGCGGCAGGGGCGGCTTCCACCGCGGGATCGGCAAAACGCTTGTCCATTTCGGCCTTATAGGCGGTGAACTGTTTTTCGAGCTCGCGCAGATGGAAGGCATTTTGCTCGGTCTGGCCGGTCAGCGTCTGCAGCTGCGATTCGAGCGCATCGACGCGTGCGGTCAGGTCGATCACCGGGGCGTTGGTGCGCGCGCGCTCGCCCGGCGTGTTGTCGGGAGCGATCTCGCCTTCGAAAAAAGTGGGGCTGCCGCCGGGAAAGACCGACCGCTGGACCGCGCGCATTTCCTTTTCGAGGCGTTCAACGCGCTTGACGACCGTGGTGTCCTGCGCCGCTGCGGGCATCGCCGCGACGAGCGCGATCGTTGCCGCACCAAGGAAAGTGATCTGCCGCATCATCATCTGCCGTTCGGTCCTCAATAATTAACCATTTGAGTGTTCATAACGCGGCAACGCACGGCAGCGCAAACCCATTTCGGCGCGCTGCCGTTCGAGCCGGCTCGAATGATCGGCGGTCTAGCCCTGGGGGCGCGGTGTAGCCGCCGGTGCCGCAGCGCCATTACCATCGGCGCGGGCTACCAGATCCGCAGGTTTCAGCGACACATTCTTGACCAGCGTATCGGCAGGTCCGATCGGCCCGACGTCGCGGCCGCCAACGGTGACCTTGAGTGCCTGGGGAATGCTCGTGCGCAGCGTAAATTGTTCGATATAGGCGGGCGGCACCTGATAGGTCTCGCCCGCGTCGAGCGTGCGCCAATTTTCGGTTTTGCCCTTGGCATCGTCGAAACCGATCCAGACTTCGGAAACGCCCGTGAGCACGACCGGCGCATTGGCTGCAACGGCGGACTGCCCGGTTGCGGCCTTGCTCGCGGGGGTGTCCGCGACATTGCTTTGCGGCGCTTCCGAAGCATCTGCAGCGCGATTCTGCGCGGCGATCAGCGCCTCGTCGGGCTCGACCGACAGGAACCGCCATACGCCATAGGCGGACGCCAGCAGCAGCGTGACAATAACGAGTGTCCAGGTCAGCCGCGCGGTCGGCAGGCGCGCTGGATCGGTCGGCTCATAGGCTTCGTACAGCGGGCGCGAGCCATAGGCGTCCTCTTCAAGCTCCCGGCGAATGGCGGCACCGACCTCTGCCTCGGGAAGGTCTACGGCGCGAGCGTAGGCGCGCGCAAAGCCCGTGACATAAGTACGGCCCGGAAGTTCGGAATAATCGGA
Source organism: uncultured Sphingopyxis sp. (assembly GCA_964426485.1). Lineage (GTDB taxonomy): Bacteria > Pseudomonadota > Alphaproteobacteria > Sphingomonadales > Sphingomonadaceae > Sphingopyxis. The sequence continues at coordinate 2,533 of CAYRQX010000099.1, read as the reverse complement.
CTTTTCTATGGCGGCTAAATGACGCTGGGTGATGCGCGTTCGTGTCGCGACGTCGGCGAGCGAAAGTCCCGCCGCCTCGCGCGCCAGCCGGAGCCGATCACCGGTGCGCGTGATCGCCAGCTCGCCCTGTTCCGGGGCGATGTCCTCATCTGCCATTACTGTCTCCGTGCCGGCCGTTTGACCCAGATCGACCGTGTCGCCCGTTCATCGCATTGACGACGCGCGAAAGTCAAACGAAGTTCGGTAAACGGACGGATTGAAAAGAAGAGGATTTTGGAGTTGGGGAAACTGGTTCTGGATCGAACTGGACCCGCAGTGAGAGTTGCTCGAGCAGGCGGGCTGGCCAAATGGGGTCAGCCTTGCACGGCTGCTTACGACCATGCGTCTGGTTTCGAGCATTCCACGCACAGCGCGTATCCGTGAACGCGGGGCGGCGGTTCCATGAGCGGCGCGACATAGGCCTTCCAATCTTCCATCAGCGCAGCCGCGTCTATAGGTTGTCTACATCTGATGCAGACGGGTTTGCTCGCGCGCCACGCCTCGTCCTTTGCGTCCGCTTCCTTTTTGAGCCTGCCCGGGCGCTTCCCAAAAAGCGCGCGTGCTCGGATCGATTCAAAATCATAGCCCGCGCCATAATTGTATATCCGCTTTATCACCCCGTTCCTGGCCTCGGTCGGGCCATTTGTAAGTCGCCCGTGGTCGAAGAAGTTCAATATTTCTGTCCGCCAATCGTCGATCACGCCCGCGACGCCGGCGAAAACATGCTTGTCATCGTTCGGTATGCGAGCGCGCCACTCGTCGAGGGTCGCTTCCGCGGTGGCGCGGTCATGCAAATCCCAAATGCTGAGCAGCGCCTCTTTTGCCTCGTACGCGGCATAGAGCTCCTCCGAATTTGCGAGCCAGCCTCCGAGTTCAATTTCCTCGCTCCCACTGAGTTCTGACCTTCGTTTTAGAAAAATCCCATTCACGCCTTTGAGAGCCCTCACGCGACCGCGGTGGATCTTTCGCTGATAGCGACGGCGCGCCTCATCCATAGCGTCATTAACTTTATCGGCCATGTGCCATCGGTCGACGATGATGGCAGCCTGCGGCATCGTTCTCTTTACAGCCGTCCTATAGTAATCACACATGTCCATCGTAACCGCCTCGACATCCCCGCGGTTCGGTAGCTTCATAAGAAAGTTCTGCACGGACTTCAGAGTTCGGTTACGAAGTAACTCGAACGGCCAACTGTCCTCAAGATTGATGAAGATCGCCCGCATCTGTTTATTAACCAGCGCCAGTTCGTCGATTCCGATGTGGCGGGGCGCGCGTACTTCGCGCGCATGATGTTCGGACAATCTGGCGAAATACGCCTTGCTGATCTCGCCGACAGTTGCCTCCGACACGCCAGTGTCTTCGGCCACGTGAGCGATCGGCTTTAACAGGGATTGTTTCTCGATATATTCAACCAGGCGCGAGGTCATCCGGCGGGTGCGATGCATTCCTGGCAAGATCTGCCTGAACGACGCTTCGCATGTGCGACAAGTATATTTGTTATGTCGGACATGGATGAAGGTGTGCCTGCCATGAACCGGTGCATCTACAAAAATCCTGGTTGTTGCGCCCCGCTTGACCAGTCGGTCAGTGGCTTCACATCGTACGCACTCGTAGGGTGCGAGATCGTAGGTTGCAGTGATTTGGTAAGTGTCATTCTCGTCAACATAAACGTCGGAAACTGACCAGTCGGGCATTAGAACAATATTTGTCATGCTCGAATTAATGGTCTGAAATTACTTAATAATTTATTTCTCGACACGAGAAATTGCTGCCAATTTGGTTGCATCGGATACGTTGTCGCGCCGGGTCGGTTGCCGGATTGTTCATTTGCATCATTGATGACGTCTATCCCAGTAGACCAAGGCCGCTTGCTGGTGATCCGACCGATGCCGAATGCGAGGGTTGGCTTCCTTTTACCCGCCGCCCTCGGGCACCCGCGCAAGTGGTCGCTGCGGCGGATTATCGAGGGCATGCTTTACCTGCTGTGCGGCGGTTGCCGTGGCGGATGCTACCAGCAAATTTCCCGCCGTCTCGACGTCCTGTGCTGGTTTCATCTATGCGCGACAGAGGGCTCAGGTACTCGCTCAGCCATGAGTTCCGCTGGCATCGCGCGCTTGCCATCGGATGAGGAGTTGACCGCCTCGTACCGCCTTGCGGAGCGCCACCTAATCCGCTGCTAAGAAACAAAAAATTTACTTTCGACGTTCAGAGGGCGGATCGAATGGAGGCCCAATGACAGCTCTTAATTTTTCGATCACCCATGAGGGCATTTTTCTTGCGACCGATACGCTCGTCACCCGCGATGGCCGGCCATTAACGTTTACGACCAAGGTCTTGATGCTGCCTCACATGGACGGTTTTGTAACTGGGACCGGTCCCATATCTCTGTTTCAACGCTGGTCGCATGAAATCCTTAGCGAGGGCATGGCCCATATGCGCGTTGAACCGCCCCGGGATTGCCGGAGGCCCTAACTCCTGAGAGGAAGGGCCTGTG
>CAYRQX010000098.1:0-10782 GCA_964426485.1 uncultured Sphingopyxis sp. | reverse complement strand
GCTTCGCCTATGGGCTGGTGGCGGCGGTCGCCGTGCTGATCATCGCCTGTCCCTGCGCACTGGGGCTGGCAACGCCGATGTCGATCATGGTCGGGGTCGGCCGCGGCGCCGGGCTCGGTGTCCTCATCAAAAATGCCGAAGCACTCGAGCATATGGAGAAGGTCGACACTCTCGTCGTCGACAAGACAGGCACGCTGACCGAAGGCCGGCCTGCCGTCACCCAGGTCGTGCCGGCGCCCGGCTTCGACGAAGCCGAGCTGCTGCGTCTTGCCGCCTCGGTCGAGCGGGCGTCCGAGCATCCGCTCGCGTTGGCAATCGTCGAGGCCGCGAAGGATCGCGGCATCGTCACGAGCGACGTCATCGACTTCGACTCGCCGACCGGGCGCGGCGCGCTCGGCACGGTCGAAGGGCGGCGCATCGTCCTCGGCAATGCGCAGTTCCTTGCCGACGAAGGGGTTGCGACCGATGCGCTCGCCAGCCAGGCCGACGCGCTGCGCCGGGATGGCGCCACCGCGATCTTCATCGGGGTCGGCGGCACAGTCGGCGGCGCCTTCGCGATCGCCGACCCGGTGAAGGCCACGACGCCCGAAGCGCTCGCCGCGCTCAAGGCGGAGGGCATTCGCGTGGTCATGCTGACCGGCGACAACCGCACGACCGCGGAAGCGGTCGCCCGACGCCTGGGCATCGACGAGGTCGAAGCCGAGGTGCTGCCCGATCAGAAGAGCGCCGTGGTCGCCAGGTTCAAGCGCGAGGGGCGGGTCGTCGCCATGGCCGGCGACGGTGTCAACGACGCCCCCGCGTTGGCCGCCGCCGACGTCGGCATCGCCATGGGTGCCGGCACCGACGTCGCGATCGAGAGCGCTGGCGTCACGCTGCTCAAGGGCGACCTGACTGGCATCGTCCGGGCGCGGCGGCTCAGCCAAGCGACCATGTCGAACATCCGCCAGAACCTCGTCTTCGCCTTCATCTACAATGTCGCGGGCGTGCCGGTGGCGGCGGGCGCGCTCTATCCGCTGTTCGGCATCCTCCTCTCGCCGATCATCGCGGCCGCCGCCATGGCGCTCTCCTCGGTCAGCGTGGTCACCAACGCGCTGCGCCTCAACCGGAAAGCGCTGTGAACATCGGCGAGACGTCTCGGCGGAGCGGCGTCTCGGAGCGGATGATCCGCCATTATGAGAAGATAGGCCTCATCCCGGCGCCGCCGCGCCGGGGTGCGGGCTATCGCGACTATGACGAGCGCGATCTTCATCGCCTGCGGTTCATCGCCAATGCGCGCGATCTGGGGTTTCCGATCGAGGAGATCCGCACTTTGCTCGGCCTTTGGGCGGATACGGGTCGCGCGAGTGGCGAGGTGAAGCGGCTTGCGCTGGCCCGTGCCGAGGAATTCGAGCGCAAGGCGGCAGCGCTGACGGCGCTGCGCGACACGCTGGTCGATCTCGCCGAACGCTGCCACGGCGACGCGCGGCCGGATTGTCCGATCATTGCCGAACTCGCCACGGGCCGATCCGCATAACGTCCGATGTCGCAGGATGGTGAAGCCTAATGGCGATCGTCCTCAGGCGATCCGTTCAGGTCCACAGCAAACGCGATCCGTAGCAAGTCGGGCAAACTTTGGGCTCCCAGTTTGACCATCAGGCTGGCTCGATCCAGCTCGACCGTGCGCGGCGTGGTACCGAGTTCATCTGCGATAAAGCTATTGGGATAGCCTCGCGCAATCCCTCTAAGAACGGCCCGTTCGCGCTGCGTCAGTCTCGCGGCTTTCGACAGCGCGTCGGCCTGTTCTGCGGCACGCCCGGTTATATTCTCCAGCGAGCTGAAGGCGCGGTCGATCGCGCCAAGCAATGCGGCCTTTTCGACCGGTTTGGCGAGAAAGTCGGCAGCGCCCGCCTGCATTGCCTGCACGGCGAGCGTGGGATCGCCATTGCCGGTGAGCATGACGACAGGCATATCAATCCCGCGTCGCGTCAGCTCCACCTGGACCTGAAGGCCGTCCATGTCCGGCATGTGCATGTCGAGGATCACGCAGCCTTTCTTAGCGTCACCCGCGGCCGACAGAAACTCCGGCCCCGAAGCGTAGGCCTCGACGGCGAAGCCGGCGGTACGCAACGTGAATCGCAGTGCCTTTCGGATTGTCTCTTCGTCATCGACGATGTGAACGACGCGCTTGTTCCCCATACTCCTCGGATCGATCTGGAGTGCCGCGCCGCAAAGGCACCGCTATTGGGGAGGCCTCTTACGGGCAGGACCATGGTCCAAGGTCAAGGCCGAAATATTGCCGCAGCAGTTCCAACGGCGCAGGTGCTCGACATCGCCCCGATACGGCGGCTCTTACCACTGGAGTTCGGGCACCTCCGTCTGGTCTCCTGGAAGGGGGGCGCCCCAAAACGCGGCGGCCGAAAACGTACACGCCCTCAACGGGGCTGAACGCGCTACCTGCAAAAAGGGGCGTGAGGCCCAAAAGTGCGTCTGTCGGGCTCGACTTCAGAGCCGCAAAGCTCGGGCACCTGCTGGGGACATAGGAGCCGTTCTAGGCCGAGAATCTGACGTCGCTGACCAATCCTCAGGTCCGGACAAAAATTGGAAACAGTACACATGCGAGAAAATTGTGAGCGGCCAGTCATTCGCTATCCCAAGGACGTACCGGACGCACCCTTTGACGTTTCCCGAGACCGTCGTGCCGGACGTGTGCGACAGTGAACATAGGCGCCGCACCCCATCGACCCCCCTTCTTTTAAACGGCAGTCTATCGCACCCAATGCGTAATCCGACGAGTTTCATTCTCTCGGAAGGTGCATAGCGATAGGTTTGCGCTTATGACGCGCTGCGGCCCTCCAGCGTGTGCGGCTGACCACTCCCGGCGGCAACCTGTTTGTCGCCGGGAGACCAATTGACCTATCGGCGCGGCTCCGGCGCATCGGGATACCGCGCGTCATAGGCGGCCGCATGAGATCCGACGCCAAAGCGCTGGATCGCTGCTTGTTCGGCCGCGATGGCGTGCGCCAGCGTGACGGGCTTGTCGAGTGCATCCGCCTGCGCATGCGCTAGCTCGGCTGCGTGCCATGCCTCAAGAATATCGCCATCCGAAAGAATCGGAACGCCATGCTCCTCCATCAGCACGTCAAGCTGGTGTAGCAACTCGGCGGCGCGATAGGGCTTGGCGATAAAGCCCGCACGGTCGGGTAATGCTTCCGGTTCAGGTCGGACGCGGCCTGAATTTACGAGAACGACCGTTTCGGGCCAGCGCTCCCGGATCGTGCTGGCGAGCGCCAGGCCATCCATGTCGCCGGGCATTTCAATATCGGTCATGACGATCCGAATGTCTTGGCGCTCTTCAAGAATTGTGAGCGCGTCTTGTGCGTCGCACGCCTCGAACACGCGGTATCCCGCATCCTGAGAATTTTGGTCGCGAAGACGCGCACGAGCGGTTCATCCTCGACAACCAGAGCAACACTATAGTCCAGCGCCGGACCTTGCGGTTTCTCCATCAGACTGGTTCCTCTACACCCCCCTTGGCGTCCTAAGTCTCCCCGCGCTGTGCCTCCGCGACGTCGCGGAGGATAGCGCTCCAACACGCGATAAGCAGCCCCTCATCGTCCGATCTCTCGTTGGTCGCGGCCGCGTAGATACCAAGGAGGCGGGCAACTTCATCGACCGGAGCGCCGCCCTGGCGCGCCATCAGCGTGGCGAACATCGCCAGCGCGCCGCCGATCGCGCGTACCAACGCAGGATCGGCGGCAAGCTGCGACGTGGATTCTGGCGTGTCGATGCTGTCGTCCGGCAGCGTGTCACCCGGCTTCATCGGGGAAACCCTTTCAGCGGCATCGATCGCCGCCTGCAAATGGTTCGCCGCGCGATGCTCTCTCGCCTCGTCGAGCATCGCGATAGCTTCGCGCATGAGGGCGATGGCACGCCGGCGAAGCGAAGCCAGATCTTTCATGTCCTGCCCTTGCGGAGGCAGGCCGTGGCCAACACCGGCCTGAGCGCTGGCGGATCGCCGGCCCTGGCGATCTCGACGGCATTCTTACCCGTCTGCCTGGCGCGATACGTTGCCTGACCGGCAAGGTGCATCAATTCGTCAGCGTTGCGCGGGGCATCGGAAGGGATCAGCACCGCCCCCATGCTGCACGTCACCGGATAAGGCGGGCCTGCCAGAACAGTCCTCAGGCGGGCGTGGATGTCCTGTGCGAAGCTCTGGCCTTCGGCGATAGGGCCAAAAATGCTCGGGCCTGTCGGAGGCCCTACCTGCAGGCCAGGCATGACGGCCAGGATCGCTGCAAACACTGCGACGGAATAGCCCTCGCGCGCGCCAAGGCCCCATGCGGATCCACAGATGATCGGCATATAGAGGCGCGCGAACCCGACGGTGGGCACGGCGTGGTCGAGCGCTGCGAGGGCCCCGGTGGCGGCGACGATCGCGAGCCAGATTTTCTCTCGCGAAAGAGCTTCAAGATACCCGGCCAATCGGCCGACAGGCAAATGGCTGTTCATGCGCGTTTTCCAAACTCGGCGAATCTTTCAACTTAGCAGCGGTCCGAAAAATGATACTTAAAACCCGTCGCCTTATAACCATCTTGCAGGCGATTCATGAAGGGTGAAACGCGCCGATCCTGGATGTTTACGTGCTACCGTTGCAGCGAATATCCGCCGATACCGGAAAGCCCTTGGTGTCAGCCAACAGGTCTTCGCCTATGATATCGAGATGGATCGCACCTATTTCGGCGGGATTGAGCGCGGCGAGCGCAATGTTTCGATCGACAATATCGAGCGCATCGCCACGGGATTGAAGATCAGCGCGCATCTTTTGCTGATGCAGCCCGAAATTCTGGCTGTGGAAGCCGATAGCTAGGCGAAATGTGGCCGGGCACGGCCTTTTACTGGCAACGCATGCGTAGCCATATTTCGAAGCTGTGCGGGCCTTGCGCGATGCGCCGGATCGCCGCCAGCATCCTGCGGCGGACAACCCACTGGAAACCTGCCCACGCTGCGCGCAATCTCGGCGTAGCTTTGGCCGCTGACTTTATTCAGCACGAATGTCTCGCGCGCTGCCGGCGTCAATGTGTCGAGAGTGGCCCTCATCACGGTTTCGGTGTCGTCGGCGCTGCCAAGCGCCCATTCGATCGTGATCGCAGCGACTGCTTCGGGGCGGCCCAGTTGACGGGCAGGGCGCGTTGTCGTGCGATATGGTCCGTGATCGTCATCGTCGCGCGTCTCGCCTTGCGGTTGGTTGGGGCACTGCCCGGTTGAGAAACCGACATTGAAATCCCGTTCACGGGCGCTGTCAGCCCGACTTGGTAGGGGCGCATCTCGTGCGCTAGGGGATGCGCCATCCATGCCTATCGACAGTCCTTCTTGAAACCGCGTGGCGCTTTACTAATTAAAGTTGCCGGGCGCCGTGTTCGGGTCCGGTGGACATGGAGGGCGCCGGCTCTTCCCGGCGCATCTCATGCCCAGATCGCTTCCCTAGGAGGATTTGGAAATGAGAAGCACGTTTGACTTTGCGCCGTATCGGCGTTCCACCGTTGGCTTCGACCGCTTGTTCAACATGCTCGAAGCGGGTCAGCGCGAGGATGATGGCTTTCCACCGTTCGACATCGTGAGGGACGGCGAGGACAGCTATCGCATAACGCTGGCCGTCGCCGGCTTCCGACCGAACGAAATCGAGGTCGTTGCCCAGCAGAATCAGCTCACCGTCACCGGCCAACGCGCCGAGGATGAGGACGAGGCCGACTATCTGCATCGCGGCATCGCGACCCGTTCGTTCGAGCGGCGATTCCAGCTTGCCGACTTCATCGAGGCCGGCGAGGCGACATTCGAGTATGGCTTGCTGAGCATCCAGCTCAAGCGGGTCGTTCCCGAAGCGATGAAACCGCGCAAGATCGAGATCAGCGGCGGTGCGAACGCCGCTAATGACCGCATCGAGGCACCCAAGGACGCCCAGGCGGCCTGATCGCGATCATAATCGGCTCGCCGGCGCCGTCCCCGTGGGGGCGGTGGCCGGCGGGTCATGCTCCAACTCTAGCCAGACAAGGAGATAACCGTCATGGCGCTCCGTGATTTGATCCCCTGGAGCCGGCAGGAGAACCGGCTTCCCGCGGGCGGGACCGGCGCGGCCAGTGGCGGCGTCCGCTTCGAGCCGCGCTGTCTCCCCTTTGTCGAACCGTTGACGGGATGGAGCGGCGGGCGCGATCCTCTTGCCCATGTCGAGCTGCGATTTCACGATCGTGATGCGGCCGAGCGCTATTGCCGTTCGACAGGACTGGTATTCCGGCTCGGCGCGTAGCCGGGCCTTCTAGGAGGTTGACGGGTTTGAGAAGTGTCGACGACGATCTGGACTATTACATGAGGCGCGCGGCTCAGGAGTGGGCGGCGGCCGAGACTGCGGCGATGCCAGAGGCGATCATCGTTCACGCGCAGCTCGCGCGCGCCTATGACGCACGCGCGCGGGCGCTCCGGGAGCATGCGGCGGGCGTGGCGTCATAGAACAGCCGCGCTAGAGCCTCTCCGGCTCGGCAGCCTCGATCACGGTGCTCAGCCGTTCGATCACGGCCGCGTTCGTAGCCGTTTTTGGAAGTTCGCGCTGCGCAAAGCGTTTCAGGCGTCGCACGTCGCGCGCGGGAAGCGCGAGGCGTAGCAATGTCTGGTCGAGCTTGTCCCGGTCCACTGACTGCGCCTGCTTGCCCGACTGCAGGAGATGATCGAGCAGGCGCTTGCGATCGGCGAAGCTCCAATCGAGCCGCGCCAGTTCATCCGGAGAGAGCGACAGCAGCGCGAGCGCAATCTCCATGATGTCGGCAAAGGGCAGCAAGACCGTGACGGTCCGGCTGCCCCGTTCACGCCAGCGCCGCAACGCGCTGCGGCTCATTGCCGGGTCTCTGAACCGGGCGATATATGCCGGTCGCCCGCGCCGCGCTCAGCGCGATCGAGCCAGCGCAGCGCTGCCATCACATCGTCGACCGGCACCGGGCTGCTGGCGCCTGGTGGGCGACGGAGGGCCGGTTGGCCCTCGACGGCCGAGCGATCGGACGCCCAGGAGGCGAGGATGGCGCGCTTCACTTCGGGCTCAAGCTGTGGGTGCCGAGCAACGATGAAGGGATCAAGGAACGAGCGTGTGTGCGACATGACATATCCTCCTTTCCTGCCGCGACTCTCTCCGAAAAGGGAGTTCCCAGAAGATTGGTTCGGACTTACTTAGGGTCAATGGATGAGGATGCGCCCAGCGCTTGCCGGGCGCTCGTTTTCTTCGTGCATTGAGCACTAAAGAACTAACGCGCAGTACACCGATTAAATTCCGTGGCGAACGGCCTCCGCAATCGCCGGCATCACGTCGATTTTATTCGAGGTATGTGCAACAGCGTTCGTGCTGACGATCCTCTCGACAAGCTCACCCAGAACGTGCGCCGCATCGCCGGCAAAAAGCGGATGCACGACCACGCAATGCGGTCGCGCGAACCCCATGCCGACCAGCTGGCGCGCCGCCTCGGCGAGGGTCCGGCCGGACGAGGCGATATCGTCGACCAGCACTGGCTGGCGATCGAGAAAAGCTGGGGCATTCGGAATCGAGATGGTGACGTCACGGTCGCCAGACCGGATTTTCTCGCACACGAGAAACGGAGCATCCGCATCGGCCGCCACCTGCGAGACCCACTGTTCGCTTTCCAGGTCCGGACCGATGATCAGCGGACGAGCGACATTGCGCTTGATCCACGAGGCCAGAAGCGGCGCGGCATGAACAATCTGGGTCGGGATGCGGTAGATTTCCGACAGCGCATGATAGCGATGGAGATGCGGATCGACCGTCACCAGCCAGTCGAGATGGCGGGACAGGATCGCGGCAAAGGTTCGCGACGTCACCGCCTCGCCGGGATGGAAGCGTATGTCCTGACGCATGTAAGCGAGATAGGGGGCGACGAGCCCGATCCGGCGTGCGCCCAGCTCGCGCGCCGTGTCGGCTGCGAACAGCAGCGGCAACAGCTTGGCGTCCGGATGATCGAGACTGGACAGCAGGATGACCTCGCGGTCGCTGACGTCGTTTCCGACCCTGAGATAGGTTTCCCGTCAGGAAACTGACGATGCTCGATCGTGCCGACCTCTGCATCGAGCGCGGCGGATAGCGGCTGTGCCAGGGCCTCGCTGCCAGACAGCGCGAACAGCACGGGACGGTTCATAGCGCTTCAATCCCGAAGATCGGCCCGTCGCTCACCGCATAGGCCGCCGCATAGTCGAGCTCGCCCGGGCTCTCGGCATGAATGGTGCACAACGGAGCCCCGGCATCCACCATCTGGTTCAGCCGACACTGCAGCGCGACGCCGGCGGCCTTGGCCATCGGCGCGCCGGCAAGCTTCGCGACCGTCGCGAGCTTGCGATTGTCGATACTCACCAGGCGGCCGCTATAGGGAGCGATCATATCCTGTTGGAACCGGGCGACCGGTGGAGCCCGCATGCCGCCCTGCGCTTCGCAGATACGTTGGAACTTGGCCCAGGCCCGGCCGCTTTCGAGGCACGCCCGCGCACGCGCATAACCTTCGCGGGCCGGGGCTGCGTCCGCGAGCTCAAGCAGTCCTCCCGCCAGCTCGCAGGCCCGGTGGGCGAGATCCTCGGCGCCCGGCTGCCCCTGGAGCACGGCAAGGATATCCTGCGCCTCGAGCGCCGGACCGATGCCCCGTCCGATCGGCTCGGCGCCGGGGCCGCGCATCACGCGCGTGCGAAGCCCGAAGGCTTGGGCGACAGAGCTCAGCGCCCGCTCGAGCGTGTCGGCGGCATCGGCGCCGCGTACCTTGGCGGTCGGCCCGACCGGGATGTCGATGACCAGATGGGTCGCACCGGCCGCGATTTTCTTGGACAGCACCGAGGCGACCATCTGCCCGACGGCATCGATATCGAGCACCCGTTCCACGCCGATGATCACATCGTCGGCAGGGCTGAGGTTGACGGCGCCGCCCCAGGCGATGCAGCCGCCTTCGCGCTCGACCACCTTGCGGATTGCGGAAACGTCGAGGTCGACAGGGGCCAGCACCTCCATCGTGTCCGCCGTGCCGGCCGGTGAGGTGATCGCCCGCGACGATGTCTTGGGCATGATCAGGCCCTCCGCGGCCATGATCGAGACGATGATCGGCGTGGTGCGATTGCCCGGCAAGCCACCGACGCTATGCTTGTCGACGATGACCGTTCCGGGCCACTGCAATCGCTCGCCGACATCGACCATCGCCCTGGTCAGGCTGATCGTTTCGTCCGTATCGAGCGGGACCGCTGAGCAGGCCGTGACGAACGCCGAGAGATGGACATCGCTATAGCGTCGCTCGGCGATGTCGGTGATGATCGCTGAAAAAGCCCCGTCACTGAGACGATTGCCATAGATGCGCCGACGCACTTCGGCGAGCGAGGCGAGAGGCTGGGCGTGCGCGATCTCGACCGGATCGCCATCGCTGACGCCGAGCCGCTGCCATGCGGATTCGGAGAGGCCGATCTCGCCGGGCGCTGGAGTCTCCGCGGAGCTGTGCAGCAGCGAGACGACGATTTCCCGCCCGCCGGCGCGCAGCGCGACCTGCGCGCGGGACGCAAGACCTTCCGAGCGGCAGACGGGACAGTCGTGGCGCATGACCGCGATCAGATCGCTTCCGGCAGCCGACAGGCCGATGCGGCGTGCCCGCAGCGTCGTCGCGACAGGCTCTGCTTCGGCGTCCTCGATGATCCCGGGCTTCACGCGAGCATGCCCCAGCTACCCAGCGCCGGTACGCTGCATGCCCAACCCAGTTCCTCCGAGACACGCTTCGCCAGGACCTGGGCGCCGGTCGGCTCGCCATGGGTGACATAGACGTGGCGCGGGGCCTCGTGCAGCGACCCGAGCCAGCGCATGAGTTCGTCGCTGTCGGCATGCGCCGAGAGCATCGTCAGGTTGGCGACCTCGGCTTCGACCGGGATATACTCGCCGTGGATCTTGATCGTCCGGGCGCCGCCGATCATGGCGGCGCCGCGGGTGCCCGCCGCCTGGAAGCCCGAGAAGAGGATGAGGTTCTTCCCATCCGGCGCGAAGCGCTTGAGATGGTGGAGCACGCGGCCGCCCGTTGCCATTCCACTGGCCGAGATGATGACCTTGGGGGTGGGGTTGGCGGTGAGTTCCTTGGATTCCTCCACTTCGCGCACATAGTGCGCGACGCTGCACGCCGCTTCGCACTCGGCGCGAGCCAGGCGATGCTCGTCCATGAAATCGCACATCAGCCCGCTCGCGTTGATCGCCATCGGGCTGTCGAGGAAGATCGGGATGTCGCGGAGGCGTCCCTGCGCGCGCAGACGCGAGAAATGATAGAGAAGCGACTGAACCCGTCCCACGGCGAAGGCCGGGATCACCACCGTCCCGCCTCTCTCGACGCATCGCTCGACATGATCTCCAAGCGTCTTTGTCGGATCGACCTGCTCGTGGCGCCGATCGCCATAGGTCGATTCCACCAGGACATAGTCGGCGCGCGCGGGCGGCTCGGGATCCTTCATCACCGCATCGCCGTAACCGGGACCGGTGAGAGGATGGTCGAAAACGTACGCTCTCATGACTGCCATCCGAGACGCTGGCCGAGTTTACTCCTTCGCTGGCCTCGAGACCAGCGGTCGCATTGACCTTGGCGGGTGTGCCGCGGGCGCCTGATCGACGACGATTGATCATGCTCTCATCCGCGGGTTGATTACCGCACTACCCGTATCCGTCGCTGGGCCTATCCTCCGTCTAAGTTCGGGCGTCGGACGAACCTGCCCCACCGTACACCGTGGATTGCCCATCACAGTCGGGTGCCC
>CAYRQX010000097.1:0-10788 GCA_964426485.1 uncultured Sphingopyxis sp. | reverse complement strand
GGGCCAGGTGCCGTTCAAGGGGCCCGCGAAGGATGTCATCCACCAGATGGTCGGCGGCGTTAAGGCGGCGATGGGCTATACCGGCAGCCGCACGCTCAAGGATTTCCGCGAGCGCGCCAAATTCGTCCGCATCACCAACGCGGGCCTGCGCGAAAGCCATGTCCATGATGTGTCGATCACGCGCGAAGCGCCGAACTATCCGGCGGGATAATCCGTCCCGTCGTCATTGCGAGTGCATTGAAACATTCCAGAGCGGATAGTGACGCTGGATTGCTTCGTCGCTTCGCTCCTCGCAGTGACGGGGAAGAAAGGTTGAACTTATGACCCCCGCTGCGCGCGTTCAGACCGCCATCGAGATCCTCGACGTCATCGCGGCGGCGGCGCGCGATGGCGGCGCTCCCGCCGATGCCATCTTTGCCGAAGCGATGCGCGCGCGCCGCTATGCCGGGTCAAAGGATCGTCGCGCGATCCGCGGCCTCGTCTATGATGCGATCCGCAGGGTGCGCTCGGCGCCCGCGTCGGGCCGCGCCGCGATGCTCGCGCTTGCCGATGCAGACCCGGAGCTTGCCGCGCTGTTCGACGGGGCATCCTATGGCCCGGCCGCGATCGGCGCCGACGAACCGCGCGCCGAAACCGGGCTCGCCACCCCCGCGCTGATCAAATTATTCGACCCGCTGGTCGGCAAGGCCGAGCGCGACGCGATGCTGGAGCGGGCGCCGCTCGACCTGCGCGCCAACCGTCTGCGTTCGAGCCGCGACGAACTGGCGATGATCTTCCCCGAGGGCGAAACAATCAGCGGCCTGACCGACGGCTGGCGCCTGCCCGGCGAAACCGCCGCCGTTCAGCATAGCGCCTATGCCGAGGGGCAGTTCGAGGTGCAGGACGCCGCAAGCCAATTTGCCGCCGCCGGGCTGGGCGCCGAAGCCGGGCAACTGGTGATCGATCTGTGCGCGGGCGCCGGCGGCAAGACGCTCGCCATCGCCTCGGCGACCAATGACGAAGCCGCGATCCTCGCCTGCGACACCAACCGGGCACGGCTTCAGCAACTGGCGCCGCGCGCGCACCGTGCCGGGGCCACGGCGATCGAAACGCTGCTGCTCAACCCGGGGCAGGAACGCGCGATGCTCGCCGACCGGATGGGCAAGGCAGACCGCGTCATCGTCGACGCACCCTGTTCGGGCAGCGGCACCTGGCGGCGCAGCCCCGAACTGCGCTGGCGCTCGACCCCCGCGCGGCTCGACCGCCAGGTCGCCGAGCAGGCGAAGCTGATCGACATTGGTGCCGCGCTGGTGGCGCCGGGCGGCAAACTTCTCTATGCTGTGTGCTCGATCATCACGCGCGAGGGGCGGGCACAGGTGGACGATTTTCTGAAGCGGCATCCCGGCTGGACGGCCGACAGCGGCTATCTTGCGGAGGGCGTCGGGCGCGCAGCGGGCAGCGGTTTTCTGCTCACGCCGGGCCATGACGGATGCGACGGATTTTTTCTCGCACGACTGACGGCACCATGTTAGCATCGCCTGCAATGAAGCGATGGGAGAATGTAATGCGCGTCGGCTTTTTGGCTCTAACTGCGGGTGCGATCCTCGCCAGCCTGCCTACGGCGTCCGATGCGCAGCGCGCCGACAACGATATTTTCCCGCGGTCGATCGCGCTTCAGCAGGAAGGCCACAAGGCGCAGGACGCTGGCGACCTCGACGCCGCCATCGGTTTTTACGAATCGGCGCTCGCCGCCGACCCGCGCAACCGTTCGGCGATCATCGCGCTGGCACAGGTCGCGCGTGCGCAGGGACTTCCGGGCAAGGCGATCGGCCTCTATCGCGAGGCGCTCGTCCTCGAACCGAACGATATTGTCGCGCTGACCGGGCAGGGCGAGGCGCTCGCCGACAAGGGCGCGCTCGAACTTGCGCGCGAAAAGCTCGCGGAGGCCGAACGCGTTTGCGGCGATAAATGCCCGCAGGTCGCGGCGCTGGAAAAGACGATTGCCTCGAGTGTGTCGAAGCGCGTCGTCGCCGCCGAAGTGCTGGTACCAAAGCCGGTGGTCGCAACCGTCGGGACGACCAGCAACAAGAATTGATTGTAGGCTAGGCGCCCAGCGCCTTTGCCAGTGCCACCCACTCGCCAACACTGACCGTCTCGGCGCGCCGCGTCGGATCGATGCCCAGCGCCTCGGCCGTGACAACCGCATTCTCGACGCCTTTCAGGCTCTGGCGCAGCATCTTGCGCCGTTGGCCAAATCCCTTTTCGGTCAGCTTCGACAGCAGCTTCGGGTTGACCCCCTCGGGCTGGTCGGCGGGCGTCACATGGACGATCGCCGACATCACTTTCGGCGGCGGGGTAAAGGCCGAGCGATGGACTTTCATCGCGATCTTCGCGGTCGAGCGCCACTGGGCGAGCACCGCCAGTCGTCCGTAAGCGTCCGCTCCGACCGGCGCGACGATGCGCTCGGCGACCTCAAGCTGGAACATCAGCGTCAGTGACAGCCAGCGCGGCGGCCATCCCGCGGGCTCCAGCCAGCGCGTGAACAACGCGGTGCCGACATTATAGGGCAGGTTGGCGACGATATGGTAAGGCGCGCCGCCGGTCAGCGCATCGACATCGACCGCCATTGCGTCGTCGGCGATCACCGTGAGCTGTCCCGGAAAGGCATCGCCAAGCTCGGCGAGCAAAGGCAGGCAGCGGTCGTCGCGCTCGACCGCGATCACCTTCGCGCCCGCGCGCAGCAGCGCGCGCGTCAGCCCGCCCGGACCGGGACCGACCTCGAACACCGTGGCACCGTCCAGATCGCCGGGGATCGCCGCGATGCGATCGAGCAATTGTTCATCGAACAGGAAATTCTGCCCCAGCGCCTTGCTCGCCTGCAGGCCATGGGCGCGCACCGTTTCGCGAAGCGGTGGAAGCGGAACCTGGGGTTCGACCCTCACTTCGCCGGCACGTAGCTGCGCTCGCGCGCGGCGGCAAGCTGGGCTGCCATCGCGATCGCGGCGATCGTCGGCCCCGGATCGGCGACGCCAGTGCCTGCGATATTGAACGCGGTGCCATGGTCGGGCGACGTGCGGATGATCGGCAGGCCGAGCGTCAGATTGACCCCGTCGTGGAAATGCAGCGCCTTGAACGGGGTCAGTGCCTGGTCGTGATAAGGGCACAGCAATGCGTCATAGTTCGCGCGAACCGCAGGGGCGAACAGGCCGTCGGCGGCAAATGGACCATCGACGATGATCCCGTCCTCTGCCAGTTGCGCGATGGCAGGCGCCATGATGCGCTCTTCTTCGTTGCCCAATTGCCCGCTTTCCCCGGCATGGGGATTGAGCCCGGCGAGCGCGATGCGCGGCGCATCGATGCCGAAATCGCGGCGCAGACCGCGGGCGACGATCCGCGCTTTGGCGACGATCAACTCGATCGTCAGCCGTTCGGGCACTTCGGACAGCGGGATATGCACGGTCAGCGGCACGACGCGCAACGACGGCCCTGCCAGCATCATCACCGCATTGGTCGCGGTGACGCCGCAGCGTTCGGCGATGAATTCGGTCTGCCCCGGATGCGTATAGCCGATGCCGTGCAGCGCATATTTGGAGACCGAACCCGTGACGAGCGCCGAGCTTGCCTGGTTGCGGGTCAGCCCGATCCCGGTCTCGAGCGCATGCAGCGCGCAGGTCGCTCCCGCAGCGGTCGGCACACCGGGGGTCAGTGGACCGCTGTCTTCCAGATGCCAGACGGGCAGGGCGTTGCCAAAGGCCCTGACCACCTCGTCCATATCGCCGACGCGCGCGACCGGGCCGTCCCAGACGGCCGCGATCGCCGCGGCATCGCCGATGGCGACAAAGGGAGGCAGATTGTTTTCGCGGCGCGCCGCCCAGGCGCGGGCCGTGACTTCGGGGCCGACGCCGGCCGGGTCACCCATGGTGACCGCGATCGGCTGTCGATTGCTCATGTCAGACATAGAATCAGCTATATTCGATCACGGCATCCCGGCGCAGGTCGCGCAGATAGCGCTGGGCCCGCTTGTTGACCTTGTCTTCCAGCAATTTCTGTTCGATCTGCTCGAGGTTCGGGGCGGTGGCAGTCTGCGGCATGTCGCGGCCACAGAGGACAAGAACGCTGACCCCCTCGTTCGCGGCGCCGAACGGCTGCGTCGTCTGGCCGATCTGCAGACTGGCCAGCGTCGCTTGCAGCGGGGCGGGCAGCGCGCGCATCTCGATATTGTCGCGCGACACGACGCTCGCACCCAGGCTCTGCGCCACCGCGTCGGCGGCGCCGCAGCCCGCAATACCGCGCGTCTTTTCGGCAAACTGGCTCGCCAGATCCGAGGCCTTTGCGGGCGTGGTTCCCGCCGGGAAATCGAGCGAAATCTGTTTCAGGCTGAGGATGGCATCGCGCGGATCGGCGGTCAGCACCTGGCGCCGGTCGATCATCAGCATGATCGAAACACCGCCGGGTACCTCGATCGGGCCGACGAGCTGACCGGGCTGCATCTGGGTCGCGGCTTCACCCATCGATCCGGGCAGCTGGCCGGCCTTTACCCAGCCGAGGTCGCCGCCGACGACGGCGGTCGATGCTTCCGAAAACTGCCTGGCGTAGGCGGCAAAGCTGCCGCCCGCCTGCAATGCCTGGATGATCTTCGTCGCATTCTCCGTAACGGCGGCGGCGGTTTCGGGTGTGGTCGACAGATAGATTTCGCCCAGGTGGAACTCATCCTGTCCCTTGGTCCCGGTCATCTGGTCGGCGACGATCTTGACCTCTTCGGTCGACACGTTGGTGGTCGACTGGATATTGCGCGACAACAGGCGATCCCAGGCGAACTCGCCGCGGATTTGCTGCTTGACCGCTGCCGCCGACGAACCTTTCGATGCGAGATAGGTCGCAAACTGATCGGGCGTCTGCTTGAAGCGCGTCGCCAAACGGGCGAACTGGTCGTTGACGACATTCTCGTCGATCGTGATGTCGGCCGCCTTGGCTTCCTGAATCTGCAATTTTTCGTCGATCAGGTTGCTGAACACCTGGTTGCGCAGCCGCTGGATTTCCTCGGGCGGCAATTCGACATTGTTGTTGGCGATCCGGATCAGCGCCATGCGCTGTTCGATGTCGGTCGCGGTGATGATCTCGCCATTCACGGTGGCGGAGGGACGATAGACGTTCGGCTTTGCATCGCCGAAAAGCTGCACATTGCCGGGGATATTGAGGCTGGTCGTGGGCACTTCGTTGTCGGCAACGGTCTGCGCCAGCACGGGCGTTACGCCAACGGCAGCCAGCGCGATCAGGCCGGTCATGGTCGAAAATTTGGTCATCTTTACCCTATTCGAGAAAGTCCGGACGCTCCGTATCAGCGGATACGCCCGATGGTCCAGCGCAATCCGCCATATAGACCGTTTGATCGACGGAGATTAGGTTTCAGACGCTGAACCTAGGCTGAGCGAGAGAGGCGTTGGCTTTGGGCATTAAAGGAGATGAACGATATTCATGTGCAAGGGGGATGTGTTCTTTGACAACTTCAAGCGGGGGACAACATATCGACGAGATGAAAGAACGGTCCTGAAGCTGGCATAGCGCAACAAGGCAGAAAAAGCCGCGCTTTGCGGGGCGCGCGGCCGCTCTGGGGCGGTGAGCCGCCCTTGTCGTTTTCGGTTATCCCGGGCCGGGGCCGCGATCCGGTCGGCGCATGCGCCGGGCCATCATGCCAAAGGTCAGGAAAGGTCACCCTATTGCAGTGCCCCATTTGTCGCGCTCGACCGACAGATGACATCCGGACCCTGGCCGAATCCGGCATCCCGGCAGCGACCACTTTTACCTGCAATTTGAAAGAGCTGACATGAAGGCTGGCACAGCCGACGAATGTAGGAAAGCACTTTTTCAAAGGCGGATGGCGGCTTTGGGGTGGGGAGCGGACCTTCCCTTATCCGTCATCCCGGCGAAGGCCGGGATCTCGCCGGTGCGTCAGGGCGGGAGGGTGAGATCCCGGCCTTCGCCGGGATGACGATGATAGGGATGGCTGCTTCTGGTCGTGAGCCGACGTCAGAACCCCAAATTCCGGAACGCGACGCGGAACGAGAAGCTGTTGCCGCGCCGCGCGTCGCCGGTGTCGGCATAGTCGCGGCGCCAAGTCAGCGCGATCGACAGGCAATCATCGTCATAGGCGACGCCCAAACGGTGACGAATCGGCTCGAAGCCGTCGGCGCTGCTCAGCGGATCGTCGCTTTGCTGCGTCAAATCGACGATCGCCGATCCGAAGATCGACCAGTTGCTGGCGATGGCAACACGCCCGCCGACGCGCGCTTCCTCGCGGTCCTGCAAATCCTCGCCGAGCAGCAGGATGTCGCGGTTGAGCCGCGAATAGCCGAGCACGGCATAGGTTGATCGGCTGCCGATCGTCGCGTCGAATTCGTTGCGGCGGATCGCCAGATTATCCTTGTCAAGCCGGTAGCGGTGGGTCAGGCGCAGGAAATCGCGATAGGCTACCGTCGTACGTCCCACGATGTCCGACGTCCGATCGGTCAGCCCCGTGCCGTCGGGAAACAGGCTGGGCTTGTCCGACAGGCGGTAGCTTTGCCCGACGACGCTGCTGATATTGAATCCCGGCCGGCTGTAATTCCATTCGACGCCATAGGTGATGCGCGCGCCGTCCTCGAACCGGTCGTGGCCGTTGAAACGGTTGATCGCGAACAAATTGCCGTCCTCAAGGTCGAAGGCGCGCGAATCCTCGTTCGGAATGTCGAGATTCTTGATCGGCGGGGTCGCGACGAGCTGGACGCGCGGGGTCAGCGTCTGCGTGCCTCCCATGAATTCGCCGACGAACGGCCAGCGCATGTCGGCGGCGATCGCGGCGATCCCGCGCGCCTGCCAGCCCGACTTGCCGCGGTAGCCGGGGATCGCGGTCAGCAGATTCTCGTCGCTGTGATAGACGTCGCCGCGCACCAAGGCGGTCAGGGTGACTTCCTGACCCAGCCCGGTCAGCCCGCGCAAATCCCAGCGGGCGCCGGCAAAGGCACGCTGCGTATCCTGGCCTTCGGTGCGGCCGATCGCGAGCGTGTTGAGTTGCAGTTCGAGCTGGCCGCCGAGGATCGGGTCGGCGAAGCGCTGGCGATAGTCGATGATCGGCAGCGCGATCGGCTGTTGACCCTGAACGTCGTTGACGCGCAGCGTCTGCGTCGCCCAGCCGGCGATCGAGAGGTAGGAATTGCTGCCGATCCGCTCGAGCTCGAAGGTCGAGCGCAGCCGATCGTCGCGGCTGATGTCATAGCGGCGCATGAAGGTGCGGTCGGTCGCGATGCGGCCCGAATAGGTCAGGCTCCAGCGCGGGTCGAACTGGAATTTGCCCGCGCTTTCGAGATAGCCGCGGAAGCGCTTTTCGCTATCGGGGTCCTCGCCGATCAACGGGACGAGCGAGCCATAGGTCGCATAGCCGTTGATGCGGAACGACCCGATGTCGGTCAGCGCGCGGAACTCGCCCTCGATCATCGGCGCCGCGCTGGTGTATATGTGGGGGGTGATTGTGACATCGCGATCGGACGCGAGGCGGATATAATAAGGCACCGCGATTTCGAAGCCGTTGCTGCGGTCGAGCCGGATTTCAGGCACCAATATGCCGCTTCCGGCCTCGCTGTTCGCGGGGTGGCTTAGGCCGGGCAGCGGGATCAGCGGCAGACCGAATATCTCGACGCGCGCACCCTTGTAACGGATCTTGTTTTTTGCCTTGTCGTAGGTGACGCGGACAGCGCGGATCTGCCAGCTCGGATTCTTTGGGCAACCCTCTGAATCCTCAACCGAGCACGCCGTATAGGCAGCATTTTCCAGCTCGATGTTGCCATTCTCGAACCGCGTGCCTTTGGCCGCAGCCATCCGCGAGCCATTATCAAGAACGACGAGAAGGTTTTCGACGACACCGTCGCGCAGCGTGTCGGTCAGTTCGATCTTGTCGCCATAGGCGGTATCGCCCTCGGGATTCTTGATGACGACATTGCCCTCGGCGAAAACCTTGCCCGTCTTGCGGTCCCAGGTCACCTTGTCGGAGCGCATCTCGATCGCTTCGCGGTTCATCTGGACATTGCCTTCGGCAATGACGACTTCGGCGTCGCTGTCGTAATTCATCGCATCGGCGGCGAAACCGATCTGGTCTTCGGCCTCGACCGCCGGGGCATCGATCGTCGTCGGGACGATGTCCGGCGTTTGCAGGTCGGGCTGCCCCATGACCTCTGCCGACGGGGCCGATTCGTCGCTCGACTGGGCCAGCACGGGGCAGGCGGCCAAGGCCGCGCCGCTCGCCGTCGCCAGCCAGAACGGCCGCGCACGCGCTGCCCGATGGAACAAAGCCCAGCTCATTTGATATCTTTGTCCCACACCTTATCTAGCGTCCACCCGGCTTGGACCGGCTGCTTTGTTTTTGCAACTCGCAGGCGAAACCCCTATCGGTCCGCCACGTTCCAATCAATCATCGCATGAGAAAGTTAAGGCATGGACATTCAGTTTGTCGCGCAAATCGATGCGTCTGCCGACGTCGTCGCATTTCCCGTCCGCAAGGGCGAGGCCGGCGCGCTCGGCGCATTGCTCGGCGCCGCGGCGGCGCAAGCGCGTTTCGACGGCGCCGCCGGCGCGATCGCCGAAACCGCGGCGATCGACGGCGAACAGGCGAAGCGCCTGCTGCTCGTCGGCATCGGCGAGGGCAGCGAACAGGATCTCGAACGCGGCGGTGCGGCGCTGACGGCCAAGTTGCAGACGAGCGGCGCGACCGCGGTCCATGTCGATTTCGCGAGCACGGGCGAAAGCGACGCCGACGATGTGCTCGCCTTTGCGATGGGCGCGCGCCTTCGCAACTGGCGCCTCGACACCTATCGCACCCGCCTCGCCGACACCGCGAAGCCCAGCCTCAAGACGGTGACGATCGCATCGCCCCACGGCGACCTGTCCGGCCGCTGGGCCGAAAATGAGGCGATTGCCGATGGCGTCGCGCTCACCCAGACGCTCGTCGCCGAGCCGCCGAACATCCTGTATCCGGAGACGTTCGTCGATCGCTGCCAGCATCTTGCCGACCTCGGCGTCGAAATCGAAGTGCTCGACGAACGCCAGATGAAGGCGCTCGGCATGGGCGCGCTGCTCGGCGTCGCGCAGGGATCGACCCGCCCGCCGCGCCTCCTCGCGATGCGCTGGAACGGCGGCAATCCGGGCGATGCGCCCGTCGTGTTCATCGGTAAGGGCGTGACCTTCGACACCGGCGGCATCAGCATCAAGCCTGCCGCGGGCATGGACATGATGAAATGGGACATGGGCGGCGCCGGCGCGGTCGCGGGCGCGATCAAGGCGATCGCGGGCCGCAAGGCGAAGGCGAATGTCGTCGGCGTCGTCGGCCTCGTCGAAAATATGCCCGACGGCAATGCAATGCGCCCCGGCGACGTCGTCACCACCATGTCGGGGCAGACGGTCGAGGTGCTCAACACCGACGCCGAAGGCCGCCTCGTCCTCTGCGACGCGATCAGCTGGGCGCAGAGCGCCTATAATCCCAAGGTGATCGTCGATCTCGCGACGCTGACCGGTGCAATGGTGATTTCGCTCGGGCATGAATATGCGGGCATCTTCGCCAATGACGACACGCTCGCGGACGACCTGCTCGCGGCGGGCGAGGTGAGCAACAACAAGCTGTGGCGCTTCCCGCTGTCGCCGGCTTACGACAAGCTGATCGACAGCCCGATCGCCGACATGAAGAATATCGGCCCGCGCGAAGGCGGCTCCATCACCGCGGCGCAGTTCCTCAAGCGCTTCGTCGGCGAAGGCGTCGCCTGGGCGCATCTCGACATCGCGGGCATGGCATGGGCCGACAAGGACGGCCCGGTGTGGGCGAAGGGCGCGACCGGCTATGGCGTCCGCCTGCTCGACCGCTACATCGCCGCCAGCCACGAAGGCTGAAGCAAGCCAGAAAGCAGGATAGGGGCAGGGGAGCATGGCGCGCGTCGACTTTTACCGGCTGACCCGCGACCCGGTCGAACGGGTGCTCCCCGCGCTTGCGACGCGCATCCTTGCGAACGGCGACCGCCTGCTGGTGGTCGCCGCGCCCGCGATGCAGCGTCAGGCGATCGACGAGGCGCTGTGGACGCTGCAACCCGCGAGTTTCCTGCCGCACGGCCACTCGGGGTCGCCTGACGAAGAGGTCGAGCCGATCCTGATCGCGGGCGCGCTCGACCCGTCGCCGCCCAACCGTGCGAGCCATGTTGCGCTCGCCGACGGTGAGTGGCGTGAGGAGGCGCTGGGGTTCGAACGCATCTTCCTGCTTTTCGACAACAGCCGCATCGATGACGCCCGCGCGCTCTGGCGCATGCTTTCGGCGCGCGAGGATGTCGATAACCGTTTCTGGAAACAGGACGAAAACGGCCGCTGGTCGGAGGGGCCGTAGCGGCCGCGCGCTCTATCCTTGCAGTGCAGCAAAAGCGCGGCTAGAGGCGCGCGCATCGCAAACTATAACAAGGCAGGAGCTTCCCCCATGGCGGTCACTCGCACTTTCTCGATCATCAAGCCTGACGCCACGCGCCGCAACATCACCGGCGCCGTCACCAAGATGCTGGAAGACGCCGGCCTTCGCGTCGTCGCGTCGAAGCGCATCCACATGAGCCGGCAGCAGGCCGAAGGCTTTTACGCGGTCCACAAGGAACGCCCCTTCTTCGGCGAACTCGTCGATTTCATGATCAGCGGCCCGGTGGTCGTCCAGGTCCTCGAGGGTGAAGACGCGATGCAGCGCAACCGCGACATCATGGGCGCGACCAACCCCAAGGATGCCGCCCCCGGCACGATCCGCAAGGAACTGGCCGAGAG
>CAYRQX010000096.1:0-11012 GCA_964426485.1 uncultured Sphingopyxis sp. | reverse complement strand
CGCAGCTCGGCGTCGCCGATCGGAACTTGCTCTGGCCAGTCGTCGGTGACGACGATCGGCCCATCATCCTCGCGCACCGGACGCGAAGCACGGCGCGGAGTGACGCGGTTGATGTAGTCGTGCAGGTCATCCGGGCTTTCGGCCCAGCGACGAGGCGCGCGCCGGCGGAGCTTACGCGGAAGGGCCATGTGCTGACCGTGCAGCACGAGCGGTCTTCGGGCAAACGACGCCACACGGTGTAGCGCAGATAAGTGCTCACGGCGTGTCCGGCGACGCCGCCTCCAGTCGTTCGCGCGCGCTCGTATCGTTCGCCGCCTTCAGCAGCGCTTCCCACGAATCGGGTGGATTGCCCTTGTCGAGCATCTTGCGGAACACGGCATAGGCGTCCGACTTCGCGCCATACGTGCGCAGGGTCGTCTCGTCGTTCACCCAGGCAAAGATGATGATCTTCGCGCTGGTGCTGTAGCGGAAGAACAAGCGGAACCTGCCGCCGCCAAACTTCGCCCGGAACCAATGCTTGCGGTCGTCGCCAAGCGTGCCGCCCTGGCGATACTCCGGGCGCGTGGGGTCTTGGGGAATGGTCTCGAATACGAGCTGGCGCAGCGCGGCGAGCAGTTTCGCATTGGCCGACTTGCGCCAACCGCGCGGGTCTTTCTGCCGCGAGCGCGCAACGGCCGTCCCCAGCTTCTCGAACTGATCGAGAAACAGCGGATGGGCAAAGAGCTGCCACCCGTTGACCGTCATCATCAGAGATCGACATCGCCGTCGATCGGCGCGTCGAGATCGACCTTCACGCCTTCCGTCAGAGCCGCAATGCGCTGGGCCAGCGCGGGAGATAGCGCCGTCAGCGCCTCGGGCCGGCGTTTGATATCCTCGGCCAGAAACGTCAGAAAGCTGTCGATCGCCGGATCGTCATGCTCGGCATCGGCGCGATGCACCGACACGCCATGCTCATCGACGCGGAAAGCGATCTTGCCGCCGTAATCGACGCCGAGCGCCTGGCGGACGGACTTCGGAATCGTCGTCTGGCCCTTGGCGGTGATGGTGCTGATTTCTTCGAGCAGCGCGGGCATGGCTCATCTCCTCTGCCCGCTGAATGTAAGGAAAACGCATTACATTGTCAAGGTGGAGCCTTCCACCGGCATCACATCCTCCTGAAAGTCCTTCCCGGTGAAGCAGGTCCGATAGAAGAGGAACTGCTTGGTTGCGTCTCGTTGGACTTGCCCAAGGCCGGGCAGAACATATGGCGAAGCCTATCTTCTTCCGGCAGTGTTGCGTGCGGGGGCTTCACTATTACAACCGCTGCGAGTCGCGGGGGAGGACGGGGGCGGGATGATTCTCACTGACAATGAGACAAGGGTCGACCTCCTCAACAATGAGGCGATCGCCAAGACTATCATCGAGCTGCTACGCGAAAAGCCCGAGCGCGCCGTGACGATCGGCGTTCACGGCGACTGGGGTGCGGGCAAATCCAGCATTTTGGAGATGATCGAAAACGGCCTCAGTTCGGATGAGGACGTGCTCTGCATCAAATTCAACGGATGGCGCTTTCAAGGATTCGAAGACGCCAAAATCGCGCTGATCGAGGGCATCGTCACCGGGCTTATCGAAAAACGCCCGTTGCTCACTCAAGCCGGCGTAGCCGTGAAAGACATCTTCCGGCGGATCGACTGGCTAAAGATCGCGCGGCACGGGGGCGGACTCGCTTTCACCGCATTCACTGGCATTCCCACAGCCGATCAGATCGGCGCGGTGGTCGGCACCTTGAAGGGGATCTTCTCCGATCCCTCAAAACTCGCCACGCAGGAGAATTACGACAAAGCGATCGACGGTGTGCAAGGTCTGCTGAAGCCAGGAGAGTCGAAAAATGTGCCGGAAGAGATCGAGGCATTCCGGAAAGCTTTTGACGATCTGCTCAAGCAGGCGGGTATCAAGCAACTGATCGTCCTCATCGACGATCTCGACCGCTGCCTGCCGGACACGGCGATCGAAACGCTCGAAGCCGTCCGGCTGTTCGTCTTCACCGCCCGCACCGCGTTCATCGTCGCGGCCGATGAGGCGATGATTGAATATTCGGTGCGTAAGCATTTCCCCGAACTGCCGGACACGACCGGACCCCGCGACTATGCGCGCAACTATCTCGAAAAGCTGATCCAGATTCCGTTCCGGATTCCGGCTTTGGGCGAGACCGAAACCCGTATCTACGTCACCCTGTTGCTCATCGGTGCCGAACTGGGCGAGGACGATCCCGCTTATTCGGCGCTCATCACCGTCGCGCGTGAATTGCTCAAACGGCCTTGGCAAACAGCCGGGCTCGACGCGCAGACGGTCAAGACCGCCTTGGGCGACAAAGCCAGCAAGGTCCAGAACGCGCTCACCTTGAGCGACCAGATCGGTCCGATCCTGGCCAGCGGCACTCAGGGCAATCCGCGGCAGATCAAGCGCTTCCTGAACACCCTGCTGCTACGCCATCAGACCGCGCTCGCCCGCGGCTTCGGAGAAGAGGTGAAGCTGCCCGTTCTGGCGAAGCTTATGCTGGCCGAACGGTTCCTCTCTAGATTGTTTGACCAGATCGCCAGCGCCGCCGCCCGCGATCCGGACGGCCGCTGCGTAGATTTGGCGGCGCTTGAAGCCGCTGCGTCGGAGGAGAAGCCAGCCCCCAAGGCGAAGCGGGCCGGGCCTAAGATCAGTTCCACCGATGACGCCAAGCCGACCGCCGTGCCGGACTCTAAGGACAGCGCTATCCTGACGGAATGGAAGGCGGCCGACGCGATACGGGCCTGGGCGCGGCTGTCACCGG
Organism: uncultured Sphingopyxis sp.; assembly: GCA_964426485.1. Taxonomy (GTDB): domain Bacteria; phylum Pseudomonadota; class Alphaproteobacteria; order Sphingomonadales; family Sphingomonadaceae; genus Sphingopyxis. The sequence continues at coordinate 8,212 of CAYRQX010000096.1, read as the reverse complement.
CCTTGGCCGAAGTCGATCTGCGCCCCTATCTGTTCGTGACCAAGGATCGAAAGGACTATTTCGGCGCGGCCTCCGTCCTCGGCCGTCTCGCCGCTGTGGTCGAGAAGCTGCTCGGCCCGAAACTCGCTGTCCAGGCGTTCGAAGGTGAACTCAAGCAACTCGTTCCGGCTGAGGCCGCGCAGGTCTTCGAGGAGCTGCGCGGCCGCGTCATGGGCGGAGACGCCTTTGATACCGTGCCGCCCGGCATCGACGGACTCGCGGTGCTGGTTCGCGCGCATCCGACGCTTCAAGCCAATCTTCTCGACCTGCTAGAAGCCTTACCGGCCGATCGGTGCGGGCCGTGGCCCGCGTCGGGTTGGGAGGGCGTCGTCAAGGATTCCGACGCCGTGGTTCGCTTCGAGAAGCTACTCCAGGGATGGTCAACCTCCGGTTCGTCCTTCTTGAAGCCGACGGCGAGCGCCGCGCTTCGCACGCGGAAAGGTGGGCGCTGATGGGCACCTCGAACGCCTATGAGGGTGCGGGCGGAGGCACGCCGCTAATTCCGAGTTGGTTGCAGGGTGACGGCGACGGCGGGTCCGGCGCGGGCGCGGGGGATGGCGACGGGGCGCTACCGTCGTCACCTGATGGAACACCCCCAGCAGTTCCTCCAGCACCAGCGCCTCGGCCCACCGCGCCAGCAGGTGCATCGGATCGGTTCACGTCGGCGCGAAACAATTTCACTCGCTTCGCAAGCTCGGGTGGCAGCGACCGTCGGAGCCTCGGTCGCGCGGTCTCGCAATATGTGTCCAAATCGGCAGGCGGTTCGCGCCAGGCCGCGCAACGTATGGGCTCATCGCGCGGCGCCGGCGCCGGGCTCGTCCGGTTCCTCAACGACGCTAGCGCCAATGGCGTTCGCGAAGCGCTGCGAACGCTTAATCTGGAAAGCCTCGCCGGGCGGCCGATCGAGGAAGTGTTCGCCGGCCTCGCCGACTATATCTGCCCCGAAGGCGGGTCGATCGACGAGGGCATCGCACGAGACGCCTTCGTAGAGACGATCGCCGACCTCGCTGGCGCGGGCATCACCGACATCGACGCTCTCACGCCGGGCCAGATTCAGACTGTCTTCGAGCTATACGCCACCCACGCGATCGAGGCCCGCATCTGCAACGACATCGGCACCAAGGTCGTGACCTTGCCCGCTGATCCGCGCGCGGCCGAGAGGGTTCAGGCGCAACTGCGTGATTTCATCCAGCGTGGTGTCAGCGACGCGATCAACGCCGCAGGGGTCAACATCCAGTCGCTGACCCCTGATGCGGTGATGGGCTTCGTGACCGACGTCTATCAATCCGCCTTCGACGTGTTGCAGACGATGGGCGACGGGGAGGCAGCGAAATGAGGCGCCATGTCATCATCGGCCGTTTCGGGCCGGACGATAAGACCCGCGTCCCGAAGGCGCGCGACGAGGTTGTATCGACCTTGCAGTTGGTGGCGGGCAAGCGTCTCGATCATGGGATCGGCCGCGCCTTGTCCGACCTTAAGGCGCTGCACCTGACCCCGAGCGAGATCGGCGCAGACATGCTCGTCGTCGCGGCCCATGTTCATGCGGCGGACACCCGCATCTCCCGCTCCACGGAATCGCAGGACGCCTGGACGCGCGAGATTCGGCTGGTCATCCCCGTTAGCGATCCGGTGCGATGGACAGCCGCCGCGCCCATCCTGGTCCGCGCCCTGAACTTTCTGACCGGCGACAGATGGGATGTGGGATTCCGCAAACGGGCCAAGGGCTATGCGCCGCTGGTTCCCGTCGCGGCACCCACCCTTATTCCAGCCCCGTTCGATGGCGTGAGTCTGTTCTCCGGTGGCTTGGACAGCCTGATCGGCGCGATCGACAGCTTGAATGCCGGCGAGACGCCGCTTCTGGTCAGCCATGCCGGCGAAGGACTGGTGAGCAAGTCGCAGGAGCAGTGCTTCGACGGTTTGAAAACCGCTTATAAAGCATCTGCCTTCGATCGGCTGCGGGTGTGGATGAGCTTCGATAGCGGGTTTGTCGAGGATGTCGGATCGGAGGACACCACACGCGGTCGATCCTTCCTGTTCTTCTCGCTGGGTGTCGCCGCCGGCACCGCGCTCGGCCGCGCCTTCGTGCTCAAGGTTCCCGAGAACGGTCTGATCGCGCTCAACGTGCCGCTCGATCGGCTCCGGCTCGGTGCGCTCAGCACCCGAACGACGCATCCTTTCTACATGGCCCGGTGGAACGAATTGCTCGGTGCGCTTGGTGTCGAAGGGAAGGTCGAGAATCCCTATTGGGACAAGACCAAGGGGGAAATGGTCGCCGAGTGCGCCAATCCGACCCTGTTGAAGCAGCTCGCCCCGCTGTCGCTATCGTGTTCATCACCGACGAAGGGGCGTTGGACCAAGAAGCCGCAGGGGCACTGCGGTTACTGCCTGCCATGTCTCATTCGGCGGGCCTCTCTGCGAGGCAGGGATTCGACAGTTTACGGCGTGCCCGACCTGAAGACTGCCACATTAGACACCAGGCAGGCCGAAGGTCAGCAGGTTCGATCCTTCCAGATCGCGATCGCGCGGCTATCGAAGCGTCCGGAACTCGCCAAAGCCCTCATCCACAAGCCGGGGCCGCTCTATGATGATCCCACCCGCCACGATGGCCTGGCCGATGTCTATCGCCGCGGACTGGAGGAGGTTGGGCGCTTGCTGACTGGCGTTCGCGCCGCACCGTCGTAAGAGGCTCCATGCGATCGGGTCTAGTCGATTTTCATTGTCACCTCGATCTCTACCCCGACCACGCGGCCGCGGTGGAGCGTTGCGAGCGCGATGGCGTTTTCACCCTCACCGTAACCACCACGCCCAAGGCTTGGCCGCGAAACCACGAAGTGGCGTCCGCCACGCGTCATGTTCGGGCGGCTCTCGGCCTGCATCCTCAACTGGTCGCCGAACGCGCTCATGAGATCGGGCTATGGGAGGAATTGCTGCCGCGCACCCGCTATGTCGGCGAGGTCGGGCTGGACGCTGGCCCGCGGTTCTACAGGTCGTTCGAGACGCAGAAGGAGATTTTCGCTCGCGTGCTAACGCTGTGTGCGGCGGCGGGGAACAAGATCGTCACGACGCATAGCGTCCGCGCGACCAAGGCCGTCCTCGATATGATCGAGCAATACATGCCGCCCCCGCGTGGGCGCGTGGTGCTTCATTGGTTCACTGGCACCGCAGCAGAGGCCAAGAGAGCAGTCGATCTCGGCTGCTATTTTTCGGTGAACGCGGAGATGCTCGCGAATGAGAAGCGCGCGGCGATAACCAAGGCGCTCCCGTTGGATCGCGTTCTGACGGAGACTGATGGGCCATTCACTCAAACCGACGCCCGCCCGACCACGCCGAGCGATGTCTGGATCGCTGTCGAAGGTATGGCGCGTCTGCATGGAACGCCGCCCGCTGATATGTCCGCCACGATAATGCGGAATCTCAAAAGCCTGCTTGTAGAACAAGCGTAGACGCCACCCGTAGGATCGAAGCTCTATCGCGCTGGCTGGGTAGAGGTCGTCTCAGATTTCGTTGTCCTGCTCGCGCCGCAATTCTCTAATGCGCTCGATAACGGGTGAGCTGATCGTGGGGCGATTGATGTCGCGGAACAGCCGATTGACCTTGATGACACCAGAGTCCTCAAGGATCATCCGGCGAGTTTCTCTCCAATCCCGTTGGAACTGCGCGAGACGCGCTTGACGTTCGCTTTCGGGCAGGTCGCGCAGGTCTTCCACACCCATGAAAAGCGCGGTGCAATGGGCGCCCAGTTCCTCGTCTATATAGAGGACGCTGCGCGTTGTATGTTCCGCGATCGGCATGATGGCTGCGGAGATCAGCTCGTGCCGCTCGGCCGCCGACAGTTTCGTATTGTCGATCACTTCGTTCGCGATCCGGTGGCTCTCAAATAGGATATTGATAAGCGAGTCGTAAGCTTCGAGGCGCTTGCCGAAGATCGCCGCTGCGAATTGTTCTGCTCTTTGCCGTCGTCTCAATAACTCTCCCAAGATGATGCCCAGAGGAACACCCACGAGACCGATCAGTGCTCCGGTTAATTGTGACCAGTCCATAGACTTTCCCCAAACTAATAGCCCTGACCCGGGCGCAATCCGATTCCGCCCGCTGTATTCTAATCCACCTCGCTTCAGTGCGCGGATGGTGTCTTTTTGCTGCTATCATTTTCCGGTTTGAGGGGGAAAGCTTTCCCCTGCTGGCGAGCCCCAGGCGGGTCTCGCCAGACCCCTTCTAGCGGGGACACCCCGCAACGCCCCGCTCGGCGTGTTCACGCCGAACCGTAAATCCGCCCCGGCGGATTTGGGTCTTTCCCATGCTGCGGAGATCGGGCCAGGGCTGCGCCGGCCCGATCGCGTCTGGTCGTTGCTCACTCCGTCTGTGGGGTGGGCGACGCTTCCCTTTAGGCCCGCCGCGCCGGGCCGCAACGCGCGTGCCGCGCTTACCTCCTCTGCGTTCCGGTCCTTCGGATGCTGCCCGGCTCTGCCGGCGGGCCTTCCGGTCGCTCTTTCGCCGCCCACCCCATTCCGGGGTGTGTGTGGTTTTAGAAGGAGTAGTGTGATGAACGCTGTTACCGAAACCGTTGCCGCCGAGCCTGTCTCGGGCGTCGAGATTTTCGTGCCGCTCGCCAAGCTCAAGAAGTCCCCGCGCAATGCCCGCAAGGTGCCGCATGGGGAAGCCGCTATCGAGGCGCTGGCCGCTTCGATTCAGCACAAGGGGCTGATCCAGAACCTTGTCATAGAGCCGGAGGTTAAGGAGGACGGAACGCCGACCGGCTACTACCTCGTAACCGCCGGCGAAGGCCGCAGGCTGGCGATGCTGTTGCGCGCCAAGCGCAAGCAGATCAAAAAATCGGAACCCGTGCGCTGCTGGCTCGATACGCAGAACGATCCCGGCGAGATCAGTCTGGACGAGAACGTGACCCGGACGCCGATGCACCCCGCCGATCAGTTCGAGCGGTTTGCGGAGCTTTCCAGCGACAAGGGCTGGGGAGCGCAAGAGATCGGCGCGCGGTTCGGCGTGTCGGCTTCCGTGGTGAAGCAGCGGCTTCGCCTTGGCGCTGTCTCGCCCAAGCTATTGCAGGTCTATCGCGAGGATGGCCTTACGCTGGATCAGCTTATGGCCTTCGCGATCACCGAGGATCATGCCCGGCAGGAGCAGGTGTTCGAGGGTCTGCACCACAATCGCGAGCCGTGGATCATCCGGCGCGACATGACCGCGAGCAATGTTCCGGCGACCGACCGGCGCGCGGTGTTCGTCGGGGCCGACGCCCATATCGAGGCGGGCGGCAATATCATCCGTGACCTGTTCAGCGAGGATCGGGGTGGCTTTTTCGAGGACGCTGGCTTGCTGGACATGCTCGCGACCGAGAAGCTGCGCGAGATCGCGAGCGAGGTTCAGGCCGAGGGCTGGAAATGGGCCGAAGCCCATATCGACTATCCCCACGCCCACGGGATGCGGCGCTTCTATCCGCAGACCGTCGCCCTGTCCGACGAGGACGAGGCGCGGCTGGAGGCGCTGTCCATCGAGTATGACGAGCTTGCCGAGGGCTATTCGTCCTATGACGAGATGCCCGAGGATGTGGCGGCTAAGCTGGAGGCGGTGTCCGACGAGATCGACGCCATTTCGGCCAAGCGTTACGCCTACGACGCCAATGTGATCGCGCATGGCGGGGTGTTCGTGGTGTTGAACCATGACGGCGTTCCCCGTCTCGAGCGCGGTTTCGTTCGTGCCGAGGACGAGGCGCTGGCCGACCCGCAGCCCGAGGATGAGGGCGAAGGCGAAGCCATCGACCCGCAGGCCGTCGCGGACGAGCAGGCCGACGACGGCGACGACGACGAACAGGAGATCGAGGAAGAGGACGAGGAACCGGGCAAGCCGATTTCCGACAGCCTCACCCGCGACCTGTCCGCCTACCGGACGCTGGCGCTTCGTGTTGCGCTGGCCGAGAGGCCCGATCTGGCGCTGATCGCCTTGACCCACACGCTCACGGCGCAACTGTTCTACAGCTACACCGAGGCCGGTTGTCTTGAGGTTCGTCCAACCGTGACGCCGCTGGGCAGTCATGCGGACGGGATCGAGGACATGCCGCTTGCCGCCAAGGCGAACGAGGCGCGCGAGGCGTGGGCCGAGCGGATGCCGCGTGACGTGGCCGACCTGTGGGGCTTCATCGTCGGGCTGGACGACGAGAAGCGGCTGGCGCTGCTGGCGCATTGCGCGTCCCGCACCGTCAACGCCCTGCGGCTGCCGTGGGACCGCAAGCCCCGTTCGCTGCAAACGGCGGACAGGCTGGCGAGCGCGCTGGCGCTGGACGTGGCGAAGGACTGGACGCCTACCGTGGACAGCTACCTTGGCCGCGTCACCAAGGCGCATATCGTGGAGGCCGTTACCGAAGGCGTGTCAGAGGACGCCGCCCGCCGTATCGTCGACATGAAGAAGCCGGACATGGCGCAGGCGGCCGAGCAGCTTCTGGCCGGGACCGGATGGTTGCCCGCGATCCTGCGGACCCCCGAGCCGGGGGCGGATCAGTCCGCACCCGTCGAGGCCGAGGATGGCGGCATCGTGGAGCAGCCGTCCGAAGCGGAGTCCCCCGATACCGGAGCGCAGGACGGCGAAGCGTCCTACGCCGTCGCCGCCGAATAGCGGCATTGGGCCGGGGCCGCGCGAGTGGTCCCGGCCTTCCTTCGTCGCCCCCAAAAATCGCGGCCGCGCCCCTGTCCAGGCGCGGCCGCTTTTGTCATGCAGGAAGAAATCGTCGCTCGCCGGGCACAGCCCGGCTCGCGGCGCCACGTGTTATCTCGATGTTTGTTTGGCGATGGCGATGGCCGACAGGTCGTTTGCCGGATCGATCGTTACGCCCGTCGCCTTGCGCTCGGAATAGCGATCCACAAGCTGCGCAGCGTGAGGGCGCAGCAGCACCGTGAACCGAACCAATTCCTCCATCACATCAACGATGCGGTCATAGTAGCTGGACGGCTTCATACGTCCGGCTTCGTCGAACTCCTTGTAGGCCATCGCCACGCTCGACTGGTTAGGGATTGTCACCATTCGCATCCAGCGGCCGAGCAGGCGTAGCGTGTTCACGGCGTTGAACGACTGCGAGCCGCCCGACACCTGCATGACCGCGAGCGTGCGGCCCTGCGTCGGGCGCATCCCCTTCATCTCCAGTGGCAGATGGTCGATCTGCGTTTTCATGAGTCCGGTGATCTGGCCGTGACGCTCCGGGCTGCACCACACCATGCCTTCTGACCACAGCGCATGGTCGCGCAGCTCATGGACGGCGGGATGATCGTCCCCTGTGACCTGGTCGGGCAAAGGCAGGTCGGACGGATCGAAGATGCGCGTCTCGGCGCCGAAGAACTGAAGCAGCCGCGCGGCCTCCTCGACTGCGAAGCGCGAGAAGGACCGTTCGCGGAGCGAGCCGTAGAGCAGCAGGATACGCGGCGGCGGATCGCCCGCGCCAAGGCCAAGGGCGGGCCGGTCATGGGCATAACGCGGATCGAGCGCGGGCAGATGATCCGGATCGGAAAGATGTCGGAGGCGGGTCAAGCGGTCGCGCCTTTCTCATACCAGCCGCGCGTCCGCTTCACGATCGCCACCACCGTCAGCATCACCGGCACCTCAACCAGCACGCCGACGACCGTGGCGAGCGCGGCGCCGGACTTGAGGCCGAAAAGGCTGATCGCCGCAGCAACCGCCAGCTCGAAGAAATTGGACGCACCGATCAGCGCGGCGGGCGCGGCCACGCACCACGCGACCCCGAACCGGCGGCTGAGCCAATAGGCCAGCCCGGCGTTGAAATAGACCTGCACCAGTATCGGCACGGCGATGAGCGCGATTACCAGCGGCTGCGCGATGATCGCCTCGCCCTGGAAGCCGAACAGCAACACCAGCGTCGCCAGCAGGGCGGTGAGCGACGCCGGGCCGAGACGGGTCAGCAGCCGGTCGAGCGCGACCTGGCCACCCGACGCCAGCACGCCGCGGCGCACGATCTGCGCGACGACCACCGGCACGACAATATAGAGGCCCACCGAGAGCAGCAGCGTGTCCCACGGGACCGTTATCGAGGCGACGCCGAGCAGCAGGCCGACCAGTGGCGCGAAGGCGAACACCATGATGAGGTCGTTCAGCGCCACTTGGCTCAGCGTGAAATTGGGTTCGCCGTCGCACAGGTTCGACCAGACGAACACCA
>CAYRQX010000095.1:0-11317 GCA_964426485.1 uncultured Sphingopyxis sp. | reverse complement strand
ATGCCGCTGGGCGCCCCGATCGGATCGGGGCTGGGCATCCAGAACCGCGTGACGATCCGCCTGATCGTCGAGGGCGCGTCGGTGCCGGTGCTCGTCGATGCCGGCGTCGGCACGGCGAGCGATGCCGCGGTGGCGATGGAACTGGGCTGTGACGGCGTGCTGATGAACACCGCGATCGCCGAAGCGAAAGACCCGATCCGCATGGCGCGGGCGATGAAGCTGGCGGTCGAGGCCGGACGCGATGCCTATTTGTCGGGACGGATGGGGCTCAGGCGTTACGCCGATCCTTCGAGTCCGCTGGCGGGCCTCATTTGAACATAAACGCCTCGCGAAGGCCGATGTTCCGCCATAAAAATCGTTATACGACAAACGGTTAATCTCAAGAAATCGCAACTTTGCCTGACGCCCCGCGTTGATCTTCCAAGAGGCGAGCCCCTCACGCCTCTGCAAAAAGGAGATTCCCCATGGGTGAACTGACCGAAAAAGCCAAAGGCCTCGCCAATGAAGCCGCCGGCAATGTCAAGCAGGCCGCCGGCAAGGCGACCGAAAACGAGCGGCTGCGCGCCGAAGGCGAAGCGCAGGAACGCAAGGGCGAAGCCCAGAATCTGAAGGGCAAGGTCCAGGGCGCGCTCGGCGACAAGGTCTGACCGCTAACAGCTCCCGCTTGCACGTCATGTAAGCAACGAAAAGGCCCCGGGGTATCCCTCCCCCGGGGCCTTTTTCATGCGTTTCCCATCCGACCTATTTGCCGCCGGACGCCACCAGATCGACATCGGTCATCGCGCCGTCGCGGCGCATCATCAGCACATAGGCTAAGTCGCCCTTGGTGCCGCCGAGCATATGTTCGTTGCCGTTGACGCGGTGATCGCTGGTGTAGCCGGCGCGGATCGCCATCGTGTGATAATAATCGAGCACCGCCTGCATCGACGCTGCGGTCTGGAAGTTGACGACGCGAATGTTGCACTTGCCCCCCGCAACTCCCGCCGCCTCGCGCAGCGTCGCGCGCGGATAGACTTTGAACGCGGCGGGCAGGCGCTCGGCCCAGCCATTGCTGTAGGTCAATTTGGCGTCGCAGCTGCCCTTCTGCTGGTCGCGCGCCAGCCCGCCGATCGTCACGGGGCGATTCTGCGGTTCGCAACCGTTGCATCCGACCTCGAAAGGCAGCGCCTTTGGCGCGGTGAGCAGCTTGCCGGCCGATAGCGCCGCCGCGGCCTCGGCAGCCGTTGCTGCCTTGCCGCCCGCGACGCCGGGAACGCCGCCGTCGACGGGCCTGTTGCCCGGACCCACGGCATTTTTGTTCGCCTGACCCGCCAGCTTCGGGTCGACCATGATCTTGTCTTCGAGCGCACCTTTGATCGCCGGGTCGGCGCCCGTCAGGCCGTCGTCGAGGGGGGCGAGGTCGGCCTTGGCATTGGGGTTATCCCGGCAGCCGGCGAGCGGAGCCGCCACCATCAGCAAGCCGGTGACCAGCCATTTTCCGCGCAACATCATCGCTAACACTCCCTTATCCTTTACAGGGGATGCCCGATTTCGCTCAAAAAGGCCCAAATAAAATGAGTTAACAGGCGGGGCTTTGTTAGCCGAAAACTGTCTCGGAGCGAGACGCTTTTGGCGCGCAGCGGATCAGGCGCGAGGTTTCGACCGCAGCCTGACGGTGGATGACCGCCTCGCGGTAGACGGGGTCGGTGACCATTTCCATGAAGGCGCCGCTGTTCGGATATTCGGCGATGAAGACCGCATCCCAACGCTCGCCCTCCGGACCGATCACCATCGCTTCCATCGTGCCGGTCCAAAGCAGGCTGCCGCCGACGCGCTGGAAAACCGGACCGCTGTCCTTGCCATAGTTGGCGTAGGCCTCGGCGCCCGTCAGTCCCTTTCCGTCGAGCGGGTGCCCTGCGGGGTATTCCGCCGCGGCCTTGAAGCGGACGAGGTTGAGCATCTGGATCACGGTGTCGCGCGGCAAAGCCTTGAACGCTTCGAATTGCGCGCGTTCGGGGTCGATATGCTGGTCGCTCACGGCAGGAACTCCTTGCGTTTGACGCGCCAGGCGTCGGCGCTCTGCGTCCATGCATCGACCGGCGCATCCTCGAACGGCGCGGGGAGGCGGGTCGGGCCGCTGTTCGTCGCCCCAAGCCGCCTCGCCAGTTCCTGCGAGCGGGTGTTGGCGGGGTCGATGCAGTGCATCAATTCGGGCCATTTCAGAAATTCGACCGCAAAGTCGCATGCCGCGACGCTGCCTTCGAGCGCATAGCCCTTGCCGGCGAATTTGGCGCGCACGCCATAGCCGATTTCGGGCGCGGGCCAGCCGTCGGGCTCCCACGGGCCGAGGCGTCCGATCCATTCGCCGGTCGCGCGCTCGATCACCGAGAACATCGAAAAGCCGCGGATATGCCAAGCGCCGGCGAGTGTGCACCATATGCGCCACGCCGCCGAGCGCGGGCAGGCGCCGCCGATGAAGCGCATCGTGTCTTCCTCGGCGCACATTTCGGCAAAACCGTCGAAATCTTCAGTTGCGGGCGGACGCAGGATCAGCCGCTCGGTCACGAGCAGGGGGCCGTTCAACATGTTCTTTCTCCTGCACCGATGGCCGACGCTTGTGACGCAAGAGGAAGATTTGAGCAAGACACACGCTTGAGGGCACCGGCGTTAACCGATGCCCTCGCCATCAGCGTGTACGGGCTGGAGGGGTCTCGAACCCGTACTCGAGACGGATGCGATAAACCTTAGCGGCAGCGATATTTATCGCGGTCGATCTCGCGGCCCAGCAGGGCGCCACCGGCGGCACCGATCACCGTGCCGAGCAGCTTGTCGCCGTTGCCGGCAATCTCATTGCCGGCGAGGCCGCCGACGGCGCCGCCGATCAGCAGACCGGTCGTGCCATTATCTTTTTTGCAGCGATAACGGCCATCATTGTCGCGCCACACGCGGGTGTTGCGGTTGACCCGCTCGTCGCGGGCATAATAGCGGCGATCCTTCTTGCGGTAGAAGTTCGACGACTGGTCGAGCTGATGGAAACCATCGGCCTTCGCCGGAGTCGCGATACCGGCATAGGCGGGTGCGGTCAGGGCGACGCTGGCGGCGGCAAAAGCGCCCATCAGTCCCTTGGTGACATTACGCATAAAAAGTCCTTTCCTGGTTCGGCGCCTCATCCTGCATGGCAAGACCGGGCGCTTCGACAGGGAAAACGAGCCGGGTCCGGATCGCGTTGCATTAACCCAAGGCAACAAGATGAAATGAGTGATTCCATCGACGAAGCGAAAGGCTCTTGCCGCATCAGCGGCGGCATGCGACAACCCCGTCATGCTCAACATCGGATCGCTCGTCATCGGCGCTATCGCCCTGGTTCTGGCCGTTTTTGCGTTCATCCCGCTGCTCGGCTGGGCGAACTGGGTCATCGTGCCCTTCGCCGTCGTGGGACTTGCGCTGGGCGCAATGTCGGACAAGACGAGCGGGCGGAACCTCAACATCGTCGTTATAGTCATCGGCGTGATCCGCCTGATGCTGGGCGGCGGCATCATCTGATTTCCGGCCGAGAGGCAGTTTTCGATCATGAACCAGCCTGCCGCCCCCGCGGGGAGCCATCAGGGCGGCTTGCCCTTTGCGATCAGCGCCTATCTGATCTGGGGCTTCGTCCCGCTCTTTTTCAAACTGCTGTCGAGTGTGCCGCCGGCCGAGGTGCTGGCCCAGCGCATCCTCTGGTCGCTGCCGCTCTGTTTCCTGATCATGGCGTTCCGCCGCCAGATCGGCGAATATGTCGCGGCGCTCCGCGATTGGCGCGTGCTGCGCTTGCTGTTTATCAGCGCGGTGCTGATCGCGCTCAACTGGCTCGTCTATATCTATTCGATCTTCACCGATCATGTGCTCGCGGCGAGCCTTGGCTATTATCTCAACCCGCTTGTCAATGTGATGCTCGGGATGATCTTCCTTGGTGAAAGGCTCTCGCGGCTGCAGGCGCTCGCGGTCGTGATCGCCGGGATCGGCGTTGCGATCCTGCTCGCGGGCGCGCTCGACACGTTATGGATCAGCCTGACGCTCGCCTTCAGCTTTGGCACCTATGGCCTGATCCGCAAGGTGGTTCCGGTCGGCTCACTGCCCGGTCTTGCGATCGAAACGACGTTGCTGCTGCCGCTCTCGGTCGCGGGCGCGGCCTATTATATCTGGCTTGGCGACGGCCGCGGCTTCGGATCGGACGCGGGGATCAGCTGGCTGCTCGCCGCGGGCGGGGTGGTCACTGCGGTGCCGTTGTTGCTGTTCGCGACCGCGGCGCGGCGGATGAGCTATGCGGCGCTGGGTTTCGTCCAGTATCTGGCGCCGACGCTGCAATTTCTGCTGAGTCTGTTCGTGTTCAGCGAGCCGCTGAAGCCCGCGCAGCTCGCCTGCTTCGTGCTGATCTGGATCAGCATTGCGCTGTTCAGTTTCGACATGTGGCGGAAGATACGCGCCGGACGAATGATGCCGGCGGCTTAGATTTCTTCATCCACCGCGGCGCTGAAGTCATGGACCCCGGATCAAGTCCGGGGTGACGAAAGAAATTAGACCAGCTTCCAGCCGAGCGTTTCGCCGGCGTGGAAGGGGACCACCTCACCGATGCGGTCGGGGACGACCGTCTCGCCGCGTTCGAGCGTTACCGTGCCGGTGTTGAGCGGCAGGCCGTAGAAATTCGGGCCGTGCTCGCTGGCGAAGCCTTCGAACCGGTCCAGGGCGCCTTCCTCATCGAACACCTGAATATAGGATTCGAGGGCATAGGGGGCGTTGAAGATGCCCGCGCAGCCGCACGATGCTTCCTTGGCATGGACCGCGTGCGGCGCGCTGTCGGTGCCGAGGAAGAATTTCGGCGAACCTGACACCGCGGCGGCGCGGACGGCGAGCCGGTGCGCCTCGCGCTTCGCGACGGGCAGGCAATAGGCATGCGGCCGGATGCCGCCGACAAGCATCGCATTGCGGTTGATATGAAGATGCTGCGGCGTGATCGTTGCGGCGACGTTGGCGGGGGCCGCCGTCACAAAATCGACCGCTTCCGACGTCGTGATATGTTCGAACACGATCTTCAGGCCCGGCAGGTCGCGGACCAGACCTTTCAGCGTGCGTTCGATGAACACCGCCTCGCGGTCGAAGATGTCGACATCATGGTCGGTGACCTCGCCGTGGATGAGCAGCGGCATGCCGATGTCGGCCATGCGTTCGAGCACGGGCATGATCTTCGCGATATCGGTGACGCCATGCGCGCTGCCGGTGGTGGCGTGCGCGGGATAGAGCTTCGCGGCGGTGAACACCCCCTCGGCATGGCCGCGTGCCATCTCGCCCGCGTCGCTGTGGTCGGTGAGATAGGCGACGATCAGCGGCATAAAGTCGAGCCCGGCGGTCACCGCCGCGTTGATCCGGTCGCGATACGCCCGGCCTTCCTCGGCGGTCGTCACCGGCGGCGACAGGTTCGGCATGATGATCGCGCGCGCGAACTGCCGTGCGGTATATTGCGCGACATGGCTAAGCATCGCGCCGTCGCGCAGATGGACGTGCCAGTCGTCGGGGCGGCGGATCGTCAGGCGGTCGGTCATGCGGGTCTCGCGAAGAAATGGATGCTTGGTTTTGGCTGCCGCGTCCCTAGATTATCGTCATGATCAATACCACCCTCAACGACCGCTCGCTCATTCGTCTGTCGGGGGAGGATGTTCGCGGCTTCCTGCAAGGGCTGGTCACCAACGACACGTCGGGCCATCTGCCGGTGTGGGCGGCGCTGCTGACCGCGCAGGGCAAGGCGCTGTTCGATTTCCTGATCTGGGGCGATGAGGAAGATGTGCTCATCGATTGCGAGCGTGACGCCGCCGAGGCGCTGGCGAAGCGCCTGACGCTCTATCGGCTGCGCCGCGCGATCACGATCGCGATCGAGCCCGGCCTGGCGGTCCATTGGGCAAAGGAAGGCGACCTTGGCGCCGTCGATCCGCGGCTTCCCGACCTTGGCCAGCGCTGGCTGGCGCCCGCCGGCGACGGCGACGGCGAGGGCGCCGACGCTGCGTGGCGTGCGCACCGGCTCTCGCTCGGCGTGACCGAGGGCCGCGCCGAACTTGGCGACGGCACGACGCTCTGGCTCGAATGCAATGCCATCGAGCTGAACGGCGTCAGCTTCACCAAGGGCTGTTACGTCGGGCAGGAAAATACCGCGCGGATGAATTGGCGGCAGAAGGTGAACCGGCGGCTGGTTGTCGTGCCGCTCGCCGAGGCTGACGAAAAACGGCAGGTGATCGCCTATCCCGCGCTTGGCTGGTCGGTCGAGCATCGCCGGGTCGAAGGTATCGATGCCACGGCCGCCCCACCCTGGATGCGCGAAGGGCTCGCGGTCGGTTCATGACAGCTGCAGCCTTTGCTGCTAGACTGCCGGGCATGCGCGCTTTGCTGATTTCGTCGGCGTTCGTCGCCGCTTTCGCCCTGTCGGCGCCCGTGGTCGCGGCCCCGACGTCGTTGTTGCCGACCGAACCCGAGAAGGCGCAGCCTTCGTCCCCGCTCGTGCCGCTCGCAGCGGATTCGGCATGGACGCCGCGCTTTGCGGCCGCCGCGGACGAACTGGTAACGGCGCTTCGGTCGCGCGATGAGGCGCAGTGGGCGCCGCTGCTTGGCGGGCAATGGCTGTCCGCCGCCGACCGCGATCGCGTCAAGCGGCTGCTCAGCGATCGGGGCAGCCCGTTCCTGCCCGCGCTCTTCTCAAAGGGTTCTGGTTATCGCGCGATCCTTGGGTGGAAAGCGCCCGCGTCGCTGAGCGCCGACGAACGCGCCGCGATCGAGGGAGGCGAGGAAGCCGAGGCGCTGATATGCTGGTCCGCGGGCGGCGATGGCACCGGATCATGGCCTGCGACCGCTATCGAGGCCGACAATCGGCCGGGCCGCTCCTATGCCTGCGCGCGGATCGCGTACAGCATTCGCGGCCAGACGCCGACGTGGCGCGCGTTCATCGAACAGCGCGAGCCCGCTTAACCAATCCCCAACCCTCTTCTGCGAAAAGCGCCGCATGTTGGGGCGTTTTCTCGGGTTGGCTGCGGTGATCGCGGCGGTTGCGGTCGGCGTGGCGGGGATCGCCAGCCGGTCTTCGTCCCATGACGCCGTCGAAACGTCGAACGTCGTTCCGGGCAATCACGACAATTGGACGACGCACAAGCTTCGCAAAGACCGATCCTTGGCCGCCGCCGAAGCCAGCGGCCATTCGGGGCGGCCGAGCGAAGTATTGCTTGGCCGATCAGGCGATTCGCATTTCTATGCCGATACCGAGATCGAAGGGCGGAACATTCGCATGCTTGTCGACAGCGGCGCGTCGATCGTCGCCCTGACCCGCCGCGACGCCGAGGCGATCGGGATCAACGTCGACGATCTTCCGATTGGCGGCAGCGCGAGCACCGCGGGCGGTGTCGTGCCGATGCGGATGGTGATGCTCGACAGTGTCGAGGTCGAGGGAATCGAGGTGCGCCGGGTCCAGGCGGCGGTCATCGACGCCGACATGGGCGTGTCGTTGCTCGGGCAGAGCTTCCTTTCGAAACTCGCGGCGGTGAACGTCGAAGGCGACACGATGACGCTGCGCTGAGGCGCGGACTTGCCAATCGGTGCGCATTTCCCCACATCGGGCGGCATGAACGCTCCTAATCCTCCGATGCGCGCGGCGATCGTGCCCGTCACCGCTTTCCAGCAGAATTGTACGCTGTTGTGGTGTACCGCGACCAACAAGGCGGCCTTTATCGATCCCGGCGGCGATCTCGACAAGCTGAAGGATGCGGTCCGGCAGACCGGGGTCGAGGTCGAGAAGATCCTCGTCACCCATGGCCATATGGATCATTGCGGGCAGGCGGGGATGCTGGCGAAGGAACTGGGCGTGCCGATCGAGGGGCCGCACGAGGACGACCGTTTCTGGATCGAGGCTTTTGCCGAGGATGGCGCGCGGTTCGGCATGGTCGGCGAGGTGTTCGAGCCCGATCGCTGGCTGGTCGACGGCGATACGGTGACTGTCGGCGAGCTCATAATCGATGTCATCCACTGTCCGGGGCACACGCCGGGCCATGTCGTGTTCCACCACGCGCCGTCGAAGCTCGCTATCGTCGGCGACGTGATTTTCCAGGGGTCGATCGGGCGTACCGATTTCCCGCGCGGCAATCACCAGCAGCTGCTCGATTCGATCACGCAGAAATTGTGGCCGCTCGGCGGCGATACGACTTTCCTGCCCGGACATGGCGCGCACAGCAATTTCGCGCATGAACGGCGGACGAACCCGTTTGTCGGCGATATGGCGCTGGGCACCTAAGTCCCCCTCCCGCAAGCGGGAGGGGAAAAGATCAGCGCGGCGCCGCGACGTCGGTTTCGACGATCTCGGTCATGGTCACGCTCGTCGGCGTCAGATAGACGATCGTGAGCGCACCGAGCGCGAGGCCGAGTTGCGTCACCATGGTGATGATCGTGCCGACCATGCGGCCCCACATCATCCCGTCCATGCCGAGCGCGTGAAGGATGCGGCCGACAAGGTAGAGCGCACCGACGCCCCACAGCCAGATCGACGAGCCGAGGCCCAGCTCGACCAATGCGAGCAGGATCAGCACAAAGGCCGTGTTTTCGACGAAATTGCTGTGCGCGCGCATCCGCCGCGTCAAAGACTCGTTGCCGCCGTCGCCGATGGAAACCTTTTCCTTCGTCCGGACGCGGCCGACGCGCACCGAAAGCCAAAGGTTGAGCAGCGCCGCCCCGGCGGCGATCGTCAGGCTGATCGGCAAGATTATCATCTGGTTTCCCCCTTATGGACCGGCGCGTTTCGCTTGCCGGCAGCGGGCAGGGTGTGGCATCCCCGGACCGGGGCGGCAAGCCTGTGCGAAGATGGACGCAATGGGCTTGCCTTTGCGGGCAAAAACGCTATAGCCCCGCCCGATCCGGCACCCGACACCATCTGGCGTTGAGGCACCCTCCGGCGGAAGATTTTCTTGTCAAAACTGGACAGGAACAAGCCTTCGCACGGCGGGCGGGCCAGTCATTTCCGGCGACGGGGTGACAAATCCGGGTAGCCGATTCGTGACACACACTTTAAGAATGCAGGAAATATCATGGCCGTTCCCAAGCGAAAAACCTCGCCCTCGAAGCGCGGCATGCGTCGCAGCCACGACAGCCTGAAGGTCGAAGCCTTTCAGGAATGCCCCAATTGTGGCGAGCTGAAGCGCCCGCACAATCTTTGCAACGCCTGCGGCCACTATAATGGCCGTGAAGTGGTGTCGGTCGGCGCGTAAAAATCAGGCCGGAGGGCATTAAATGGCACTGACACCGCGAATCGCAATCGATGCGATGGGCGGTGACGTCGGCGTGCGCATGATGCTCGCCGGCGCCGCGATGGCGCGCCACAAGCACGACGGCCTCCGCTTCATCCTCGTCGGCGACGAGGTGCAGATCAAGGCGGCGCTGGAAAATCACCCCAATCTGCGCGCGGCGTCGGATATCATCCACACCGACGGCGTGGTGACGGGCGAGGACAAGCCGAGCCAGGCGATCCGCAAGGCGAAAAGCACCTCGATGGGGCTGGCGATCGACGCGGTGAAGCGCGGCGATGCCGGCGGCGCCGTGTCGGCGGGCAACACCGGCGCGCTGATGGCGATGGCGAAGCTGGCGCTGCGCACGATGCCGGGCATCGACCGGCCGGCGCTCGCGGCGCTGCTGCCGACGCTGGGCGACAATGACGTCGTCATGCTCGACCTTGGCGCCAACACCGATTGCGATGCCAATAACCTGATCCAGTTCGCGGTGATGGGCGCGGCTTATGCGCGCACCGCGATGGGGCTGGAACGTCCGCGCGTCGCGCTGCTCAACATCGGCACCGAGGAATTGAAGGGCACCGACGAGATTCGCGATGCCGCCGCGCGGCTGCGCGAGGCGCACGGGCTGCCGATGGAGTTCACCGGCTTTATCGAAGGCGACAAATTGTCGCGCGGCGATGTCGATGTGATCGTCCACGACGGGTTTTCGGGCAATATCGCGCTCAAGACGATCGAGGGGACGGCGCGTTTCGTCACCGACCTGCTCCGCCGCGCCTTTACCAGCTCGACGCGCTCGAAGATCGGCTTCCTGATCTCGCGGCCCGCGACCGAATTGCTCAAGCATCACCTCGATCCCAACAATCACAATGGCGCGGTGTTCCTTGGCCTCAACGGCGTGGTGCTCAAAAGCCATGGCAGCGCGGATGCGAAGGGGGTCGCCAATTGCGTCCATCTTTGCGCCGAGTTGGTCGAAAAGGATATCACGCGTCAGGTGACCGAAGATCTCGCAAATTTCCGTAGCGGCGCCGCGGCATGACCCTGCGCGCCATATTGGCCGGCACCGGCTCGGCGCTGCCGCGCACGCGCGTTTCGAACGCCGAACTCGCCAAGCGCGTCGATACCAGCGACGAATGGATCGTCGAACGCACGGGTATCCGTTTCCGCCATATCGCCGAACCCGACGAGACGACGGCAACGCTTGGCGCCGATGCGGCAAAACAGGCTTTGGCGGCCGCGGGGCTGGAGCCGTCGGACGTCGGCCTGATCATCGTCGCCACCGCGACCCCCGATAATACGTTCCCGGCGAGCGCCACCAAGGTGCAGGCGCTGCTCGGCGTGCCCGATTGCATCGCCTTCGACGTCGCGGCGGTCTGTTCGGGCTTCCTTTATGCGGTGTCGGTCGCTGACGCGATGCTCCGCACCGGCGCGGCGAAACATGCACTGGTGATCGGTTCGGAAACCTTCAGCCGCATTCTCGACTGGGAAGACCGCACGACCTGCGTCCTGTTCGGCGACGGCGCTGGCGCGATTGTCCTGTCGGCCAAGGATGTCGACGACGATCAGGGCATCCTCGCAACGCGTCTGCATGCCGAGGGAAAATACGCAGATATGCTCTATGTCGACGGTGGTCCGTCGACGACCGGGACGGTCGGCCATGTCCGGATGCAGGGCCGCGAAGTGTTCCGCCATGCCGTCACCAACCTCGCCTCGGTGCTGGGAGAAGTGATGGCCGAAGTCGGCCTGTCGGCCCAGGCGATCGACTGGGTCGTGCCGCATCAGGCGAACAAGCGGATCATCGACGCGACCGCGAAAAAGCTGGGTTTACCAGCCGAGCGCGTCGTGCTGACCGTCGACCAGCACGCCAATACGTCCGCGGCTTCTGTTCCCCTTGCGCTCGACCTTGCGGTGCGCGACGGGCGGATCAAACGCGGCGATCTGGTGGTGCTCGAGGCGATGGGCGGCGGCTTCACCTGGGGGGCGGCGGTCCGGCGCGTCTGACGTTTCGCGCCGGCTCGGCAACTTCTCGCTCCATCCGTTTCAGTTGGGCGGAT
>CAYRQX010000094.1:0-12141 GCA_964426485.1 uncultured Sphingopyxis sp. | reverse complement strand
GCCTTCTTTCCGTATCCAGGCTGAATCAGATCACACCGACTTCGTCAACGCGCTGGTAGGGCTGTCCGGGCTTGCGCCTGGGCCGCGACCAGAGGTGCCTGGGTGGAGGTCCAGGCCGCCCATCGGGCCGTGCGGAACAAGCGTGAGAAGAAGACGGGCCGTTCGGTGCGATGTGCCGCAATCGCGGCGCTCCGCTCGCCATGGACGCGCGCGGCGTTCTCAACGTCGATCTGCCGATTGGCGCGGTCGGCCTCAAGGTCCGGACGACGCGAGCGCGTCTGCGCGAGTTCCGCTTCGTCCCTCGCGATCGCCTTTCGGGTTTCCGCCAGCCGAACGCAGAGAATCCGGACGGCTTCCAGCGCCGCCAATCGCCCGTCTACCGTCTGTTTGAGTGTGAGCAGGCGGTCGCGCGCCTTGTACCAGTTTCTCAAGGCGAATGCGGGCGAGGGCGGCTGCTCGGCGAGCACAACCGGCGGGGTGCGGCGCTCGATGATCTTGCCGGTCTCGGGATCCTTGATCTCCTGAACGACCGGGTCCCCCTTGGCGGCCTTGAGATAGGTGCGAAACCCCCAGTCCTCATGCCACCAGAAGCTCTGCTGAAAGGCAGCGCGGTTGCGCGCGTTGCCCAGCACGGCCGCGATCAGGCCCCAGGTGTCAGCGGGCTCCATCGGAACGGCGGGACCATCGTCGTCCTCGGTCGACGCACGGGGGCTGTAGACGAGGTCGCTGATGGACTTGAAATAGCTTATGTCGTCGGTCGAACGGCCAACGGCCTTGGCTGCCGGAAGCTCACGACTGACATTCTCCACCGCCTTGTTGTTGCTGGAGGCGACCAGCATTTCATGTCCCTTGAGCGACGGGTCCAGCACATAGAGATGAAAGAAGGCTTTGGGACCGAACGCCTGTCGCTCTCCTGAAGGCGTAAAGGCCTTTGCAGGGTCGTCGAACGACGCCATCGCCATCGCGCGATCGAGTACGGTTGCGGCAACGATGTCGCGAAGCAGGGTGGTCTTCCCGGTTCCAGGAGGACCATTAACGGCGATCACGCCTCCGCCGTCGGCCAGTGCCGAACGGGCGAGATTGACAGCGGCCTGCTGCAGCAGGACCAGGGGATGCCCACCAGGGCTCGGCCAGCGCGCCGCGGGCGTCCTGGCCGGTGCCACGGCCGCTTCGAGCGCGTCGGTGTCCGAGAACAGGTCGATCGTCCTGCTGGGCGCATCCATACCCAGATACTGACGAAGGCCGCCGGGTAGCTCTCCCTTCGCGCACAGATCGACCGCCTTCGAAAGGTCGCCCATGAAAAAGGAATTGAGTAGCGAGACTTCGGGCGGATTTCTCGCTTTGAAATAGTGGAACACCCGCAAGGCAAAGCTCGGCGGCTCTACGAGAACAGCGGGAAGGCCGAACTGGGCAACGAGCCAGCGGTGCGCCTGGTCGATCGTCGCGAGCTCCACAGGGACCGGGTTTCCGGCATCGTCTGTTCGGCGCAGGATATTCTCGAGCGCCCCGATGATCCGCGGCTCGATGCGAGGCCATGCACCGAGCGCGCCCAGCTTCAGCTTGAGCGCCAAGGGAAGCGCCCAGGCGAAGCTTGAGACCGAGATGCTGTTGTCCTCAAGGAGGACGCCGTTCTTGTCAACCAGGACCGCGCCGATCGCGGCCTTCTCCCGCTGCCGCGTGCTCCGCTCTTCATCTGCGCCGAAGGCCTTGACCAGATCTTCGGTCGCACGATCCATCGGGATCGCGCCGAGGATCACCTGATAATAGAGCTGCCGCTTGGGGCGCGACCGTTCACCCTTGCCCCAAGGAACCTGCCCTCGCGAGAGATCGGCGACACAGCTGCGATCGCCGGAAGCAAGGTCTTCAGGCCTTCTATAGGTCTGGGGCGACAGTGCTTCCAAAGCGGTCCAGGCTGCGAGCATGCCGGCTGCCATATTGTCATGGTCCGGCGTTGCGACAGAAGGCAAATCGCCAAACGCCAGAATGGGCGGCAAAGATGCAATAGAGGATGGCGCTGCTTTGCCAGCGAACGGGTCAGGGGCCGTGCTCGGCTGGCGCGAAGATCGCGCCTCGGAGCGCTCGGGTGCTTTGCCAGGTGGCGCTTTGCTCGCCGGCTCCGTCGCAAGGGCGTTTGCAATGCCGGCGCGCAAGCGCGCTGCCCGATCCGTCGTACGAAAACTCAGTTCATGGTCAAGAAGACGAAGGATATCCGGGTCCGACTGAGAGGTCCGGAAAATAGTCTCCAGTTGCGCGATCGAATTTTGAAAATAGGGGCGAGCCTTTTCTGCACTCAAACTTCAGTCCCCTTGATGATCCATTGCGGAAATCCGCTCTATGTCGTTCGACCCGGCGGGCGACCGCAAGTCAATATGGTACCGAAGGGATCAGGAGGATCCGATTTGAGTCTTCGCCGCCTGGGTTATCGACAGCCATAGGCACAGGACGCAGGTTGGACACCGGGCTCTGGATCGCCGCACGGCTAAGTGCCGAAACCCATTTCTGGGACCACGCCGGTCAGACCGCGCGCTTGTACAGTGAGGACGTGTATTCGGCTCTGCGCGACGAGGGGGTAAATATTGTTGGTCATCCACTAATCAGTACAGGATGACGCCCGTTCCGGGCACAAGTTGATCCATAAAATCGAAATCGCGCCGGTTACCGGTCAGCAGATCACAACCCATCGCAGCAGCCTGAAGAAACAGAACAGCATCATTAAGCAGCGCGATCGAATGCGGCTGGCTGGACAGGCGCGTTACCAATCCTGCCAACATGCCGGCCTCGGCGAACACCCGCGAGGATGGTATGGTCAGACGATGTTCGGGAATATCATCGATTGTCCGCCCCAGCGTCTTGAGAACCGCAGCCGTGCGCCTGTCCGCCGGATCGAGCGCGCCCATCAGATGGGTCATTTCGCCAAGCGCCACACAGGAGTGATTGACGATCCGGTTTTCCAGTAACCGATCCGCTTGCGCAGGCGTCTTGCCCTGAAGCACATCGATATAGACGCAGGTGTCGAGCAGAAGCTCGCGACCTACAACAGTTGCTTTATGAACAAGCGGCAGTTCCTCTTCGCGCCGCCGGGCCAGCTTTGCTGCCGATCGCTGCGGCCTGATCCGGCGCAGCGACGCCTTGCGGTCAAATCCCAAGCGCGATATCTGCCGGGACCGAGCCCTTCCGGCTCACGAGCCTGGCCCCGAAATCATCCTCCAGCGCCACTTTGGCAAGCGCATATTCGACGAGATCGGTGGTTGAGGCGATGCCGCTGCGCATCTTGGCACGATCGATGAGTTCGCGCGGGACCCGGGCGCCGACCGCGCTGTTCGTGCCCGAAAGCAAACCTGCCGCCTTCGCGGCGGCCACGACTGCTTCATGTCGCTGGGACAGATGATCTTCGTGCCTCGTTGTCATCGGGGAACTCCTTTGCGTTAAACAGATACGCCAATTTGTAAAATATGCAAGATGTGACCGGGACAGGCGTCGGCTAAGCTCACACTTGCGGAGCGCGCCAGAGAGCTTGGTAAGAGTCGCATCGCTGCATCAATTCACCATGCGTTCCGCTGCCAACCAGCCGCCCGCCGCGCATGAAGAGAACCTGATCGGCGGCCTTCGCTGTGGCGAGGCGATGGGTGATCATGATCAACGTCGTCGCACTCCTGGCCCGGCTCCGCAATCTCGCAATCACACTCGCCTCACTGGACGGATCGAGCGCAGACGTGCTTTCATCGAGGATAAGGACCGGCACTTCCACACCGGCCAGCCGCGCGAGCTCCAGCTTCTGAATCTGACCTCCGGACAGGCGCTCGCCTTGCTCTCCCAATTCCATCTCGAAGTCGATTGGTCTCCCCGGCTCATAGAAACGCCAGACGTTAAGCAGTTTCTCGACATCGTGGATCGACTGGTTCGCCGGGGGATAGAGGATGTTCTCCCGCAATGATCGGTTGAACAGGCCGATGAATTGCGGCGCATAGAGAATATGGCGGTGACGCGCTTCCCATGGGATCGTCGCGATATCGACCCCCGCAATCTCGACTTTCCCCGAGCCGGGCGTGAGCACGCCGGCCAGCAGCTGAGCAAGGGTAGATTTGCCTGAGCCGTTGGGGCCGACGATCGCGACGAAGCGGCCCGCCGGGATAAAAAGCGAAATGCCGTTAATACCCGGCATGTTGTCGCCGTAGCAGAAGCTGACGTCTTCTACCGTCAGATCCGCAGCACCTGTGGGACCGGGCTGCGGGGTGCTCGGCACTTCATGGGCGTTCGTGAATGCCAGGACATCGCGGATGTTGGCGATCGCGACACCAGACTGCGCGAGGATATAACCCAGCGCGCTCAGCGGAACAGTCAGCCGAAAGGCATAGGTCTGCAACAGGACGAAGTCGCCTGCGGTCATGCGTCCCTTGCCCACATCAAGGCCCGCAAGCATCAACAGCGCCACAAGCCCGACGCCGACAATGCAGAATAGCAGCGCCGCCATGACGGTCAGTGAATGGTACATGCTGGCGGTGGCCTGTCGTTTCGCCCTCAATATATCGCCGGCATAACGCAGTTCACGATCCAGAGCGCCGTTGAGCACCACGCGGCGGGCATTGCGCACGATGTCACCGATCGTGCGGGACACATGCGATGCCGCCGCATTGGTCGCGTCCGCGTGCACGCGGTGGCGTCTGGCCCCGATCCAGGTCGCGCCGACGAATCCCAGAAGCGTAAGCGACAGTACCAGCACATAACGAGGCTGGATCAGGCTGGCGATCACCGCAAGACTGGCGATAGCCTGCAGCAAGACCGGCCCGAGCCGCCAGATCAATCCTTCCACGACCAGTGTCAGGCTATAGGGCAGCCGCTCCAGCATGCCGGGTACCCGCCCGCTCTGACTGTCCCGCGCCGCCGTGATCTCCGGCAAGGCGGCGGCAAGCGCCCGGGTCGTGAAGTGCAGGGTCAGCGCCTCGACCATTTCCGCGGTGCAGGCGAGCCTGGCCGTTTCGACGATGGAAGCACCGGCCCAGCATCCCACGAACAGCAGGATGGTGAGGAGCAACTGCAGGGGCGATCCCGTCGGTCCGTCCAGCGCGTCGATCAACAGCTTCAGCGCATAGGGGCCGACGACGCCCATCGCGATCACGACGGCTTCCAGGCCGAACGCTTGTACCAAGCCTCGCCTTGTACCCAGGCCCGCAGACAGCATCACCCGCGTCAGCCGGGCCAATATTCCGAACGTTTTCACTAGTAGCACCTCCTGGCGATCAATGGATGAGCCAGAAGGAGGGTTGGAACGCGGTCGCTATCTTAGCGCCAAATCAGGTCATTGCGAAGCCAGGATCCCAAGATGTCGGAAAGGGAAGGGAGGGGCAGGAATGTGACGGGAGACGTGGATCGGCCCGTTGCCCCTCTAGCTCCAGGAGATGGTTCCCATGGCGAGCCTTGCCCGCTTGAATGACACGCCCCCCGTGTCCGCACCCTATCACATCGATGTGTCGCGCGGTGGCCGCAGCGGCCGCGTATCCTCGGAATGGTTCTCACGGCCCGATGACGAGAAATTTCTCTCGCTTTCCAGTCTTTATGACAGCGTTCGCGCCCGCGCCGATCACTCGACCACGCGCATCGTCGAAAGTCGCGCGATCCGGGTCGAAGCCAGGAGCGACAATCCCGAACGGCTGATGCTGATCGCGCCGGGGGATGGACGGCCTGTCGCACCGCCCAACTGGTCCTTCGGCCAGATATCCAGCCTCGTCGGTGCGCCGGCCTCCTATCTACGCCAGCTTCCCGCCGCTCTGGCCGGGATCAACCTGCAACACGGCCTCATCACCCATCGCGGCGAACAGGTGAAACTGCTTCAGACCGACGATGGCCGCACCGAACTGCGCGCCGCCACTGGCAGCGAGTATGGCCGTATTTTCGACCATGAACTCGTGCAGGCGATCATGGCTTTCGCCGGCGACGGTGTCGGTGACACACGCTGGAAGGTGCCCGGAACGATCCAGTGGGGCAGTATGACCTATAACCCCTTCGTCGACATCACCATGGATACGACGACGCTCTACGCCTCGGACAGGGATGTGTTCGTATTTCTGGTCGACGACACGCACCCGATCGAGGCTGGTAAGCTGCCCAACGGCGATCCCGATCTCTATTTTCGCGGATTTTACGCGTGGAACTCCGAGGTCGGCTCCAAAACGCTCGGCATCGCGACCTTCTACCTACGAGGAGTTTGCGCCAATAGGTGCCTGTGGGGCGTCGAGAATTTCGAGGAGGTGAACATCCGTCACTCGAAATTCGCGGCCGCCCGTTTCTCTCACCAGGCTGCGCCCGCGCTCGAGCATTTCGCGAACTCCTCGCCGCAGCATTTCATCACCGGGATCAAGGCCGCGCGGGAACGCATCGTCGCGCGCAAGGATGAGGACCGCGATACTTTCCTGCGCCGCCGCGGCTTCACCAAGGCCGAGACGACGAAGATCATCCAGACGGTAATGGCGGAGGAGGGGCATCCCCCGGAAAGCCTGTACGATTTCGTGCAAGGCATCACCGCTGTGGCACGTTCAAAACCCCATCAGGACAGCCGCCTCGAACTCGAGGGCAAGGCCAGGAAGCTGCTCGAACAGGCGCTCTGACGTCCGGCTTGGGATTTCCCGAATTTCTCCTCCAACGCCCGCTCCGGTCTACGACCGGGGCGGCTATCGCTCATGAAAGGATAAGGCGATGCGCGCCCAATCCGATGTTTGCCTGAATGATTTTGCCGTGGACGTCGCCTTCTTCAGCGACGGCGAGCACTTTGCCAGCCAGACCTACGCGGTCACCGCCTCGACCTGGTTCAGCGCCCGCCAGCAGGCGCTGCAAATGTCCGTAAACAGCGTTTATGACAACCCGCGCATTCCCGGCCTCAGCCGTTCCGCCACCGTTCGGTCCGACTCATGACCCGCAATCGCACCCAGCGTCTGGGAACAGGGCTCTCTGCCCTCATCGCCGCATCGCCCCCACCCATCACGACTTTGCCACTCGCTAACATCTCCGTCGGATATAATCCCCGCCGTTATTTCGACAGCACGAAGCATGACGAGCTCGTCGCGTCGCTGCGCCTGCGCGGAATGCTCCAGCCGATACTGGTTCGTCCGACCAAGGATGCGAGCGACAGCTATCTCATCGTCGCAGGCGGGCGTCGCTACCGGGCGGCCTTGGAAGCCTTCGGGCCTGAGGGCGAAATTCCCGTCGTCATCCGAGAGATGACCGATCAGGAAGCCCTTGAGGCAGCGATCGACGAAAACGACGTGCGCGACGACGCATCGGAAACCGAGCAGGCCGATGCCGCCGTGCGCGTGCTCGCGGCCTGCCAGGACGATCGGGCCGAAGCCGCGCGCCGGCTCGGCTGGTCGAAAGCCAAGCTCGACCGCCGTCTTGCTCTGGGTAACCTCTCCGATACCGTCAAGCGCGCGCTCGACGAACGCCGGATCAAGGTCGGCCATGCCGAACTGCTCGCCGCCGTGCCCGCTGACAAGCAGGACAAGGCGCTCGATACGATCCTGAGCTCCGGCCTGGACGTGAGCAAGACACGCGACCTGCTGATGCGCGTCACGCAGGTTCTCGCCAGCGCCAGTTTCGACAAGAGCGAATGCATGACCTGCCCGTTCAATTCGGCAACGCAGCGGGCGCTCTTCGAGACCCATATCGACGATGGCCACTGCACCAACGCGGCATGCTTCGAACTCAAGACCCAGTCGGCGGAAATGCTCCGCTTCGAGGAACAGGAACGCGCCGACAAGGCCGCGCGGGCGGCGGTGCGCCGTGTGAAAGATGATGATGCAGACGATGACGCTGACGATGAAGAGCAGGACGACGTCATCAATGAAGCTAGGGGCGACGGCAAGGAGATGTCAGGCGATGGGACCGGCTCTCCAGTAAGAAGCCGGATGGTCGCATCTGCCCCGTCCGTCGCGGCCGGCAAAGCGAATAGCGCGCCGACGGCGTCCAAATCGACTGTCACCGCCAAATCGATCGCAGACCGTACCGTCGAACTGCGCGAAGCCATGTGGCGCACTGCGGTTGCAAGGGCGCTTGCGGGCAATAGCGCGCATGCCCAGAGTGCGATCCTGGTTGCCGCGATGTCGGGCACGTTGCCGCAGATCAAGGCGGAAACCCTCAAGGCGCGCTCGGGCCTGCTGGTCGACGCCGCATTCCCCGGCCTCGATTATCGCGCCAAAATCACGGTGATCGGCGAACTCGAGGAAGCCCAGGCAGCCACCATATTGTCGGCGATCGGCGCGGCCTATGCCAAGGACGTGGTAAATTTCGAACATGTTGCCGACCTCGCCCGCGCCTTCGACGTCGATCTGCGCGCCACCTGGCAGGTCGATAAGGCTTTTCTTGAGCGATACACCAAGGATGAACTGAGGTTCATCGCTCGCGAATGCGGCCTGATCGCGCATATGGGCGAAAAGGCGTTCGCCAAACGGCTGGGGGGCAAAAAGTCCGACCTCATCGCCGGTATGCTCGGCCCCATCGGCTTCAAATGGGCGGGACGCCTGCCGAGCTGCATGACGCTCGATGGACGATATGGACCACCTCCGGGCGACGCCGCTCCTGCGGTGCCCTCAAAGCTCGCCGCCTGATCTGCTTTTGCATTTTCACGAGAAGGACAGATATCATGCTGATTACCAGCCTGCTTCCGCTGCTAAGCCACTATTCGCTCGGCTTCGATCTCGTCGCAGGCCCCGACGACACCGTCACTCTAACCATTATGCCCCGCAAGGTGGCAGGGGTGGCCCAAAATCTCGAAACCGGCGAGGCCCGCCCGATCTCGATCACGGCGAGCGCCGCAGAAATCGATGCGGAACTCGGACGAGGCGCAGATGGCGCATTGGGGCAGCTTATGGCCTCGCGCAAAACACTCGCCGACCAGATCGCCGAGCAACGCCAGGCGGCCGAGCTTGCGCGGACCGCCGCTGCGCAAGCCGCGAAGCCGAACACCGCGGCGGCCAAACAGGCCGTGCCTGCCACGCCCGTGAAAGCATCAGCAGCGAATAATCCGCCAGCCGACGCCACGGCCGAGGAACCCGCCAGCCTCTGGTGAGACAGCCGCCCGATTTTTCCAACACCATTGCCAACGAGGCTTGCCATGCAGATCAATCATCTCACCCGGGCCTATCGATATGACGGCATCGACCTGCCGGTGCCGCCCCATCTCGCCGACGACCGCAACGCCCTGCGTACCTATCATGCCACGCTCTACCCGGCGATCCTCAACGCTGAGATGGTCGATACCGGCATTATTGGGGGCGCCCATATCACCGAATATCGCCGTGCCGTCGGCACCAAGGGCTGACCATGGCGCGGCGTGCCGGAACCCCTATACCGCCCACACAACACAGGACATTGTGCCAATGGATCGAGGCTGACGATGGCGACACGCCCAGCTTTACCCGGCCTGCCTGCAGCGCCGCGAGCCGGACCCTCCACGCCAAGATCGCGCTCCCCCCGGATAGCGGTCCGGGCGAAGTCCGAGAGCCCCTCCAACCCCCATCCGCTCTGCGTCTGCCGCCGCTCGGCTGACCTCGCCGGCACGTCGGTCGTGCTCTCTACTGACGTTCCCGTTCTCTTCGACCAGCCGCTGGGTCCCCATCACGAACTGGTCGGCCGGTGGGCTCTGTCGCTCGAAAAAACGATGCGGACGCTCACCCGTCCGGCCGCGCGTCGGCATATCGAGCGGGTCTTCGACGCTACCGTGCTCGACGTCCTCAATTCCGTTGATCTGGTCGATCTGCGCGTCGTCGTCCTTCAAGGCGGCGAGCAGGGCGGTCCACCCGCGATTGCCATTATCTGTGAGAGCCTGGGGCAGATCGATCTCGGCTGGATCGAAACCGGCGATGCGCCTGTTGCCTGGCGCGCCGCTGCTTATCGGGCGCTGGAACGGAACCTTGGCCGAGTATTGCCCATCTACGGCTACCCATTCCTCTTCGACGAGATCGCGATGTACTATTGGGATGGCGAAACCGAAGACGACGCTGCCCGCCAGAGCCTGATCGCTTATCACGGCGCAGATGCCGACGATCTCGAAAATATGGTGCTGCCCTCGGAGATGAACGCTCGGCGGCCTGCGTGGATGATCGCAGCCAATGCGGCGCCATCGAAGCGACTGCCGGGCGCGCTACGCCGCAGGCTGAACGCACTCGGACGGACATCCAAGGCGCTCGGGGGTCTTGAGAGCGCACGCAATGCCTGGAACTGCGATTTCGAGATCATCCAGGATTACATCCCGGGCTATGAGGAATGTTCCTCTCTGCCGCCGTTGACGCTCGTGCCCTTCGAGCAATTCGCCCGTGAACTCGACGACATCGCCCGTAACGGCATGGAGATGGGCTTCATGGACATCGCCGGGATCTGTCCACTGTCGGCGGCCGATCGCATCGACGACTGGTTCACCTCCCTGCGGCTCGGCGCGCAGTTCCTCGTTGCCGCCCAAGACCTGATCCGGCTCGATCCAACCACATTGTGAGGCGCATTATGCCTGACCACAGCACCCATTTCGAAGCGACGAGCGGCGGCATGATCCTGACGAACGCCATCCTGCTCTACCGGAACCAGGGATCCCGAATCCCTCAAGCCTATGGCGCGTCGACACAGGACGATTGCGCCTTCGCCAGCATCCATGCGGTCGACCAGACCCACGAAGACCATCCGACGATCGCGGCCGGCGTGCCGCTCACCCGTGCGCATTTGCGGCAATGGACCGAAGCGCTTGGACGGAGCGTGGCGCCCGAGCTTCTTCCCGACAACATGCTGGTCGCCCACGCCGATATGCTCGCCTGGTGGGTTCCCCCGCAGGTGCGCCCGGCCTGGTTCGCACTATCATCTCCGCCTGACGGGCTCCGTGTCCTGCACGAAAGGAACATCGTACCTGTGCCCTATCCCGCGCATCTGTTCGTCGCCACCCGATCGGGCCTCGGCGTCTACGCCCTGCCGACGAATGCACGCCCGACGGCCGAGACGCGGTTGTTGCACTCACCTATTCTTAATGTGTTCGTCGGCGGACAGCTATGCTGGGGCAATATCCCCAGGCCCGGATCGCTTAGCATCGCCTCCATCCCGGACTTTGAGCGCGCTGTATTCGAAAGCTGGTCGACGCATCCTAATCCCGGGCAGGAACGCACTGTTACCGGCAAGGGAGGACTCATCCGGCTCTGGGACGACCTCGCCGCGCGCGGCGCGAAGCGCTTCCCGGTCGGCCGTCTCAAACCTCTCAGTTTCGCCGGGCGCCGGCAGCCAGGACCAAACGTACGGCGCACTGCGCCAGCCCCTGTAACCGTCGGAGCCTTGATCGCCCGCTGGAACCGGCGATGACTTCGCTCACCGATGACCCGACAGCCGCTGCGCTGCTTGCCGCGATGCCCTGCTATCCCGTCCCGTCGCAAGGCCGATCGCCGGCTATCGAAGCGCTTCGGACAGCGCGTGCCGGTCATGGACTTTTGGTCGGCCACGACGGCGTCATGCTGATCCTGCGCCGTCCCTGGCTCGCGCTCGATGCGTGGGTCACGCCGCCAATCTCGGCCTACCTCCCTTATGGCAGCGCCGGCACACCGAGGGCCGACCTGCGGTGCGGACTGATTCCCGGTGAACTGCTCAAGCGCATATTGGAACATCTACGTGGGGCGTTACCCAATGAGTCCGCGGCGTTTATCCTCTGGAACGCGGTCACGCGGGAATTCTCAGTCGAGTTCCCGATAATCGACGAGGCGACGCCCTCGCGTCTCGTCTATCACCCGCCGATCCTGCGATCCGACTGGCACCTGATCTGTGATATTCATAGTCACGCGGCAGGACCGGCCTTCTTCAGCGCCACCGACGACGTCGATGATGCACATTCAACCAAAATCTCGCTTGTCTTCGGTCGGCTTGATCACGCCGGTAGTCCCCTCGCTGCCTCGCGTCTTTGCGCAGGGGGGATGTTCCTGCCGCTGCCGCGCAGCCCCTTCTCTGGAGATGGTCATGCAAGCTGATATCCGCGCGCGTCACTATCTACACGCTGACTTCGAGAATCGGGCTATTCGTGTCCTGCTGGTGGGTTGCGGCGGGAACGGCGCCCAGATGCTCATGGGACTCGCCTCGCTCGACACCGCGCTCCGCGCGCATATGCGCCACCTCCGCGGCCCCGCGCTCCGC
>CAYRQX010000093.1:0-12152 GCA_964426485.1 uncultured Sphingopyxis sp. | reverse complement strand
GAATTTCGTGGTCGGAGGTCGCGCCGAAAGCTTTGGCGAGATCGAGAGTGATTTCGCCGGTCGCCAGAGCAGCGAAGACGACAGGCGCGAGGGTCGCAAGACGCAGCCTGCCTTCGACGAAGCGGACCGTCAGCCCGAAGCGGCGCGCAACATCCTCCGTCGAGGCACCTGCGTCGATCAGAGCAGCGAACGCCTGCGCTTCGTCAGCCGGGTTCATCGCGAGGCGATGGAAGTTTTCGGCCAGGCTCGTTTCGACTGCGAGTTCCGCATCGTCTTCAAGAACGAGGCAAGTAACCTCGTAGCCCTTCGGCAGGACTTTCTCTTCGGCAAGCGCCAGCAAGGCGCACCGGCGACGCTCTCCAGCTTCAACCTCGAATTTGCTACGAGCCGCAGGCCGGACGATGAGGTTCTGCAACAACCCATGGGCTGCAATGCTCGCTTTCAGTTCGGAATCTGCAGCTGGATCACCGTGACGGCGGACGTTGCGAGGGGACTGGACCAACTTGGTCAGCGGGATCGACTTGATCATGGGACTTACTCCTGATTGCGAGCTCAAGCATCGACCTTCGACGCTCATTCGGCTCAAACAGAAGCAAGCGCCCTTCCCTCTCAATGACTGGCGATGGGCCGGTTGCCACCTGTCCGGTTCAAGACACCAGACATAGGAAAGCAAAGATTCCGGCGAAACAATGGGCGGGCCCGCAGTCGTGAACAAGCCGTCGTTGCAGTCTCCGTATTAGTTCGCCAAAAGCTGACCTACATTCAAACAGTTGCTGCGATTAAGTTGCTAACGGCAACTCGGAGGCATTTGCAGGGTGGTATGCGCCAAGGCATAGAAATCGTCGAAAAAGCAAAAACAGCTTTCCGGATTTTCGGCCCCACCGCGATCAGCGGAGACTAGCGGGTTTTTGGAACGCTCGCAGAACTGCTGTTGCATAAGGCAAGGGGGCATAATGGCTCGAACATTACAGAAAACCGGCGCCAACGGCCCCCTCGTTCGCCCAGATGACGTTGAAACGCAAATCGACGCTGCTCTCACGCTGCCCCACCAGCCGCTTCGCGCCCGGCTTGACATCACCGACCCACAAGACGCCGACCATTTACGCTCCGAGACGCTCGTTCACTTGGTCCGGCATGGGCGCCGGACCGGTGATCAAGGGCTGATCAGCCTGGTGCTGCCGGTTCTGCTCGCCCGCTGCGAGGCAAATCTTATTGTTAAGGTGCCCGACGGGCAACTTCCGGAAGCCGCCACTGTTCGAGAGGACATACTGGGCGAGTTCAGCGAAATGTTCGCTAGCGATGGCACAGGCAAGAATCCCGACGAGCTGGACTTCTATGAGTGCAAATTTAATCGCGCCTTCCGCTTCTTCCGGATCGACGTCGTTCGCCGTGAGACGGGGCGGCTCAAGCTTGTGGCGCAGATGCCCGAGCCCGACCAGGACGGCGAGCCCGAACCTCATGACGATGTATTCGCCCGAGTATCAGAGGTGTTCCGCTCGCCGGCGACGCAGGACGGCGACGTTTTCCGGTCCGAGCTTCACGATGCGATTCTAGAGCTGCCGCCCGACGAACGTGACGCGG
Organism: uncultured Sphingopyxis sp.; assembly: GCA_964426485.1. Lineage (GTDB taxonomy): Bacteria > Pseudomonadota > Alphaproteobacteria > Sphingomonadales > Sphingomonadaceae > Sphingopyxis. Next base: position 10,571 of record CAYRQX010000093.1, on the reverse strand, counting down.
TAATCCTCGTTCACGCGCTCGGCTATCAAGAAGAGTCCGACGATCCGGCCGAGGAGACTGCGGCGACACGCTGCGACTGCACCGGACGTACAATTCGCAACCGGCTGACACGGGCGGCGACGAAGCTGGCCCGTTTCAAGGAGGATCTATGACCCCGTCAATCACCGCCAGCCCGCCCGAGCTAAGGGATGCGCTTTACGCCTTGTCGATCGCAAAGGACGCCCCCGACGCAGCCTTGCTCGACGATCTCGTACGTCGTTTCCCCCAGTTTGGCGGCGAACTGACCGACTTCGCGATCTCGATCGCCATCGACGCACTGCACGGTGAAGCAGTTGTCGAGGCGGCCAAGGCTGCGCTTGATCCGAATATCTTGAGCCCGGCCGTTTCGCGCGCCATGAGCCGATTCCAGAACCGGCTGCATGCGGTCTCGGAGTCGACGCGCCTGCCGGCTGCGACCGATCGATCGGTCTCGGCGTACGCAATAAATCCGTTCGCATCACTCTCGCGCGAGGACTTTCGCGGGTTCGCGAGGCGGCTGGACGCTAGCAGCGTCTTTGTGGCCAAACTGAGAGATCGGCAAATCGAGCCCGACACGCTGACTCCTGGATTTCGAAAGCGGGTCGCCGATGATCTGCGCGCGCCGCTCGATGTGGTAGTCGCTCACTTTGCGGCTGCCCAGGGCGGTACTGCGGGCCCACAATTCTATAAGGCGGACGACAAGCCCAACAACGGCGGACGCCAGACCTTCGAGGAAGCGGTTCGGAGTTCTGGCTTGAGCGAGGCTCAACAGCGCGCGTTGTTGGCGCTCTAATCGATGGATGCGTTCGAGCCGATCCGGTCCGCCGCCGCAGCCCTCCATCAGGCGCTGGTGGCCAAGGGTGTGGATCCCCTAAATCCCTTGGCGCTGGTCGAGACGGCTGCGGCGGACCTCGACATCGAGCTTGTCTGGTTGCCGGCTGGCGATCCGGCGTTGAAGGGCGCGCGCGCACTCTACGACGATCAGAGCGGCAGCATCTGCTGCGAATCCAACGGCGACGGGTCTGCGCGGGCGTTGCTGGTTGCGCACGAACTCGGACACGCGCGGCTCCATGCCGGCTCGGCAACCTGCTCCGCGGCGGACATTGACGCTTCGCGCTCTACCGAAGCCGCGCCCGTTGGGCTGCAACGCGTCGAAGATTATGGTGTGCGCGAGCGCCGTGAGCTTCAGGCGAACGTCTTCGGACGCGAATTGTTGCTCCCGCGCGCTCTCGCGCGACGTCTTCACATCGCCCAGGGTCTTGGCGCGACGTCGATCACCGCCCAAACTGGACTGCCGATCCCGCTCGTCCGCCAACAGCTTTTCGATGCTTTACTTTTACCGGAGTCCGAGCTCGCGGCGGCGGAGCCGGCGCCTGCCTATGTGCCGCGGCCAGACCCATCGCAGGACCGGGCAGCCGCCCACCGCGGCTCGCCGTTCCAGCTACAAGCGGGGCCTGGCACCGGCAAGACGCGCACCCTCGTCAAGCGTGTGAACTCGCTGGTTGCAGAGGGGATCGATCCGGCGGCGATGCTCATCCTCACCTTCTCGAACCGGGCCGCCGGCGAGCTATCGGAGCGCCTGTCGAGCGCGCTGCCGGGGGCCGTGCCTAAACTCTGGGTCGGAACATTTCACGCTTTCGGGCTCGATCTGGTGCGTCGTCATCATGATCGGCTTGGCCTGTCGTCGAATCCCACCCTGTTCGACCGCAGCGATGCGATCGAACTGCTTGAGGAGATCCTGCCGACGCTTCCGCTCATCCATTTTCGAAATCTATGGGATCCGGCGATGGTGCTCCGCGACGTGGTCGCGGCGATCTCGCGCGCCAAGGACGAGATGACCGATCCGGCGCGCTACCGCGCGCTGGCCTTGGCGATGCGCGATGCGGCAGGCATTGATGAAGACAGGCAGGTCGCGGCCGCCAAGTGCCTGGAGATCGCGGACATCTACGATCTCTACGAGGACGCCAAGACCCGTCATGGCGGGGTCGATTTCGGCGACCTGATCATGTTGCTGGCAAAGCTCCTTGAAGCGGATGCAGCGATCCGGACGGCAGTGCAGCTGCGCCATCGGCATGTCCTGGTCGACGAGTATCAGGATGTGAACCGGGCCAGCGCGCGCCTGCTCAAAGCGGTCGCCGGCGCCGGCGAGCGGCTCTGGGTGGTCGGGGACTCGCGGCAGTCGATCTACCGATTTCGCGGCGCCTCCTCGGCCAACATGGCGCGGTTCTCTACGGACTATCCTGGCGCCGTCGTCGATCAGCTCGGCGTCAATTACCGCTCGACCGAACAAGTGGTTCATGCTTTCGCGGCGGTCGCTCCGCATATGGGCGCGTCGCAAGGCATGCTTCCGCTCGCGCTCGCGGCCGATCGGGGCGCGGGGCCGGGTATGCCCGAGATTCGCCGTTTCGAAACCCTGTCGGACGAAGCCGCCGGCATCGCCGCGCGAATCCGTGACGTTGAAACGGGCGGCGTTCGCCTGCGCGACCAAGCGGTGCTCTGCCGGTCCAACAAACGCTTGAACGAGATCGCCTCGGCGCTGGAGGCGCGCGACATTCCGGTTCTGCATCTGGGCAGCCTCTTCGAACGCGAAGAAGTCCGCGACCTGCTAGCGCTGCTCAGCCTGACGGTCGATCCGTTCGGCGATGCGCTTGTGCGCGTCGGCGCCATGCCGAGATACGGGCTTAGCCTGCAGGACGTCCGAGCGGTCTCGCGCCACCTTCGCGCGGACGAGCGGCCGGCACTAGTGGGGCTCACCGAGGCCGCGAGCGCGCCCGGGCTCTCGTCGGGCGGCCGAGAGGGGGTAGCGCGGCTCGCGGCGGATCTAGCCGGGCTGTCGCCGCGCAGTTCGGCATGGGACTTCTTGTCGACCTATCTGCTGGACCGGACCGACCTTGCACGCCGTTACGGGGCGGCCGCCTCGGTGACGGCACGAATGCGCGCGGTCGCCATCTGGCAGTTCCTGAACTTCGCGCGCGAGCAGAGCCCGGTGGGGGCGGGCGCGCCGATCCAACGAACGCTCGATCGAGTGCGACAGTTGGTGCTGCTCGCCGAGGAGCGCGACCTGCGCCAAGTGCCGGCGGCGGCACTGCATCTAGACGCGGTCCGTCTCATGACGGTGCATGGCAGCAAGGGCCTCGAGTTCGAGGCCGTGCATGTGCCCGGTCTCACTAAATCGAGCTTCCCGGCTTCGAATCGCGGCCAGCGCTGCCCGCCGCCAACCGGGATGATCGAGGGCGCGCAAGCGCTGTCCGTCTCGGACGAGGCCAAACGGGCTCACGAACACGAAGAGGAATGTCTCTTCTTCGTCGCGTTGTCGCGGGCGCGCACGCACCTAACGCTCTCGCTTGCACGCAAACAGCCCAACGGCAACAACCGCTCGCCGTCACCTTATCTCGATTGGCTACCGGGTGGCCGTGTGAGCGAGATCGCCCGACCGGCGATGATGCCGCCTCGGGAAGGTGCCTCCACAATGGGACCGATCGCGATCGCCTGGCCCGAGGATTGGGCGCTGACCGACAGTCGGCTCGGCGCCTACGAGAAATGCCCGCGCCGCTTCTTCTACACCCACGTGCTTGGCTTGGGCGGCGCTCGAAATCCGACCGCCTTCTCGCGCACTCACGACTGCCTTTACGACCTGCTCCGCTGGCTCGCCGACGCCCGCCGGACGTCGACGCCGACGCTTGCCGAGGTGGAGGCCGCCTTCGAAGCGATCTGGGCGCAGCGCGGACCGGCCGACCACGCCTTCGCCGCCGATTATCGACGGCTGGCGGGTCGTCTCCTGGCGGCGCTGATAGATGCGGGCGCGGGTCGCCGATTCCGCGAGGCGCAACCGCTCGCCATCGACTTCGCCAACGGGCGGGTCTTGGTGGAGCCGGATGAGCTGGCCGAACTTCCCGATGGCACGGTCGTCGTCCGTCGGGTGCGCACGGGCTACAAGCGCAGCGACGAGTATGACCGGCTGGAGTATACGCTTTACCAGCTGGCGGCCCAAGCCCAGTTCGGCGCGGGCGTTGTGGTGCAGGCACTGCATCTGACCGACGGCACGGCCGAGCCCGTCACGCTCTCGGGGACAAAGCTCGGCAATCGCCGGGCCAAGAGCGAAACCATGCTGGCGGGCATCGCCGCCGGCGATTTCCCGGTCGAGATCGACGCGGTCACCTGTCCGCGCTGCCCGCATTTCTTCATCTGCGCGGCGACGCCTGTGGGCGATCTCAATCTGACCTGACAAACGGCGATCCGGCTTTCCGGTTTTGCGCTCGCCTTCCGATCAGGAAGGTAAGGGACGAAAGAGGGGCAATCGGGCCTCACACTTCGATCCTGGAGTGTGAACCCATGAAGATCATCGACCTGTTCTACCAGGGCGAAGGCGTTGCCGAGATCGAGCACCTCGAAATCGAGCCCGATACCACCTTCGCCGACATCAAGGCCCGCCTCATCGACAAGCACGGCGGCGCGGTCGACGCGCTGCTGTTCGCTGAAGACGAGGACGATCCGCTCGACGACGCCCAGACGGTGAAGGACCGCGCTGGCGGCAAGGGCCTGAAGCTGCACCTCCACCACTGCCGCCACATCACGGTGGCGGTCACCTACAACGGTGAGACGATCGACCGGAAGTTCGCGCCCAGCGCGACCGTCGCGCGCGTCAAGCGGTGGGCGGCCGAGCGCAAGTTCGGGATGACCGACGAGGAGTCCGGCGAGCACGTCCTCCAGATCGCCGGCACCCACGAGCGACCGGCGCCCGGCACCCACATCGGCGTGCTGGCGAACCGCAAGACCTGTGGGCTCGCCTTCGACTTGGTCGCTGACGAGCGCGTTAACGGCGCGAGTGAGGATCGGCGGTGATCGGGCCCGATCAGCGCGCGTTCGAAGCGGACGTGGCCCGCGCCACGTTCCGCCTCGGCCAAGTCGAAGGCCGCTGGCGGCTGGTCGAGACCCGCTGGCCCCACGCCTTCATCGGCGTCACCGCCAAGGACGGCCGCGAGTTCGTGCTGCGCCTGAACTGCGCCGGCTTTCCGCAGGCACTGCCGACCGGCGGTCCCTGGGATATGGCTGCCGACCAGATCCTGCCGTTCGACCTCTGGCCACGGGGCCGTGGTGGCCGTGTCTCGGCGGTTTTCCGCACCGACTGGAAAAACGGCAGCGCACTGTATCTGCCGTGCGACCGCGAGTCTTTCGCCGGTCACGAGAACTGGCGTCACGAGATGCCCTCGAAAATTTGGCGTCCCGCCGACGGTGTCGTCCAATATCTGGAGCTGGTCCATGAACTTCTCAATTGCCGCGATTATTCGCCGCCGCTTCGCGCCGCAGCATGAACTGTCCTGTTCCTGGTGGACTTGGTGGCGCCTGTGTCGCGCGCTCCGCCAGCGTGGCCGCGGCGCCAGCCGCGAGAGCGGCGCCTTCTTGCTTGGGCGGCAGGAAGGCGGCCGGCGCCGGATCGTCGACTTCGTCCTCTATGACGATCTCGATCCGCACTGCCTCGACACCGGGATCGTGCGTTTCGATGGGCGTCACTTCGGCGCGCTCTGGGCGATGTGCAAGGAACGCGCGCTGAGCGTGGTTGCTGACATCCACGTCCATCCGGCCGGAGCCGGTCAGAGCGAATCCGATCGCGACCATCCGATGATCTCGCGCGCCGGCCACCTAGCGCTGATTCTTCCGAACTTCGCCGCCCCGCCGCAGCCCCGCGCCTCGATCGGCATCTACCGCTACCTGGGCGGCAAGCGCTGGGCGGCTGTGGGCCGAGACGATCGGACCGCCTTCTTCCACATCGGTTTCTAAGGAAACGCCATGACTGCCATCGTCTCCGCAGATTCACTGCACCGCCTGGTCAAGCAGGCGATCGATAGCGGCGCCGCCGCGACCGTCGCCGAGGCCGAGGCCTTGTTCCAGGGATTTCGCCTCGCCATCACCTTCATGCCCGACGATCCAGCCGATCCGGTCGAACAGGCGACGCTGCTGACAGCCGTGGCACTAGGGCGGCGCGTTTTTCTAGGCGGCGTCACCGTCGTCGGGACTCTTGAAGCTCCGGTCAGCACCCTTCCGCCACTGGGGCCGACGCTCGGCGACGCGGTCAAGGCGCTCGGGGGCGAGATTGGCGGCGGCTCGGACGCGCCGATGGTGGTCATCGGCCCGAGGCTGGGGCGTCGAGACGGCTTCGCCATCCGCACCGCAGCGGCGGGCTGGCGCGGCGGCATCGTTCCCGCCCATGCCGACCTCGCGCCCGAGGCTGGACCGGCCAACCCTTTGGCCGGGATGCTGGCGGCGGCGCTGGCGATCAATGAAGCCTTCCTGCACGTCAACGGCGCCAAGGTGGCTGGACGCAGCGCGGTCGGGCTGTCGTTGTGGCGGCCATCTCGCGATATCGACTGGCTCGCGGCCGATCCGTCCGAACCCGCGCTGACCTTTCTGCCGTCGCAGCTCTGGCTGATCGGCCTGGGGCACCTGGGCCAGGCCTATCTCTGGGCGCTCGGCCTCTTACCCTTCGCAGAGCCTGCCGAAGTGATGCTGGTGCTGCAGGATTTCGACGCGATCACGGCTTCGACTGAGAGCACCTCCATTCTCACCGACGCAACCCTAATCGGGGTGAAGAAGACCCGCGCGATGGCGGGCTGGGCGGAGCGCCGCGGGTTTCAGACCTCGCTCCAGGAACGTCTGTTCGACGCCGATTTCAGGCGCCGCCCGGACGAGCCGGCGATCGCGCTGTGTGGCCTCGACAACGCGGCAGGGCGCAGGGCGCTCGATCAGGTCGGCTTCGACATGATCGTGGAAGCAGGCCTTGGCCGAGGCCATCGTGATTTTCGAACCATGCGCCTGCACACTCTTCCCGGGGCTCGTCCGACCGCCGAGTTGTGGAAGGCTGCGGTGACCGCAGAAAAGGTCGAGGATCGGCCTGCCTATGCCAACCTGATGAATGATGGCGTCCTCGACCGCTGTGGCATGACGCTACTCGCCGGCAAGGCCGTGGGTGCACCATTCGTGGGAGCCGTTGCCGCGGCATTAGCGGTTTCGGAGATCCTGCGTCTGCTACATGGCGGCCCCGTTCACCGCCTGATCGATCTCGATCTGCTTGGCATCGATCACCGCTCGACAGTGCTGCATGGGGACGGTTTCGAAAGGCTCAATCCTGGTTTTACGAGCGCCGGTTCGGCTTAGCGTCCGCTTGAAGGCGTACATTCCTGCTATGCCCGCTGAGATTCCTGTCTGCTTAAAAGTTCCAAACGTGCCGATGCGCCCCTCAGGTTATGACCAATTGCGCCTGAACGACAAACCGCTTCCGCAATTCCAGTGGCAGATCTGGTCAGTCTTAATCGTTGGACGACGGCGACGTTCGTCAGAACAGTTCCGTCACCTGAACTATGGGCAGCTTATCGCGATGTGGTCCCTGAGTCTGAAGAGCACCCAATATCCCCAATTGCTGCCGCTTTGCGACGATGATTTCGACATCCGCTATCAAGAGCATGTCAGGAGTCGTCGAATGACTGAGATAGGGTGCGAAACTGTCGGAATCACCGCAGCAGAAAACAGACGTTGGACCTTCAGTCTACGCGGCATCCACCACTCGAAATACCGCCCCTGTTCCCGCGTCTCGAACCAGGTCGACGCCCGTTCCGTCCCAATGGTAGTCGAGGTGACGGCCCTGAATGGGCTCTGATGCACAATCCGGGTAGAACAAGCCGACACACTCACCGCCCGGTTGCCGGATGCTCGGATAGACAAGACCTTCGGCCCCGCCCCCTTTGAGCGCAACAGCGAGGGCTTGCGATGCAGCATAGTTGTCGGGATCAAGCGCGGGATCGCCTGCGGCAAGGCTCCTGAGATCGTGAAGATCGGCGCTCACCGAAAGGACAATCTCACGGAACTGTGAGGTCCAGCCTGGCGCTTCTACAGTGCGAGCCATGAAGCGAGCATGATGATGGATTGTCTCGAACAGTGCAGTTTCGAATGCATCTCCCGCGTATAGGACGCCGTAGGTCCCATCGGTGAAGCGACTTGGTCGGTCAGTGCTGACATGCGTGAACGGGGCCATCAGATAGGATGCGCCGTTGCCCCCTACCCGGCGGTCAGCAGGTACCAGATCGAGATTGCCGATCGTCGCCATAATGCGCGGATTGGTTTTTTGCTCGGCAGAGATCAGCAGCGGCCAATCTGCGGGGTCTGCGATATCTTCGAACAGGTCGATCGGTGGAAAGGCACTGCGGATAATCCGTACAGCACCTTTCCACTCGACCTGGGCAAGCGGAATCGCCTTGGGATCAATCACCAGGCACCACGTTCGGCATCAAGATAGCGACGCACCCGCATGATATCGGTCAGTTCGCCCCCAAGCATGACGTCGAGCGCACTCGCTCCGGCAAAGGCGGCGTTACCTGCCTTGATCCAGGCGTAGCCACGTTGGGCTTCGGAAAAGATGATCCTCAGCGCCTTGTGGATACCCATCAGGTTGGAGAGCCGCGCCGCACCATCGCGCGAGACACGGCCCGCACCCTCAGCCTTCCACCGCCGGTAGGAGCGAACCGGCATGTCGAGCAAAGTCGCTGCCTGTTCGTCCGTTACTTCCCATTTCCCAAACAGGTTCAGCACGGCGCGGAACATCGCCGCTGCTTCCTCCTGGGTTACAGGGTCGGGCCGAAAGGCGTGGGGGACGGTATCAACGGGTTGCAAAGCCAGCATGACTATTCTCCATATGGCAGCATATAGCATTTTAATGCCATTTGGCAAGGTTCGTCAAAATCAGATTGCAAGCCGCGCCAAGACCGCCACTGCGTTCGTGGTCGGAACGAAAAGCCGCGTCTGATAACGGATGATCTCGGTGAAACACCCATGTGCCTTGTACCAGTCGAGGCGCGACGCCGACCAACCTGCCAGTTCGAGCCGCTGCGCGCCGTTGACGAGGCTGCGCTTGAGCGTGAGCGCTTCGCGGCTCTTGATTTGCATCGGCCGCCCGGTCCCGATCACCGCATCGACGACTTGCTCTGCCGAGAAGGCATGTTCGTCTTCAAGACCAAGCACCTGGCATAGTTCGGGCACGCAATGGAGCGGAACCTCCCGGCCTAACAGCGAGCGTCCGTCTCGCGCCGAAATCCGGCTGACGCGAACATAGTCGGAAGGGAGTTTGTCCCACACCGGAAGCAGCAGGCCCGTTGCAAGATGCAGTCGCTCACGCTTGTGATTTGTGGCAGCGTCATCGACCTCCGCCTGCCAGAGGCGGCGAAATTCGGTTGGATCCACCGTTTCCCAATTGCTCTCTTCGAGTTGATCGGCTGTGATGTGTCCGTGCTTCAAGGGGCGGACAAGCTCGAAGCGGGCCACACGCGTACCTTCGTCGGTGAGCAGACTTCGCGCCGGGACAAGCAGCCCGATCCGGCCTGAGCGCGCATTGCGCAGAAGTTGCTGACGCGAACCTGAAAAGCCGTAGAGCTCTTCCAGCCGTTCGAGACGCAAAGGCTTGAGCGCGCGGGCGATCTCGAGTTCCAGGAGATGCGTAGTCGCACCCGACAGCGCATCGGTGCGCAGTAGCGTGTCGGTCAGCACCTCGTATTGCTCTACCGCAATGGTCTCGACCCCAATGTCGAGCGTGCCGGCCTGGCGTGCTGCGTCGATCCGTGCTTCGACGAGGCCGAGAAACTCGTCAAATATCCCGTTTTGCAGAGCAATAGGCAACGCGAGGATGCGATTGAGCCAGCGCTGGATGGTTGGCAGGTCATCGACCATCCCGCCGTCGGGCCCTTCGACCCTGAGCCCGCTCAATTCCTCAAACCGAGAGAGCGTAACGGCTTCGAGCTTGCCTGCGAACAGCAGACCGAACCAGCGATGAAGCGCCTCCTTGGCGTAAGTACTCTCGAGATTATCGGCAGGATCGAAGAGGTTCTGCCCACCAGTCTGGCGCTGCCCTCTGGTTAATGCACCGAGGCTGTCGAGCCGACGCGCAATGGTCGATATAAACCGACGTTCGCCACGCACATCGGTGGTCACCGGGCGGAACAGCGGGGCAGAAGCCTGATTGGTGCGGTTGGTACGGCCAAGCCCTTGAATTGCGGCATCGGCCCGCCAGCCGGGCTCAAGTAGAAAGTGGACCCGGCGCATCTGGTTCTTTGCCGCGAGGTCGGCATGATAACTGCGGCCGGTGCCACCGGCATCGGAGAAGACCAGAATTCGCTTGGTTCCGTCCATGAAATCTCGCGTCTCGACGACATTGGCGCGCGGAGAACGCGACTGGAGCACCTGGCGTCCATCGCGTCCGACAATCAGGCGGCGAGTACGGCCCGTGACTTCGGCGACCTGATCGACACCGAACCGTTCAATGATCGCATCGAGCGCCGTCGCGATCGGCGGTAAGGCACAAAGCTGCTCGATCATGCGATCGCGCGCGGCAAGCGCCGAGCGGCAGAGAACAGGAGCACCGTTCTCATCACTCATCGGTTCGGACCGGGCATTGCCGTTCTCGTCCGTAAACACGGACATCAACCGCACGGGAAAGCTCTTGGTGAGGTAATCGACCACGTATTCTTTGCAGTCGCAGTTTATGTCGAGCGTGGCGGCGAGAGACGCAGGTT
>CAYRQX010000092.1:0-12238 GCA_964426485.1 uncultured Sphingopyxis sp. | reverse complement strand
TTCGTCGAAGGTCGAGGAGACGACTTCGCCCTTCACGCTGCGCTGCATGTCGGTGACTTCTTCGGGACGTTCGTCGACGAGCAGGACGATCAGGTACACCTCGGGATGATTGTCGGTGATCGCCTTGGCGATATTCTGCAGCAGCACCGTTTTACCCGTGCGCGGCGGCGCAACGATCAGCGCGCGCTGGCCCTTGCCCTGCGGGCTGACGAGGTCGATGACGCGCGCCGACTTGTCCTTGACCGTCGGGTCGATCGTGTCGAGCGACAGCTTCTGGTTTGGATAGAGCGGCGTCAGATTGTCGAAATTGACGCGGTGGCGCACGACGTCGGGATCGTCGAAATTGACGCTGATCAGCTTGGTCAGCGCGAAATAGCGCTCGCCATCGCGCGGCGCGCGAATTTCGCCCTCGACCGTGTCGCCGGTGCGCAGGCCATATTTGCGGACCTGGTTCGGCGAGACATAGATGTCGTCGGGACCGGCCAGATAATTGGCTTCGGACGAGCGCAGGAAACCGAACGAGTCCGGGAGAACCTCGATCGTGCCCGACCCGATGATTTCCTCGCCTTCCTCGGCGAGTTCTTTCAGGATCGAGAACATCAGGTCCTGCTTGCGCAGCGTCGAGGCACCCTCGACCCCCAGCTCTTCAGCCATTTCGACAAGCTGCGCGGGGGCTTTGGTTTTAAGTTCTTTAAGATGCATGGATGGATTCCAGGTAGATTTTCAGGAGAAAGATACAGTCGATTTCGATGCACCGCTGGGGTGCCTATCCGGCCGTGGGAAGACCGTTACAGATAGCGTTGGCGCAACGAAGCGCCGCCCGCACGAGGCGGGGTTGACCGGCCCCTATAACCGGGCCGGGTGCAAGTCAATCGGGCAGCGCCCGAAGGACCGGGATTCAGGGGCGAACCACGACAAGGATCACGATGATCGCCGCGGCGATTCCCGGCACTTCGTTGAGCAGGCGAAGCCGCTTTTCACTGAGCGGACGAAGCCCGCTTGCCAGCTTTTTCGCATAGCCGATCATCCAGCCATGATAACCCGACAGCGCGATCACGAGAAGGAATTTGGCGATGAACCATCCCTCGCCCCAATGATCGCCGTTGAAGGCGAGCATCAGGCCGAAGATCCACACGATAATCAACGCGGGGTTCAGGATGATCCGCCGCAACCGATCCTCGCGCTCGATCCACTTCCTGTCCTCGTCGGACCCGACCGGACATTGATGATGATAGACGAAAAAGCGCGGCATCATGAACAGGCCGGCCATCAGAAAGATCACGAAGATGATATGCGCCGCTTTGACCCAAAGCATCGTCGCCCCCAAAAATCCTGTCAGTTCCATATTTATCCGCCGCGAACGCGTCTGATCAGATGTTCGACATGGGCGATCGGCGTGTCGGGCACGATCCCATGGCCGAGGTTGAAGATATGGGGCCGCGACGGGAAAGCCGCAAGGATGCGGTCGATCGCGGCGTCGAGCGCCGGGCCACCCGCGACGAGCGCGAGCGGATCGAGATTGCCCTGGACGGGAAGATGTGACGGCAAGGCGCCGTCAGCCCATCGCGGATCGACCGTCTCGTCGAGCCCGATCGCGTCGACCCCGGTTTCGTCGGCATAGGCGCGAAGCTTGCCGCCCGCACCCTTTGGAAAGCCGATGATCGGCGTGTCGGGGTGGAGCCCCTTCATCCGGCGGACGATCTCGGCGTTGGGCGCGATGACCCATTGCTCATATTGCGCGGGGCTGAGGCTTCCCGCCCAGCTGTCGAACAATTGGACGGCATCGACGCCATTCTCGATCTGACCCGACAGATAGGTGACGGTCAGCTCGACGATCGCATCGATGATCGCCTGGAACGCCACCGGATCGCCATAGGCGAGGCGCCGGGCGGCGGCCTGGTCCTTCGACCCTTGCCCAGCCACCATATAGGTGGCGACCGTCCAGGGACTTCCTGCAAAGCCCAGGAAGGTCGTCTCGGGCGGCAGCGCGGCCGCAACGCGGGCAACGGTGGCATAGATCGGATCGAGCCGCTGGTGGGCCGCCTCGAGCGACGCCAGCGCACTATCGACGAGCGGCGGGGCGAGCCGCGGTCCCTCGCCTGCCTCGAACCACAGATGCTGGCCGAGCGCGTGCGGGATGACGAGAATGTCGGAGAACAGGATCGACCCGTCGAACCCGAACCGCCGGATCGGCTGTAACGTCACCTCGGCGGCGGCTTCGGGATCGTAGCAAAGCTCGAGGAATCCGCCCTTGGTTTCGCGCAAGGCACGATATTCGGGGAGATAGCGTCCGGCCTGACGCATCAGCCAGAGCGGCGGGCGCGCCTGCCGCTCCCCGCGCAGCGTTGCCAGCAGCTTCTTCGATGACGCCTTCACGCGGGCCCTCTTTCTCTCTTCATATACATATTAAAATATATTGTGGTGGTTTGTTGGTGGGCGGACAAGCGCGGCTTTAGGGCGGGGCGTCCTTTTTGCCAACAGCTTGACTCCACCATTGCCGCCGCGTGCCGCAGAGTCGTCTTTGGCTTCTCCCGCTATTCACAGCCTGTGGATAAGATTCATCCCTTGTGGATAAGCGATGGAGCGGAATCGACACGGCCGGGGATGAATCGCGGGTGCCCATTTCATCCCTGCGCTTATGCGGAAACTTATCCACAGGTCGGTAAATCGCTTCGCGACTTGCCTTTTTCGGGAGTTTCCCGCCATGGTGCCGCGATGGGCCGGCTTCACTTACATCTCATATCCGACTCCACGGGCGAGACACTCGAAAATATCGCCAAGGCGGCGATCGCGCAGTTCGACGATGTCGAGGTCGTACGCCATTTCTGGCCGATGGTCCGCTCGGAATCGCATCTCGACCGGATCATGGCCGAAGTGCAGGCGAGCCCGGGGATGATCCTCTTCACGCTGGTCAATGGCGAGCTGCGCGTCAGCCTCGAACGGCGCGCCGGCGCGCTGAACCTGCCGACCGTCGCGGCGCTCGACGCGGTGACCGATGCGCTGTCGCGCATGCTCGGGCAGGAAGCGAAGGCGCGTCCCGGCCGCCAGCATCAGCTCGACGCCGCCTATTTTGCCCGCGTCGAGGCGATCCAGTTCACCGTCGCGCATGACGACGGCATCGGTTGGGAAAATTGGGAACAGGCCGACATCGTTCTCGCCGGTGTGTCGCGCACGTCGAAAACCCCGACCAGCATCTATCTCGCCAACCGCGGCTTCAAGACCGCGAACATCCCGATCGTCCCCGAATCGCCGCCGCCCAGCGCCTTGTATACGCTCAAGCGTCCGATGATCGTGGGACTCACCACCGGGCTCGATCGGCTGGTGCAGGTGCGCCGCAACCGCCTGTTGTCTTTGAACCAGGCGCCTGAGACAAGCTATGTGGACGACGAGCGCGTCAAGGCCGAACTCGCTTTTGCGCGGCGCATGTTCGCCGACAATGGCTGGCCGGTGATCGACGTCACGCGCCGCTCGATCGAGGAAACGGCGGCGGCGGTGATCAAGCTTGTCGAAGATCGCGCTTCGGCATGACCCTCCTCCTTGCCTCGCAAAGCAGCGGCCGCGCCGCAATGCTGCGCGCCGCCGGCCTTATCTTCGAAACCAGCGCGGCGCATGTCGACGAAGAGGCGCTCACCGCCGCGCTGCTCGCCGCCGGACAGACCCCGCGTAACATCGCCGATGCCCTCGCCGAGGCGAAGGCGGTCAAGATATCCTCGCGGCTGCCCGGCGTGACGGTGATCGGCGCCGATTCGACGCTCGCACTCGACGACGGCTCGATGCTGGCGAAACCCGAAAGGCCCGAAGACGCCGCCGACCATCTTCGCCGTATGGCGGGTACGCGCCACCGCCTGTTCAGCGCCGCGGTCGCCGCGCGCGACGGCGTGCCCATATGGCGCGCGATCGGCGAGGCGAAGCTGTGGATGCGGCCCTTGTCGGACGCCTTCATCGCCGACTATGTCGCGCGCGAATGGGACAGCATCCGCTGGACCGTCGGCTGTTATGAAATCGAAGGAGCGGGGGTGCAATTGTTCGAAAAGGTCGAGGGCGATCCCTGGACGATCATCGGCATGCCGATGCTCCCCTTGCTGGCGTGGCTGCGCACCACCGGATTGGCCCCGGTATGAGCGGTGTCCCTTATGCCGAAGTGATCGGCGACCCGATCGCCCAGTCGAAATCGCCGCTGATCCACAAATTCTGGCTCGATGCGCTCGGGCTGACCGGCGACTATCGCCGTGAGCATGTAAAACCCGACGACCTCGCTGCCTATATCGCGGAGCGTCGCGTCGACCCCGACTGGCGCGGCTGCAACATCACCATGCCGCACAAGGGCGCCGTCATGGATCTGGTCGACGATCCCGGCGACATCCGCGGCACGATCGGCGCGATGAACACGATCGTGCGCCAGCCTGACGGCACGCTGATCGGTACCAACACCGATGCAGCGGGCTTTTATTCGCCGCTCGCCGAACTCGATCTGGCGGGCGCGCCGGTCGCGGTCGTCGGCGCCGGCGGCGCGGCGCGCGCGGTGCTGTTCGCACTTGCCCGCGCCAATGTCGGACCGGTGACCATCCTCAACCGTAGCCCGTTGAAGGCAATGGGCCTGCTCGCGACCTTTGGGCTCAAGGGCGATGTCGTGGCGCTCGACGCGCAGCTCCCGCCGGCATCCTTGCTCGTCAATTCGAGCAGCCTCGGCATGAAGGGCCAGCCGCCGCTCGACCTCGACCTGTCGCCGCTTCCCGACGAAGCGATCGTCTACGACCTCGTCTATTCGCCGCTTCAGACCGGGTTGCTGCGCGCCGCTGAGACGCGGGGGCTCGACACCGTCGACGGGCTCGACATGCTGATCGGCCAGGCGGCGCTCGCCTTCGAACTTTTCTTCGGCAAACCTCCGCCCGAGGGCCGCGACGAGGAACTGCGCGCGCTGCTGACGGCATGACCCACCGCCCCCACCTTGGCCAACACCCCGGTTCGCGGCTCCGCCGTCCCTTCATCCTCGGGCTCACCGGCTCGATCGGGATGGGCAAGTCGACCGCGGCGGCGATGTTTGAACGCGAAGGCGTGCCCGTGTTCGACGCCGATGCCGAAGTCCACCGATTGCAAGGCCCTGGCGGTGCGCTGGTCGCGGTGATCGAGGCGCGCTTTCCCGGTACCACCGGACCGAAGGGCGTCGACCGGCAAAAGCTCGGCGCGCTGGTGCTCGGCAACACCCACGAACTCTCCGCGCTCGAGGCGATCATTCACCCCGTCGTCGGCAAGGCGCAAAAACGCTTCCTCGCGCGCCACCGCGCCCGCGACATGGTGGTCCTCGACATTCCCCTGCTCTTCGAAAAGGGCGGCTGGCGAAAGGTCGGCGCGATCGCCGTCGTCTCGGCGCCGGCGTGGATGCAGCGAAAGCGCGTGATGCGCCGTTCGGGCATGACCGCCGCGAAACTGAAAGCGATTCGCCGTCTCCAGGTTCCCGACCGCGTCAAGCGGGCGCGCGCCGATTTCATCATCGAAACGGGCCGCCCGAAAAGCGAGACGCACCGCCAGATAAGATTCATCGCCTCTTGTTTCCACGCCCGATAGGGTCCAGATTATGCCTTCGATGCGCGAGATTATTTTCGATACCGAAACCACGGGTTTCGATCCCAGGAACGGCGACAGGCTGGTCGAAATCGGGTGTGTCGAGCTGGTCGACCGCCGCGAAACCGGCGTCACCTTTCACGCCTATTTCAATCCCGAACGCGATATGCCTGCCGCCGCCGAAGCGGTGCATGGCCTGTCGATCCAGTTTCTGTCGGACAAGCCGCTGTTCGCGACGCGCGTCGACGAACTGATGGAATTTCTGGGCGACGCGCCGCTCGTCGCGCACAATGCCGCCTTCGATTTCGGCTTCGTCAACGCCGAACTCGCACGCGCCGGGCGTCCGGCGCTCGACATGGCGCGCATGTGCTGCACCGTACAGATGGCGCGGAGGCTTCACCCCGGCGCGAAACACAGCCTCGATGCGCTTTGCACCCGCTACGGCATCGACCGCAGCCACCGCGTCAAACATGGCGCGCTGCTCGACGCCGAACTGCTCGCGCATCTCTATATCGAAATGACCGGCGGCCGACAGATCGGCCTCGGTCTGGCGGCGTCGGCCGACGCATCGGCAATGATCACGGTGTCGACGCCCACCGCGCCGCGCGGCCCCGACCGTCCCTTTCGCGAACCCCGCCCCCATATGGCGTCGGCCGCCGAACTCGCGCGCCACGCCGAATTTGTCGCAGGGCTGAACCAGCCGCTGTGGCTCGATACGGTGTGATGACCCTCCCTTAAGTCATCGCACCGGCCAAGAAGGAGAAGAAAAATGGAAATCCGCGTCTCTGGCCACCAGATCGAAACCGGCGAAGCGCTTCAGGCGCATGTGTCCGACCGGATGAACGCGATTGCCGACAAATATTTCTCGCGCGCAATCGGGGCGCACGCGACCTTCGGGAAAGGGCCGCACGACAGTTTTCAGTGCGACATCGTCGCGCATGTGATGCAGGGGCTGGTGCTCAAGGGCCACGGCCAGGCGCAGGATGCCCATGTCGCCTTCGAAGGCGCCGCCGAACGCATCGAAAAGCAGCTCAGGCGCTATATGCGGCGGTTGAAGGATCATAATAATGGCGTGGCGGCGCCCTCGCCGACGGTCGACGAGATCGAGGATAATGCGGGCTACACCGTCTTCGACCCCGGCAGCGAAGAGGATGCGGGCGATGCGCCGGCGATCATCGCTGAAACGCGCGTCGATATTCCCAGCAGCAGCGTCTCCGACGCGGTGATGATGCTCGACCTCAGGAACACCAACGCGCTGCTCTTCGTCAACAGCAAGACCGGCACGCACAACATGGTCTATCGCCGCGACGACGGGACGATCGGCTGGGTCGAGCCACGATAAGGCTGGATTTTCTTCGCCATCCGGCTTAAGGGCCGCGCCCAATGATGCCCGAAGCCGGGAGGGCGGGGGGCCTGCCACGACAGATCCGCGATCGCCTGCCAGCAGTGAAATGCCTGGCGGCGGCCGGCGTTTTACAAGATTTGACCAGAGCAATGAATCTTTCTTCCCTTCTTTATCCGGCGACCGTGCGCGCGCATGTGCAGCTCGATTCGAAAAAGGCGCTCTTCCCCTTTGTGGGCGATCTGGCGGCGCGTTCGCTCGGCCTCGATGCGGGCGAAGTGAGCGAAGCCTTGCTCGAGCGCGAACGTCTCGGCTCGACGGGCTTCGGCCGCGGCATCGCGCTTCCGCACGCCAAGATGGCCGATCTCGGCGGCGTGCGCGGCCTGTTCCTGCAACTCGCCAAACCGATCGATTTCAACGCGGTCGACGGCCTGCCGGTCGACCTGCTGTTCGTCCTGCTCTCGCCGCTCGATGCCGGCGCCGATCATCTGAAGGCGCTCGCCGGCGTTTCGCGCATGCTGCGTAACGAGCCGATCGCCGAACGGCTGCGCGGCGCGAAGAGCGACGAAGCGCTGTACGCGATGCTCGCCGACACCGAAACGCGTGACGCGGCGTAACGCTTCGCCGCGAGTCTTTCCATGACGCGGCTGAAAAGCCGCTTCCTCGTCGATCTGCTGCTGCGTCGGACCGAATCAGCGGGCGGCTTTGCCACCGTGCTCGCCAGGGGCGACGAAAATTCGGGCATCATTCTCGTCCAATGCACCGAGCGCGGCCGGCCGGGCCCGCTGCTCGAACGGCGCTTTTCGGCGGATGGCCACTATATCTGGGAGGCGGTCGGTCCGACCGACCCCAAAGATAGTGAATCGCGCACAAATTATCAGGATCGGCGGCGCAGGGCCGATCCCGATTTATGGTTGATTGAACTGGATATCGCAGATGCGCCACAACTCGTCGCGGAGTGGGCTGCGTTAACTTGACTCTGTTGCGGCGCACAATAACTGGCGCCCATTCGATAACGCGTAGGTCGGCCCGCGGGTTGCACTGCCTCGGCAGGCACCCGGAAAAACGGTTTGGACACGCAGTCGGACGATGACCGCAGGCGGTATTGGACCATAGTCCCCCACCTGTTTTGAGAATTTCGGTTCATCGGCCGCACTTTTGACGGACACTATGAGTCGTATTTTGAACGTAGCCGGCATGGCTGCTGTCGGCATGACTGCCGCCTCCATGCTGCTTTTGGCGGAACCGGGCTTTGCAAGCGATCTTGCCGCCGACGCCAATATCCCCGCGATCATCCTGCCGGGCACCGATGCGCCGGTTGTGGCTGAAAAGGCGGATCTGCCGACCGTTGCCGAACTGCCGGTCGAAGACAGCACTCAAATCCAGGGCGAAGCAGCACCCGAGCCGAAACCGGCGCAGATGACCGCCGAGTCGCTCGCCGAGCTCGTCGCCGCGACGCCGAAACCCGCCGACATCGATCCCGAACTGCGTTGCCTTGCCGGCGCGGTCTATTTCGAATCGCGCGGCGAGTCGCTTGTCGGCCAGCTCGCGGTCGCGCATGTCGTGATCAACCGCGCCCAGTCGGGCCGCTTCCCCAAGAGCCTCTGCGGCGTCGTCCACCAGAAAAGCCAGTTCAGCTTCGTGCGCGGCGGCCGGATGCCCGCAGTCCGCAACGCGGCGCAGTGGAACAACGCCGTCGCGATCGCACAGATCGCCCGCGACGGCAGCTGGAAGAATCACGCCCCCGGCGCGCTCTTCTTCCACGCGCGCTATGTCTCGCCGGGCTGGCGCAAGACGCGCATCGCGCAGATCGACAATCATATCTTCTATCGTTGACCCAAATCCTCCCTGTGGCGAAGCCATGGGGAGGTGGCAGCCGAAGCGCTGACGGAGGGGCTCATGGCGCACCGTCGCAGCCCCTCCACCACCGCCCGCGGCGGCGGTCCCCTCCCCAGGCCTGCGGCACAGGGAGGATTCCCAATATATCCCGTTCATTGCCAAGCCATATTCGCTGGCGCATGATGCCCGGATGACGCGTCAAATTTCCGTCGCCCTGCTCGCTGCAGCGGCGCTCGCTCTCGGTGGCTGCGCCACCGCCGTTCCGCCGGTCGAAGTCACGCGCTTCCACGCCAGCGCGCCCGCCGGCTGGGCCCCGGGGACGCGCTATACCGTCGACACTGCGCCGCTCGGCAACGCGGGGGCGATGGTCGACGCGCCGTCGCTCGAATGGAACAGCTATCGCACCGCGGTCGAACAGCAGTTGCAACGGCAGGGACTCGTCGCGGCGGAGGGCGGCGTCCGCGCGCCCTTGAAGGTACGGATCGGATTTGAACGCATGAACCGCGAAGCTGTCGGTCGGCGGTCGCCCGTTTCGGTCGGAGTCGGCGGTTCGACGGGCAGCTATGGTTCGGGCGTCGGCCTCGGCATCGGCCTCAATCTTGGCGGCGGTTCCAAGCGGATGGCCGATCTGCAGCTTGCGGTTCGCATCGACGATGCGGCGAGCGGCCAGGCTTTGTGGGAAGGCCGCGCCGTGACCGCGGTTCCGCTAAAGGCGCCAGCCAGCCAGCCCAGCCTCGGCGCGGCGAAATTGGCCGAAGCGCTATTCAAGGACTTCCCCGGCGAATCGGGACGCACTATCAGCGTCAAATGACCATCAGCATCAACGCCGCTTTCGACAGCGGCAATATCGTCGTGGAACATGTCGACGGCACGTCGGCACGCCTTTCGATTCGCAAGGACCGCGAATCGGAATTTTTCCAATGGTTCCACTTCCGCGTCGCATGCGGGGTTGGCGACGCGCTCGACCTTGCGATCACGGGCCTCGCCACATCGGCCTATCCCGATGGCTGGTCGGGCTATGCCGCCTGTGCGAGCACCGATCGCGAAACCTGGTTCCGTCTCGACACCAGCTATGAAGCCGGCACGCTGACGATCCAGCACACCGCCGAAAGCCCGATCCTCTACATCGCCTATTTCGCGCCCTATTCGATGGAGCGCCATCATGATCTCGTCGCGCAGATCGCCGAATGCGACGGCGTCACCTATCGCTGCCTCGGCACCAGCCTCGAAGGCCAGCCGATCGACTGCCTCGAACTGGGCACCGGCGAGACGCAGGTCTGGCTCTATGCGCGCCAGCATCCGGGTGAGAGCATGGCCGAATGGTGGATCGAAGGCGCGCTCGAAAAGCTCGTCGACCCCGCCGATCCGCACGCACGCTCGCTGCGCAGCAAATGCCGCTTCCACATCGTCCCGAACATGAATCCCGATGGCTCGTGCCGCGGCCATCTGCGCACCAATTTCGCCGGTGTGAACCTCAACCGCGAATGGGACAATCCAACCGCCGACCGCAGCCCCGAAGTGCTCGCCGTGCGCAACGCGATGGACGAAAGCGGCGTCGACTGGGCGATGGACGTCCATGGCGACGAAGCCATCCCCGCGGTCTTCCTCGCGGGCTTCGAAGGCATTCCGTCGCTCAAGCCGGAGCAGACCGAAAAATATAAGGCGTTCGAAACCGCGCTCGCCGCGAATACCCCCGATTTCCAGGTCGACCTCGGCTATGCCGAAACCGCGCCGGGGCAGGCGAATCTGTCGATGTCGACGACCCAGCTCGCCGAACGCTTCGGCGCGGTGTCGATGACGCTCGAAATGCCGTTCAAGGATAATCGCGACCTCCCCGACCCCGTCGCGGGCTGGTCGCCCGAACGTTCGAAGCTGCTCGCGCACGCCTGCCTCCAGACGCTGGACCAGCTTCTCTGATGTCGCGGGCGGGCGCCTGGCGGATCGTCGCGGATGATCTGTCGGGCGCCGCGATCCGCGCGCTGCTCGAACAGCATTTTGCGGGCATGCTCGCGAACTCGCCGGCCGGAAGCTGTCACTTCCTCGATTTCGATGGCCTCCGCGCCGACGGTGTGACCTTCTGGTCGATCCACCGCGGCGACGAGCTCGCCGGCTGCGGCGCGCTCAAGATGCTGGGTGGCGCGCACGGCGAAATCAAGTCGATGCGCACCGCCGAACCCTTTCTGCGGCAGGGCGTCGCCGCGCATATGCTGGACCATATCATCGATGTCGCGCGCGAACGGCGACTCGAACGCCTCAGCCTCGAAACCGGATCGAGCGGCGCTTTCGAACCCGCGATCGCGCTTTACCAGCGCTACGGCTTCACCGAGTGCGAACCCTTCGCCGATTACCAGCCCGATCCGTTCAGCCGCTTCATGACGCGCCTCCTTTAACGCGCCTTCGCCGGAAGGACGGACGGGGATATGAAACGGGGCCCGGAAGGGACTCCGGACCCCGCAACTTTGGTCAAGTCAGGCGGCGCACTTACGCGGCCTTCTTGGCCTCGATCACCGCCGACGCAGCAGCACCGATTGCGATCTTGTGCGGCTTCATCGCCTCGGGCACCTCGCGCACCAGGTCGATCGCCAGCAGCCCGTCGGACAGGT
The DNA here is from genome assembly GCA_964426485.1 of uncultured Sphingopyxis sp. Taxonomy (GTDB): domain Bacteria; phylum Pseudomonadota; class Alphaproteobacteria; order Sphingomonadales; family Sphingomonadaceae; genus Sphingopyxis. The sequence goes on along the minus strand of CAYRQX010000092.1, from coordinate 892 downwards.
CGGCCGCTTCGACACGGACGAAATCGGCGAGCTGGAAACGGCGCTCGAACGCGCGCGTCGCGATGCCGCTATAGAGCAATTGGCGCTCCTCGCCTTCGGCCACCGGCGCCTTGCGCCCGCTGACGGTCAGCATATTCTGCTGCGCCGTGATGTCGATCTCGTCGGGCTTGAAACCGGCGACCGCGACGGTGATGCGAAAATGGTCGTCGGCGAGTTTTTCGATGTCGAAAGGCGGATAATTTTCGGCGCCCGAACCGCCCGTTTCGAGGAAATCGAACAGGCGGTCGAAACCGACGGTCGAACGGCGATAGGGGGTCCAGTCAAAGCTGTTACGCATGGGTCATTCCTTCCTTGTAAAGCGAAGCAAAGGGACCGCGGCTTCGGCCGCGATCGCCACCCGGCCCCGTATCGGCGGCCGGACGATCCAAATCTGGGTGCAGCCGAAACCATTTCAAGAGGGCGGTTGGCCTTTACGGAAAAGCCGCGCTAAAGGGCGGCGAAACCCCTCCAGCGCAAGGATCCGAAATGCCCCAGCTCATCCTCATCCGTCACGGCCAGTCGCAATGGAATCTCGAAAACCGCTTCACCGGCTGGTGGGATGTCGATGTCACCGAAAAAGGCGTCGCCGAAGCGATTGCCGCGGGCGAGCTGATGAAGGCGAAGGGCATCGCCCCCGACACCTGCTTCACCTCGGTCCAGTCGCGCGCGATCAAGACGCTGAACCTCGCGCTCGAAGCGATGGGCCGCCTCTGGCTCCCCGTCACCAAGGATTGGCGCCTCAACGAGCGTCATTATGGCGGCCTTACCGGGCTCGACAAGGCCGAGACCGCGGCGAAACATGGCGACGATCAGGTCAAGATCTGGCGCCGCAGCTTCGACATCCCGCCGCCGC
>CAYRQX010000091.1:4821-12384 GCA_964426485.1 uncultured Sphingopyxis sp. | reverse complement strand
TATTTCTTCATGGACGTCGCGGGCGACGGGATCGCGCCCTACGAATATGACGACAAGGAATTGCACAAGCCGAAGCCCAAGACGCCCGAGCAGGCGCTGGCGATGGCGCAGGAATATTTCGACGAGTGGTTTCCGCTCGCCATGCAGCGGTTCGAGCTGTCCAAGATGGGCCGCGAAAAAGGGTTTCTGAAGCCCGCCGCGTTTGACCTCCATCAGAGCAGTGAGTTTCTCTATCATTGCGTGCTCTTGGTCTGCAATTTTTACACGCCCCACGTCCACAACCTGGGATTTTTGCGCACGCAAGCCGAGCGATTAAACATGCGGCTTGTCGATGTTTGGCCGCGCGAGGTGAAGGCAGACCGCGCGCGCTTCGAGAAGCTCAAGGAAGCCTATGTGAAGGCTCGCTACTCCAAACATTATCGAATCAGCGAAGAAGAATTGCTCTGGCTGGCTGGACGCGTGGAGGAGCTGGGCCGCGCCGTGCATGCCATCTGCTCTGAACGGATAGCGAACCTTGAAGAAGCTGTGCAGGCTCCGGAGTAGACCCGGCACATGCGCGTTCGTGACTTCTTCCTTCTCGTCGCCGTGTGCCTGATCTGGGCATTCAACAATGTCCTGAGCAAGATTATAGTAACGGACTGGGCGGTCCCGCCGCTTTTCTATGCGGCGCTACGCTTTGCGGTCGTCGCGATGGTCATGTGGCCATGGTTGCTGCCGATGCCGCGGCCGGCATGGCGGATTGTTGCCATCGCCCTGTGCCTGGGCGGCGGAAGCTTTTCACTACTTTTCGTCGGTTTGCAGACTGTCTCACCTTCTAAGGCCGCGATTATTCTGCAGCTCGGTGTCCCCTTTACCATGCTGCTCTCGGTGCTGGTGCTCGGCGAGCGTATCTACTAGCGCCGCGGACTGGGCATCGCGCTGACATTGGTCGGCGTGCTGATCGTGACCTGGCGGCCCGGTGGACTTTCGCTTTCGACGGGGCTCTGGTTCGTCGCCGCCAGCGCCTTCGCCGGCGCCGCTGGCGCGGTGCTGATGAAGCAGGTTGATGGCGTCAAACCGTTCCGCTTTCAGGCCTGGGTGGGACTGGTGTCGGCGACCGTTCTGACACTCGCTTCGATCTTGCTTGAAGACGGTCAATGGACGGCGGCGACGACCACTGGACGGCCGCTTGTCGCCGCTGTCGTATTCACGGCGCTGATCGTGTCGGTCGGTGCGCACTCCGTCTATTACCACCTCATCGACCGCTATGAAGCGAACTTGCTCGCACCGCTGACATTGATGACGCCGCTCGCGACGATCGGGCTCGGTGTGCTGATCACCCACGATCATTTCGATATGCGGATGGCTATCGGCGGCGGGCTGGCAATGCTCGGTGCGTTGATCGTGGCGCTGCGGCGCAAACCAGCGACGAAATTGCTTGTCGAACGGGAGCTGCGATAGTCGGGGAAATTCGATCCGCATCGCGCGTATGGTGAAGAGTTGCTGCGACGGTCGTTAACCGATGGCGGGGGGGGGGGGCGATGCAAGATACGTGTCAGAACTCTGGCTAAAGTGATTTTGTGTTGCGCCAATGCATCAGTCACGCGTAATTCCGTTACGGAATACTGATTTCGATGGCGTGCATTTTTTGCTGCTGTATGCGCCCCGATGCGACCCAAAAGGAGGGCTCCTCCATTCAACTTTGGCGGCCTTTTAGGCCGCCTTTTTTGTATGTCGGCTTTGCGCCTGATGCACTAACCCGCTTCGCGGGATGGATGCATGGACTGAGGTGGCGGGGGCGCAGGGACGTTGAGCTAGACCGACAGTAAGCAGATCATGGAGCTCCTTCAACGAAGAGGAGCATGCCATGACTACTATAACGACCGACGCCCCGATCACCCCGCTTCGCGAACGCATGCAGCATGATATGATGATGCGCGGGCTGGGTCGGCACACCCAGCAGGATTATATCCGCCACGTCCGACGCTTCGCCGCATTCCTTGAACGCCCGCCCGATACGGCAACGGCGGAGGATATTCGCCGCTTTCAGTTATCCCAGCACGAGCGCGGCGTCAGCGCCTCGACCATCAACGGAGCGGTCTCGGCGTTGCGCTTTCTGTTCGCCGCGACCCTCGGGCGGCGGGATCTGGCGCGCTCGCTTGTCGTAACCCGTAACCCGCGCAAGCTACCCGACGTGCTAAGCGTCGAGGAAGCGGCGCAGCTGCTCGAGGCGGCGCCGGGGATCAAGTACAAAGCCGCACTCGGCGTTGCCTATGGCGCGGGATTGCGTGTGTCGGAGGTCGCGCACCTCAAGGTCGACGATATCGACAGCACCCGCATGCTGATCCGCGTCGAGCAGGGCAAGGGGCGCAAGGACCGCAACGCCATGCTCTCGCCGCAGCTGCTGGAGCTGCTCCGGATGTGGTGGCGCGAGGGCAAGCGTCGCAACGTCATGCTTCCCCATGGCTGGCTGTTCCCGGGGCGCAGCTATACCGATCCGATCTCGGCCCGGCAGCTGCACCGCGCGGTTCAGGAAGCCGCCGAGGTCGCCGGCATCCGCAAGCGCGTCAGTCCGCACACATTGCGGCACAGCTTTGCGACCCACCTGCTAGAGCAGGATGTCGATATCCGCGTGATCCAGGTGCTGCTTGGCCACAGCAAGCTCGAGACGACCGCGCTCTACACCAAGGTATCGACGCGAACGATCCATGCCGTCGCCGGCCCGCTCGAGCGGCTGACCGCCCTGATGGCAGACAAGGCGCCGCCCGGCTGAGCCGTGCAGACCTCGCTCGAGGTCGCCGATGTATTCCGCAGCGCTGGTCCCGCCTATCGGGCCGCCCATGCCGGGCACCTCAGCCTCCAGCAGCTCAAGGTCATGTCGGCGATCGAGCAATGCCGGACCGCGGCGCTCGGCGGCCATATCGAGGCCTGCGAGGACTGCGGCCATTGGCGCATCGCCTATAATAGCTGCCGTAACCGTCACTGCCCCAAGTGCCAGGGCGCTGCTGCGCGGACATGGCTCGAGGCACGCGAGGCCGACCTTCTCCCGGTCGGCTATTTCCATGTCGTGTTCACGCTGCCCGCCGAGGTCGCCGACATCGCGTTCCACAACAAGGCGGCCGTCTATGATCTCCTGTTCCGGGCGGCTTCTGCGACGATGCTGACCATCGCTGCCGACCCCAGGCATCTTGGCGCCCGGATCGGCATCACCGCCGTGCTGCACACATGGGGATCCGCGATGACGCATCATCCGCATGTGCACATGATCGTGCCCGGCGGCGGCGTCGCCCCCGGTGGGAAGCGTTGGATATCGTCTCGGCCTGCGTTCCTGCTGCCGGTGCGCGTACTCGGACGGCTGTTCCGTCGCTTGTTCCTGACCCAGCTGCTGGCGCTGTACGATGCCCGGCGTCTCAGCTTCTTCGGCACGATGGCGCCGCTCGCCGAACGACGGACATTCCTCCGCCACCTGTCGCCGGCCCGGAAGAAGAACTGGGTCGTCTATGCCAAGCCGCCGTTCGCAGGGCCCGAGGCGGTGCTCGCTTATCTGTCGCGCTACACCCACCGTGTCGCGATCTCGAACCGGCGCCTGCTCGCGTTCGGCGAGGCCGGTGTGACCATGCGCTACAAGGATTACCGCCGCGACGGCGCCGACCGCCAACGCGTCATGACGCTCAGCGCCGACGAGTTCATCCGCCGATTCCTGCTCCACGTGCTGCCGCGCGGTTTTCACCGCATCCGGCACTACGGCCTGCTTGCCGGCTCCGCCCGCAAGGCCAGTCTCGCGCTTGCCCGCGAGCTCCTCGATGTCATGCCGGATGCCGCGGATGCGCCGATCGATGAGCCGGTCGATCCAACGCCGCCATGCCCATGCTGCGGCGGCAAGATGATCGTGATCGAGGTATTCGCACGACGGCGCCAGCCTCGCGCCCCGCCAAGTGCCGTCGCTCCGATCCGGACGATCGCGTCATGACCCGGCATGGCTTATCCGCAAGAACGACCGCGCGACGCCGGCGCGGGCCAACAGGCCGTCCTGCGCCGGTCACTTCAGCGCGTTGCCACACGTCCGCCGAACGACGACAGATCGACGTTCCGGACCTCAATCATGATGGTCGAGGCCGCGTCTCGCGCTGCCGCCTCGGTCGTTTTTCCACTGCGCACGGCGGCATCCCGACCAGGCCAAAGCACAAATCCCCATAGCTCAGTTTCAGAGCCCACGCGGGTTCCTGCATCAGAGGGTTTCGTACGCTGAAGCGCCCGAAACCCTTCCCATTTGTCGCTGTCCAAGTGAAAGAAGCGCGGATCCGAAAGCGGTCATTCATGGACTCGGCCCAATTGGCTATTGGCTGGCACTCCGTTTCTCGGCAATTCTAGCGCGATGCGCGTTTACCACTTCGTCAACTGCGAATACGGTCTCCAGGACATCGCCCGAAGGCGGTTGAAAGTCGCGACTCTCGCTGACGTGAATGACCCGTTCGAGATGCTTTCGTTGAACCTGAAAGATAGTGGTCTCCGCGCCACCTTGGGCAAGGCCCGAAAGGAATTCGGTGAGCGGCGGGGCATGCTGTGCTTCAGCCGAGGCTGGCGCAACCCGGTTCAGTGGAGCCACTATGCAGACCATCACCGCGGGTTGTGCCTGGGCTTCGACGTGCCTGACCGGCTGCTGCGGGATGTGCAGTACCGGAAGTCCCGCGCCGCCGTCGATGCCACCGTCATCGATGCGCCCGGGTTCGACATGGGATCATTCGTGCTGAAAGCGCTGGACGTGAAGTTTGTCCATTGGACCTACGAGGATGAAGTGCGCATGATCGTCGACCTCGAAACCTATGATGATGCGTGCCGGATCTGGTATCGCGGCTTCGATGGCGACCTAGTCCTGCGGGAGGTCATCGTAGGCGCCGACTGCCCCGCGACGCGCGCTCAGGTCGCAGAGGCGCTTGGCGATGGGGCGCGGGGGGTTGTAGCGCACAAGGCGCGCCTGGCATTCGGGACGTATCGCGTAGTTACGCAGCGGAGGGAGGATCTGTGGCAGTAATGGGTGGTTCGGAAGGCGAGGCGAGGGCCGAGGGCGATGGCGTTCCCGTCGTCTTGGATCTTCCTAACGATGAACTCGGCGCTGCGGCTGAAGGGCTTTTCATCTATCTTTGCCCGCGCGCGCTTATCGTCTGTAACAAGAGTGACCGCGACCGTTCGGGATGGGATTTCGTCGTGGACCTGCCTATGCAGGACGGCATCCTGGACCAGCGCAGCAAGACGACCTGTCATGTCCAGCTAAAGGCCACGAAGTCGGTCGGGACTGGCAATGTCCAACTGCGATTGTCCGCCGCGGACTTGCTTGCGAAAAGCCCGCTTCCCGCGGTCATCATCGTCTTCAGGATGAGGCCCGATGGCACGCCGATCAGGGGCTATGTCGTCCATCTTCTCGGCGCGCCGCTTGAGAAACTGCTCCGCAGGTTGAGGCACGAGCAATTCATCGGAAACCGCGATATCAACCGACAGTCGATCTCCTTCGACTACCGCAAGCTCGGCCACCCCTTTGAGGTAACGCCGCAGGGCCTTCGCGCAGCGATCGAACGGGCATGCGGCCCAGATCCTGCCGCCTATTCAGCCGAGAAGCTCGGCCAGCTCGCGGAACTGGGTTACGGTGATGACCGCATCGTCGGCGACGTCTTCTTCAGACCGGACAGCGACGAGCAGCTGACCCGCGTCGTGCTCGGCATGGTTCCGCTGAAGCCGTTGGCTATTCAGGCCTTCGACAATCGCTTCGATATGCCGGTGCCCTATGATCACGACATGCTGAACGCGGTTGAGGAGATCATGCTTTCGCCTCCCTCAGCCGGTGGTTGCGAGATCGTGGTGACCGGCGCGCCACTGACCCCGCCTGCTACCTTCCACGCCGAGATATTCTTCGCGCCTCCCTTCGACGCGCGCCTGCGGATGCTCATCCGTCACGCCGACTTCAGCTTCCTGTTCCATGAGCGCGAGGCGGATTTCGAGACCAAGGGCATCTTCGAGCAGGGCGGCCGGACGCTCGACGACCTCGTGATGCTGCTCCGCGCAATGGCCAACCTCGCCTCGGGCGAAGGTGCAATCGTAATGAGCGGTGACGACGGTCGCTTTGGCCCGATCAAACTGCCTATGAGCAATGTGCTAACCGGCCCCGACGTCGAGGACCTGCCGGCGCTTTCCAAGATCGCCTCCGATTGGCGGCGGTTGCTTGAACTGGCCGGCGTGCGATCCAAGGCCTCCCTCGCGATTGGTGACCTGTGGGACAGCCGCTGGATCCAGCTGGCTGCGGATCTGCTTCTTCGGGCAAAGCCAGAGGCTCGGTTCGCATTCGACACGGATACAATCGCGGGGGATGGGGGCGCCTTAAAGGCGATCTACTTCAACAGTGCCGAGCTCGCGGGCGACGGCATTAGCTACGGCGTTGAGATTGAACTTCAGCCCACCACGCGTGATCAGCGCGTCTACAGTTCGGTATCCTTTCGACCAATTGACGGGCGGCCGATGGTCCCCGATCTCTATGAGTACATGGAGGAGCTTGCATCACGATATGAGCATCCAATCATGATTCACCCCGATCACCTGCGGGAGGTCGGTCCGGAGCGGCTTGAGGTCGCCGAAGCCGTAGGTAACGGATCGGATTCTGGTCGGGAAACGCCGCTCCCTAGCCGTCAATGACCTCAACGGTTCCGGTTTATCGGCTTGATGGACCGCGGACGCCCTGAGCTCGCAACTTACACTTCGCACCTTCTACCCGGGTGGCTTCGTCGATTTGCTGGCGAGAACTTCGATGAACTTCTCTGCAATATCGAGATCATAGGAATTCAACCCGTCCAGATGCTTGTGGAGATTCTGCGCAGCCACGGTAGTGCCCACATCCCCGCTGCGCCCGAGCAGATAGTCGGTCGTAACATCGAGCGCGTCGGCGAGCCTCAGCAGATTGTCGAAAGATGGTTTGCGACCGCCACCTTCGAAATGCGAGATCGAACTTGCCGGGAGGCCAGTTTTTTTTGCTAGGTCGCCTTGGCTGATTTTCCTTGCATCACGGGCACTTGCAAGCCGGGCCCGGAAAATCTCACCTGATCCGCTGTTATCGGTCATGGCGATTTCGCGATGAATATATTGACATAAACGACATGTTTCCTATTTTAGCGTTATCGACACGATCATCATGTCGAAAACGTCAACAAGGCGCAAGTGCCTTCGTATGGAGAAATGTTGTGACGAACGAGAATTCCATGTCTGGGCGCTTTGCGATCACGATCGACGGCGTCGAACATCTGCTGAGCGACCCACTGGTCAAGGGCCGCGACCTGCTCGAAATCGCGGGCCGTATCCCGGTCGACGAGCATCTGCTCTTCTATCGCCAGGGCGACGGGTTGCTCGAAGACATCAACCTCGCTGAAGAAATCGACCTTCGCGCGAGCGGCAAGGAAGAGTTCAGCTCGGTGAAGGCCGACCGCCTCTTCTTCCTTGTCGTCGACGGGCGCCGTTTCCCTTGGGGTAAGGATGAGATCAGCGGCGCGGAACTCCGCGTTCTCGCGCTAGTGCCGGCGGCTAAGGCTATCTTTGTCGACCCGA
>CAYRQX010000091.1:0-4811 GCA_964426485.1 uncultured Sphingopyxis sp. | reverse complement strand
GGCGGCAGGGACGACCTCGTCGAGGATACCGAGAGCGTCACCCTCAAGGGCAAGGAGGTCGAGCACTTCTACACTGCCGACCGCTCGGACGAACCGCGTTACGTCAATGTTGACCTCAACGGGGACAAGGTCCGGATCCTCGCCGGCGACTATACGACCGAAACGTTGAAGGACGCGCTCGGCGTATCGGCTGATCTCGACCTCGACGTCGGCGACAAGCAGGGCAGCTTCCGCACCCTGCAGCCCGGCGAGGCGATCCGCGTGATCGCCCGCATGAAGTTCGTCAGCCACGTTCGCCAGGGCGGCTCCTCGTGAATGCCGAAGATCAGTTCGACCGCATCAAGGCCATCTACCCGGATGCGGTCGCGCTGGTCGAAGGTGGCCGTACCTTCGTCCATCTGCCCGGGCTGGTGATCGCGACGCGGGCGGGACCGGTGACGCGCGATGCGCTGCTCTGCCCTCACGAGCATAGCGGCTATAAGACGCGGCTCTTCCTTAACGCCGCCGTTCCCGGTCATCTCGCAAACTGGACCCAGCACAATCTCTTCACCCGGAACTGGTTTTGCTGGTCCTGGAACTACATCGAGGCAGAACAGCCATGGACTTCCATCCTTGCAAATCATCTGGCGGCCTTCCGGTGAACGTCCATTTCAAGATCCGCGCCCCGCTTCTCGACGCCATTCGAGGCGACTTGAGGCGGCGTCACGCCTTCGCATATGAGCGCGTTGGCTGGATTTCGGCGGGCGTGTCGCGCATCGGCGATGGCAGCCTATTTCTCCTCGCGCAGGATTATCACCCGGTCGAGGACGCCGACTATATCGACGACCCGAGCGTCGGCGCGATGATGGGGTCAAAGGCAATCCGCAAGGCGCTGCAGCGCAGCTACCAGTCGCGGACTGCGGCGCTGCACGTCCATATGCACGAACATCGCGGCCGTCCCGGGTTCAGCGGCACTGACATTCGCGAGAATGCGAAGTTCGTGCCCGACTTCTTCAACGTCGCCGCACATGTACCGCATGGCGCGATCGTGCTGAGCGCCGACAATATAGCGGGAGACCTCTGGCTTGCGCGTGGTCAGGGACCGCTCCCCATTGCCCGGTTCACCGCGGTCGGCGCCACCCTCTGGATGGAAGGAGCGATGTCATGAGCCGCTATGACCGGCAGGATTTTCTGGGGCCGGACAGCGACGCCCGGCTCCGCGCCGTGACGATCGGCATCGTCGGCCTCGGCGGCGGCGGTTCGCATGTGGTGCAGCAGCTCGCCCATCTGGGAATCGGGGGCTTCGTCTGCGTCGATCCCGATATCGTCGAGGACAGCAATCTCAACCGCCTCGTCGGTGCAACCGCCGCCGACGCCGAGAACGCGACGCCGAAAGCGGATGTCGCCGAACGAATGGTGCGCGGGCTCGTCGCGGCGCCGCGTTTCCTTGCTCTTGCATGCAGGTGGCAGGATGCAACCGAGGCGCTCGCCGAATGCGACATCATCGTCGGCGGCGTCGATTCCTACCGCGAACGGAGCGAACTCGAAGCCTTCTGCCGCCGGATGATGATCCCCTGTATCGATATGGGCATGGACGTTCACGACCTCGGCGATCAATTCGCGATCGGCGGCCAGGTCATCCTGTCTTCCCCGGGCGGGCCATGCCTCTGGTGCCTTGGCGTTCTCACCGACGCGCGGCTTGAGCAAGAGGCGCAGAAATATGGCGCCGCCGGCGGCAAACCGCAGGTGGTCTGGCCGAACGGCGTGCTGGCGTCGTTGGCCGTGGGCCTCGTCATGCAACTGCTGCTGCCGTGGATGCGCGAACCCGTCGCCAGCGTCTACCTCGAATATGATGGCAATCGTCATCAGGTCGCGACAAGCAATCGCTTAAAGGCGGTCGCCGGGCAAACATGTCGGCACCATGGCGCATGCGAGACCGGTGACCCGCTGTTCGATGTTCGACGTCCGGCGCCGGCAAGGCAGTCAGAAACGGAACGGGAGGAGACGCGCGTGGCGCCGACCAGCGGATCGTGGTGGCGCCGCCTGTTAAGCCAGCTTGGCGTCCGAATCTGACCCGGCGTCCGGCACTTCGCACTGGTCGAAGTCGGGCCAATTGCGGACCTTGGGCAGGAAGGGTTCGGCTTCGTCGGTCGTCCGGAAAATGAGGTTATAAGTCTGGGTCGGGCTGTCGGCGTCAAACGTCCAGAACATCGAAAGCCCGGGCACCTGGACGATCAGCATGCTCTCGCCGAACTTGCTGCCTGTCGCGTCGACGACGACATGGGCACGCACCTTCCGCTGGCACTGGTCGAAACCGCGAAGATCGTCGGGAAGCGAGAATTCGGTCACCCACACGTAGCGTGGATATTGGTGTCGGAAGATTTCGAACTTGAAGATATCGGGAAGCCGATTGCGGAGCGTCCTGCCCTTATAACGCCAGCCATAGGTAAGATAGGTCCGCGCCACGAGTCTTGAAGGCGAAACCGCAAAAAAGGAGGGATCGACGGCGATCGCCTTGCCGAGTGCAGCACTGCCTTCGCCGGCGCGCATGCGGGCGAGTTCGCGATACTCTTCGATGCGCTCGACGCAGCTCGCAAGAAAGTCGCGGCTCAGTGTTTCGGCAACTTCGCCGGTCATGAACACCTTCCCGGGCAGCGGCGTCACTGAATAAACCGCATCCTCTTCGAGCGTCCACGGATAGGCACCGGGCGCGCCCGCCTCCAGCGCGTCGTCCTTGTAGACCGGCAGGCGGCAGACCGGCCCCCTCTGGTCGTCGGCGACGATGAGATGCGAAATCAGTTCGGCCGAGGTCGGGTCATCGGGCAGGTCGTCATCGCCGCGTTCGCGCATCACCCGGCCGATGGCAACGACAGCATGGCCGACCGTCGCGCCGTCCCGGCCCTTTAGCCCGATCAGCACTGGGATGCCGGAATCGAGATAACGACCAATCACCTCATGCAGAGGCTTGATGCCGACCCCTTGTTCGACCGCGGCCTTGCCGAGATCGAAGACCGGATGACGGTCCATCGCCCGTAGCGCCCGGATTATGTTGTCGGGCCTCAGGAACTCCGATCCGGCGGGAAGTGAGCGGGTCACGAAATTGTCTGTGGGCTTCAGCGCCGCATCATTGATGTCAGGCATCGAGAACCAGGGTCCGCCATGCGCGCGATGGAAATGGCGTCCTGCCATCCAGATTGCCGCCTGCGCGCAGGCGCCGACGCGTGTGTCTTGCTGGGTGAGCGGGAATCCCGTGACAGTAAGGTCAGCCCCCACGAGGTGAACGGGATAATCCGCCGTTACGTCGATGATCGTCGAGGGGTCGGAAGCAATCGCAGCTGCCGAGATTACCGCCGCTGCAACCGGCGCGTGGGAAACGGGGCGCAGCACCACAAAGCCAAGATAGTCGTCGTCATGTGAAGCGACCTCGCGCGACAGGCCTTCGGGGCTATCGACCTTGCCGAGATACGAAAGGTCACACCCGAAGAAGTGGAGACGCTGGCAATATTTGAGATAGGGATGGAATAGGGTCGAATAGAAGGCCGAATAGGCGGCGGAGAAGTCGCGGTCGATATAGGCCCGCTCGAGGAGATAGGCCTTCGCACCCGCCTCCCTGTAATCGCGTAGCAATTGTTGCAGCAGCGCGGACTCGTCGGCCCCCACCAATTCGGCCAATTCAGTCCAGTCGTCTTCGCCGAGCAGGGGTCCTACCTGGATTTGAGCCTGCATTCAGCGATTGCCTCCCGATCAGCCGCGGTTCGCGCCGACGACGAAATTTCCGAGTCGCTGTTCTGCCGCGAGCGTCAGCTCTTCGAGCCGTTCGATTTCTTCGACGGCCTTCTTCGATGGTCGAAGATTGAAGTGCTTGAATTCCTTGCGATTGGAAATCTCTACACGTCCGTAGGTATTGTCCGCGAGTAACTTTATACCATTTTTCATGGGTCCTCCTCGCGAATCGAACGCGCCCTGCCGGGCCGGCAGGGCGCAATGATTCGCTTTCGCTACGAAACACAGGGCGAGTCGGCAATGAATATCGCCGCCGTTTAGCCCCAAAACTGCAGTATTCCTTAAAGGCCGCACGACTTTCTGCGAACCGGTTGGGAATTTCTGTTCCGAATCCAGTTGGATGTCGGCGATCATTGGCCGTTCACCTTGGCTTCGATTTTCTCGGTGGTTGCGATGATTTCGTCGAAGGCTGGAGCCTTGCCGAAGATCATTGCCTCGGTTGCGGCATAGTCGCGCCGCAGCGCCTCGCGCATCGCCTTGGCCGGCGCGAGGCTGAAACTTCCTTTCGCCGCTGAGGCGAGGTCGAAGTCGGGTCGATTGAAGAACATGCGGGCATGACGCACGCAGTCGGCGCCAAGTTCATCCTTCTCCATCGCTTCGCGGCCAAGCGTGGTATCCGCAAGGCAGTGAAGGTCATAATAGTGGCGCGATATACGCTGGCCCTCATTCTTGAGGACGCCTCGGCGATCGAACCAACTGCGCAGCCCGTGCGCGATGACGATCTTGTCCCAGAAGGTCCGCTCGGCGTCGATCGTCGTTACTTCGGCAACCGCGAGATCTAGATCCGGCAACTCTTCGGCGACATAGGGCGTGACCGTGGCTTTGCCGTTCGGATCGAGCGCCGATTTGGCACCAGATTCGATGCGGACGGCTGGCTTGATATAGCTCGCTTCGTCATGTTCGAGCGACGGATACCAGACTAGCAGGGTCTGGGAGTCGCGGTCGGCCTTGTCGATCTCTACGCGTCCCGCGCCGTTCGTGGCCTCGGCGAGGCGCGCCGCGATATCGGTCTGGAGGAAGGTGCGCAGGTATTCGGTTGCAAAGCCGGT
>CAYRQX010000090.1:0-13528 GCA_964426485.1 uncultured Sphingopyxis sp. | reverse complement strand
GAGAAGCGCAAGGACGCGCAGCTTGCCCGCGAGGTGGAGTTCTCGATTCCGCGCGAGATGAACGAGAAGCAGGGCGTCGCGCTCGCCAAGGACTTCGTGAAGAAACAGTTTGTCGATCGCGGCATGGTCGCGGACCTCAACGTGCATTGGGACAAGGCCAAGGACGGCACCCCCAAGCCGCACGCGCATGTCATGCTGGCGATGCGTGACGTGGGGCCGGAGGGGTTCGGCGCTAAGAACCGCGACTGGAACTCGACCGAGCTGTTGAAGGACTGGCGCGAGGCGTGGAGCGCGCATGTCAACGAACGCATGGCCGAGCTGGGGCTAGAGGGCCGGATCGATCACCGTTCCTATGAGGCGCAGGGCATCGAGCTTGAGCCGCAGCACAAAATCGGCCCGGCCGCGTCGCGGCGACCGGAGCAGGGGCTTGAGGCCGAGCGGATCGAGGATCACACGCGCATCGCCCGCGACAATGGCGAGAAGATCATCGCCAACCCATCGATCGCGCTGGACGCCATCACCCGGCAGCAGGCGACGTTCACCACCCGCGACCTTGCGACGTTCGCGTTCCGACAAAGCGACGGCAAGGATCAGTTCGACCGGGTAATGGGGGCGGTGCGCTCCAGCCCCGAGCTGATTGCGCTGGGCAGGGACGGGCGCGACCAGGAGCGGTTCACGTCGCGCGACATGATCGCGGTGGAGGCCCGGCTTGAGAGCGCCGGCGACGAGCTGGCGGGCCGCGCCGGGCATGGCGTCGCCGATCGCCAGCGGGACGCCGCGATCGGCGCGGCCAGCGCCAAGGGGCTTGTCCTGTCGGCCGAGCAGCGCGACGCCTTCGATCACATCACCGGGCGCGAAGGGCTGGCGTCCGTCGTCGGCTACGCCGGCAGCGGCAAATCCGCCATGCTTGGCGTCGCGCGCGAGGCGTGGGAGGGGCAGGGCTACACGGTGCGCGGCGCGGCGTTGTCGGGCATCGCGGCGGAGAACCTTGAGGGCGGATCAGGCATCGCGTCACGCACCATCGCCAGCCTTGAACACGCATGGGGTCAGGGGCGCGAGCAGCTAGGCCCCAGGGACGTGCTGGTCGTTGACGAGGCCGGCATGATCGGCTCGCGCCAGATGGAGCGTGTGTTGAGCCAGGCGCGCGACGCCGGGGCCAAGGTCGTGATGGTAGGCGACCCCGAGCAGTTGCAGGCGATCGAGGCCGGAGCGGCGTTCCGCAGCATCACCGAGCGGCATGGCGCGGCCGAGATCACCGAGATACGCCGTCAGCGCGAGGACTGGCAACGCGACGCGACGCGCGCGCTCGCCACAGGCCGCACCGGCGAGGCGATCCACGCCTATGATGGCAAGGGCATGGTCCACGCGGCCGACACGCGCGAGCAGGCGCGGGGCGAGCTGGTGGACGGCTGGGATCGCGCGCGTCAGGCCGAGCCGGGCAAATCCCGCGTCATCCTCACCCACACCAACGCCGAGGTCCGCGAGCTGAACGAGGAGGCGCGGGGCCGGCTTCGCGCGACCGGCGACCTTGGCGACGACGTGACGTTCAGCGCCGACCGAGGGACGCGCGCGTTCGCGCGCGGCGACCGCTTGATGTTCCTGCGGAACGAGCGGTCGCTAGGGGTGAAGAACGGCACGCTTGGCACGATCGAGCGGGTGACGCCGGAGGGCATGACCGTCCGGCTGGACGGGGGCCGTCAGGTCGCGTTCGACGCCAAGGATTACGCCCATGTCGATCATGGCTATGCGGCGACGTTCCACAAGGCGCAGGGCGTGACCGTCGATCGCGCCCATGTCCTCGCCACCCCCGGCATGGACCGCCACAGCGCTTATGTCGGCATGTCGCGGCACCGCGACGGGGCGCAGCTCCATTATGGCCGCAACGACTTCGCCGACCAACGCCAGCTCGTCCGCGCCCTGTCGCGCGACCGGAGCAAGGACATGGCCGGCGACTATGCGGTCCCCGCGCAGGACCAGGCTCGCGTGTTCGCCGAGCGCCGGGAGATATGGGGCGAGATCCGGTTCCCGGAACGCGCGCGCCAAGTGGCGGAGAAGGTGCGCGACAAGGCGCGCGGCATGTTCGCGGGATTCCGGCCGAAACCGATGTCGGAGAAAACGACGTCGCCCGAGCGCGTCGCGGCCGATCGGCCGCTGGCGCCCTCGCAGGCCCGCGCGATCGAACGCTATGGGCGCGCCGCGGCCGATATAGGCCGGATGCGGGAGAAGGGGTTGCCGGTGCTGGCGCACCAGGAGAGCGCGTTGCGCCGCGCCGGCGAGGCGTTGGACGCGACCCGGCCCCATGCCGCGCGTGACCTTGCCAGCGCGATCGAGCGTGACCCCCGGCTCGCGCGCGACGCGGCGGAGGGGAACACGGGCGGGGCGGCGAAGGCGATGGAGACGGAGCGCCAGGTCCGCATTGACCCCGAGAAGCGCGCGGGCCGCTTTGTGGAGCAGTGGCAGGGCATGAAGGAGGCGCGCGCCAGCATGGAGCGTGCCGGCGATCGTGCCGGCGCGGAGAAGCTGGGGAAGCGCATGGAGAGCATGGCGGGCGGGTTGCACCGCGATCCGCAACTCGAATCCGTGTTGCGGCGTCGCGCCCCCGAGCTGGCGTTGAGCATGGAGCGGGGCCGGTCGATCGGGCAGGAACTGGCGCAGTCGGTCGCGATCGGGCGTGATCGCGAGCGTGGCATGAGCCGGTAAGGGGGATGGGTGGCGGACGAGGACGACAGCCAGGGAGCAGACGCGGCCGAGGCTTTCGAGGCCATGCGTGGCGAGCTGGCGCTGTTGCGCCGCGCCGTGGAGGGCTTGGCGGCCGAGCGCGGCGCGATCGACGTGCCCGATTATACCGAGACGTTGGGGCGGATGCAGCAGGGCGTGGACGCCACGGCCGACCGGATCGCGGTCATCAACGACGTGATCGCCCGGAGTCCGGCGCTGGCGATGACGCCCGAGCAAATGGCGCAGCGGATCGTGGCGGCGGGTAACGCGGCCCGGCGCGAGGATCAGGCAGCGCTCGCCAGGGCGGGCGAGGACAAGGCCCGCGTCATGGCCGAGCTTCGCGCCGTCGCCGGGTCCGCATGGACGCGAGCCGACCAGAAGAATCGGCAGCTATGGTTCGGGCTGGGCGGGGTCGCGATCGGCATCATCGCATGGGCGATAGTGCCCGGCCTGGTCGCGCGCGAGGTCGCGCCGGCGAGCTGGCAATGGCCCGAGCGCATAGCGGCGCGGTCGTTAGACTTGCCGCGTTGGGAGGCGGGGCAGCGCTTGATGCAGAGCGCGAGCCCGACCGCGTTCCGCGCGATCGTCGCCGGCGACAGGATCGTGACGGCCAATCGCGAAACGATCGAGGGGTGCAGCAAGGCCGCGGTTCGAGCGCGCGAGACGGTGCGATGCACGATTAAGGTTGGCGGTAATCACCAGTAGGCGTGCAATTCCGGGCTTCGTAACCGCTACACTTGACGGCGCGGCGGAGAACCGAAGTCAGGGTCTGCGCTGACTCGTTTTGCGACCGTTCCCGCCGGATGGCGATACCAGCCGGGATCGGTAAAATCGCCCCGCGCGATATCGTCGCGCACCTTCACGACCGTGAACATGCCGCCCATTTCCATATTCCCGAACTGGCCCTTGCCGCCCATCATCGGCGTCGTGTTGACCGGACCTTGATGTCCGCCGTCGGTGTGTTCCTGGTGCTCCGCCATGCCGTAGCGCATCATCGGCAGGAAATTTGGCGACACCTTGCGAATCCGCGCCTCTACACCGGATTGATCAACGCCGGTCTGGTTGGGGATGCCGTGGCCCATCGCGTTCATGGTGTGGTGGGCCATATGGCAGTGGAAAGCCCAGTCGCCGGCGACCGCGGTAAACTCGATGTCGCGCATCTGCCCGACCGACACCAGTTCGGTGACCTCCCGCCGCCAGCGCTCGCGCGGCCAGCGCCCGCCATCGGAACCCGTCACCTCGAACTCGACGCCATGAAGGTGGATCGGATGGTTCCACATCGACAGGTTGCCGGCCCGGATGCGCACACGCTCGCCGGTGCGCGCGACGATCGGATCGATCGCCGGGAACATCTTGGAGTTGAAGGTCCACTGGTCGAACTCGACCATGATCGAGGGGTCCGGGCGCCAGGTTCCGGGTTTCAGCGCCCAATTGTGCAAAAGGAAGGCGTAATCGCGATCGACCGGCACGATCTCCCCGCCGCGCGGATGGATGATGAACAGGCCCATCATGCCATAGGCCATCTGGGTCATCTCGTCGGCGTGCGGATGATACATATGCGTGCCGTGCTGGCGCAGCGTGAACTCGTAGACATAGGTTTCGCCGGGCTGAATGTGCGGCTGGGTCATCCCGCCGACGCCATCCATGCCGGAGGGAAGGATCAGCCCATGCCAGTGGACGGACGTATGCTCGCCCAGCCGGTTGGTGACGAAAATCCTTACCCGGTCGCCTTCCACGGCCTCGATGGTCGGCCCGGGCGTGCCACCGTTGTAGCCCCAGCAGGTTGCCTTCGATCCGGGCGCGAATTCATGCTTTACCTCTTCGGCGACAAGGTGGAACTCCTTGACCCCGGCATTCAACCGCCACGGCAGCGTCCAGCCGTTGAGCGTGCGGACGGGCACGTAGCGCGGATCGCGCGGCACGGCGGGCGCCACGCCCACAGGCTCGGCCGCCGGCATGGGCATCGGGCCCATCGCCATGCCGCCATGCATGGAATGATCCTGTGCGGCGGCACGCGCGGTCAACGCTGACCCCAGTGCTGCGGCGGCACCCGTCTTGAGGATGTCACGACGATGGATGGTCATTGGCCGGCTCCATGATGTTGGTGTTCAGGCGTCGGAGCGGGCGGTGGCGAAGGAGGAGGGCTGGCGTCCGGCGTTGGCACATGATCGTGAACCATCCCAGGCATGGCCGGAGGCGGCGCGGGCGACCCAGACGGTGCCGGACCTGCCGGCGGCGGCGCTCCCCCGCCATGGTGGCCGCCATGCATCGAGTGATCCATCGCCGGGGCGGCAGGCGGCGTCAGTATCTCGGAAACGGTCGGCGTGTTCTGCCTGGCTTCCGCATCACTCGGCAGCCTGTTCCCCACCAAACGCATCAGATCGACGCGCGCGAGCCAGTAATCCCGAACCGCTTCGAGGAACCCTTGATAGGCTTCGTATTCCTGCGCCTTGGCCTGAAGCACCTCGAACTCGCCGATCAGCGCGAAATTCTGTTCGAGCTGGCTTTGACGGGTCACGATTTCACGCTGCGGCACCAAGGCCGTGCGATACAGGCCCACCACTTCGCTGAGCACGCGTACGCGTTCCGCGCCCAGCCCAACCGCATTCCCGGACGCGAGCGCAAGTTGCGCCAGGCGCGCGCGCGCGATCCGTAGACGCGCTTCGGTTCGTGCGACCCGAGCTCCGCCTTGGTTAAAGATCGGCAGCTCGATGTCGAGCGTCGGTCCCCGGATGACCGAGCGGTCGACCTCGCGCTCGCGGTCGTAACCGACCGTGGTGGCCCCAAGGAGGCGGAAGCTGCGCGTGATCCGCGCCGCCCCGGCGGCGACGACAGCGCCCTTCTGCGCGGCGAGCAATTCCAGGCTGCTCGACTGCGCGAGGCGTTGCAACTCGCTTACGTCATCCTCGTGGGCGAGGGGCAGCGGCAGCACGGTGTCGCTTTTCCAATCCGCCTCCGCTCCCCGCAATCCGATCGCATTGTTGAGTTCGAGACGCGCCATCTTGCCGGCGACGGCGGCGCGGGTCGCCTCGATACGCGCCTGGCTGGCGGCGGCCTTTTCGCGGTTGAGCTGCAATTCCGTGATGTTGCCCGCGTCGTAAAAGCGCTGGGCGAGGTCTGCCGAAACCTGCAAGCCATCCGCGACCGCCGCCCGCATCTCGGCAACCTGCTGCGCTCCGACATAGCGATACCACGCCGCCTCGACGTCGAGACTGACGCCCAGGATCGACGCCGCCACCTCGTACCGGGCGCGTTCGTAGTCGAGACGGGCGAGCCGCGCCTTGGCTGGCAAGGTCAACAAATCGACCAGAGGCTCGGCGACGCCGAACACGAATTGCGATCCCGGCCCGCCCGCGAGCGCCAGGCTCGACAGGCTGATGCGCGGATTGGCGACCTGGACGGCGTCGAGAACATCGGCCCGAGCCAGTCCGAGCTCGCCATAAATCTGCTGGAGGCGCGGACTCCTGAGCATGGCAGTCTTGACGGCCAAATCCGCCGTCATCGGTTGGGCGGCGACCGATTGCTGGGCCTGTGTCTCCTGTTCGCCCTGGTCGTTTTGCTCCCAGCCCAGCGACGGCGCGCCGCGATCCGCAAGCAACTTCTCGATCGCCACATGATCCCTGCCCGGATCGAAGGTCGTGCAACCCGCAAGCACGGTCGTCACGGCCAGGATGATGATGCGCGGGGGCATCGGCCTCAGCCGACTGTGCGAGGGATTCACCATGCATTCCGCTGATTGGAAGACGCCATTGAGTAGATTCCCCCCTCGTTCCGAGATGCTGCAACTACATTCGTTATACGCGGCTCAACCGTTACGCCCTCACGCGCCGCCGATCTTCAGCAATTTCCGATGCAGCAGTGCGTGATCGCCCAACTTGTAACCAAGCGGGCAAAATGCGCGGACTGCCAGCCAGCACATATGCTTTGGCAACAACGCTCAGATTGAAGGACCAAGCCCATGAATCGTTATCTCGCCGCCGCCTTTGCGGGGATCGCCGCTATCGTCGGCATGACCAACGCCCAGGCCGCCACCACAATGTCGGGCGCCGGACATTACGAATGGCGCATCGTCAATCAGCGACCGGGGCCGCGGGCACCGATTGTCGCGCCGCGGCGGGTATGGATATCGTCGACGCCTTCGGAGGTGCAAGCGGCGGCCGACCGTTCGGAGGTTGCGGGACATTTTGAGTGGCGCGTCACCGTTTCGCCGGGACCGCGCGGGACACCGGTCTCCCGCCAAGTCTGGGTGCCGACCCCAACCATGATGGCTCGGGCTGGCGGGGCGGCGATGACGGCTGAACAGGGTCTCTAAGGGGATTTACCCGACAGTTAAAACGTCTGGTAATGTCTTCAATCTCTCGTAAACGAACGATTGCCGGGGACGCTGGTGCAACACGCGTGAGCAGCCGCGCAGCGGCCATTTCGCCTCTCGAAACCGTACCTTGTTTCCTTCTTCGAAATCGGGCTAGTTCGCGTCGAGTTCTCGGAGAACGCCCTTGCTCGTCGGTTACGCCCGTGTTTCCACCAGGGATCAGTCCCCTGCCCTACAAATCGACGCGCTCCATGCGGCCGGGTGCGAACGCGTGTTCACCGAAAAGGCATCGGGCGCGCAGCGCGATCGACCGGAATTGAGGGCCGCGCTAGATTACATCCGCGCCGGTGATTCCCTTGTGGTGTGGAAGCTCGACCGGCTGGCGCGCTCCGTCCGGCAGCTCGTGGAGACGGCCGAAGATCTCGCCAAGCGCGAGATTGGCCTTCGCGTGCTCACCCAGGCCATCGACACCACCAGCCCCGGCGGGCGGCTCGTTTTCCACGTCTTCGCGGCCGTCGCCGAGTTCGAGCGCGAGCTGACGCTAGAGCGCACCCACGCCGGACTTGCCCAGGCGAAGGCGTTGGGGCGACGCGGCGGGCGCAAGCCGGCGATGGGACCGGCGGAGATCAAGCGCGCCAAGGCGATGCTCGCAGACCCGACCATCGCCGTCGAGGAGGTGGCAGCGCAGCTCGGGGTGCAGCCGTCGACGCTCTACCGGCACATACCGGGTGGGCGCAGCTCGGTGGTCGCGCAGGTGTAATGGAGGCCGTCATTGTCGGCCGCGTCTTTCTTCCACCCACCCAACCCTTGGGGCTTGGCCCACGGCCCGGCAGGCAGGCAGGCAGGCAGGCAGGCAGGCAGGGGATCGTCGATCAGGCGAACAGGTCGCCGATCGCGCGCACCCGGAAGGCGTTGCGCCGGCGGCGCCGGCGATGCTCGCCAGCGTCGTGGCGCATATGGCACCGCTGGCAGAGCGCAGCGAGGTTGCGCGGTCGGTTGTCGCCGGGATCGTGGTTCAGGTGCGCGCTGGCGAGCACGACGCGCGTGACCCGCAGCGAGGCGGGCGGGTCGATGCCGGCGAAGCCCGGTTGCGCGCGTGCCAGCTCCATCGGTGCGGGCAGACGGCGAACCCCCCTGCCCTGCCCGTCGCGCCAGCGTGCGGCGTCCTCGTCCCACCACACCCCATCGCCGAGATGCAGCACGTAGCGGCCGTGCGGGCGACGGCAATGCTCGCAGCGCCCCTTGGCGCGGCCGAAGCGGATAAAGGCCGACAGCTCGCGCCAGTCGATCGGGTAAAGCCAGCGATGTTCGCGCGCGATCGGCATGACGATTCTATGAGTCACGACCGAGCGGAACGAAAGCAGAAAATTCGCTGTATTTATCTATCCAGCGGCAAGCGCCTATCATGTGATCCTGCACGTAGGTTTTGCTTGGGAGGTTCTATGACGACTCTCACCCGCAAGTGGCGGGCGTTTGATCGAACCGTTGAAGAAGTGCGCGCCAAATTCGCGGACTTGTCGCCGGCGAAGCTGGAAGCCCTGATCGATGAGGCCGTTGCGGCGACGCGTCAATCCGCCGAGCGAGAAGGCGGGCGTCTCCCCCCTTCCCTATCATAGCGCGTCCGGGCTGCCTCTATCCCGCTGGCTTTGCAGCCCGGCCACGCTGTTCCGTTCGTTTATCCATCACTGAACCACTTCGATGCCCTTGCGGCGGATGACATTCAGCAGCGCGAGCGCCGGTCCCTTGGCTTGCTTGGTGCCCCGTTCGAGCTGCGAAACATAACCCGTCGTAAGGTTCAGGTATTTGGCGAGCGCGGCCTGACTCAAATGCGCCTCTTCGCGCACGCCGCGAATTTCATCGGGCGTGATCGGCGCGGCCGTAGGCGGCGCATCCGGCCCCAGGTGGCGGACGGTGATCTTCCGATAGGTGTCATCGCCCATCAGACCAACGCTGTGCATGTCGTCGGCCGTCTCGAGGAGCGCCTCGGTCAGCGTGCTAAGCGTCTTCGCCATTCTCAATCTCCTGTAGCTTGCCGATGCTCACGGCTTCATCAAGGGCGGTGTCGTCGTTCGCCAGGAACTCGGCGGCGATGTCCCGCAAGGTCTGCAATTCGTCGTCATCGATGTTCTCCCGCTCGCTCTTGGCAAAGCCGTAGAGGAAAAACGCCCGATCCTCCGTCCGATAGGCCACGATCATGCGAAACCCGCCCGATCGTCCCTGCCCTGGTCGCGCGACGCGCTGCTTGATGAGGCCGCCACCCAGATCGGCGTCGATAAGCCCACGCTCGGCTCGCTCGATCGCCTCCTTCAAATCCGCGTCACTAATTCGTTCACGTCGGACGAACCGCGCGACCCATTTGGTTTTGAAAATCCGCACGGCATCGTCCTATAATACCCAGAACTATAGCACACAGGCAGACACTTTCAACCCGCTTAAGCGATGGTGCGCCTACCGCTTCGCGGCACCGTGGCTCCTACCCGCTTCGCTCCCCGAGTCCGCGAGCGGTCTCGGCCTGTCGGTGACGATCCACTGGCGGGGTAAGTCGTGATCCCCTTTCATTCCACGCTGCATATCTGTATACAAGTATAAATCTATACCTGTAGGAGTGTAGCATGAAGGTTCTCGCCATCCTGTCGCAGAAAGGCGGCGTCGGAAAAACGACGCTGGCGACGTGCCTTGCCGTGGCGGCCGAGCAGGCAGGCAAGGAAACCGCGATCATCGACCTAGACCCGCAGGCGACAGCATCGTTCTGGAAAGATGTGCGCCAGCTTGACACGCCCGCCGTCGCCTCGATCCAGCCGGTGCGGCTCGCGGCGATGCTCAAGGCCTGTGCCGACGCCGGCACGGACCTTGTGGTGATCGATGGCGCGGCCGTCGCGCGTGATGTTGCCTATGAGGCCGCACGGCACGCCGACTTCATCCTCGTGCCGACGAAGACGGCGGTGTTCGATACAATGAGCATGACGCACACGTTGGACGTGGTGCGGCAGCTCGATCGCGCCTTCGCCGTCGTGCTGACATTCGTCCCGCCCCAAGGACAGGAGACGGGCGATGCGATGAAAGCAGTCGAGGAGCTGGGCGCGGCGGTCTGTCCGGTGACGATCGGCAACCGCAAGGCGTTCTTCCGCGCGCAGGCCACAGGCCAGGCAGTGCAGGAGTTCGAGCCGAACGGCCCGGCCGCAGCGGAAATCAACCGCCTATACGAGTATACGGTTATACGCCTATACGATAAGGCGGAGGTGGCGTGATGGCGAAGGGCAACACGCTCCAGGCGATGCTCGACCGGGCCAAGGCCGGCGGTGACACGTCGGCGACGCCCGTCCCGACCGTTGCGCCAATCCCCGCCAGACCCGCGCAGGCCGGGCGGCAGGGGACCAAGCTGATAGGGGGACATTTCGCTCCCGAGGTCAGCACGCAGCTCCGTATTCTTGCGGCCGAGGAGGGAACGACGGTGCAGAGCCTGCTAGGTGAGGCGCTGGACGATCTTTTCGTGAAGAAGGGCAGGGGCCGCGTCGCACGTAGCGTATAGGAGTATACAAATATACTGCTATACTTGCATCATCGAAAAGTGAGTTTTGGGGCAGCGCCTCACCTTTGCGCGGCGGGCGTGCTGAAATCCACCAGCACGGGCAGCTCGGGAATCCCGCCACGCAGCTTAGCGCGTCGCACGATGCTGTGTTGGTCGATCAGGTTCTGTGCGTCGCGCTTACCGCTGGACGTTTTCGGGAACCAGTGGAGCACCACCCGTTCGACCTTGCGCCCGTTCTTGATCGGCGTGAAATCGACATAGAAGGGGCAGAGCTTGTTGATTTCCTCGACAGCGACCTTGAGGCAGTATTTGTTCAGATCGGCGAAGCGCTCAAGTTTCCCCTCGGGGACGTTGAGCAGGCCGCGCACCTCCTCGATCGTGAACTCCTCTTTCTGCTTGTATTCCAAACCGATGCGACGCTCGATCATTTCATAGAGGCAGAGGGCGTATTTCGACTCAAAGCAATACATTACCTGCGTCTTGAGACGGGCATAGACCTGACTGTTCCGCAGTATCTCGATCAATTCTTCGGGGATGCGGTAGTGAAGGAAGCCGTCCTTTTCGAGGCTTTCATCGCTGGGGCCGAGGAGCTGGACGCGGCGCTTGTAGCTCTTGCCGTCCTTGCGGATCGTGACGATCGCGATAGTGCCCATGAGACGTAGCAGCGAGCTTTCCACGCGCTCGTTGCCCTGGTGCGTCCCTTTCAGTCCCGACTTCGCAATGCGATGGATGATCGGCTCGCCAATACGCTCCCAGGCATTGGCGATGAGCAGGTTGTAGATACGGCGATCAGCGAGGGTGAGGGGGCTTAGCTCGACGATATCGACCAGCTCGCCGGGCTTGACGATTTCCCCGTAATTGGCGGGATCAAAGGGATTTCCGCGCCCCTTTTGCGCCAGCGTGCGGAAGGACATATCGACCACGGCAGGTTGGGACATAGGCTTGACCAACGGTGAGCAAGAGGGGCTTATCGACTCACCCTAACCGCGAAAAGTGAGCCAGGCAAATGTTCCGGCTCCCCGATGGAAACGGTGAGGGGGCTACCCCAAAACTCACCGTCACCGCCGACCCGGTTGCCCGGCTACCCCGAAGCTCACCGGACCCGGCCCGAACACTCACCTTTACCGACCCTAAAACTCACCGCACGCTACCCCGAAACTCACGCGACTCGACCCCAACGCTCACCGTTGAAGTCGTTTTTCCGCAGAAATCCGGGCCTTTCAGCGCCCTGAATCTTGAATCAGAAGAATTAGAGAATCTGAACCGCGAAAGGTGAGCTTTGGGGTAGGCCAGTCTGTGGATAACCAGCGTCAGGATACAACGACGGAATCGGCCTAACGGCCGATGCGCTATTTGTTGCGTGCCGGCTACGCCGTCACCAGAGCGGCGCAGGCTAAGCGGGAAGAAGAGGGCAGGATTTAGGGCTAGAGCATGACCGGATCACGTTGAAGCGTATCCGGAGTTGACGAGATAGTTTCGGCATTCGTCGGGTGTGAAGTAGTCGAGCAGGGATCCGATCCGCCTCCAGGTTGCCTCTACGGATCGCTCATCGGCTTTGCGCAGCAGCGTTTTGAGCTTGGAGAACATCTGCTCGATCGGGGCGGTGATGCGGTCGTGCCGCAGGGCGGCGATGAAAGTCAGTGTGCGCCAGCGGCCGTGCGGCACCTTGGCCAGCAGGCGCTCCCCGCGCGGGCTTCGGCCGTGGGTCCGCGTCATGTTGGTCTTGGCCCAGGTCTCGTCGATGAAGAGGGGAGGGGACACGCCTTCGTCCAGCATCATGTCGAAAAACGCATCATCGTTCGGCGTCGGGACCATGTCCTCGATCACGAGGTTGGCGCGCGACTCCGCCATGTCCTCCCGCCACATGGCGACTTCCGCGGGCGTGCCTCGCACGAAATCCATCGCGCGGACTTCGGCGCGGATCGCCTCGATATCGAAATCGCTCATGCTTCGTCCTTCGCTTCGCCTTCCGCGTCGAACGCGCGCTTGCCGCGCCGCTTCCACAGCGCCAGCACGTCGCCGGCATCATCGCCACGCGCACGTCCCGCCAGATCGAGCAGCGCGCCGTAGAGCGTGGCGCGATCGTCGTCGGCTAGCTCGACCAGCCCGGCTTTCTGGACCAGCCCGCCCAGCTCGATCAGATGGCGCGTTCGTTCGCGGCGTTGCACGACCCAGCCCCTGCTATCCGTTCGCCGCTGACCCGCTTCCGCCCGCAGCGTCGCCGCCCGGTTCAGCTTGAGCGCCCGATCCGTCGATCGCAGCAGCGCCGCCACCTTTCCGCCCGCGCCGCTGAAAGAAGGCAGCGCCCTTCGCACGCCATGCCTCCTTCGCGCTGGTATCCTTCGACCCGATCGCATCGAGGAGCACCCCGGCCAGCGTCTCGGCATCGAGCGCATCGGCCCCCGTGGCGGCGACGAGCTGGCCGAGCTGTTCAACCCGCTTCGCCTTTAGCGCGCGGGCCTTGTCGCCGAGCGCCTTCAGTTCGGCGTCGTAATCGCGCACCTTCCGCATCGCCCTCACCCTTCCGCGCATCAACCAGAGACACCTTAGCGGACCCGGCATTGGGGTAAAGCACGAACGGCAGGAAAAGCGGCACCAAGTCAATCACGAGGAGCGTAGCGGATTGTGAGTGCGCGCTTATACGTCGTTGCCGACGTGCGCTCAGAAGTGTAATAAGCCAAGCGTCATGGCGATCTACCATTTTTCCGCCAAGGTCATCAGTCGCCAGACCGGCGCGAGCGCGGTGGCGAGTGCCGCCTATCGGTCCGCGTCCGAGCTGCATGACGATCGCTTCAACCGTAACCACGATTTCAGCAACAAGGCGGGCGTCATCCACTCCGAGGTGATGTTGCCAGAGGGCGCGCCGGAGCGTTTAAACGATCGCGCGGCCTTGTGGAACGAGGTGGAGGCGGGGGAGAAGCGCAAGGACGCGCAGCTTGCCCGCGAGGTGGAGTTCTCGATTCCGCGCG
>CAYRQX010000089.1:0-13545 GCA_964426485.1 uncultured Sphingopyxis sp. | reverse complement strand
TCATCACTCACGCGGCATTGCTGGATCAGGCTTTCGCCCATTGTCCAATATTCCCCACTGCTGCCTCCCGTAGGAGTCTGGGCCGTGTCTCAGTCCCAGTGTGGCTGATCATCCTCTCAGACCAGCTAAGGATCGTCGCCTTGGTAGGCCTTTACCCCACCAACTAGCTAATCCTACGCGGGCTCATCCCTGGGCGATAAATCTTTGGACTTACGTCATCATCCGGTATTAGCGTCAGTTTCCCGACGTTATTCCGAACCCAAGGGCAGATTCCCACGCGTTACGCACCCGTGCGCCACTATCCCCGAAGGGATCGTTCGACTTGCATGTATTAGGCATGCCGCCAGCGTTCGTTCTGAGCCAGGATCAAACTCTCAAGTTTGATGTTCGAATTTGCAAAGGTGGAATATCCCTCACAAACCCGCTCATTTTAAGGAGCCTGGCCTACACAATTTGGAACGGTCCCGACATCAACCTGTAACGAATTACAGGCAAATGAAGAGCCGCTCCCACGTCATGGAAACGTGTAAGACATGTAGGTCAGGCTTGGCTTTTTATCCTGAGCACCTTGCACCTTAAAGCTGCAAGACCCAGGGCCGCCGCCCACATGTCCCTTCATCGACAATCACAATTTCAAAGAGCTCACCGACAAGAAATGGCGGACAGTTGTCGTTCCCCGCTATTGCTATCGGGGGACATCTGTCCGTATCTGTTGGCGACCGTCTGGTTCGTGGCGTTTGGCGCCGCGCCCCGTCCGGTGAACACGCCTCTAAGCGCCTCTCTGATTCGCGTCAACAACCTTTTTGCAATTTTGTTTCAAAAGTTGTTCGCGGCACCCGAAAACGCCCTGAGCAGGTGATGGAGATGGGGACGAAGTCCCGGAATTCAAGGGTTTTGCCCGAAACGGAAGAATGCCGGGATCACTGGGTAGGTCGCGGAACGCCCGCAAAGGCCGGCCCGTAAGGCCGCCTATTCTCATCCCACAGCGCTTGAGAATATCGATTCCCGCCCCGATTTAGTCGATCGGAATCGCAAATTCCCGTCTTCCTCATTGGGCCGAGACGCGATTTCAGCCTCTGTCTCCGGCTTCAGGCGCAGATTCGCATGCGCGGCTCGGTTTGATTCGAACGATTTTTCGTAAATCCGGCGCACCTGACGAATCGATGCCGATGGTCGCGCGCCGTTCCCGGCGATTCGACCCGCGCGGCGCCAGCTCGGCCGATGAGGGCGGTGCGCCGACGCGCGCCTTATATAGAGAAGGATGGAAAGGCCTGTCGTGCCCGCCCGCCCGGGCCGGTCGCGGGTCAGGACGCGATATAGTCGCGCATCGCGGCAGCCTCGGCCTCGATCCGGTCGATACGATATTTGACCAGATCGCCGATCGACACAAAACCGACGATTCGGCCGCCATCGACCACGGGCAAGTGACGGATGCGTTTTTGCGTCATTTGCGAGAGCGCGCCGATCACCGCCATGCTCGGGTCGCACGTCACCGGCGATTTTGTCATCACCTCGTCGAGACTGCGGTCGAGCGCTTCGGGACCGTAGGACGACAAGAGCCGGACAATGTCGCGTTCGGAAAAGATGCCAACGATCTTGTCGCCTTCGACCACCGGCACCGCGCCGATTCGATTCTGCGCGAGCAGGTCGACCACTATCCGTACCGTATCATTCGGTCCCGCCGAGATCACTGCCCCGGTCCGTTCACGAAGAATCGTTCCGATCGTCATAGGTGCCGCTCCCGTCTGTATTGTTGCCGGACGAACCTAACATGATTCGCTTGGCGAACGAAACGCCGCGGACACCGCGATGGCGCTTGGCCGGGGCGGCGGCTTGGTTCATGAAAGCATGATGGTGAAACGCTCCCCCCTCGATCATCGCGACACGTCGAATGTCGCCTGGGCCCGCTATCGCCGCCTGATGAAAGGGATGGCGCTTGTTACGCTGCTCGCGGTCGTCGGCGCGCTTGGCTGGCTGCGCTTCACGATGGGCGAGGCGCTCACCATACATATGATCATCGCGACCGCTGCCGGCGTCGGCCTGTCGGTCATGCTCGGCGCCGCGCTGATGGGACTCGTCTTCCTGTCGAGCGGCAGCGGCCATGACGAATCGATCGAAGACCCTTTTGAAAACGACCCGGATATGAACAATGACAGATAATCCAGACTGCCCGCGCGACCCGATCCTGCGCGTCGTCCCCCGCCCCGCCGACATCAACGCCAACGGCCATATCTTCGGCGGCTGGGTCTTGAGCCAGATGGATATCGCCGGCGGCATCGTCGCCGGACGCGAAGCGCAGGGCGCAGTCGCCACGGTCGCGATCGAGACGATGGAATTTATCGCGCCGATCCTGCTGCGCGACATCATCTCGGTCTATGCCCATCTCGAACGGCGCGGGCGCACGTCGATGGGAATCCGGATCGAGGTTGTTGCGACGCGCGACGGCGGGCGGACCGAGGAACGCGTGACCGAGGGATTGTTCACCTTTGTGGCGCTCGACGAAAATCACCGCCCGCGGCCGCTCCCGCCGATCTGAGCGGCGGATCAGTCGCCCTTCAACGTCTCGCGAAATATCTGAACGAGCTTGTCGTTCGCGGGCGCGCGCGCGCGCCAGACCCAGCTGCTGCCGCGACGCTCCCATCCTTCGGGGGTCGGATCGAGCGCGAAGGGGATCAACATCTCGATTTCGGCGTCAAAGGGCCGCGCATTGGTCAGTGTGACCTGCCAGGTCCGGTAATCAGCAGGGTCGGGATCGCTCTGCGCGACCATGCGAAATTGCACTGCGGGACTTAGGCCGATGTCATAATCGACCCGCTCATCCTTTGCCTTGTCGCCGATCGACGCCTCGCCGACGAGCAGGCGCTGGCCGCCGATGCTCTCGAACACCGTTGCCATACCGGCGGGAAGCGCGAGACCAAGCCCATCTGATTCGCGATTCTGCACGCGCAGCCGCATCATCAGCGACCGGGGCGCGCCGTTGCCAGATTGCAATGTCCCCGCATAAAGCTGCTCGACCGCGACCTTGTCCTTCGCAAGCAAAGCGACCTGCTTCTGCCCCTTCGCCGACACATCGACGCGAAACGGGATGCGATAGAATTTGAGGTCGCCGAGATCCTCCGCCGGCGGCGGGGGCGGCGCGGGCGGCGGGGGTGGCGGAGGCGGCGGCGCCATGGCCATCGCGCCCCGGTCTCGGCGGCTTGCCGTAACGATCACCTCCGAAGCGTCCGCCTCGGCGTAGCTTTGCTCGAATTCGATGATCGGCGGCAGCTCCCACAAGGGATGCGTGCTCGTGATGTCCATCGGCCAGCATTTGAGGATGAGCGCCCCCGGCGTGCTGCGCGGCAGCGGCGGGCTGTACATCTTGTTGAGGCGCCCGGCGATCACGTTGAGCTGCGCCCCCGGGAAACTCGTCACGCCGCCGTTCGCGACAGTGATCCAGCCGGTCAGCCCGAGCGTTTTTCCGTCGGTGCCGCGGTCGGCGACATAGTTTGCGGCCCAGTCGAAGCCTTCGGCCAGATAGAGGAGCTGCACTCTCACCGTGCGCGCAACCTTGCTCTCGACAAGCACCGACAGCGTCGGCTTGGCCGAAAGATCCTTGGGTACGCGAGGATAGAGCATCCTTTCAGGAAGGCCCGAGCAGGCAAGCGCCTCGACCCCGGCCGCGGTCTGGACGATGACGCCGCCGTTCGGTCCCGACTGGATCACCGCCTCCTGCTCGACGAATTTTCCGGTCGCAAGGCTGGTGCGCCGCAGCGTGACGCTGCGCTTGAGATAGGCGTCGACGAGCCCCGCGGGCGACAGCAGCCGCGCGTCGCGATTCTTTTCGACGACCCCGTCAGGCAGGCCGCTGACCACCGCGGTTTCGGGGAGCAGCCCTTCCGCGACGCCTTCGAATCGCAGCACCGAGGTTCCCGCGGGCAAAGTAACGGTGCGCGTTTCGGTGATGAAGGCAAAGCCCCGCGGCCAATTGGGATCGATCGGTCCGGTCCCCCGCGACGGCGCACGATAGACGGTGACCGCGACATCGTCGATCTTGGCCGATACGGCGATCGCCTGCGCAAACAGGGGCGCGGGCGCGAGCAGCGCCGCGACCCATATCAACAGCGGCCAGCCCCGCATCGCGTGACGCTCAGTAACGCGAATCGAATGTGACGGTCAGGTCGACCTTGCCGTTCGCGGGCACCGGCACCTGCCATTCGACGCGGTCGGCCGAAATACGCTCGCCCTTCAGGCTTTCGTCGCTGATCCGCACATCGCCATAGAGCCCGTCCTGCGCGAGCAGCACGGTGACCGGCGTCGGCCGTGCGTTGCTGATCGCATATTTCATCTTCGTCACCCAGCGCGAATCGCCCTTGCGCGTGCGCGATACGACGGTCGGCTGGACCTTCACGTCGAAGGCGTCGCCGGTGCGCAGCGACATCGCCGACCCCATCGGCGTGTGGTCGATGCGATTCTCGCCAATGAACTGCGGATCGCCGCGCGCGTCGCGCATATAGACGCGAATCGTGCCCGCGGGCAGCTGGTCGCCGAGTCCGCCCTGCCGCGAGGTTGAAAAGCGCAGCACGCTCGCGGTGCTGACGGGCTCATTGTTGCTGCCGAGCCAGCGATTGACATATTCATAGGTCGAGCGCGCGGGCGCGCCCTTCACGTCGAGAAAGCTCACCTGCTTCTGTTGGGCGTTGGCGATCGTCGTCCGCGCCGCCAGCGGATAGAGATAATAGTCGCCGAGCCGCTCGCGATCGTTCGATTCGGTGCCCGCCGAATCCATCGCGCCCGTCATCTGGCGAAAGCCGCCGCCGCCGCCCGGATTGCCCGCCACCAGCAAAGTGCGCGCATTGTTGAAGGTCGTGCCGGTGCTGTTGGTCAGCGTCACCCAGCCCTGAACATCCATCGCCCCCTTGGCGGCGTCGAACAGCGCGACATAATCGGCGGTCCAGCCAAGGTTCGGGGTGAGATAGGAAAGCCGCGCCGGGACGGTGCCCGCGCTCGCTGCATCGACCGTCACCGACAGCGTCGGCCGCGCGCGCAAATTGGGCGGCAGCCGGTCGAACACCGCGCGCACGGGAAGGCCATCGTCGCGCAGCACCTCGATGCGCTCGCCGATCTGAAGCACGATGCCGCCGTTCGCCGCGAGCACCTTGGCGCGCTCGGTGCGTTCGGCGCCGGTCGCGGGATTGGTGCGGACGAGGGTGATCGACTGACCGACCGCCTTGTCCATCAATTTGTCGGGGGTGAGCAGGTCGAAGTCGAAATTCTGTTCGACGATGCCGATGCCGGGACCCGAGAGCGTCACCGTCTCGGGACGGATGCGCGCCGAGACGTCGGGAAATTCGATGCGGTTGCCCCCCGCGGCGACGCTGAGCTGGCGGTCGTCCTGCACCAGCGACTGGCCATTATTATAGATGGTGACCGCGACATCGCCCTGTGCGTTGCCGGTCGCGGCGTCCTGCGCCAAAAGGGGTGCCGCCATGCCGCCAACGATCAGCGGCAAACAGGCCAGGGCCGACACGCGCATAAAAAACCTCCCCGCAGGATATCCCGCGGGGAGGCTATGGCATGCGAATCGGAAAAACCAGCGTGAAATCGATGGCTTATTCGGCCGCTTCGACGTCGGTGCTGCGCGTCGCCAGCGTGCGGCGCGTGCGGCGCGGCTTGGCGGCGGGCGCTTCGCCCTCGGCATCGCTTTCGACGGCGCGTTCGGGGCGGCCGATCGCGGGCGGCAGAACGGCGGTGTCGATACCGGCATTGCCATTGTCGGCGCTGTCATCCTGACGCGGACGGCGGGCCGGACGGCGCGCGGGACGCGGAGCGGGTTCCTGCTCGGCGGCTTCTTCGCGCACGGCGGGGGCTTCGCTGCGGTCGTTGCGATCGACCTGCGCCTCGTCCTCGTCGCGATTGCGGACAGGACGGGCGCGCGCCGGCTGGCGATTGCCGCGATTGTCATCGTCGCGATTGCCGCGCGGTTCGCGGTTGCCACGATTGTCGTCGTCGCGGTCGCTGCGCGGTTCGCGGTTGCCGCGATTGTCGCGCTGGCCACGGTCATTGCGATCACCCCGATCACCGCGATCGTTGCCGCGATCGTTCCGCTCGCCACGGTCGTCGCCATTGTCGCTATCGTCGCGGCCGGTGTCGGCTTCGAAATCGCTGTCGGTATCGTCGTGGCCGTCGAAATCCTCGACGCCGCGGATCTCGCGGCTGCGGTCGTGGCTGCGTTCCTGGCCATTCGCCGCAGCCTTTTCTTCCTGGCGGGCGCGGAAGTCGCTCACGACGCGGAAATAATGGTCGGCGAACTGCAGATAATATTCGGTCTGGACCCGGTCGCCCGCAAGCTGTGCGTCACGCGCCAGATTGCGGTACTTCTCGATCATCTGGGCGCCGTTACCGCGCGCGCGGCTGTCGATACGGTTGGCCTGGTCGACCCCGCCGCGTCCGCCCGACTGCGGGCGATTGTTATTGTTGCTGCCGTTGTTGTTACGGCCGCGACGGCGACCGTTCTGTCGGTTGTTCATGTTCAACTGAGACATCCTGTCGATAAGCTAATAAGCTATGCCAACCCCTTTTGGCCGACCGCGCTTGTCTGCGCGTCGTGCCCGCGCTTCTTGCGCGGCCTTGCCCTTTACCGCTTGCGCCGGACCCCACGGTCCCGCACCAG
This sequence comes from uncultured Sphingopyxis sp., assembly GCA_964426485.1. Classification (GTDB taxonomy): domain Bacteria; phylum Pseudomonadota; class Alphaproteobacteria; order Sphingomonadales; family Sphingomonadaceae; genus Sphingopyxis. Next base: position 6,893 of record CAYRQX010000089.1, on the reverse strand, counting down.
CATCGTAAGTGGGAAGCAGACCAGCCGGACCAGTATCGATGCTGTCCGCATCGCCAAAGGGACCCCGATCAGGTCTGTAAGCCGCCCCTACCGCGCTTTGCCGCGTAAACCAAGCGAATTCTTGTGGGCGTGTCAGGCGCGGGTCAGCAAAAGCGCCCTGTCGCGGCCGCCCAGATCCTGTCTGCAGGCGACCTTGAAACCCGCAGTTTCAGCGAGTTCTCTTACAGACATATGTTGCGTGTGGCCGATTTCAAGGATGGCGACGCCTCCGGGCGCCAAAAGGCGCGGCAAATCGGGGATGATCCGGCGATAGTCGTCGAGGCCGTCGCCACCGGCGAAGAGCGCGACGGGTGGCTCGTGATCGGCGACATCGGGCATCAGGGCTTCGGACTCGGCGATATAGGGCGGATTGCAGAGAATGAGGTCGAACGGGCCGTCGATTCCCGTTGTCCAGTCGCCGAGTAGCAGCTTGGTCCGCTCTTCGATCCCCAGCGCCCGTGCGTTGGCCTTCGCATAGTCCAGCGCGGCATCGCTCGCATCGACGCCGACACCGCGCGCGTCGAGCCATTCGCTCAGCGCCGCAAAAAGCAGCGTGCCGGGCCCGGTGCCGAGATCGAGAATGCGTTTCGGACCCGCCCGCCCGAAATGGTCGACTGCCGCCTCGATCAGCGTTTCGCTGTCGGGGCGCGGGATCAGGACGCCGGGGCCGACGCCGATGCGGATCGTCCAGAAATCGCGATGCCCGACGATATAGGCCACAGGTTCGTGTGCGAGCCGCCGTTCGACGAGTACCGCGAAGCCACCGGGCACGGCAAAACGCGTCGGGTCAAGCAACAGTGAGCCGCGCTCGACCCCAAGCGCATGCGCCATCAACAATTCAGCATCGAGGCGCGGCGTATCGGAAACGCCGCCCAGCTTCTGCGCCGCGGACAAGAGGGTAGCACCTACGGTCAACTCTTGCTCACAGGAAAAAGCCCAGGTCAGAGCCTTGGCCGCCTTGTCATCGAGATCGGGGTAGCGCTTACGCAGTTCGCGCACGACCCATTCACTACCGCTCCAGAGCGAATGAGCGCGCCAGTCGGGTTTGATCTCGCGCAATTGATAGAGGACGTCGAGTAACGCCCATTCGACTGCCTCGGCGCGTGCCATGCCGATCGAATCAACGACCGCCCGCCAATCGGATTGCGGGACGTCCGCGCGCTTATATCCCAGATACGCAACGAGGGCCGTGCTGATGTCGGCCGATCGGGTCAATCACCCAGCCCCGCCAGCCGCTGCGCCTGATCCTCAGCGATCAGCGCGTCGATCAACTCGTCCATCGCGCCCTCGATGATTTCGGGCAGGCGGTGGAGCGTCAGGTTGATGCGGTGATCCGTCACCCGGCCTTGCGGGAAATTATAGGTGCGGATGCGTTCGGAGCGGTCGCCCGACCCGACCATCGACTTGCGCGCCGACGCCTCGGCGTCGTGGATTTTTGCGCGCTCAAGGTCATAGAGCCGCGCGCGCAGCACCTGCATCGCCTTGGCACGGTTCTTGTGCTGGCTGCGCTGGTCCTGCTGGATCACGACGAGCCCGGACGGGATATGCGTGATGCGGATCGCGCTGTCGGTGGTGTTGACGTGCTGCCCGCCCGCCCCGCTCGCGCGGTAAATGTCGATCTTGAGGTCGCTGTCGTTGATCGCGACGTCGACTTCCTCGGCCTCGGGCAGCACCGCGACGGTCGCGGCGCTGGTGTGGATGCGGCCCTGGCTTTCGGTCGCGGGGACACGCTGGACGCGGTGGACGCCGCTTTCGAACTTGAGCTTGGCGAACACGCCCTGCCCCGTCACCGACGCGACGACTTCCTTATAGCCGCCCATTTCGGCCTCGCTTGCCGAAATGACCTCGACCTTCCAGCCCTGCCCATCGGCATAGCGGCTGTACATGCGCAGCAGATCGCCCGCGAACAGCGCTGCCTCGTCACCGCCGGTCCCGGCGCGAATTTCGAGCATCGCGGCGCGTTCGTCGGCGACATCCTTGGGGAGAAGCTGGAGCGCGAGGTCGTGCTCGGCGGCGGGAAGCGCTTCCTCGACCGCGGCGATTTCCTCGGCCGCCATCGCCTTCATTTCGGGGTCAGCGAGCATTTCGTTCAGCGACGTCAGTTCGCCGCGCAGCCGCACCACTTCGCGCGCCGCGGTCGCGACGGGCTCGAGCTCGGCAAACTCCTTCGACGCCGCGACGAAATCGGCGGGCGCCATATCCCCCGTCGCCATACGCGCCTGCAACGCGGCATGGCGTTCGATGATGGCGTCGATCTGGCGCTCGGAAACATTGGTCATCTGTTCGCTGTCACTTCAAATCTTCGTCATCCCGGACTCGATCCGGGATCCATGGGCGCCGGTGTCGTCTGGACCCCGGATCAAGTCCGGGGTGACGACGGTTGTGCTCTCAGTCGTTTTGATAGCCCAAACCGTCGAGAACGGCCTTCACTTGCAAAAGAACGCCGTTGGCGGTCGCCGACTGGGTCCGGATAGCAGGAATGCCATCGTTCCAGCGCACCGACATTAATACATGGGCATTGATCTTGGCCGCCTTGTCGTAGCGCTTCCGCGCTGAACCCGTGGCGATCATGTCGGCAGATAGCTTTTTCTGCCTTAACGCTGAGGCAATTCTTTGAGCGGCGGGGATAGCCAGATCATCTTCGACCGCCATGACGACGTTCAAAAGCTCAGACTTCGGCTCGTCGATGAGCATCGCCAGCCGCTCAATCCCCGCCGCCCAACCAACCGCGGCCGTCGGCGGACCTCCAAGCGCCTCAATCAATCCGTCGTAGCGCCCGCCGCCGAGCACGGTGCCCTGCGCGCCCAGACGGTCGGTGACGAATTCGAACGCGGTGTGGCGATAATAGTCGAGCCCGCGCACCAGCCGCGCGTTGCGTTCCCACGCGACGCCCGCGGCGTCCAAGCCCGACGTCACCGCGCCGAAGAAATCCTGCGCTTCGCCGGTCAGAAACGCATCGATGTCGGGTGCGCTGTCGGCGATCGGGCGGTCTTTGGGATCTTTGCTGTCCAATATCCGCAGCGGGTTCTTGTCGAGCCGCGCGAGGCTGTCTTCGGACAGGTCGCCGCGATGCGCCTCGAAATGCTCGACCAGCGCCGCGCGCCACGCGTCGCGGCTCGCCGCATCGCCCAGCGTGTTGAGCGTCAACGTCACGCCCTCCGCGATCCCCAGCTCGTTCAAAAGCTGGTCGGCGAACACCAGCAGCTCGGCATCCGCGAGCGGGCTGTCGCTGCCAAGCACTTCTGCATCCAGTTGATGAAACTGGCGATAGCGGCCCTTTTGCGGGCGCTCGTAGCGGAACAGCGGGCCATGCGTCGCGACCTTCAGCGGCGCATACTGCTGCCAGCCGTTGGTGATGTACGCGCGCGCGATCCCCGCGGTGAATTCGGGGCGCAGCGTGATCGATTCGCCGCCGCGGTCGTCGAACGAATACATTTCCTTCGACACGACATCGGTCGTCTCACCCAGCGAGCGCGCAAACACCGCGGTCGGCTCGATCACCGGCACCTCGATGCGTTTGTAGCCATAGAGGCGGCGCACCCGCTCGAAGGTATCGACGACATGCGCAAAACGATCTGCGAAATCGCCGAGCATGTCCTGGGTGCCGCGCACAGCCTGCGGCGTCGGGATTTTGGCGGATTTGTCCTTGCTCATGGTCGCGGCGTCTAATGCTTTTTGGTCGAAAGGCAAAGAGCGCTTGCAGCGCCTCGGCTGGACCTCACGGCGATTTGGAGGCAGAGAAACAGCCATGAAAAAAACACTGTTCGTCGCACCCGCGCTCTTCGCCCTGGCCGCCCCCGCCGTCCCTGCCGCCCACGCTCAGGATGGCAACAGCCGCCCGCAGCCCGTCGTCCAGCCGCTGACGATCCCGCTGCCCGCCGACAAAGCCTATCCCGGCACGATGATATTGAGGGTCGACGCGACCGACGTTGCGCGCGGCATCTTCCGCGTCCGCCAGACGATCCCGGTGGCGAAGTCGGGCAAGCTGACCCTGCTCTATCCCGAATGGCTGCCCGGCAAGCACGCCCCGCGCGGCGCGATCGCAGAAATGGCGGGTTTCCGGCCAAGCGCCGGCGGCAAGCCGCTGGTCTGGACGCGCCAGCCGACCGACGTCTACGCGTTCGACATCGATGTCCCCGCGGGGACCAAAAGCATCGACATCGCCTTCGATTTCCTCTCGCCGACCCGGTCCAGCGAGGGCCGCGTCGTCGTCACCCCCGCGATGATGAACCTGCAATGGGAACAGCTCAGCCTCTATCCCGCAGGCTATTTCACGCGCCAAATCCCGGTCCAGCTCGACGTCACGCTGCCCGACGGATGGACCGGCGCCGCAGCGCTCGACGGGCTGAAAGTCTCGGGCAATCGCTACGGCTTTGCGCCGACCAATTATGAAGTGCTCGTCGACAGCCCGATGTTCGCAGGGCGCTATTTCCGCAAATGGGATCTCGGTAACAAGGTGACGCTCAACGTCGTCGCCGACGAAGCCAAATATCTCGAGGCAAGCCCCGATCATATCGCGCGCCATGCGGCGCTGGTGTCGGAGGCGGTCGCATTGTTCGGCGTCCGGCATTTCGACCGCTATGAATTCCTGCTCGCGCTGACCGACGAACTCGGCGGCATCGGGCTCGAACATCATCGCAGCAGCGAAAACAGCCGCGCGGTCGATTATTTCACCAAATGGGACGATAATGACTGGGAGCGCGGGCTGCTGCCGCACGAACTCGTCCACAGCTGGAACGGCAAATATCGCCGCCCCGACAAGCTGTGGACCCCCGATTATCGCACGCGCATGCAGGACAATCTGCTGTGGGTCTATGAAGGCCAGACGAGTTTCTGGGATCTCGTCCTCGCCGGGCGGTCGGGAATGCAGTCGAAAGAGATGATCCTCGCCGAATGGGCGACCAACGCCGGCTATTTCAGTGCCCAGCCGGGCCGCGCGTGGCGCTCGGTCGAGGATACGACGCTCGATCCCGTCATCGCGGCGCGCAAGCCCAAGCCCTTTTCGAGCTGGTCGCGCAGCGAGGATTATTACAACGAAGGGTCGCTGATGTGGCTCGAGGCGGACATGCTGATCCGTCAGGCGACGAACAACGGCAAGAGCCTCGACGATTTCGCACGCGCCTTCTTCGGCGGACGCGAGGGCGATTTTGGGCAGGACACGTATGACTTCGACGATGTCGTCGCGGCGCTGAACGCGGTCCACCCCTATGACTGGGCAAGTTTCCTGCGCGCGCGGATGCAGGCGAGCGGGCAGCCGGCGCCCACGGGCGGGATCGATCGCGCGGGATATCGGCTCGTCTGGCGCGACGCGCCCAATGTCTATGACCGCGACCGGATGGCGCAGGCGAAAAACACCGACCTCACCCATTCGCTCGGCATGACGATCGACAAGGACGGCGTCGCCACCGGCATCCTGTGGGAAGGCCCGGCGTTCAAGGCCGACATTATCAACGGGACGAAGATCGTCGCGGTTGACGGTGTGAGCTACAGCCGCGAGCGGATCGAGGCGGCAGTTCGCGCGGCTGCCGACGGCAAGACCCCGGTGCGGCTGCTCGTCGAGCGCGGCGGCCGCTATCGCAATATCGAAATCGCCTATCATGGCGGGCTGCGCTGGCCGCATCTCGAAAAAAGCGGGAGTGGCCCCGACTGGTTCGATCAGCTATTGGCGCCGCGCCGCCGCCTCTAAAAAGGATTCGGCGGACAACAGATAAAGGACTTCACTCTCCCATGCGCATCGACCTGATCCCCGCCGGCGACAGCCCGCCCGACAGCCTCAACGTCCTGATCGAAGTTCCGATCGGCGGCGAGCCGGTGAAATATGAATTCGACAAGGCGAGCGGCGCGCTGTTCGTCGACCGCTTCCTCCACACCCCGATGCGCTATCCCGCCAATTACGGCTTCGTCCCGCACACGCTGGGCGAGGACGGCGATCCGCTCGATGCCCTCGTTGTCGCGCGCTCGCCAATCGTCGCGGGCGCCGTGGTCAAGTGCCGCCCGATTGGCGTGCTGCTGATGGAAGACGATGCCGGCGGCGACGAAAAGCTGTTGTGCGTCCCGGTCAACAAGACCTTCCCCTATTATGCCGATGTGGTGAGCTACACCGACATGCCGCCGATCGTGCTGCAGCAGATCGAGCATTTCTTCACCCATTATAAGGATCTCGAACCCGGCAAATGGGCAAAGCTCAACGGCTGGGGCGATGAGAATGAGGCGAAGCGCATCATCGTCGAATGCATCGAGCGCGCGAAGAAAACGGGTTTCTAGAACCACGCGGCGATCGCCAGCCCTCTGCCCGGGACAAGGGCCGAGGGCTGGCATGCTACGGCGCCTTCGGCTTCGCCACCTTGACCGGCTTGACCGCCGCATCGGGCAGGTCGCGAACATGGACATCGCGTTGCGGGAACGGGATTTCGATCCCGGCCTCCTGGAATTTGTCCCAGATACTCAGGAACACGCCCCCTTTGATATTGCCGACCCCGCCTTCGGGGTCGGTGATCCAGAAGCGCACTTCATGGTCGATGCTGCTGTCGCCGAAACCGGTGATCCAGCACACCGGCGCGGGCTCTTCTAGGACGCGCGGCGATTCCTTCGCCGCTTCGATCATCAGCTTTTGCGCGAGCCGAAGATCGGTATCGTAAGCGACCCCGATAGCAATCTTCACGCGCACGGCGCGGCTCGAATAGCTCCAGTTCTCGACCTCCTGCGTCATCAGATTTTCGTTGGGAATCAGATGTTCCTTGCCCTCGCGCGTGATCACCGACACCGCACGGACGCCGATCTTGTTGACCCAGCCAAAGCTGTCGCCGACGACGATGACGTCGCCCGGCTTGATCGACCGGTCCATCAGCAGGATG
>CAYRQX010000088.1:0-13845 GCA_964426485.1 uncultured Sphingopyxis sp. | reverse complement strand
CCATGGCTGCGTAACTTAAACCAAATGGCCTCCGGCAGTCCCGGGGCGGTTCAAACAGCCATCATCGGTTGGGAAACGCTCCGCCCGCTTTTAGCAAGCCGCCTTAGGAAGGCGCCGGGATTGAGCAGGAAAGACTTGCTTCCGATGTCACCCGCTCAACGCGGCGATGTCTCGCCAAAAGACGCGCAGGATTGTCGCTCCCCTCGCTGCTGGAATTTGTGAAGAACCGCGTTCAACGACCTCGCCACCCAACCGAAGATAGAATCGTAAAGCTGCTTCATTGGTTTCGAATACCCAAAGGTGAAGACCGCGGGTCGCGGCGTCCACCTGAATGCGGCGAGCAACAGCCTCTATGATGCGCCGTCCAATGCCGCTTCCACGAAGGGCGGGGCGGACGTGCAAGTTGTCAATCCAGCTACCCCAAACTGGATCGAGGTCGCGATATGCGCATCCAAAGCCAACTGGAGTGGTATCGCTTCCTACTCCAACAAGGATCGTCCTTTGGGGATCAGGGGTCTCCAGTCGCGCTGACCATAGCGCACGTCGATCATTTTCGATTGGGCCCGACAAAAATCCGGAATCGAGCACATTCGCGTATGCATCTCGCCAACTCGCGCAATGGAGCGCAGCGATGTCACCGGCATCGGTCAAGGTGGCGTCCCGAATAGTAATTTTACCTTTGGCCATCGCCTCAATGAACCGCATGCGTTCCTATCGGTCAACAATCGAATGTCTGTTTTCGGGCGCTTAGGTTGTGTCGACGAATGACTGATATTGGTCGTTTCCCGACATTGGAATAAGGCGGGATGCAGCAATCCAGATGTCTCGATTGACTCCGATGATCAGCGCGCCAACAATTTCAGCATGTGCAACCTCTACACCAACAAATCGACGGTGCAGGAGATGGCGGACCTGTTCAAAACGGTCCCGAGCCAAGGATTCAACCTCGCTGACGAAATATATCCCGGCTACCCTGGTATCGTCGTGCGCGAACAGGACGGTGAGCGCATCCTGCAATCGATGACGTGGGGGTTCCCGCGGCACACGATCAACAAGCGTACTGGAAAACCGAACAAACCGACGGCGACGAACAACCTTCGCGATGACAAACTCTGGACCTTCTGGCGCAAGCAATTCGTCGAACCTGCCCAGCGTTGCCTGATCCCGTTCACTGCATTCGCTGAGGCAGAGGGCGACAAAGGCAAGATGACGCGGACATGGATTTCGGTACCTGCCTGCCCCAGTCGAAAGGCAGAAAGTCCTGCTCGATGCCGTCGGCAAAAATGACGCCTCCATCATTCATACGCGAAGTGACCTGGAGCGCCGTTTGGTCGAGCTTTCCTGCACGAAGCGTGGTGCCGGTCGCGAAGCTGGGGAATGGCTCGCGGACGAAATAGCCAACCGCGCGTTCTTGCGGAGTCAGTGCCACCTGTTGTCCGGTCGCCTCCATGATCGAGCGCGCCCAGCCGGTGGCCCCCGTGCCGGAGGCGACAATTAGGCCGCTCGAGGAATGATCTTCGGCGGCATCGCCGATCGCGAGGCGGTACCTCGCCGATTGGTGGCTGCGATGCCCCACGAACAGTTCGTTCAACGCCAGCAGCTTTTCGCCGGTGTCCAGTACGCCCTCGACCATCGTCCGATTCTCGACCGCAACGTCGCCATGGAGGCAGGCCGGCAAGGCTGCGCCGAGCCGGTTCAGTTCGACGCGGACAAGGACGCCGTCGTAAAGATCGGGTGCGGGGTTAACCCCAAGCACCGGTTGGCCAGTCAGATATTTGGCGACATTGGCGACCAGCCCATCCTGCCCGACGGCCACAATCACGTCTTCGGGCGCGAATAGGAAGCGATCAAGATCGGCGCGGCGAACGAGCGTTTGTCGCCAATCGTCAGGGACGGCCGCGCGGGCCTGACGCAGCACCGACTGAAATTGCTCATGCCGCGCCTCGAGCTCGGCCAGTTTTTGTCCGCGCGTGTCGAGATAGAAACGTGCCTGTTCGCGAGTCGCGTGGCGCGCGAGAAGTAGTTCGTAGTCGGTCTCGCGCGTCACAAACACGGCGCGGGGGGCGGTGGTCGTCATGGCCCATCCTTACTGCTCGGTGATGGCACCCACCGCGGCTGGCCTAAACTCGCGCATGACCGCGGCGAGCAGGTCGGGTGTGACGTTGAGATGTTCGATCGTATCGAGATTGCCAGCGAGCTCGCGTGCTGCCAAGCCGAGGAGAACGGCAGGCGGCAGATCCCGATAAACTGCGATATGGGCCTGCTCTGCCTCGGCCTTGGCGCTTTCCACGATGCGGATTCGCCCGGCTTCGGCCTCCGACTCGACCTTCTGTGCTTCGGCGAGACCCGTCGCGCGGTTTCGGGCGTTCTCGGCTTCCTCGGCAATCAACTGCTTTTCGCGGCGTGCGAGTTCGGTTTTGTTGCCGAGTTCATTCTCTGCAATCGCACGCTCCTTGTCGACGGCGAGCGCACGGCGTTCGAACATCGCCTCATCGGCCTTTTGTTGGAGCGCCTCGAAGGTTGGCGTTTGCAACGCACGTTCCAGCTCGCTGCTCGGCGCGAGATTGTTCAATCGCACTGCGACGACTGCGAGGCCGATTTCGGAAAGAGCCGGATCGTTTGCGAGTGCGGCCTCCAGTCGCTGTCGCAGCGGTTCACCCCATGGTAGGCGCCACGCTCTTTCATGAAACCGGTGCAGGGAAAACCACAACGGCCAACCAGTACATTGCCCGCGAAAAGGCGCGGCACGGCGCGGAGTCCAAGTCCGTTTTGCTCGTTCGTCTCGACAATTCCGGGACGGCGAGGGCCCTCTACAGCGAGATATTGTCTGCTCTTGGGGACGGCTTTGCTTTGAACGGCACCGAGCACACATTGCGTCGCCGCACGCTGGATGCCCTGGGCGAAGCAGGAACCGAACTCCTTATCATTGATGAAGTTCATCATGGAGGACGAGGTTCTGGGTTCGGCGGTGCCATCACGTCGTCCGTGAAATTGTTTCTTGATGCCGGCGTCTGCCCGGTGGCGCTGCTCGGCACCGAACTCGCAATTCCGATCTTCGCCAAGGATAAGGAGCTATGCGGGCGGTTGACCGCCCCATGCTACTTGGGTCCGCTTCGCTGGTTCGATGAGGAGGACCGCGAACTTTGGCGCGGCTTCCTGAAGGCGCTTGATGCTCGCATGGTCGCTGACCGGATCGTAGCCGCACCAACCGGCCTCGGCACGGCCGTTCTCGAACAGGCGCTCATTGAGGCGACGAACGGTGTCATCGGCCAGCTCATGGGGGCCATCAGCACGGCACTCCGTGAAGCTGTGCGCGACGACCGCGAGTCGATTTCGTTCGAAGATCTTGTTACCGCCGTCGACCTTTGGAATGTCGGCCACGGCTTCACGCAGCGGAATCCGCTTCGTGATCTCTAATCTGTCAACTCGCCGCCTGCTGCGCTCCGCAGCACCGGTCAGGCTCGCCCGTTGGTGGTCGGAGCCAGTGGGAGGCGCATCGTCAGGAAGCAGCGCATCTAATTGCACGGCTGAAGCGCGGTGCACAGGACGAGGTAGCGAACCCGGTCCGGCTGTCCGACGCTGTGCGCTTCATCTCCGGTCGACCGAAACCTTGGGGTCCGATTTTTGAAATGCTCCTGGTGGGCGATCTTCCCTACACTTGGAAGGAGGCGGATTCCTCTCCTGTTACAAACCAGATCGTGATTTCAAGCCAGCACCTGGCGCCCTTGCGATCGACTGCATTCGACAAGGCGGCCTTTGCGTCCGAGAACTTCGAGAGCAGGTGGTCTCAAAAGGATGCGCTCGATTGCATCAACGGCTACAAAAATGCCGTTGAGCTGCTCAGTCCTCTTGCTGGCAGTTCGACAAGTCCCAGACATTTTCTCGCGACCGAGGTCGAGACGCTTGCCCAAGCTGGTGTCACGACGTCAGACCTTGCGCGGCGATCGGCGACGAGTGTGACCAGGACGTTCATGATTCTTGAGAAAGCCGGGGTCCCGCAGCTGGCGCCGGGCCTGTGGCAACGCGATTTAGCCGAACCGCTCCTCACCATCTAATAGCGCGCTCAAGTCGCGAATTTTCAAAGCGGCACAGCCCGCGCGTGCAGTAGCGCCCCTCATCAAAATAGTCCTAAATCATATCAGACCGAGTACCGCGCGCGGTGCGTCGGGGGAGGGGCGTGCGCGCGCCAGTCCGAATGAGCGGATTTAAATGGAAGAAACGCCCAAATGAGCGGTTGTCGATGAAAGACTCAATCGCTCACTTTTGAAAAACTTTTGCGATTGCAATGACTTCGATGAGCGGCTTTAGCTGCAATCCGACAAGCTTCCATCGCTGGATCCGGCTTGCCGCTCTCCGAGCGACCGCCGCGCTTTTCAAAAATAGCGGGATGCGGCTTCGCCCTGAGCGTCGGCTGAACCCACTAGCAACCAACCATGGCGCGATAGCGCGATGGCGACATGCCGAAACGCCGTGAAAAGGCGGTCGCAAAGTGACTCGGCGTTGCAAAGCCGGTGGCCATCGCGACATCGGTCACCGGGTCGCTGGTGTACCGGAGCCGCCGGGCCGCTTCGTCGAGCCGCACGCGCATGACATATTGCCAGGGCGAGAGGCCAAAGGCTTGCTGGAAAGCGCCGGTAAAGCGGCGGACGTCCATGCCCACGAGCCCCGCCAATGCTTCAAGGCTGTGGCGGGCATCGATCTGTCCGCGGATCGCGTCGGCCAGCAGGATGCGGTCGGATGCTGACAGCTGACAGCGCCGCGGTCTTTCGTTACCAGTCCCATAGCGCCCGCAGAAATGCCGTTCCAGTGCCTCGCCAAGCGCCTGCGCAGCCATCATCGACAGATCGTCACCATCGCCCCGCAACAGCTTCGCCAGCCGCGCCGCCGTGTCAAACAGACCGTCGTCGCGACACTTTACGCGCGCAGCAAGCGGCGCATCGTCGAGCAGCGCGGTCGGCACGCGGAACTCGACGAACTCCGCCCGTTCGCCCTGAGCCAGTGCCGCATAGCGGCACGCCGCCGGGATGACCCAGACATCGCCGCGCGATGGCAGCGCGTTGCCCGACGGCCCAACAGAAAACTCGCAGTCCATCCGATCGAGTTGTCCGCCCAGATGGACGACGATGATGTGGTGATCCTCCTCGAACGCCCAGTCGGTCGGGCGCGCCAGATTCTCGGTCGCAATCAATACGCCCAAATGTCCAATCTGCGCCTGATGCCGCGCGACCACGTCGCGCTGGGATCGCGGCCGGATCCCGTCCCATATCTGCGCGGCTTCGGTCAATCGCCCACCTCGCGAGTCCCCACGACTCGTGCTGCCCAAATCGAAAACTGCGCCGGAATTGGAAAGCGGACAAGACGAAAGCTTCCTATCCTCTGGAAAACAGACCCAAAGGAGACATTTGATGGTCGATCACAGCATTAAGGGAAAAACCGTTCTGATTGCGGGCGGCGGCAAAAATCTGGGCGGTCTCATCGCCCGCGACCTGGCCGCGCACGGAGCAAAGGCGATTGCCATCCACTATAACAGCCCCGCCTCCGCGGCCGAGACCGAGGAAACGCTCGCAGCGGTCCGTGCCGCCGGTGCCGAGGCGGTCGCCTTTCAGGCCGACCTCACCTCTGCGGCCGCGGTCGAAAAACTTTTCGCCGACACGATCGCAGCGATCGGCCGTCCCGACATCGCGATCAACACGGTCGGAAAAGTGCTCAAAAAACCTTTCGCCGAGATCAGCGAGGCCGAATATGACGACATGACGGCGGTCAATTCAAAGACCGCCTTCTTCTTCCTGAAAGAGGCGGGGAAGCATCTGAATGACAATGGCAAGATCTGCACCCTGGTGACCTCGTTGCTCGGCGCTTTCACGCCCTTTTATGCGGCCTATGCCGGCACCAAGGCGCCCGTCGAACATTATACCCGCGCGGCGTCGAAGGAATTTGGCGAACGGGGCATTTCGGTAACGGCGATCGGGCCGGGGCCGATGGATACGCCCTTCTTCTATCCGGCCGAGGGCGCCGACGCCGTGGCGTATCACAAATCGGCAGGCGCCCTGTCGGCCTTCTCGAAAACCGGCCTCACCGATATCGAGGATATCGTGCCCTGGATCCGGATGCTGGTGTCGGAGGGCTGGTGGATGACCGGCCAGACGATTCTGGTCAACGGCGGCTATACGACCAAGTGACCCCTCCCGGTGGGCGGCGTTTACGTCGCCCACCGCTGTCGGGGCGATCAGGCAATGCCCATCCGCGAAAAAAATACTCCTGTCCTGCATCCACAGCCGGTAGCCGTCCCGTCCAGTCCATGATCGGCCGTCGCGTCGGTCCGGGCGGCGACTTCGCGCGGCGGCTGGTATGTGCTCCCCGGTGCAGACCATCCCCGTCTTGCCGGAGGTCGCCGCCTGTGGTTTCACCGTGCCGGGCGGCATGAAGGAGAGAAATGTCGATGGACCTGATGATCACGGCGGCTGCGGCCGCAACTGCCGCGGCTCCCGCGGCGCCGACCGCTGCAACGGTGACGGTGCCCGTTTCGACCGGCCAATCGATCAGTCCGGCCGATGTCGCGGCCTATATCGACCCGCGCGACATTGCTTCGTTCATGCCCGCGCCGCCGCCGACCACCGAACTGGTCGCGGTCAGCGACAGTTTTTTCAACCTGATGGAAAATGTCACGATCGTGGCGTTGTTCATTGTCGGATTTTTCCTGCTGGCGCGGCTGCTCCATGCGTGGATGCTCCACCGGTCGATCCGCCGCGCGCTTGAGGCCAAGTCCGAAGCGGTCAGCCCGCTGATCGACAAGCTCAACAAGCCTTATGAACATATCGGCGGGCAAAGCCCCGATGCGCCGGGTGACGATCGCAACGCGCTGGTGTTGCTCGCAATCGGTCTTGCAATGGCCGGTTTCGGCCTGATCCAGGGTCATGAGCAACTGATCCGAATCTCGGCAGGGGCTGCGCTCTTTCCCGCTTTTGTCGGGGTCGCGCTGCTCGTCCGCCGCCGCCTCGCGCGCGCTGCGGCTGCCGAGGAGCGCACCGCTGCGTGATGAAGACCGCGCCGATGAAGATTGGGCCCTCAACCAGCGTGTCGCGGGGGGAGATCGCGCCGCTTTCCAGCTCCTCGTGCTGCGGCACGAAGGGCGATTGCGCGCCTTCCTGTCCCGCGCCGCCGGATGCGACGCCGACGATCTGGCGCAGGAAGCCTTTGTCCGCGCGTGGCAGCGCGCGGGCGAATATCGGGGGCAGGGAAGTTACGCGGCATGGATCATGGGGATCGGCTGGCGCCTGTTCCTCGACCAGCGGCGTACCGCGCGGCGGCGTGAGGGACTGGCAGCGGGAGAGGAGGCTGCGACTTCGACCGATCCGCGCCCCGCAAGCGACGCCGCGATCGACGCCAGCCGACTGCTTGGCGCCTTGTCGCCGCAGGAGCGCGCTGCGCTCACCTTATGTTTCGGTCATGGCTGGTCGCATGGCGAGGCGGCTGCGATCATGGGGGTTCCCTTGGGGACGCTCAAATCGCTCGTCTTGCGCGGGCGGGCAAAGGCGCAGAAGATGATCGGCGAAGGAGCGGACGCATGACGGCCCCGGACGATCGGAATATCGACGCGATGCTGGCCGCGATGCTGGCACCACCCGAACGGCCGGGTGATCGCGGCTTCGCAGTCGGGGTCGAGCGTGCGATCGATGCGCAGGCGGCCTATGCCCGCGCGCGCGGGCGTTTCTGGCGCAGCTTCGCGTTCGAGGCGCTCGCCATAGCTGCGCTGCTCGCGGCGCTGTGGCTGCTGTCGTCGGCACCCTTGCTCGCACCGCTCGCCGGGGCGGGGCATTGGGGGCTCGCGCCGCCGCTGTTGCTCATCCTGCTGCTCTGGTTCGGGACGCAGCGCTGGCGGCAGGCTTAGCTAGCAGGTGCGTCCTCGCCGTCGATGCCCTGATATTTGAGCTGGAGATAACGTTCGCGCGTCGCGAGCTTGTCGAGTTCGCCGGCGGCGAGGCTGCGCGCGGCGCCCGCTATCTCGCTTTCGAGCATCTTCAATCCGCCCACCAGCGTCTCGTCGGGGGTGCGTCCGGCGTGGGCTTCGGTTCGTAGGCCCGCGGGAATGCGCTGATAGCCAGCAACAAGTTCGGGAAGATCCTCGCCGACGAGCTTGCGGATATTCGCCGCCGCGGGGCTCGATGCGTCGAGCGTCTGGAGCTGCGGCGCGAGCAAGTCGAGCTGGACACCGATGCCGTCGACGAGCTGGCGCGCCGGAGCGGGCAGCGCGGGACGCTGCGCTTCGAGCCAGATTTCGGTGCGGCCGGCAAGCTGCTTCAAATCTGCCTTCGGCAAATCGGCCTGACGCGGCTCGGGGAAGGGCGAGCGGCCAAACAGCACGGCGACCCCGATCAGCAACACGAACAGCGCGAGCAGCCCGGTGAAGCCGAGCGGCTGGATCAGCGCGCCGAATACCGCGGCGCCGATCAGCACGATGCCGCCGGCGATCAGCATCCGGCCGAGCTTCTTGTAGAGATGCTGGCGGCGCAGCGCGACGCTTTTGGTGCCGATCGGACGGCGGCGTTCGCGCGATCGTTCGATCGCGGATGCGGCCGAAATGCGGATCTTGTCGACTTCGCTCATGCTCATCTTTGCCTTAGCCTTCGAGCGACGCGAGCGGGCTGTCGGCGCCGCCGACGCTGGCCTGCGCCTGGCTCGCGCCCTCGGCGCGCGCGATATAGCCCTTCGACTTGGCAACCTCGCCCTCGAGCGTCGTGACCGTCGTCTTCATGCTGTCGAGCGCCTTCAGCTTGAAGGTGTCGATCGCGTCCATCGTGTCATAGATATTCTGGAACGCGCGCTGGAGCGTTTCCATCGGGATCGTGCTCGAAGCCGCCTGCTCATGGATGCGCGCGGTGTTGTCCTTCAGCATCTTCGACGTTCCGTCGATGATGTTCGCGGTGGTGGTGTTGAGCGCGGTGATCTGTTCGAGCACGAGCTTCTGGTTGGTCATCGCCTGCGCGACGGTGATCGCGGTCTTCAAGGCGCCGACGGTGGTGGTCGAGGCGCGGTCGACGCCCTTCACCAGCTCGACATTATTCTTTTTGACGAGGTCGAGCGCGAGATAGCCCTGCACCGTCACCGCCATTTGCGTAAGCAAATCCTGCGTCCGCTGGCGCGCGTAGAAGAGCGCATTTTCGCGCAGCACCTTGGCTTTCGCGGGGTCGACGCCGTCGAGTTCGGCGGCCTTGGCTTCCAGCTTGGCGTCGAGTGTGCCCGCGATATGGACCATCTGTTCGAGCTTGCCCATCGCTTCCCACAGCTTGCGGCGTTCGACGTCGATGGCGGCATTGTCCATGAGCAGCTCGTCCTTGCCATTGGCGAGCGCGGTCAGGATGCCGCCGATATGCGTCTGCGCGCTGCGGTACTGCGCGAAATAATTGCCGACCTTGTTACCGAGAATCTTGTCGAAAAAGCCGCGCTTCGACAGCAATTTGCCGTTCGCCGACGGGTCGAGCCGCTCGACGGTGTTGCGCAGCTCGATCAGGTTCATGCCGATGTCGGTGTCGCGGTCCATCGCCTTGATCGGGCGGTCGAGGAAGCGGTTCGACTGATTCGCCGCCTCCAGCATTTCCTTGCGGCCCATATTGGTGATCTGGTCGACTTTTTGCCCGAAGGCGGGCGAATTGACGTCCTGCGCGACAAGGTCGTCGATGAACCCGTCGACGCGCTCCTCGAGCTTCGATTTCTGCTCGGTCGACAGCGGTACCAGGCCGGCGGCCTTCTCGGGGGACACCGCGGGCACGGGATCGGGCGGCGTCAGCTTCAGCTCGTCGGTTGCGGTCGCCGTCGCAGTCAGTTCGCTCATTCGTCTTCCTTCCAGCGGCTCAAGAGGAAATTTGGGCCACTTGCCTATATGGCATGCGCCCCTGTGTTATTCAAGCACCACACCCTGTCCCGACCGCAGCGCCGGAGCGATCCACGCGGACAGGATCAGTTGCGCCATATGATAGACGAGGATCGGAACGAGCACCATGCCGGCGATGGCGGGCGTGAAAAGCGTCGCGGCAAGTGGCGCACCGACCGCGATGCTTTTCTGAGCGCCTGAGAAGAGCAAGGTGATGCGGTCGGGCCGGGTGAGCTTCAGCAGCCCGCCGAGCGCCCAGGCACCGCCGAAGGAGAGCGCGAGCAGCGCCGCGATAGCGGCGAACAGGATGGCGATTTCGCGCCCGTCGAGCAGACCCCAGATCCCCGCGACCACCGCCGCCGAGAAAGCGACATAGACGGCGATCGCGATTGCGGTGCGATCCATGACGGTCGCGAGACCGCGATGCGCGAGCACCCACGGCCGCAGCCAGCGCTGGACGAGCTGGCCGGCAACGAAGGGCAAAAGCAAGATCGAGACGATGCGCAGCACCGCCTCGCCATGGATTTCGCCTTGGGCTCCAGCGAGCAGCGCGAAGAGCAAAGGCGAGAGCGCGACCCCGCTGAGGTTCAGCAGCGCCGCCGCGACGACGCTCGCCGCGACATTGCCGCCCGCGAGGCTGCTCGCGGCGGTCGCCGACTGGACGGTCGAGGGCAGGATGCCGAGAAAGAGGAAACCGAGCGCGAGCGTCGCGGGGAGCAGCGGCGCGGTCGCCGCCTGCGCCGCGAGCCCGAGCAGCGCCATGAAGCCGAAACAGAAAGCGAGCGCGCTCCCCTGCAGCTTCCAGTTGCGGATGCCGTGGAGAACCTCATCGCGTGGCAGGCGCACGCCGTTGAGGAAAAAGAGGAAGACGATCGCCGCGGTCGACACCGCCTGTGCGATCGGCACCGCCGCGCCGCGCACCGGAAGCAGGCTCGCGAGCAGGATCGTCGCGAACAATATGGGGACGAAGCGGTCGGGGAAGATGCGGGCTAGCATGAAAGGCAGCGATGGCGGGCCAAGACGGGATTGGCAAGTCACCCGTCGGTCTCCGTTCGCCCATTGGCATCGAGCCCTTCGACTGCTCTGGCAGGCGCTCGGGATAAACTTCCGGCTGTGCCGGAAGTCGAGATGCCCCAAAGACGCGCGCTAACGATGGGTGTCTCTTCGCTCGACACGAACGGGAATGGGGTTAAGCAGGCGCGATGGCCCATATCCTGATCCTCGCCGCATTGCTCGAAGAGGCAGATGCGCTGTTTCCCGGCACCGGCGAACGCGTCGGCGGACTGTTCTCCGAACGACGGCTCTTGGTGGGCGGCCACCGCCTCACCATCGCGACCTGCGGGCTCGGCAAGGTCAATGCCGCGCTATGTGCGGGCGTGTCGGCGGAAGATGCCGATATGCTGCTGATGACCGGCACATGCGGATCGCTCGGCGCCGCGCCCGGCGCCTATTGGCTCGCCGAAGCCTTGCAGCATGATTATGGCGCCAGCCAGCCGGGCCTGTTTCGCCGTTACCGCGCGGGCGAATGGCCGATCGGTGCGGCGGGCGAGGCGCATTTTTCGGCAATGGCCGACCCGGGACTTGGCCTGCCGCACGCGCGCATCGCGAGCGGCGACAGCTTCGTCGCGTGTCCCGATGCCGCCGCCGATCTCGCCAGCCTCGGCGCGACGCTGGTCGATATGGAGGTCGGCGCGGTGGCGCAGGTCGCGGCGCGGCTAGGCAAACCATGGGCGGCGATCAAGGCGGTCACCGACGAAGCAAACGGCGATAGCGCGGGTGATTTCCACGCCAATCTCGTCCGCGCCGCGCGCGTCGCGGGACAAGCGGCCGAGCGGCTGATCGCGATAATCTGAGCGTTGCTTCGCCGTTCCGCGTGCGGCGCGTTTGTGATAGGCTGTGCGCGTAGCGACCGAGGGAGAGACTCGTCATGCGGCACCGATCAACATTTGCCATGCTCGCGGCCTGTGCGGTCTTCACCGCGCCCCTTGCCCTCGCGGCGGGAGGCGGAGGCGGCGGAAGCAGCGCGCCGCCGAGCCAGAGCGCCTACGACCCGACGGAGGATTACCAGAAGGGCGCCGACGCCTTCGCCTCGGGCAAATATGACGATGCGGCGAAGGCGTTCAAAAAGGTCGTGTCGGCAGTGCCGAAAAACCCGCAGGCCAATTATTTGCTCGGCGCAAGCTATATGGCGCAAGGCGATTTTTCGCGCGCGGTGAAGTCGCTCGAAGCGGCGGTGCGCTATGATGAAAAGATGGTCGATGCGCGCCGCGACCTCGGCATCACGCAGGCGAAGCTCGGCAAGGCCGAAAAGGCGACCGAGCAGGCGGCGGCGTTGAAGGCGATGCAGGAGGGATGCGGCGGGACCTGCACCGATGCGACGAAGCTCGCCGATGCGGTTGCGAAGGTCGAGGCGGCGATCGCCGCGGGTCCGCAGGCGCAAAGCGCCGTTGCGCCCGAGGTGCGGCTGGCATCGGCCGAAACGCTCGATGCCACTTATGTTGCCGCCGTCGGATTGATCAACGAGCATCGCTATGAGGCGGCCATCGCCAAGCTCGACGCGGCCTTGTGGGCGGCGGGGCCGCACCCCGATATACTCACCTATCTGGGCTTCGCGAACCGCAAGCTGAAACGTTACGACGCGGCGGAAAGCTATTACCGCGAAGCGCTCGCCATCGCACCGGCGCATCGCGGCGCGCTCGAATATTATGGCGAGCTGAAGCTTGAACGCGGCGATGTCGCGGGGGCGAAGGCGCATCTGGCAAAGCTGGAGACGATCTGCGGTTTCGGCTGTCACGAAGTCGATGAACTCAAGCGGTGGATTGAAGCGGGGCGTTCATCCGCAAGCTGATCGCGCTCGCCGCACTGCTTTTCGGCGTCGCCGCGACACGCGCCGACCCGCCGCCGGGGTTTGGTGAGCTGCGCTGGACCGCGCCGGGGTCCGAGCTGGCGTTGCTTTCGGCGCAGCCTGCGACCTGTCTTGCCGCACCCAATGACGCGCTCGTGCGCAGCGGCCGTGCCCTGTTTGGCGCGCCGACCTTGCTTGGCGGACAAGCGGCCAAGGCGGGGCTGAGCTGCGCGAGTTGCCATATCAACGGGCGCGACAACCCGCATTTCCTGCTCGCGGGCGTGTCGGCGACGCCGGGCACGGCCGATGTCACGAACAGTTTCTTCAGCGCCGCGCGGGCGAATGGGCGGTTCGATCCCGTGGCGATGCCCGACCTGGCGATGCCCGGAAAGATGGCGCGCGATCCCGATACGCGGGCGCTCGAAGCCTTTATCCGCAATCTGATCGTCGAGGAGTTCGGCGGACAGGAGCCGACCCCCGCGATGCTCGACGCGCTCGCCGCTTATGTTCGCGCGGTGCGCGCCTGCCCAGATGAACAGCAGGTCGGGCGGCGTCTCGCCGATCAACTTTCGGCTATCGACGACGGCGCCGCGGGCGCACAGTTGATGATCGCGCGCGCCGATCTGCAAGGCGCGACGCTGTCGATCGCGGCGATGCGCCATCAACTCGGACTGATCGCCGAACGTTATGCCGGGCCGGGATTGGCGCGCGAGCGCGAAAAGCTGCTCGCCGCGTCGCGCATGTTGCAGGCGATCGGCGATGGCGACCCCGCGCGGATCGGGTCGGCGCTTGCGCGCTGGAAAGGCGAGTTCGACACGGGGCTCGCCAAACGGCTGCGCGGCGCCGAGGGCCTGTCGCTCTACAACGCAACCCGCTTGACGAAATCGCTGCGCTAAATCGCATCATCGGCAATCATGTTGCGCCGCAGCACGCATTCTGTTAGGGGCGCGGCGTTTCGCGGCGCTCCGGGCGCTGCCCCCTTCCATCAAGGCTTATCCCGCATGTCTTTGCGCAATATTGCGATCATCGCCCACGTCGATCATGGCAAGACCACTCTCGTCGACCAGCTCTTCCGCCAGTCGGGGACCTTCCGCGACAATCAGCGCGTCGAAGAACGCGCGATGGATTCCAA
>CAYRQX010000087.1:0-13859 GCA_964426485.1 uncultured Sphingopyxis sp. | reverse complement strand
GGCGTTTCGATCGGGCAGATACGGCCATAGTGGGTCGGGTGAACGTCGCGGACTTCGAAGCCAGCCCGTTCACGGGTAAGCCCGCCCGGCCCGAGCGCCGAAACGCGACGCTTGTGGGTGACTTCGGACAAGGGGTTGGTCTGGTCCATGAACTGGCTGAGCTGCGACGAACCAAAGAATTCGCGCACTGCGGCTACCGCAGGCTTCGCGTTGATCAGGTCGTTCGGCATGACGGTCGACACGTCGACCGAGCTCATGCGCTCCTTCACCGCGCGCTCCATGCGGAGCAGGCCGACGCGATACTGGTTTTCCAGCAATTCGCCGACCGAACGGACACGGCGGTTACCGAGGTTGTCGATATCGTCGATTTCGCCCTTGCCGTCCTTCAGGTTCACCAGCTCCTTGACGACGGCAAGGATGTCGTCGCTGCGCAGCGTGGTGACCGTGTCCTCGGCCTCGAGGCCAAGGCGCATGTTGAGCTTGACGCGGCCGACGGCCGACAGGTCGTAACGCTCGGGGTCAAAGAACAGGCCGCCGAACAGCGCCTCGGCGGTTTCGCGCGTCGGCGGTTCGCCGGGGCGCATGACGCGGTAGATGTCCGACAGCGCCTGGTCGCGATCCTCGGCCTTGTCGGCCTTCAGCGTGTTGCGGATCCACGGGCCGGTGTTGTTATGGTCGATGTCGAGCAGGACGAGCTTGTCGATGCCCGCGGCGTCGATCTTCTCGAGATTCTCGGCGCTCACTTCGTCGCCAGCTTCGATGTAGATCTCGCCGGTCGACTCGTTGATCAAGTCATAAGCGCTGTAACGGCCGAAGATTTCCTCGGTCGGGATCAGCAGCGTGTCGAGACCGTCCTTCGCGGCCTTGTTGGCAAGGCGCGGGCTGATCTTGTGGCCCGCCGCGAACACGACTTCGCCGGTCTTGGCGTCGACGACGTCGAACGCGGGTTTCGCACCGCGCCAGTTTTCGACCATGAAGGGCACGCGCCAGCCGTTTTCGGCGCGCTCGAAGACCAGACGATCATAGAAATGGTTGAGGATTTCCTCGCCCGACATGCCCAGCGCATAGAGCAGGCTGGTGACCGGCAGCTTGCGCTTGCGGTCGATACGGACGTTGACGATATCCTTGGCGTCGAATTCGAAATCGAGCCACGAACCGCGATACGGGATCACGCGCGCGGCGAACAGGAACTTGCCCGACGAGTGGGTCTTGCCGCGGTCATGGTCGAAGAGCACACCCGGCGAACGGTGCATCTGCGACACGATGACGCGCTCGGTGCCATTGACGAAGAAGGTGCCATTCTCGGTCATGAGCGGCATGTCGCCCATGTAAACGTCCTGCTCCTTGATATCGAGCACCGAACGGGTGTCGGTTTCGCTGTCGACTTCAAAGACGATCAGGCGCAGCGTCACCTTCATCGGCGCCGCATAGGTAATGCCGCGCTGGCGGCATTCGTCGACGTCATACTTCGGCGCTTCGAGTTCGTAGTGAACGAAGTCGAGCTCGGCGGTGCCGGCGAAATCGCGGATCGGAAAAACGCTGCGCAGCGTCTTTTCGAGGCCCGAAACATAACCGACCGAAGGGTCGGACCGCAGGAACTGTTCATAGGATTCGCGCTGCACCTCGATGAGGTTGGGCATTTCCACCGCTTCGTGGATATTGCCGAACAGCTTGCGGATTCGCTTGCTCGCGGTTGCTTCGAGGGCCTTGCCCACCGACTTCGCATTGGTCGCCATAAGTGATTGTCTCGCCTGTCAAAAATCAAAATCGCGGGCGCTTCGACGCGAAAAAAGCCGCAGGCAACCGTTGCCGGTTTACCGCAGCTTTCCACGCCTGTCGAAATCCCCAGCGACCTATCCGTACAGCCCGCTGCGCAAAGTCAGGCTCTATCTCGGACGATGGGGTGAGACGGCGATATAGGATTTGGGGTGCGCGGTGTCAACGGGACGCATGCGATATCGGCTTTGAGGTGGTGGGCTGACGTTCAGACAATCCCGTCGCCCCCGCTGCTGCCGCCTTCCAACCCAAATCTAGAAAATCCCCTTGAGCAACCCCGCCGGGTTCCGCCGCAACGCCGCCTCCTCGCCCGCCATATAGTGAAAGATGCCCTTCAATGCCTGCTCGGTCACCGACCGCGTCAGCCCGTCGCGCGTCAATCCGGCCGACGCCATCAGCTGGTTGCCCTGCGATAATTGGTCGAGCTGGCGATAGGCGCCGACATTTTCGAGCGCCGACCCGATCAGCGGCGACACTTTGGTAAACAGCATATCGCCCGCGCTCGTCTGCAGATAGCGTGTCGCCCCGTCATTTTTCGACACCAGCCCCGGCGCGTCGGTCCAGCGCAGATTGTCGATCGCGGCGCGGAACACCGGCTTCGCCTCGCCCGCCGCCCTGCCCCCGGCATCGTTCAGGCTTTTGGTCAGATTGGTCGTGAGCCCCAGCCTGTCGCCCATGCCGAACAGTTTCGACGCGAGCTTCCCGCCCGCCCCCGGCAGCAGGATGCGTACCGCGGTGTCGCGATAAAAGGCGCCCGGCTCGGCCAGCTTGTCGAGCGCGCCATCGGAGGCACCGCCGATCAGCCCCCTCACCCCGCCTTTAGGCAGCCTCGCCAGAGCCCATGGCGCGCAACCCAGGGCCAGCATGGCCGCCCCGCCCGCAAACAGCATCCGCCGCTCGATCATCGCTTCATCCCGGTCCATCACGCGTCCCCGCAACCTCGCTGCATTCGACCCGCAGGCTAGCAGCAAAGCGTTGGCCGCCCTAGCCCGATGACGGTGGCAACCGCATCGGCAAGGTGATTTTGGCCCTCCACCTCGGCTCGTCCCGCCCCAGGCACGGCTCGTCACCATTGGCGTGGCCATTGCTAACGTCGGCGCGTTCAGTCCAATGGTACCCATTCACAATTCAAGGAGACTTTGAGCGATGCGGAAGTTCGCAGGCTTTGTCACAATTTTCACTCTCGCCATGACCCCGATTGCGGTTGTTCCCGCCATCGCGCAGGATGCCGCCGCTGCGGCAACCGTCGACCTGTCGGTCGGCACCAAGGTTTTTGATTCCGAAGGCGCGGAACTCGGCACGGTATCGAGCGCGCAGGGCGCCAATGTCGTTGTCGACCTCGGCGCCGGCAAACAGGTCACCCTTCCGACCAATGCGTTCGGTAAGCTCGAGCAGGGTCCGACCATCGGCGCCACGAAGGCGCAGGTCGTGGCCGCCGTCGACCAGGCTGCGGCTGGCAGCGAAGCCAAGCTCACCGAGGCGCTTCAGCCCGGCGCCGATGTGCGCAGCGCGAACGGCACCGCCATCCTCGGCAAGGTCAAGCTCGCCGCCGCCGATGGCGTCGTGATGACGACACCCACCGGCGACGTCAAGTTGCCGCGCAATGCCTTTTTCGTCGGGCAGGCCGGTCTCGCGACCAGCTTTACGGCGCAGCAATTCGCCGATGCGATGAAAGAGGTCAACACTGCCGCCGCCGCCGATGACGCCGCCGTCGCTGCGGCCCTGCAGCCCGGCACCGACGTCCGCAGCCTCAAGGGTGCCGCGGTGCTCGGCAAGGTCAAATCGGCAAGCGCCGACACCGTCGTCGTGACGACGCCGTCGGGCGATGACGTCAGCCTGCCGCGCAGCGCCTTCCTCATGTCGCCAGCGGGACTTGCCGCCGCCTACACCGCCGATCAGTTTGCCGCGGCCGTAGCCCAGGCAACCGGCGCGCCGGCGCCGCAAGCCACCGAAACCGCCGACGCGGCGACCACCGCTCCGGAACAGCCGGCCAACTGATTTCGACATCGCTTGAAGGGGCGCGGAAGCATCGCTTCCGCGCCCTTTTCTTTGGCTTCAGATTCGCAATCAGCAACGACGGCTAACGACCAATTGCGTACATTCGGTATTTTGCTAATCAAAGCAGATGGAACATTCCCTGCTCGTTTCGTTTCTTAACGGGAACACATCTCCTGAGGATTTCAGCCGTGAGATCAAAGAGGAGGTAGACGCTTGTGAAGAAGGCTTTCGTTCGCCCGCTAACGTCGGTCACATCGTCATCACCGATGGCCCGCAGACGAATGTTACTCGCGAGCACATGAGGCGGCTGCTTCACTGTTTGCTTGATGAGACCATCCCGTGGATGTCCGCAAACTATACCGGCGACTGCTTGATAATGAGCGATGATTTCCAACCGCAAGACGAGGCTGTTGCCGAGGCAATCGAGTTTGTTGCGGATGACAGCCGCCCGCCAACCGCTGCCGAGACGCGCGAAGCCATACGAGCTTTGGACTAACGTCCGCTTCCCACCCCCAAAGCCGACAAACCCAATTTCCCGCCGCACAGCCGCTCCCGCTTCCGCAGCGCAAATCACGCCGCGCTGCGCAGCCGGTTCCGCCCCTCGCGCTTCGCGACATAGAGCGCCTTGTCGGCGCGGTAGAGTAGTTCTTCGACATCGGCCTCGCTGTCATAGACCGCCAGGCCGACGCTGATCGTCGCGTTGGGCAATTCCTCCGCATCGGCGGTGCCAGCCTCGACCGCCTTGCGGACGCGCTCGGCGATGATTTCGGCCGCCTGCGCGCTTGATCGCTGCAGGATGCAGACGAACTCCTCGCCGCCGATGCGGCCGAGCATATCCGCATCGCGCAGCGCCGCCTTGGCACGCTGCGCGACGCGGCGGATGACCTGATCGCCCACCGCATGGCCGTGCGTGTCGTTGATCCGCTTGAAATGGTCGATATCGAAGATCGCGACGGCGAGCGGCGCGCCATGGTCGCGCGCGCCGGCGAGCGCCTTTTCGAGCGAGGCCAGCGTATGGCGGCGGTTCGGCAGGCCGGTGAGCATGTCGGTGTTGGCGAGACGCTCCGCCGCGCTGCGCGCCGCCTCGAGGATCCGGGCATTTTCGACCGTCTCGGTAACATCCTGCACGGTCCCGAAAATGCCGACCGCCTTGCCACCGCGCGCCATTTCGATCGATCCGTGCGATTTGACATGCCGAATTTCGCCATCGGCGCGCAATATCCGGCCCTGAAATTCGAACGGCTCGCCGGTGCGGACCGCCTCCAACAGAATCTTTCGCACCAACAGCCGGTCCTCGGCCACATATTGCTGGACGCTATAATCGACGTCGACCGGAATTCCGGGTTCCAGCCCGTGAACGCGGTACGTCTGGTCCGACCATGTGATCGTCCAGCCAACCAGGTCGACGCGCCAATGCCCGACCAGCGCCGCCGCCTCGGCCTGCAACAGCCAGCGGTTGCTCTGTTCGAGCCGCTTGGCCAGCCGCTGGCGCCCGATCAGCAGCGACGCGAGCGGCAGCGTCGTGAACAACAGGATCAGCAGGTAGAATTGCAGGAACAGCACGCGGACCTTCTGTTCACCCTCGATCGCCGCGATCGCGCCATAGCCCTGCCCCGTCAGCAGCGATGCGATGATCGTCACGATCAGCATCCCTGCGGCGGCGCCAAAGGGACCCAGCCGATAGGCCGCCGCGATCACCGCAATGCACGGCAGGAACGTCACCGGGAACTGCGCCTGCGAAAAACATAATATGGTGACCAGCCCGGTGACGGTCAGGATCGCCGTCGCCTCGGCCTTCATCCGCGTCGAGGCATTGGTCAGCGCATTGGTGTCGACCATGCGGGCGAGCATCACGATCGGCGGGGTCACGATCAGCATCCCGAGCAATACGGTGGTCAGCCACGATAGAAAGAAATCCAGCCCCTTGCCGGTGAGCGCCCACGCAAGGGCGGCGCTCACGGTGCTCGCCGCAAACGCCGCGATGCAGAAGCTGATGACCGAGCGCGGCACCATGAACGACAGTTCGCCCGGCTCGCGGCGGCGCAATATCCACAGGGCGAGCGCGGCCTCGCAGCCGTTGGAGAAAGTGAAGGCAAGGCACGACCAGATCGGGGCGCCGCCATAGAGGTTCGCGCCCAAACTGGCCGCCACCATTCCCGTAAATGCCGCGATCCGTCCCGACGCGGGCATCAGGATCAGGAGGGCGAGGAAATATCCGCTCGGCGGCCAAACCGCCGCGATATTGTCGGCGCCCTTGGTGGCGTACAGCGACACGCTCGCCAGCAGGAAATATCCCGTTGCGGTCAGCAGGAACCAAAAGACCGCTTCGACTCTGGGGGACGGCGACTGGGTCATGCGATCAGTTAACCGAAAAGGGTAAAATAAACCGCTAATAATAATAACCACGCGCACCGCTTTGGTGCGGGCCTCAGCCAACCCCGCCAAAGGTCAGCCCGACAACTTCGGCGACCATCGCCTCGTCCCATTCGATGCGGCGGTCGAGGATCAGCATCGCAAGGCCATGCACCAGCGCCCAGGCGTGAAGCGCGGCGATATCGGGATTTTTGACGCCGGGAAGCGCCTCGCCGACCCCGGCGCGCAGCAAATTATAGGCGACCTCGCCGCCATCGTCGCCTTCCTTGCGGTCGAGCATCTGGCGCGTGAAGCTCAGCCGGAACAGCGCCGGCTCGTCGTGCGCAAAGCGGACATAGGCGATACCCGTCGCCTTGAAGCCCGCGACCGCGCCGCCCGCTTTCAGCCACGCCTGCGCCTGGAGCGCGCCGAGCCGCCGCAGCCCCTCGTCGGCGAGCGCGTCGAGCAGCGCCTCCTTGTCGGGGAAATGTCGGTATAGCGCCGTCGCGCTCACCCCGACATCGCGCGCGAGCGCCCGCAACCCAAGCTCGGCGCCGTCGCCCTCCTCCAGCCGCTTCAACCCCGCCGCGATGACCGCCGCGCGCAGGTCGCCATGATGATACGCGCCCGCCGCCTTCGCACCGTCGCTTTTTATGTTGACACTGTTACCTTGGCTCGCCATCATGTTGTCACTGTAAACATTTCGAGTCGTCCGCACAAGTCCTCCGCTACGCGGTAATTTCGCTTACGTCCGTAAGGAGCAATATCATGGCAAGCAACGTCGAAACCCTGATCCGCGGCGCCGTCGTCAAAGGCATCGGCAAAGTCGCGGACTTCAACCGCAAACGCCTCCCCCGTCCCACCGACGCCCACCCCTTCCTCACCGGCATCCACAAGCCGATGACCGAGGAGGTCACGCTGGAGGAACTGCGTGTCGAAGGCGAAATCCCCGCCGCGCTGACGGGCCGCTATCTTCGCAACGGCCCGAACCCCGCCGTCGCGCCCGATCCCGCCAGCTATCACTGGTTCACCGGCGCCGGCATGGTGCATGGCATCCGCATCGAAGGAGGCAAGGCCGACTGGTATCGCAATCGCTGGGTGCGCGGCTCGGAAGCGTGCGAAGTGCTTGGCGAGGAATTGCCACCGGGCCTGCGCGCGGAGTCCAATGACGCGCCGAACACCAATGTCGTCGGCCTCGCGGGCCGCACCTTTGCGATTGTCGAGGCGGGCGGCAAACCTGTCGAACTCGGCTATGAGCTCAACACCATCGCGCATAATCCATTCGACGGCACGCTCGCCGGCTCCTTCACCGCGCACCCGCATCACGATCCCGCGACCGATGAAATGCACGCAATCACCTATCGCGGCGACGAACCGAACAAGGTCTGGCACGTCGTCCTCGACAAGGACGCACATGTCATCCGCGAGGAAGCGATTGCGGTCAGCGATGGCCCCTCGATCCATGACTGCGCGATCACCGAAAATTACGTGCTCGTCTTCGACCTGCCCGTCACCTTTTCGATGAAGATGCTGCTCGGCGGCTATCGCTTTCCCTATGCTTGGAACGACGCGCATCAGGCGCGCGTCGGCCTTCTCCCCAGGAACGGCAGCGGCGACAGCATCATCTGGGTGCCGGTCGAGCCCTGCTATGTCTTCCACCCCGCCAACGCCTATGAAACCGCCGATGGCAAGGTGATCGTCGACGTCGTCGCGCACGAAACGATGTTCGCAAGCTCAAAGCGTGGTCCCGACAGCGAAAAGTCGCGGTTTGAACGCTGGACGATCGATCCCGTCGCCGGGACGACAACCCGGATGGTCATCCACGATCATGCGCAGGAATTTCCGCGCTATGACGAACGGCTGACGGCGCAGCCCTATCGCTACGCCTATACGATCGCGATCCCCGACGGCGTGTCGGCCGAATGGGCGCTGGCGGACACCCGCCTGTTCAAGCACGACTTGGGCAAAGCTACGACCGCCATCCATGATTTCGGTCCCGGCCGGCATCCCGGCGAGTTCGTCTTCGTGCCACGCAGCGCAGGCGGTTCAGAGGACGACGGCTGGCTGATCGGGCTCGTCGTGAACATGAATGACGAAACGACCGCGCTCGTCATCCTCAATGCCGATGATTTTACCGGGTCACCGCAAGCTGTTGTTCACCTGCCCCACCGCGTCCCTCCTGGCTTTCACGGGAACTGGGTCGCGGATTGACGATATCGGGGCGCTTCATCAGCGCCTCGGTCACCCGCAGCGACCTTTCATTGTCGACATCGATCGCCGTCGCCCCGTTGCTCACCAGCAGCGGGGCGATTTTGACTTTCAGATGCCTCGAAATGCGAGCGAAAATGTGGTGGATCGGCCCGAGCCCGAAGCGGAAGCGCAGCAGGTTGATCAGGCCGAAAGCCTGCATCACCCGCATCGGCTTTTTGACGAACTGGCCGCCGCCGCGAAACGCCTCCGCCGCACGCAGCGCATTCGGATGCCCGATCCAATAAGCGTTGCAGTTCGACACCGCGACGTCCGAAAACTCGTAAAAGCGCCGCTGGCCTTCGGGATGAACCGCCAGAACATCCTCGCGCCGTGCCAAAGCCACCCCTGCCTCAACGTCGAGGCGTTCGGCTTCGGCTTCGATCTCGGCGATCGTTTCCGGCGTCAGCAGGCAATTGTCGGCGGTCGTGATCAGCAGCGGGAAGCGCGCGACCCCCGCCACGGCCAGCACCGAGTCGGCCAGATTGCCCGCAGCCGGCACGACGATCAGCCGGTCACCAAGCCGTTCGACCACCGGATCGTCGAGATCGGCAAGCAAACCCGGGTGGTGCGTCGATACGAATATCTGCCGCGCCGCGGTCTCGCCTGCGCTGCTCAGCACATGCGCGATCATTGGCCGCCCCGCCACCGGAACCAGGCATTTGTCCGCGACGCCATGGGTGGCTGCCAGCGCATCGACGTCTCCGAGCCGACGACCGGCGAGGATCAGGATGGACCCGGTCACGCCGCGTCACGCCTTGCAAAGCCCACCAGCTGGCGGATCATGCTTTCGGCGACGATCGTTTCGATGAGGTCAACCTGGCTGAACCCCGCGGCGACAGCGGCGCGGCCGAAAACCTTTTCCGACCACAGGTTGCAATTGAGATTGACCTCAAGCAGCCGGATCTCGCCGGTCGTGAAATCGACGCGGAACTCGAAACGGCCATAGTCGAAAGGCCGGAATATCTCCCCCATCAATTTGGTATAATCGATCAGCCGCGCGTTCATCGCGGCATCGTCGAACAGCTTCAGGCTGTATTTGGCGCTGCGGTCGACGAGATCGCGTTTCTCCTGATAGGTCCGAAGGTGCCGCGGATCGGCCTGTTCAAAGATCATCATCGGCAGCATCGCCAAATCGCCGTCAATGGTGATCACGGGGACCTCGACGTCGCTACCCTCGACAAAGGGTTCGACCAGCGCATCATGGTCCAGCGCGTGGATTTCGGCAACCGCTTGCGCGAGTTCGATACGGTCGTGCGCGTCGCGAATGCCCCAGGAGGCGGAGCTGTTGTTCGGCTTGATCACCCAGCGCGCCGCAGGCGGACAACGCGACACATCGACCGGCGCGCCGCGGCGAAAGAGCGCCCATGGGGCTGTCGGCACGCCGCGCGCAGCGGCTTCCAGCTTGGTCAGGTGCTTGTCGTCGGAAAGCCCGCGCACGATCGGCGAGGCGCCGACATAGGGAAGTCCCAATCGGTTGCAGAGCAAGGGCAGCAGCATTTCGGAATTGTAAAAGCCACCACGATTGAGGAGCGGAAAAACAAAATCGGCGTCGGGCGGCGTGAACAACTCGTCATAATTGTCGGCGACGAGGAGCGGAATGCCCAGCGCCTCCAAGATCTCGCGCGTCTCGCGATGATAGAGCGCGTGATTGCCGTCGTCGGAATGAAGCCCACCGGTCCATTTCGCATGCTTGGCGATGAAAAGAAGCCGCTGCGTATCGCGCAGGCGATCAGGCAGCCGCGTGGGCGCAAGATTGTTCGTTCGCATGGCATATTTCAACATGCCCAGGTTGCAACACCATGACTTTTCGATGGCAGCACTGCAACAAAATCGCCCAATCTCTGTCATCTTGGACCGCTATCGACGACGTTGCTTGCCCTCGCCGACAGGATCCATTTCCATGCTGCTTGCTGCCGACGCCTTCGAAGACCGCCGTCCATCCGCGGCGCAGCGCCATGCTGCGCGCCTGGCACGCGCCCTCGCGAGCGGCGGCGACCGGCGCATCCGGCCCGATGCGAATGGCCGCAACCAATATCATGCGAGCGTGCTGCCGTCGGACGCGCTCGCTTATGGATCGTCGACCATCAGCAGCATCTCGCACCACGCCTTCGACACGCTGCTTCATCGCTGGCGGGACCGGCTCGGCCGCCCGCTTCGAGCCGACGACTATGCCGAGGGCCTCGCGATCCTCCGGGCAAAGCTCGCCCACCATTTTGGCCTATCCGACACCGGGATCGTCTTTGCCGCATCGGGGACCGACCTTGAATATGTCGGCTTGGCGGCGGCACATGACGGGCGCCCGCTGACCGCAATCCTGCTGGGACGCGATGAGGTCGGCAGCGGCTGCGTCCACAGCGCCGCAGGTCGCTTCTTCGCCGACGAGACGGCGACGGGTGCGCGCGTCATCGCACAGGCGGCGATAGATCCGGTGTTTTCGGGAACCGAGTTGATCGATATTCCGGTCCGCGACGCGATGGGACGGCCGCGCGTGTCAGCTGCCGTTGCGGCCGAACTGGCACTGCATATCGAGCATGCCGCAGCGCGCGGGCGCCGCGCGATCGTTCATGTCGTGCATGGTTCGAAAACGGGGCTGACGCTTCCAGACCTGGCCGATGTCGAGCGGCTGGCCGCTGCCCACGGCGATGCGGTGACCTTTGTTGTCGACGCCTGCCAGTTGCGAATCGCGTCCGCCGTCGTGCGCCGCTATCTGGCGCTGGGCTGCATTGTGCTGATGACCGGGTCCAAATTTGCTGGCGGGCCGCCGTTCAGCGGCTTTGCGCTGGTGCCCGGCGCAGCCGTACAGAACGCCCGCGCCCTTCCCCAAGGTTTTCGCAGCGTCGCCACGCGCGGCGAATGGCCCGCCGATTGGCCCGGCGCCGACTGTCTGCCGGCGTCGGGCAATTTCGGGCTGCTGCTCCGCCTGCAGGCCGCGATAATCGAAATGGAACGCTTCGCCGCATTGCCCGCCGAGCGCGTGACCGAGGTGACGGCACGCTTCAGCCATCATGTGATGCGGCTGGTCAAGCGGCTCGAGCTAGCCGAAGTTCCGGGCTCGGGCGGAACAGCGTGCCTCGCCAGCGAAACCTTGCGAACGCTCGATCTCTCCGCACGCTGGCCGCAGTGCGATTTCGATACTGCAAAGTCGATTCACGGACATATCGCCCGCCTGTCGCGGCAGTGGCTGGGGGAGGAAATCCGGGTGGGACAGCCAGTGCGAACCCATCTGATGCCCGACGGACGCGCCGCCGGAACGCTGCGCCTGTCGCTGTCGATGCCGCTGATGACCGAGCTGGCGGGACTGCCCGATATCGCCCTCGACGAAAGGCTGGATCGCGACATGTCGCTGGTGGGCGCGGCGATTTCTGCCGCCGCATCGACCGCGCTTTCGGAACGGCAACCCGCCTAGGGCCAGGACCTATTAATTGCACGTTCGAGGCGTCGAAATGGCGAAGATATCGGGTTCGGGCGGATGCAGCGGGTAGCATCGCTACCCGCAAGGCCGCCCGGGCCCGAGATCGAAGCCATTTCGGCGTCCCTTCGGGATTTGACCGATTTTGTCCATTGCGTCGTCGGCAAGTCTTGAAATATCGACATAGTCCTGCGCCTTGCCTCCTCGCACTGAACAAAATCGCTTCAAACCTCGAACGCGCAATTAATAGGTCCTGACCCTAGGGTCAGGCCCCCGACTGCACCGTCGAAAAAGGGGTTATCGCACCCGGCAAATTGGGCGACAATCTTCGCCATGCCGTTCGGCGCGCACGGCTCATCCCGGAAATAGGGCCGTCGGAGCAGCGGTTTTCCGATGCCGCTCGTTCGTCCTTCACTATGATGAAGAATATCGCCCTCTCCCGCCCCGCCACGAGCGCGATTGCCGCGTTCCTGGTCCTGTCCACCCCCGCCGCTTTTGCGCAGGAAGTGCCGACGGTCACGATGACCCCGCCCGTTGCCGCGCCGACGCCGCAGACCCCGCCCACCGTTGCCGAGCCGAGCACAACCGCACCCGTCGCGGCGCCGCAGACTGCGCAGCCCGCCACTGCGGCGCCGGTCATCCGCGTGCCGCTCGACATCGCCCCCGAACCGGCCGCTCCCGCGCCCGCAGCGGCGGAACCTGCTGCCTCGCCTGCCCCGGCCCGCGCCGAGCGGACCGCACAGCGCGCCCGCCCGGCAGCGCGCGCAGATGCGCCCGCAGCCGCCCAGGCCACCCCGGTCGCGGCGCCCGCCGCCGAGGCGTCGGCTATCGAAGAGGTCACGCCCATCGTCGCCCCGATGACGGCACCGCCCGAACCGGTCGCCGATCCCGCCCCCCTTCCCGCCGAAACGGCTACCACGACAGGCAGCGAATTCCCGTGGGAGATCGCCGGTGGCGCGGCCGCGTTGCTGATCATCGGTGGCGCTGGACTGGCCTTTGCCCGCCGTCGCCGCGTTGCCGCCGCGCAGCAGGTGACGACATACGACTATGAGCCGGCGCCTGTGGCTACGTCCGACCCGGTGGCTGGCGAAACCCAGCCTTGGATCACCCCCGCCTATGCCCCGCGCGAGGAAGCAGCTCCGCGGACGGTTCCCGCCTTCGCAGCGGCGCCGAGTGGCAGCATGGGTCGTCACGAAGCGATGGCGATGGCCGGTCCCACCGACGACAATCCCTTCGCCACGCTGAGCAAGCGCCTGAAGCGTGCGCGCTTCCTCGATCGTCAGGAACGCGTCGCCTATGACGCAACGCTAGGCGCGCAGAAGGACGGCGAGCAGAAGGACGTGGCCCGCAAGCCGGTCAGCGCATGGGAAATTGCCCAGCGTCCCGCCCCGGCGATGCAGGAACAGGACGTGCGCCGCCCCGAACCCGCGCGTGTCCGCACCTCGACCAGCTTCCGTCCGGGCTATTCGAAGAGCTGAGCGCGACGACCCGCGGTGGTCCCTTCACCGCATAAAAAAAGGGCGGTGCCTCGCGGCGCCGCCCTTTTCTTTTTGCTGGAACCCGGCCGGGTGAACCGGCCGGACCCATAAACCGAATTACTTCAGTTCGACGGTGCCGCCGGCAGCGAGAATCTTGGCCTTCAGCTCTTCAGCTTCAGCCTTGTTCACGCCTTCCTTGATGGCCTTCGGCGCACCTTCGACGAGTGCCTTGGCTTCGCCAAGACCCAGGCCGGTGATCGCACGGACTTCCTTAATCACGTTGATCTTGTTGCCGCCGTCACCCGTCAGGATGACGTCAAATTCGGTCTGCTCTTCAGCAGCCGGGCCAGCAGCGGCAGCAGCCGGAGCGGCAGCAACAGCAGCGGCAGCCGAAACGCCCCACTTTTCTTCGAGCATCTTCGACAGGTCAGCCGCTTCGAGGACGGTCAGCGCCGACAGTTCTTCAACGATCTTTGCAAGATCAGCCATGTTCATTCTCCATCAGAACCGGGAAAGCCCGGTGAATCGTTACGGGTAGGTAAAAGGCTTATGCCGCTGCCTTGGCACCATCGGCGCCAAAGACCCGCGCCGGCTGA
>CAYRQX010000086.1:0-14285 GCA_964426485.1 uncultured Sphingopyxis sp. | reverse complement strand
TCAAGGGCGAGAATGCCTATGGCTATGCCAAGACCGAAAGCGGCGTCCACCGCCTCGTCCGCATCTCGCCCTATGACAGTTCGGCGCGGCGCCACACGAGTTTTTCGAGCGTCTGGGTCTATCCGGTGATCGACGACAATATCGATATCGAGATCAACGAAAGCGACCTCAAGATCGACACCTATCGCGCGTCGGGCGCCGGCGGGCAGCACGTCAACACGACCGATTCGGCGGTGCGTATCACGCACATTCCCACCGGCATCGTCGTCGCCAGCCAGAACGACCGGTCGCAGCACAAGAACCGCGCGACCGCGATGGGGATGCTGAAGGCGCGGATGTACGAAGCCGAGCTTCAGAAGCGCGAGGCCGCGGCGTCGGGCGAATATCAGGCGAAGACCGAGATTGGCTGGGGCCACCAGATCCGCTCCTATGTCCTCCAGCCCTATCAGCTCGTGAAGGATCTGCGCACCGGCGTGACCTCGACCGCGCCGTCCGACGTGCTCGACGGTGCGCTCGACCCCTTCATGGCGGCGGCGCTGTCGCAGAAGGTGACGGGCGAAAAGGTCGAAGTGGAAGATATCGACTGATGAAGCGCACCGCCATCGTCCTGCTGACGCTGTTGCCGCTGCTGGGTGGCTGCGATGCGCCATGGGGCGATGACAGCGACCGCACCGAAACCGCGCGCGATTTTCCGCCCGCCGACCGGCCGGTCGCGCCGACCGTCTCGACCAAATGGTCGACCGAAGAAGCCCGCGACCGCGTCAACGAAGCCGAAGATGTGATGAACTCGGCCAACGTCCGCCCCGGCATGACCGTGGCCGACATCGGCGCGGGCGACGGCTATTATACCGTGCGCCTGGCGCAGCGCGTCGGAATCGGCGGCCGCGTGCTCGCGCAGGATATCATGCCCGAGGTGATCGAGCGGCTCGCCGATCGCGTCGCGCGCGAGCGGCTCGACAATGTCTCGCTGAAACTCGGCGCGGTCGACGATCCGCGCCTGCCCGCGGCGAGCTTCGACCGCGTCTTCATGGTCCATATGTATCACGAGATCGGCGAGCCTTACGCGTTCCTGTGGCGGCTCCGCCCGGCACTCCGCAAGGGCGGCCAAGTGCTTGTCGTCGACGGCGACCGCCCGATCGCCGACCATGGCACACCCTTTCGCCTGCTCGTCTGCGAGTTTCAGGCGGTGGGCTACAAGCTCGTGTCCTACGACGACAAGCAGCATGCCGGCGGCTATCTGGCGCGCTTCGTCCCCGACGGCAAGCGCCCGGAGCCCGATGCGATCAAGGTCTGCGACAATCCCTAAAAGCGCGTCACCGCCGCGACTCAATAGACGATCAGCCGATCCTCCGCGCCGACTTCGGCAAGAAAGCTGACCAGCCCCCCGGCGCGAACATGCGGCACCAGTTCGGTCGCCGTGATGCCGACGAGCGCCATGCCCGACTGACAAACGAAAAGCGCGATTTCCATCGCGATCGCCTCCTCGACGAGCCACGCGAGATCGGGCTGTCCCGCGGCGCGGCGCGCCTCGTCGCCCGAAAAGGACACGGGATCGCGCAGCAACGCGGCGGCCTCACCCTGCAGGAAGATACGCACCGGGCGCCCCAGCGCCGCCGCCGCCATCCCCGCTTCGAGTGCGGCGTAGAGCCGCCGGCCCTCGGCGACCGCGACGATGATGTTCAGGCTTGGCAGATCGGGCATAGCGGATCCTTGGGCACGCCGACCTCGCGCCAGCGCCGATCCAGCATATCGACGATCGCGAGCCGGCCGGTCAAGGACGACCCGAGGCCGGTGAGCGCGCGCACCCCTTCCAATGCCGCCATCGTGCCAATCATCCCTGCGAGTGCGCCCATGACGCCGGTTTCGGCGCAGTTGATGCCCTCGCGGTCGGGGGCGGAGCCGACAAGGCAAGCATAACAGGCCTGATCCGCACGCCAGCCTTCATAAAGGGCGACCTGCCCCTCGAACGCGCCGATTGCGGCGCTGAGCAGCGGGATATGCAGCGCAACGGCGGCGCGGTTCACGGCAAGCCGCGTGTCGAAATTGTCGCAGCCGTCGAGGATCAGGTTCGCGCCCGCCAGCAGCGTTTCGGCATTGCCGCTGTCGACGCGTTCGGCGACGGCGACCGCTTCGACATGCGGGTTGATCCGCCGCGCCGCTTCCGCTGCAACCTCGGCCTTGCGCGCGCCGATGTCGGCGTCGGTGAACAGGGGTTGCCGCTGCAAATTCGACAGTTCGATCACATCATGGTCGATGATCGTCAGCTTGCCGACGCCCGCCGCTGCCAGATAGGTGATTGCCGGACAGCCGATTCCGCCGGCGCCGATGATCGCAACATGCGCCGCCTTCAGCTTTGCCTGCCCCGCGCCGCCAAAGGCCGGCAGGATGATCTGGCGGGCATAGCGGTCGAGTTCGGCGGCGCTGAGCAAGCTAGTCGACCGGCCGCCGCAGCTGGATGCCCGACAGCGAAGCGAGGCCCGCCGTGTCGGCGGTCTCGTCGACCGCGTCGCTTTCGACCCCGGTCGATCCGAAACCGCCCGCGCCGCGCGCGGTCTCATCGAGCGTTTCGACCTCGGCAAAGGCGGCGCGCTGGACGGGCGCGGGGACAAGTTGCGCGATGCGGTCGCCGCGCCTGATCTCGAACGCCTCGTCGCCGAGGTTCGCGAGGATCACCTTCACTTCGCCGCGATAGTCGCTGTCGATCGTTCCGGGCGTGTTAAGGCAGGTTACGCCATGCTTCAATGCAAGGCCCGAGCGCGGGCGCACCTGCACCTCGTAACCGGCGGGGATCGCCATCGCAAAGCCGGTCGCGACCGCGTGGCGCGCGCCGGGGCGCAAGGTCAGCGTTTCGGCCGCGACGACGTCCATCCCCGCCGCGCCATCGCTGGCATAGGCGGGCAGGGGCAGGCCGCCGCCGTTGGGCAGCCGTTGCAGGGCGATTTCAATCTCTTTCAAGCGGGGCGCGGGTGTCGAGTTCATCGGCGATCTTTTCCATCAATTTGCGGGCGACGGCCTGCTTGGGCAGCCGGTTCCAGCTGTCTACCCCGTCTTTGCTAACGATATGCACCCGGTTGCTTTCGCCGCCCATCGGATCGGCGGACACGTCGTTGGCGACGATCCAGTCGCACCCCTTGCGCGCGAGTTTAGCTTGGGCATGCGCGATGACGTCGTTGGTTTCGGCGGCAAAGCCGATCAGCAGTTTCGGGCGCTGCGGGCTCTTTGCGACGCTCGCCAATATGTCGGGATTTTCGGCCAGCGCGAGCGGCGGGACGGTGCCGCTGCCGTCCTTCTTGATCTTCTGCGCCTTCGCGTCGGCGGCGCGCCAGTCGGCGACCGCGGCGACCATGATCGCCGCATCGACGGGCAGGCCTTGCTGCACTTCGGCGGCCATCTCGACCGCGGTCTCGACATCGACGCGGATCACGCCGGGCGGCGTCGGCAGCGGCACCGGGCCCGCGATCAGCAGCACCTCCGCGCCCGCCTCGGCGGCGGCGGCGGCGATGGCAAAGCCCTGTTTCCCGCTCGACCGGTTGGCGATGTAGCGCACCGGATCGATCGGCTCGTGCGTCGGTCCGGCGGTGATCAGGATACGGCGGCCATAGAGCGGGCGTCGGTTGGCGGGGGCGAAATCTGGCTGGCCGGTCAGCGGCAAGACCGCCGGAGCACTGGCCAGCGCGGCGTCGATCGCATCCTTGATCGCCGCGGGCTCGGGCAGGCGGCCCGGACCATATTCGCCGCACGCCATCGCCCCCTCGTCGGGCTCCATCACCGTGACGCCGTCGCCGCGCAGCGTGGCGATATTGCGCCGGGTCGCAGGGTGCAGCCACATGCGGACATTCATCGCGGGCGCGGCGAGCACCGGCTTGTCGGTCGCGAGCAGCAAGGTGGTCGCGAGATCGTCGGCGATGCCTGCCGCCATCTTGGCAAGCAGGTCGGCGGTCGCGGGCGCGACGACGACCAGGTCGGCCTCGCGGCTGAGCTGGATATGCCCCATTTCGACCTCGTCCTTGAGATCGAAGAGATTGGTATGGACCTTGTTTTCGGAAAGCGCGGCGAGCGTCAGCGGCGTGACGAACTGCTCGCCCGCGCGCGTGATGACGCAGCGCACGACATAGCCCGCCTTGCGGAGCAGGCGGACGAGCTCGATGCTCTTGTAAGCGGCGATGCCGCCGCCGATGATGAGCAGGATGCGGGGCTTGGTCATAGTCTCAGAACCCCGTGATCAGCACATCGAGTGCGTTCAATATGTCGTATCGCCGGTCCGCGAGCGAGGCCACGCGTGGCCCCAACTCCTCGACGCTGACGGCGGAGGCGAGTTGGGTCGCCAGAATATGCTGCGCTCCTTCAATCTCGAAGGTTGGGTGCAGCCGTGGCAGCATCTGCGCCGTCTGCGTCGGCACCAGCGGAATGACGAGGCGCGTGTCGAAATGGTCGAGCAGATCGCTTTGGCAATTGAGTAGCAACTCTTCGCCAAGTCGACTTTCATGCACGTCAAACTGTGCCATCAGAATTGGCGGTACTTCGCGAGCGGAAGTCCATTCTTGCGCGTATAGTCGTTCCAGCTTTCGATCGCGGCGCGATTTTCTGCCTTCCACGCTGCTTCGCGGGCCTTCTTGACCTCGGCCGCAAGCCCCGTCTGACAAGCCTCGCTGACATTGATGCCCAGCTGCTTCGCTTCTTCGACCAGCTCGGCGCTCAGCGACACATTGGTGGGTTTTTTGGGCCCTTCGAATCGGGCGAAACGGTTCATCGCCATTCTCCTTGCGCATAAGATATGCGCATATCTCGGCTGGTTCAACCCAGCCAGCTAAGCGCCGCTGCGCCAGCCGCCGCGCCGATCAACGCGGTAAGCGCGTAACGCCACCAGCGGCGCGTCTCGCCCTTGTCCCACATCAGCGGGATGTCGGGCAGCGGCGGCGCGGGCGGGGCGGCGCCCTTGCGCGGCAATTGCGCGTCGAGGCGGCGGATGATGTCGGGGATCAGCGCCAGCGTCTTGCCCTGTTCGCGGAGGCCATCGGCGAGTGCCGCCTCGGGGCCGAGCTCGTCGCGGATCCATTCGCTGACGAAGGGGCCGGAGACGTCCCACATGTTGATCTTCGGATTGAGCATCGTCGCGACGCCCTCGACCATCACCATCGTCTTCTGGAGAAGGAGCAGGTGCGGCTGCGTCTGCATGTCGAAATCGCGCGTGATCGCGAACAATCCGTCGAGCATCTGGCCGACGCTGAGTTCGCTCACGGGTTTGCCGCGCATCGGCTCGCCGACGGCGCGCAGCGCGGTCGCGAATTCTTCGACATTGTGATAGGAGGGCACATATTGCGCCTCGAAATGAATTTCGGCGACGCGGCGGTAATTGCCGGTCGTCAGGCCATAGAGGATTTCGGCGAGCCAGTAACGCGCCTGCCGGTTGATCCGCCCCATGATCCCGAAATCGACCGCGGCGATCGTGCCGTCGGCCTTCACGAACAAATTGCCCTGGTGCATGTCGGCATGGAAGAAACCCTCGGCGATCGCCTGGCGCAGGAAGGCGTTGACGAGGTTCGCCGACAGCGCCTCCATATCATGCCCCGCCGCGATCAGCGCGTCGCGGTGCGATATCTTGATCCCGTCGATCCAGTCGAGCGTCATCACGCGGCTGGCGGTGCGGTCCCAGTCGATCGCCGGCACTTCATAGGTCGGCACCCCGACCATCGCGTCGGCCAGCTCGGACGCCGAGGCGGCCTCGCGGCGAAGATCGAGTTCGCGCATGGTCCAGCGGCGGAAGTTGGCGATCACCTGCCGCGGCCGCAGCCGTGTCGCCTCGCCGCCGAGCGCCTCGAGATGCGCCGCCGCCCATTCATAGGTTTCGATGTCGCGCGCGAATTGCTTGTCGATGCCGGGGCGGCGGACCTTGACCGCGACCTTGCGGCCCTCGGTCGTCACCGCGCGGTGGACCTGCGCGATCGATGCCGAGCCGACGGGGTCGGGGTCGAATTCGCTATACAGGCTTTCGAGCGGGACTTCGAAGGTCGCCTCAATCTCCTGCCGGATACGCTCGAATGCGACCGGCGCGAGCGCGTCCTGCAGGCTCAAGAGGTTGCGCGCGGCGTCTTCGCCGACGAGGTCGGGACGCGTCGCGAGCGTCTGTCCGAGCTTGACCGCGGCGGGGCCGATCGCCTGGAACGCCGTCGCATAATCGGGGATTTTCGGCTGGATCGTGCCGAGTCGCGCGATCCGGCACAGCCGTTTGACGCCGGGCGGCGTCTGCGGCGCGGTCTCGATCCCGCGCAGCGCTCCGTGGCGCGCCAGGATGCGCCCCCACTTCAGCAGGCGAAGGATATGGGTGACGGGTCGGGTCATGCCTCAGTCCCCCTCCCGCTTGCGGGAGGGGAGAAGCTGGCGTCGGCTCTCACGCCTTCCACCCGCTGTGGATCGCGACGAGGCCGCCGAGGATCGGCTCGACCTTCACCGCGGTGAAGCCCGCGTCGCGGATCATCTGCGCGAAGGCGGGCATCGGCGGGAAGCGGCGAATCGATTCGATCAGGTAGCGATAGCTGTCCTCGTCGTCGGCGATCAGCTTGCCGAGCTTGGGGACGAGGTGGTGCGAGTAAGCGTCATAGGCCTGCGCGAACCCCGGCCATTCGTTGGTCGAAAATTCGAGGCAGAAAAAGCGCCCGCCATAGCGCAGCACGCGATGCGCCTCGGCCAGCGCGGCCGGGATGTCGGTGACGTTGCGGATGCCGAAGGCGATCGTATAGGCGTCGAAAAACTGGTCGGGGAAGGAGAGCTTCTCGGCATTTTGTTCGGACCAGACGAGGCTGTCGATGCCGCGCTCCGCCGCGCGCTCGACGCCGACGCCGAGCATGTCGGGGTTGATGTCGGCGACGGTGATGCTGGCACCGAAGCGCTCCATGCGAAAGGCGATGTCGCCGGTGCCGCCCGCCATGTCGAGAATCGTTTCCCCCTCGCGCGGCTTCACGCGGCGCACGAAGCGGTCTTTCCACAGGCGGTGCATGCCGCCTGACATCGCGTCGTTCATGATGTCATATTTGCGCGCAACGCGGCTGAACACCTCGCCGACCATCGCGGTCTTGTCGCCCGCGGGGACCTGTTCATAGCCAAAGCTGACGGTATCGGGGGTGGCCATGGAGCGCGCGCCTTTGCGGGGGAGAGTGATAGTGCGCTCCGGCCTTTAGCGGGGCCTTGTCGCGCGCGCAAATGGCGCGTAGCTCCGGCTCCACCATGCCAGAGTTACCCGAAGTCGAAACCACTGTCCGCGGTCTCGCTCCTTTTCTCGAGGGGCAAAGATTGACCGCGGTCACCACCTTTCGTCCGGACCTGCGCCGCGCTTTTCCCGCCGATCTGGCGCAGCGGCTGACCGGGGCGACAGTCACCACCCTGTCGCGCCGCGCCAAATATGGCGTCATTTCGACCGACCGCGACGATCATATGATCTTTCACCTCGGCATGTCGGGGCGCTGGCGGACCGAGGGCGGCGCGGCGGGCAAGCATGACCATCTGCTGATCGAGGCGGCGGGGCACCGGCTGTTTCTGCACGATCCAAGGCGATTCGGATCGGTCGATCTGGTGCGCGGCGACCCCCTGACCCTGTTTCCGGCGTTCGTGACGCTCGGTCCCGAGCCGCTGTCGGACGATTTCGACGCGGGGTATCTGGCGAAGGCGCTCGCCGGGCGGCGCGCGCCGATCAAGGCGATGCTGCTCGACCAGACGGTCGTGGCGGGGCTGGGCAATATCTATGTCTGCGAGGCGCTCAATATGGCGCGCATTGCGCCGACGAAAGCCGCGGCCGACGTGTCGAAGGCGAAGCTCGCGGTGCTGGTTCCGGCGATCAAGGATGTGCTGGCAGCGGCGATCGCCGCGGGCGGATCGACCTTGCGCGATTTCCTCAGCCCCGACGGCGACCTGGGCTATTTCGCGAAGGACTGGCGCGTCTATGGGCGCGAGGGCGAGGCGTGCCAATGCGGCGGGACGATCGTGCGGATCGTCCAGAGCGGCCGGTCGACCTTCGCTTGTCCGAAATGCCAGCGGTAAAGCGTGCGCTTTCCCGCAATAGGCATTGACCAAAAGGGCCAAGCTGGCTATGCGCGCACCCTTCGAGCAGGGTCCGGGCTACCGGAACCGGCCGTATCCGGACATTGATTCGCCTGTTTGCGCGATTCGGCTGCTCCGGTGACGCTGCGCTCCGACTGACTTAGACCGTTTGGAAACCGAGGAATTTATGGCCAATACGCCGCAGGCAAAAAAGCGCATCCGCCGCAACACCGCGCGCACCGTCGTGAACAAGAATCGCGTCTCGCGTATTCGCACGCTGGTGAAGAAGGTCGAGAACGCCGTCGCCGCCGGCGACAAGGACGCCGCGGCGACCGCACTGAAGGCTGCCCAGCCTGAAATGGCACGCGGCGTTGCCAAGGGCGTGCTCCACAAGAACACCGTGGCCCGCAAATTCTCGCGCCTGACCAAGAGCGTCAACGCGATCGCCTGATTTGATTTGT
This sequence comes from uncultured Sphingopyxis sp., assembly GCA_964426485.1. Taxonomy (GTDB): domain Bacteria; phylum Pseudomonadota; class Alphaproteobacteria; order Sphingomonadales; family Sphingomonadaceae; genus Sphingopyxis. The sequence goes on along the minus strand of CAYRQX010000086.1, from coordinate 5,793 downwards.
CCCGAAAGGGAACAACAAGGACCCGCTGGCTTCACGCCTTCGGGTCCTTTTTTGCGTCCGATATTGTTACACTGCGGTGGCAATAGTGTTGCAGCGCGGTAAGTGACGGAATTACTGCGATTCGTTGTTCAGTCGCCAAACTGTAATAATTAAACTACTGATAATATGGGATTAAATGACGCTCTGGCGCGATTCCGCCCCCCCTAGTGAGTCAAGATTTTTATTTCAGTATTTTTACATGGGCTGCCCTTGATCGACTCGGGGCGCCCTGACTAGACAGGGTGCGTCGTCGGCCTTCGCCGGTGGCCGCCACATCGACATGATTCGCAATTTTTCGGGCTGCTTGCCCGGATATATGCCTGTGCCCAGCGCAGGCGACGGATCGGCGCGTGGGGGCCGCCCGATCATTCCGGTGACGAGGGGACCTGAGGGGGCGGCATAGCGTGACAGAGAGCGGCAATTGGCATGGGCATAACGCAAAGGGTGGAGCAGTGAGCGGTGATGCCGCAACGCTCTGGCCGCGCGTCGCCGAAGGGCTGCGCCGCGACCTTGGCGTGCGCACCTTCGACCATTGGTTGAAGCCCGTGCGCTTTGCCGACTATTGCACGCTGTCGGGCGTCGTGACGCTGGAGACCGTCAGCCGCTTTTCCGCCAACTGGATCAACGAACGTTTCGGCGACCGGCTCGAACTCGCATGGCGCCAGCAACTGCCCGCGGTGCGCGGGGTCACGGTTCGAGGTGGTGCCGCCGCCGATGATCGTGCGGCGAGCCTCGCCGCGTCGCCGCTGCCGAGCTTCGATGCGCCGCCGCCGGTGCGCGCCGCCAACCCCGCGCTTTTGGGCTTCGACCCGCGCCTGTCGTTCGACCGTTTTGTCGTCGCGCGCAGCAACATCCTCGCCGCCAATGCCGCACGCCGCATGGCGATGGTCGAGGCGCCGCAGTTCAACCCGCTCTATCTCTGCTCGGGCACCGGGCAGGGCAAGACGCACCTGCTCCAGGCGATGGCGCAGGCCTATGCGGCCGAGCATCCGACCGCGAACATCATCCTGATGTCGGCGGAAAAATTCATGCTCGAATTCGTCGGCGCGATGCGCGGCGGCGACATGATGGCATTCAAGGCGCGGCTGCGCGCCGCCGACCTGCTGCTGCTCGACGACCTTCAGTTCGTGATCGGCAAGAATTCGACGCAGGAAGAGCTTCTCCACACGATCGACGATCTGATGACCGCGGGCAAGCGCCTGGTGGTCACCGCCGACCGCCCGCCGGCGATGCTCGACGGGGTCGAGGCGCGCCTGCTTTCGCGGCTGTCGGGCGGGCTCGTCGCCGATATCGAAGCGCCCGAGGATGATCTGCGCGAACGCATCATCCGCCAGCGTCTTCTCGCGATGCCGATGGTCGATGTGCCCGACAATGTCGTCGCCTATCTGGTCAAGCATTTCACGCGCAACATCCGCGAGCTCGAAGGCGCGCTCAACAAGCTGCTGGCCTATGCCGCGCTCACCGGCACGACGGTCGATATCGCGCTCGCCGAAGACCGGCTGGCCGAAAATGTCCGCACCGCCCGCCCGCGCATCACGATCGACGAGATCCAGCGCGCGGTCTGCGCGCATTACCGGCTCGACAAATCGGAAATGTCGTCGAAGCGCCGCGTTCGCGCGGTTGCCCGCCCGCGCCAGGTCGCGATGTATCTGGCGAAGGAACTGACGCCGCGCTCCTATCCCGAAATTGGGCGCCGCTTTGGCGGGCGCGACCATTCGACGGTGATCCATGCGGTGCGCACGGTCGAGGCGCTGCGCGTCGCCGACAGCGAACTCGACGCCGAAATCGCTGCGATCCGGCGCAGCTTGAACAGCTGATCCACAGATTTGCAGGGGGTTATCCCCGGGTTTATCCCCAGCGCGTATAGCGGCGCCCCCGCGCGTCGGTTTTGGGGTGGTTAGCTGACGCACCCATCATTCGTCATCCCGGACTTGATCCGGGATCCACGGCAGCGCTGCAGTCATGGACCCCGGATCAAGTCCGGGGTGACGATGAAGGATAGGTCCGCTTCTGGTCGATACCAGCCGCCACCCTACGTCCCCGCCTTGTCGCTCACCGCCTTGATCACCAGCGCTTTGCCATCGACCAGATAGCGCTTCGCGAGCGCCTGCAGCTCGGCCGGCGTCGCCGCCTCGACTTCGGCAATCCCGTTGCGGCTGCGGTCGAGGCGATCGGCGTGGCTCGTCGCTTCGGCAACATAGTTCAGCCAATAGCTGTTCTCGCGCCGCGACTTCACCATCGCCTCCAGCAGAGGCTTGCGCGCGCGGTTGAGCAGGTCGGGATCGACCGGCTTGTCGCGCAATTCCTTCGCGATAGCGAAGATCGCGGCGCGCGTCGTCGCGAGATCCTTGTAGTCCACATTGCTGGCGGCGAAGAGATGGCCATAGCCGGGGAATTCGTCGGACAGGCTGGCCGCCGCGCCCGGGCTGTAGCTTTCGCCGAGCTTTTCGCGCAGCTCCTCGGTCAGCATCAGCTGCATCGCGCGCGACAGCAGTTGCAGTCGCATCGCTTCGCCGAGGTCGCTGTTGTCGCGTGCGGGCCAATAGACGCGCAGTTCGGCCTGGTCGGCGGGCCCCTTGTGGATCAGCGTGCGTTCGCTGCGGTCGGTCGCATATTGGCGGATGCGCGCATCGGTGCGCGGGTCGAAGGCAGCGCGCCGTTCGGGCAAAGCGCCGAAGGTCGCCGCGATCGCGTCGATCGCCGCCTGTTCGTCGATGTCGCCGACGACGCCGATCTCGATCGCGCCATGCGCAAAACTGTCGGCGACGACGGGCTTCAGCTGCGCCCAGTCGAGCGTCATCAGCTTTTCGAGCGGCGGGGTTTGCGCGCGCGGGTCGTTGTTGGCGAGGATGCCGCCGACGTCGCGGCCGAGCACCGCCGCGGGGGTCGCATCGTTCGCGGCATATTGCTGCGGCAGCACGCGGCGGATCAGCGCGAGCCCGTCAGGACGATAGCCGGGATGCGTCAGATAGGCCGCCATCAGCTGGGCCTGGAGCCCGAAATCCTCGGGCGACGTCACCGCCGAGCCGCCGAACGCGTCGGTGGAATTGCCGAAGACCGGGCTGATGGTCTTGCCTGCGAGGATTGATCGCAGCTCGTCATAGCTGTGCGCCTGAAGCCCGCCGAGCATCAGCGAGCCCGCGAGCGACACCTTCGTCGGATCGTCGCGCGTCGCGAGCAGGTTCCCGCCGTCGACGCGGAGCGACAGCAACACCTTGTCCTTCTGGAAATCGGTCGACTTGATGTTGAGCATGACATTATTGGCAAAGCGGACGCGGCGGATGCCGAGATCGTCGACGCGCTCGTCGCTGACGATTTTGCCGGGCGTGCCGAAATTGTCATAGGCGAAGGCGGCGTTGGCGGACTCGGCCGGCGCCGCAACGGCGACTCCGGTCGACGCGCGCAACGCCGCGAGGACCGCGTCAGGGCCGCCCTCGATCGGTTTTTTCGTCGTCACGCGCGCAAGGGGGGCGCTGAGCCCCTCCATGCGCTTCTGGAACGCGGCGGTGACCGCGGCGGCGGTCAGCGACGGCGCCGCCGCCTCGAACAGCGCTTGCGAGGTTTCCGGGCGCGCAAAGACAAAATCGCCATCGGCCGCCGAAACCAGCGCATCGGCGAGCGCCTCGCTGCGCCGCGTCGACACCCCGGCAACGGCATTTTTGAGCGCGGTGCGGCGGTTCGCGAGCTGTTCGTCGACCTCGGCCTGGGTAAAGCCATGGAGGGTGGCGCGGCGCTGTTCCTGTTCGGCGAGCGCCAGCGCCTCTTTCCACGCGCCCTCCTTGGCAACCGCACCTACGGTGATCTGGTCGAATTTCTTCCAGCCCTCGGCATCGCTGAAATAGCCGGTCAGGATCGGCGAATCCTCTTTGAGCGCGATCTTTGCGAGCCGGCGGCCGACGATCGCCTCGCCGACATCCTCGGCGAGCTTGCGCGCGCGTTTCGCCCTGGTGTCGGGTTCGTCGACCCACGGCTTGAACCGCGCGATCGTCACCGAATCCTGGATCGCCGGATCGACGAAATCGTCGGCCGCGGCGGCGCGCTGGTAATCGACATTGCCGATTTCGGGGTCGGTGCCCGCGGGCCCGCGGCCCTTCCAGTCGGCAAAGCGCGCCTTGATCTTTGCCTCGACCGCGGCGGGATCGAAATCGCCAACCATCACCAGCGTTGCGCGTTCGGGCCGGTAATAGCGGTCGTAAAGGTCGCGCAGCCGCGCTGCGGGCGCAGTCTTGATGACCTCCTCGGTGCCGACCGGGATGCGGCTTGCGACCCTCATCCCCTGCATCTGGAAATCGAGCTGGTCGATCAGGCTGCGCAATTGATAGGTGTCGCGCGCGCGGCGTTCGGACAGGATGATGCCGCGCTCGCGGTCGACGGCGGCGGGATCGATCGTCAGATTGCCGCCGGTCTCGCGCATCAGCATCAGCCCGGTATCGATCAGGTCGTCCGATGCGCCCGGCAGGTCGAGCTTGTAGATCGTCTCGTCGAAACCGGTCGACGCATTGGTGTCGGCGCCGAACGCCAGCCCCTTGCGTTCGAGCAGCTTGATCATCTCACCCTCGGGCACATTCGTCGATCCGTTGAACGCCATATGTTCGAGAAAATGCGCGAGCCCGCGCTGGTCGTCGGCCTCGGCAAAGCTGCCGACCGCGAAACGCATGCGCAGCACGACGCTGTCCTTGGGCGTGCTGTTTTTCAGCAGCGCATATTTCATCCCGTTGTCGAGCACGCCAAACACGATGTTCGGATCGACCGGCACGTCGCTCGCCGCGAAGTTCCACGCCTTGGCGGCCTCGCTCTGCGGATTGACCGCTGCGGTTGACGTTACCCTGGCAGGCGCCTCCCTCGCATAGACCGGCGCGGTGGTGGCGATGAGGAAAATGAGGGGCGACAGCGCGGTCGAAGCACGCCGGACAAGGGATTTGGTCATGCACCAGATGTGGCCACCGCCCGCCGGGCGGTCAAGCGGGTGTTACGCGACCCGGCGGCAGCTTCGACAGAGGACGCCTTCCCGCGATCGGCGCCCTTTGCCGGGTAGCCGATGCCGGCGGCGATCGATGTCGAGGCCAATTGCGCTCGCCCTCAGAGGAGGTGGGGGTGGAAGTTCGCCGCCTTGCACAAGGCCGATGGCTCCCTCCCGCTGCGACTAGGGTCAGGACCTAGCTGGCTCCCCCGAAGGGGAGGGCAAAGACGGATCAGCTGCCCTTTTTCTTCCGATGGCTTTCGAGGTCGAGCACGGCGTTGTCGCCGCCCTCGGGCAGCAGGCCGAGGCGGCGCGCGACTTCCTGATAGGCTTCCACTTCGCCGCCGAGGTCGCGGCGGAAGCGGTCCTTGTCGAGCTTTTCGTTCGTCGTCATGTCCCACAGACGGCAGCCGTCGGGGCTGATTTCGTCGGCGAGGATGATGCGGCTGAAATCGCCTTCATAGAGGCGCCCGAACTCCAGCTTGAAGTCGACGAGGCGGATGCCGACCGCGGCGAACATGCCCGACATGAAGTCGTTGATGCGGATCGCCATGTCCTGGATGTCGTGCAGCTCTTCCTGGCTGCACCAGTTGAAGCAGGCGATATGCTCTTCGGCGACCAGCGGATCGCCGAGCGCGTCGTCCTTGTAGCAATATTCGATGAGGGTGCGGGGAAGCTGCGTCCCCTCCTCGATCCCCAGCCGCTTCGACAGCGTGCCCGCCGCGACGTTGCGCACGATCACCTCGATCGGCACGATCTCGACCTGGCGGATCAGCTGCTCGCGCATGTTGAGG
>CAYRQX010000085.1:0-14592 GCA_964426485.1 uncultured Sphingopyxis sp. | reverse complement strand
TTCGGCGACCGCGGCGGCGTGGTGATCGAGCCCTGGCTGACCGACCAATGGTATGTCGACGCCGAAACGCTCGCGCAGCCGCCAATGGCGGCGGTGCGCGACGGGCGCATCAATATCGTGCCCAAGACGTGGGAAAAGACCTTCTTCAACTGGATGGAGAATATCCAGCCCTGGTGCGTCTCGCGCCAGCTGTGGTGGGGGCACCGGATTCCGGCATGGTATGCCGAGGATGGTCGCATCTTCGTCGCCGAAACCGAAGAGGAAGCGCAAGCCGAAGCGGGCGACGGCGTCGCCCTGACGCGCGACGAGGACGTCCTCGACACCTGGTTCTCCTCCGCCCTCTGGCCGTTCGCGACGCTCGGCTGGCCCGAGAACACCGAGCTTCTGAAACGCCACTACCCCAACGACGTGCTCATCTCGGGCTTCGACATCCTCTTCTTCTGGGATGCGCGCATGGCGATGCAGGGGATGGAGTTCATGGGCGATGTGCCGTGGAAGACGCTTTATCTCCACGGCCTCGTCCGCGCCCCCGACGGCGCGAAGATGTCGAAGTCGAAGGGCAATGTGGTCGACCCGCTCGGGCTGATCGACCAATATGGCGCCGACGCGCTGCGCTTCTTCATGGCGGCGATGGAAAGCCAGGGCCGCGACATCAAGATGGATGACGCGCGCCTCGCGGGCTATCGCAACTTCGCGACCAAACTGTGGAACGCCGCGCGCTTCTGCGAAGCCAATGGCATTTCGGCATCAACCAGCTTCGAAGCCCCTGCGGCGACGCTGCCGGTCAATCGCTGGATCATCGGCGATGTCGCCGCGACCGTCCGCGCGATGGAGACGGCCTTTGCAGCCTATCGTTTCGACGAGGCCGCGAACGCGATCTACAGCTTCGCGTGGGACCGCTTCTGCGACTGGTATCTCGAGTTGATCAAAGGCTCAATCGACGACGAGACGAAGGCCGTCGCGGGCTGGGTGCTCGACCAGATCCTCGTCATGCTTCACCCCTTCATGCCCTTCATCACCGAAGAACTGTGGACCGGGCTGGGCGACCGCGCCGACTATCCGCTGATCACCGCAAAATGGCCCGCGCCGAACGCGGCACGCGACACCGAAGCCAGCGCCGACATCGACTGGCTGATCAAGCTCGTCAGCGAACTGCGCACCGCCAAGGCCGAACTCGGCCTGCCCCCGGGCGCGCGCCTGACCGCGCATTTCCCTTCGTCGCTGAAGGGGCGCACCGACAAGCTCGCGGCGCAGCTCGAACGCCTCGCGCGCCTTGAGAGCGTCAGCTTCGACCCTGCTCCTGCGGGCGCCTCGGCGCAGCTCGTCGTTGAGGGTGAGACGATCACCGTCCCGCTCGAAGGCGTGATCGACATCGCCGCCGAACGCGACCGTCTGACCAAGACGCTCGCCGCCGCAGCGAAGGAACGCGATGGCCTTGCCGGCCGCCTGAACAACCCCTCCTTCGTCGAGCGCGCCAAGCCGGAAGCGGTCGAAAAGGCCCGCGCCGACCACGCCGCAAAGGAAGCCGAAGCCGACCGCCTGACCGCCGCATTGGCGCGGCTGGGGTGAACGAAGAGGTCCCCGTCACCCCGACGCCGGTCGCGGCGGCGGCGGACCCGGCTGCCAGCCCGGTGCCGCCGCGCCAGACCGCGCGCGGCGGCGGCCGGATGGACCTGACGCAGGGACCGATCACCAAGACGCTGGTCATCTTCGCACTCCCGACGCTCGCGTCGAACATCCTCCAGACGCTCTCGGGATCGGTGAATTCGATCTGGGTCGGGCAATTCCTTGGCGAAGGCGCGCTGGCCGCCACCGCCAACGCGAACATCATCATGTTTCTGATGTTCGGCGCCTTCTTCGGTTTTGGGATGGCGGCGACGGTGCTGATCGGCCAGTCGATGGGCCGTGGCGATATCGACGCGGCGCGCCGCGCGACCGGCGGGGTAATCGGCCTCGCGCTCATCTTCTCGGTCGTCATCGCGATTGTCGGCTGGTTCGCGTCGGACCAGATCTTGCGCTGGCTCAAGACCCCGGCCGAAGCCTTCGCGCTCGCGCATGATTATCTGCGCGTCACTTTCCTCGCGGTTCCCGCCAGCATGATGTCGGTCACGCTGATGATGGCCTCGCGCGGTGCGGGCGACGCCGTGACCCCGCTCCGCTTCATGATCCTCGCCGTCGTGCTCGACATCGTGTTCAACCCCGTGCTGATCCTCGGCCTTGGCCCCTTCCCGCGCCTTGGGATCGCGGGCAGCGCACTGGCGACAGCCGTTGCCGGGACGATCAGCCTCGCGGGCATGATCGGCTGGTTCTACGCCAGGAATCATGTCCTGCGCCTCCGCGGCCGCGAACTGTCATACCTCATTCCCAAATGGAGCGAGCTGCGCTTCATAATCGGCCGCGGCCTGCCGATGGGCGCGCAGATGCTGGTCATTTCGGGCGCCGGGCTGGTGATGGTCGGGCTCGTCAACCGCGAGGGGCTCGTCACCGCCGCCGCCTATGGCGCGACGCTCCAGCTCTGGAATTATATCCAGATGCCAGCGCTCGCGATCGGCGCCGCGGTGAGTTCGATGGCGGCGCAGAATATCGGCGCCGGCCGCTGGGACCGCGTATCGTCGGTGACGAACAGCGGCATCGCGATCAACCTCGCGATGACCGGCGTGCTCATCGCGCTCCTCCTGGCGTTCGACCGCGCCGCGCTCGCGCTGTTCCTCGGCAGCGAAAGCCCCGCGATCGACGTCGCGCGCAATATCCAGTTGATCGCGACCTGGACCTTCCTGCCCTTTGGCACGACGATCGTGCTGATCAGCACGCTGCGCGCCAACGGATCGGTCGTCCCCCCGCTCGTGATCCTGTTCCTGTCGATGTTCCCGATCCGCCTCGGCATCTATTATTTCGGCTATCCCGCCGTCGGCAGCGACATATTGTGGTGGAGCTTTCCGCTGTCCTCGCTCGCCTCGCTGGCGATGGCGTGGGCGATCTACAAACGCGGCACCTGGCGCCGCGTGTTGCCGCAACCGGCAGGCTGACCTGCGCCCGGCTTTCGACCAAGGCGCACGCAGCTTCGACTGGCGACCCGGTGCCCGCTAGCCACCGATCGCCATTTGGCGCTAAAGCCAGCATGATGAATATCACCAACCGCAAGGATGCGCTGCGCGATCAGCGCGCGAAAATGTTGGCGGCGGCGCCCGATTGGCGTGCCTCCGACGCACGCGTGAACCCCAGGGTCGCAATCGGATCGATCATCGCGATGTGGGCGATCTATTTCCTGATCACCTCGGTGCTGGCGATGCTGACCGGCGTGCCCGAGCAATGGCCGTCGGCAGGCCGCCGCGCCATCGTCGTCGTCGCCGGCATCCTCTGCACTTTCGTCCTCTATCAGCTGCTCCAGCGCGCCCAGCCCCAGAGTTTCGGCGCGCGGCTGGCGGCCGCTTTCGGCGCCGCAGTTCCGCTCGTCATCATCTATGCGACGGTCAATCTTCTGGTTTTCTATTATTGGTTTCCCGTCTCCGACAGCGCCAAGATCATCGAAGAAATGCAGGCGAAATACTCGGTTGCCTGGGAAATGATGCTGATCCTCGACAGCTCGATCCGCTGGTATTTCTTCTTCGCCGTCTGGGCCGCGCTCTATGTCGCGTTCGGCTATGCCAACGAGATGCGCGCACTCGAACGCCGCGCCAATCATTTCCGGATGGAGGCACAGACCGCGCAGCTTCGCGCGCTGCATTATCAGGTCAATCCTCACTTCCTGTTCAACACCCTCAACTCGCTGTCGACGCTGGTGCTCAAGGGATCGAAGAGCGAGGCCGAGACGATGATCATGAACCTCGCATCCTTCCTCCGATCGAGTCTTGCCGTCGATCCCGAGCAGCTCGTCAGCCTCGCAGAGGAAATCGCGCTCCAGCGGCTCTATCTCGACATCGAACAGACGCGGTTCCCCGATCGCCTGCAGGTCGAGGTGTCGATGCCGAAGGAGCTGGAGAATGCCTGCGTGCCCGTGTTGATCCTGCAACCGATCATCGAGAATGCGATCAAATATGGCGTCGCGCCGAGCAAGGGGAAAATCGCGATTCGCCTCACCGCCAGCGCCGAATACGGGCTGCTGGTGCTGCGTATCGAAAACGACATCGACCCGAAGGCCCCCGCTCCTGCGTCGGGAACCGGCCTCGGTCTCGGCAATGTCCGCGAACGCCTGCTGACCCGCTATGGCCCCACCGCCGGATGCGAATGGGGCCCGTCGGACGATGGCGGCTTTGTCGTTTCACTCTGGTTGCCCTTGGCACGGGAGGCATGCTGAAATGATCCAGACCCTTCGAACCCTTATCGTCGATGACGAACCGCTGGCGATCGAACGATTGCAGATTCTCACCGGGCAGCAGGACGGCGTGTCGCTCGTCGGCACCGCGAGCGACGGCGCTTCGGCGCTCCGTATGGTCGATGCGCTCGCGCCCGACCTCGTGCTGTGCGACATTGCGATGCCCGATCTCAACGGGCTGGAGGTGGCTGCGGCGATCGAACGGCTCGACAACCCGCCCGCGGTCGTTTTCGTCACCGCCTTTGACCGCTATGCGGTCGCAGCGTTCGACGTTGCCGCAGTCGACTATCTGCTCAAGCCGGTGTCACCGGATCGGCTCGCGCGCGCCCTGTCGCGCGTGCGCGAATGGCGCTCGACCGAGCGCGCACCGGCGCAAAAAAGCAAATGGATCAATGAATTCTGGGTCCAGAATCGCGGCGAGATGCTGCGCATCGATGCGGCACAGGTCGATCTGATCGAGGCCGAACGCGACTATATGCGGCTCCATGTCGGCGGCCGCAGCTGGCTGATCCATCAGACGATCAAATCACTTGAAGCCCGCATGAACCCCGATCAGTTCATGCGCATCCACAGGTCGAAAATGATCCGCCGTGAAGGTATCGTCGGACTGAAACATCACGGCGACGGCGCGTGGAGCGTCGATCTGGGCGAAGGCGGCGTGCACCGCATCGGCCGGACTTACCTCCACGATGTAAAGGCGATCATGCATGCCTGAACTTAAAAGGCGGCCATGCCGCCGGGGCATGACCGCCTTTTAGCATCACCATATCGCAAAGTTGGTCAGGGAGCGGCGACAACGACAATCTGGCCGCGATCGGCAAGGCGGGCACTTTCACCGTTGAACAGGCCAGCGAGTTTCACACCGGCGTCGGCCATCGCCGTGTCTTCGCAGCGATTGGCGATCGTGCGTTCGCGAAGTCCCTGCCGGTGAGTGAGGCGGCTGCCGCACACTTTCTGCACGGCATATTTGACACGGGTGTTTAGCCGCTCGCGGCCCTGAACGCTCGACAGGTTCAGGTCGTCGTATCGCACGACCACCGTGTGTCGGTCGCCCTTGTCTTCGGCTGCGGCCGGGACTGCAAAGCCGGCCAGCGCAACCGGCGCGGCCAACAGGAAAGAAAATTTCGCCATGGGGGAGTCCTCTCTTCAAAAGGATGCGGGATACCGGCTGGCGGACCGGGGAGACCGTCTTCCGATATCCCGCAAGTTGGTGATACCCCCTGGACGTCATGAGAATCGCCTTTGGATCGATCGGCGCGGATGGCCGCTCGATTGACAGACGAAACGCGTCGAACAGTCGACGAATGGCCGACCGCCAAGCAATATCATGGCACCGCGCTTGCATTCGGCGCATCTCCATGGCCAGATTGAGCGATGAGGAAGAAATTATCTTTCGTCGCGAGTCGCGACCTAGGGGCGCGCCTGATCCGTTGGTCGGTGTTCGGACTGGTCGGCGTCACCGGCGGGGCCTTGCTGGGCGAACTGGCCGCAGGTCCGCGATTGGGGGGCCGCACCGGTGAGCCGTCATCCTATGCGCATCTCAGCGCCAATCCCGGCGCGCTTGCAGCGCGAGGTGACGGCGCCGATCCGTGTCGCGACTGCGCGGACAGCTACGGCGTCGCGATACGCCTGCCCGCGCAGCGCCTCGACAGATCAGGTCAGGATATCCGTGAGCTGGGCGCGGTCGATGTCGACGCGCCGATCCTCGCCGCCACCGACGAAGACTATCGATACGGCGGCCGCTTCCCCGATCCGCAGCCGGTCATCGGTTCGGTGGGAGAAGGCCCGCAATCCAATCTGTCGGCGAGCGATCCCGCGCCCGCCGACATGACCCCGCCACCGCTGACCGCAATATATTGACGCCTTAGCGCGGCGGTGTTGTCGGCGCGGCGCAGCGGGTCGTGTCGCCCGCCTTGCAAGCAGCGGCGTCGGCTTCCCATTTCATTCGCTCTTCGGCCGACATCGCGGCGATGCGCGCCTTCTCTGCCTCATAAGCTGCGGTTTCCTGTGTGAACACCGTCTGGTCGTGCGCGACCTGCTGCTGTGCAGCGGAAACTTCCTGTGCATAGGTCGTGTTGTCCGCGTTGGCGCGCGCGGCCTGTTCGGCATTGAGCCGTGCCGTGTTCGACCGTTCTTCAGCCGTTGTACCGTCCTTGGCCGGTTTCGCCTCGGTCGTCGTATCGGTCGGCATCTGGAAGGCTGCGGCCTGACCCGAGGTGAGCAGCGCGAGCGCAGCAGCGGCCGCCATCCAATTTCTTGTCATCTAATCTTCTCCTTGCAATCCAAATGTCTGCCGATCCAACGCGCTGCCCGATCCGCCGTTCCCGCCTGCGAATTGACCTGGGGCGAGGCAAAGGTCATGCTGATCACTCTGACCATGTCCGATCGGCCGACCATTTGCCAGCATCTCTGAAGCATCCCCTCAATCGCCCAGTGTTTTTCACGCCCCTCGCGGTGCTTCTCGCTGCCGTCATCCTCAGCCTTTGGCAGGGCCCCGCTGTCGTCGCCGCCGAAACCGCCATCAATGACTGGATATTGCGCTATTTTTCACCGCTCTTCGCTTGGGCGGGGATCGGCTTTCTTGTGCTGTTGGCGGTCATTGCCGTTTCGCCGTTCGGCGGGCGGGTCATCGGCGGTCCGGGGGCGCAACCGATTTTGCCCCGCTGGCGCTGGTTCGCGGTAACGCTTTGCACGACGATCGCCACCGGCATCCTCTTCTGGGGCGCCGCAGAGCCGCTCTTCCATCTCAACGATCCACCCGCGATGCTGGGCTTACGACCGGGCAGCGATGCCGCAGCGACCTTTGCGATGTCGACGATGTTCCTGCACTGGACGCTGACGCCTTACGCCATTTACACCGTTGCCGGTCTCGCCTTCGCCCTCGTCTATTACAACCGCCGCGAACCGTTCAGCCTTTCGTCGCTGTTCGTGCCGCTGATCGGCCCGCGCGCGCATGGTCCGGTCGGAACGGGGGTCGACATCATCTGCCTTTATGCCCTGGTCGCAGGCATGGCGGCTTCGCTCGGCGCCGGTCTGCTCGCGCTTGCGGGCGGCATCGAGGGGATCGGCGGCTTCGAAGGCGGTCCCGCCTTGCGCTGGGCCATTGCCGCCGCGATCGTCGCCAGTTTCCTGATTTCCGCCGCAACGGGTCTGCAAAAAGGCATTGCGGGGCTTTCCGTGCTTAACACCTGGCTATTCTTTGCGATCATCGCCTTCGTCCTGCTCGCGGGGCCGACGGCCGAGATGTTCGGCCTGTCGATGCGCGGCGCAGCCGACTTTTTCCAGACCTTCTTGCCCCGCAACCTCGGGCTCGATGTCGACACCGGCTGGCACCGCCAGTGGACGATCTTCAACTGGGCCAACTGGTTTGCATGGGCGCCGGTGACAGCATTGTTCCTGGGCCGCCTTGCGGTCGGCTACAGCGTGCGCGCCTTCATCCTATATAACCTCATCCTGCCGTCGCTGTTCGGCGCGGTGTGGATGACGGCGATTGCCGGCGCGACGATCGCGTTCGACCAGCAGAGCGGCGCCAGCCTTTACGCCGTCCTGACCGCGCAAGGCCCCGATCCCGTGCTGTTCCGCCTGTTCAGCGCGCTCGGCGGCGGTCCCGTCATTACCGGGATCGTATTGTTCGCGATTTTCCTGTCTTACGTGGCGGGCGCAGATGCCAATGTCTCGGCGATGAGCGCGCTGTCGACGCGCGGCATCACGCCCGACGCGCCCGAGGCGCCGCTTTGGGTGCAGGCGGTGTGGGGTGTCACCGTCGGACTGGTCGCGATCGTGCTCGTCGCCGGCGGCGGCATCGACGGCATCCGCATGATGTCGGTGCTCGGCGGCTTTCCGGCGCTGTTCGTCATCGTCGGCGCGGCGCTGTCGCTGACCGTGATGGCGGTACGGGGACGGCACAAGGCCGCCCCCGCCCAATCCTGAGAAAGGGGTCTCAGGACTACCAGATCTTGGTGCGTTCCTCGGGCTTCAGATAATATTTGGCGCCCGCTGCGACGCTGAACGCCTTGTACCACGCATCGACGTTGCGCACCGGGCCAATAATGCGCCAGCGCGCCGGGCTGTGCGGATCGCTGGCGACCTGCTGCTTGATCGCATCTTCGCGCTGCTTCGTCCGCCACGCCTGCGCAAAAGCGAGGAAGAAGCGCTGATCGCCGGTCAGCCCGTCGATCACCGGCGCAGGCTTGCCGCCGAGCGAGCGTCGATAGGCGTCATAGGCGACCTCGAGCCCGGCCAGATCGGCGATATTTTCACCCATCGTCAAATCGGGGTTGATGAACGCGCCCGGCGCCGCCTCATAGGTCGCATATTGCGCCCCAAACGCCTTGGCCTGCGCGTCGAAGCGCGCCGCATCCTCGGGCGTCCACCAGTCACGCACCGCGCCTTCGGCATCGATCTTGCGCCCCTGATCGTCGAAGCCATGCGTGATCTCATGGCCGATGACCGCGCCGATCGCACCATAATTGACCGCATCGTCGACGCTCTCGCTGAAATAGGGCGCCTGCAGGATGCCGGCAGGGAACACGATCTTGTTCTCCAGCCCGCCGTTGTAGGCGTTCACTTCCTGCGGGTTCATCGCCCATTTCTTGCGGTCGACAGGCTTGTTGAGGTCCGACAGCGCATAGGCATATTCGAACGCCGCGCTACGCTTCACATTGCCGTAGAGGTCGGCAGGGTCGATCTTCAGCCCCGAATAATCGCGCCATTTATCGGGGTAGCCGACCATCACATCCATCTTCGCCAGCTTGGCGAGCGCAGCTTCCTTGGTCGCGGGCGCCATCCAGCTGTTGTTCCGGATGCGGTCGCCCATCGCGAGCTTGAGATTGGTGACCAGCACTTCCATCTTCGCCTTTGCGCTCGCGGGGAAATACTGCTTCGAATAGGTTTCGCCAACCAGTTCGCCGAGGCTGCCGTCGACGAGCGTCAACCCGCGTTTCCAGCGCGGACGCAGCTCGCCAACGCCGCTCAGCGCCTTGGTATATTCGAACCGGCTGTCGACGAATGCCTTCGACAAATAGGGCGCGGCATTGTCGGCGACATGAAATTGCTGCCACAGCTTGATCGTGTCGAGCGGGGTCTTGGCGTAGAGCGCGGCGATGTCGCGGATCGCGGTTTTCTCGTTGACGATGATGCGTTTTTGCGGCGCGATGCCCGATCCTGCGAACCACGCCTTCCAGTCGAGCCCGGGCGCATAGGCGGCGAGTTCGTCCGACGACATCGGATTGTTGATCTTGCCGATATCGCGGCGGTCCGCGATCGCCCAGCTGACCTTCGCAATCTCGGTTTCGAATGCCATGATTGCATCGGCCGCCCTTTCCGCGTCAGCGCTGCCGACCATCTTCATCGTCCGCGCGATATAGGCGCGATAGGCTTCACGCTGCGGCTTGAAGCTGTCATTGAGGTAATAATCGCGCTCGGGCAGACCCAGTCCGGCCTGTCCCAGCCACAGCACGTTCACGGTCGGATCGGCGGTGTCGGCATAGGGCCCGCCGCCGACGATCGTCGAACCGAACGTGGCCTGGGTGCCGCCCATGAAGCGCGCCATTTCGCTCTTGTCCTTGATCGCAGTGACTGCGGCGATGTCGGCCATCAGCGGCTCGGCGGCGAGGGCTTCGACGCGCGCCTCGTCCATGAAGCTCTGGTAAAGCCCCCCGACCTGACTTGTCGCCGGCGCGCCAGCCACGACCGCACGCAGCTGGCGCTGGGTCAGGTTATAGACGTCGTAATCAACCCCTGCCGACGCCTGGTCCGACGGGATTTCGGTACGCGAAAACCAGGCGCCATTGGCATAGCGATCAAAATCGTCGCCGGGGTTCACCGACAGATCGCGCGCATCGAGGTCGACACCCCATTTGCCAAAGGTCAGCGCTTTGAGCGCGCCGCCCTCGCTCCCGCCCGCCGTATCGGCCGTATTGTCGTTCACAAGCGCCGCCGACGGCGCCAAATGCTGTGCCGATGCCGGCGCAGCCAATGCAGCGGCAATCGCCAATGAGGCCGCGCCGAAAAAACCTGTCTTCATTCCCCGTCTCCTTGGTCCCCGCGCCGACCCAAGGGGTCGACGACCACGCGATGACTGTCCGCCCACAACTTCAGGCGGTCAAGCGAAGGATACGACGCTTGGTCGAAGCCGCTTGGAGGTTAGTGGAAAGGACACGTCCGATGTCGCGCATTGCGGCGCGGCGCGGCGCACCCTATTTATACCGCAACCGCGCAGAACCGCACTTGCGCCCCTAGAACAAATCTGGAACACACCTCTCCCATGAGTCTCACCCATATTAAAGTGCGCGGCGCGCGCGAGCATAATCTGAAGGGCGTCGACGTCGACCTGCCGCGCGATGCGCTGATCGTCATCACCGGCCTGTCAGGCAGCGGCAAATCGTCGCTCGCGTTCGACACCATCTATGCCGAGGGGCAGCGGCGCTATGTCGAGAGCTTGTCGGCCTATGCCCGCCAGTTCCTCGAAATGATGCAAAAGCCCGATGTCGAGCATATCGACGGGCTGTCGCCGGCGATCAGCATCGAGCAGAAGACGACGTCGCGCAATCCGCGCTCCACCGTCGCCACCGTCACCGAAATCTACGATTATATGCGCCTGCTGTGGGCGCGCGTCGGCATTCCCTATTCGCCCACAACCGGCGAGCCGATCAGCGCGCAGACGGTCACCGACATGGTCGACCGCGTGATGGCGCTGCCCGAGGGCACACGCGCCTATCTGCTCGCCCCCGTCGTGCGCGGCCGCAAGGGCGAGTATAAGAAGGAACTCGCGCAGTGGCAGAAGGACGGCTTCACGCGCGTCCGCATCGACGGCGAATTTTACGAGATCGGCGAAGCGCCGACGCTCGACAAGAAATACAAGCATGACATCGAAGTGGTTGTCGACCGTATCGCCGTCCGCGAGGGCCTCGGCACGCGGCTTGCCGACAGCTTCGAGACCGCGCTGAAGCTCGCCGAGGGGCTCGCCTATGTCGATCTTGCCGACGGGCCGGTTCCGGGACGTGAAGAGGAAGACACCGGCGGCGCGATGAAGGGCGCCGGAATCCCCGCGAACCGCCTGATCTTCTCCGAAAAATTCGCCTGCCCGGTCAGCGGATTCACGATCGCCGAAATCGAACCGCGGCTGTTCAGCTTCAACGCCCCTCAAGGCGCGTGCCCCGCGTGCGACGGGCTGGGCGAAAGGCAGGAGTTCGACCCCGACTTGGTCGTCCCCAACCATGCGCTGTCTCTGAAAAAGGGTGCGGTGGTGCCATGGGCGAAATCGAACCCGCCCTCGCCTTACTATATGCAGGTGCTCGAAAGCCTCGGCAAAGCCTATGGTTTCGACCTGACGACGCCGTGGCAGGATCTGCCCGGCGAGGTGCAGCTGATCATCCTATATGGCAGCGGCGGCAAACCCGTCGAGCTGACCTTCAAGGACGGCAAACGCAGTTACACGACGCACAAGGCGTTCGAGGGCGTGATCGGCAACCTCAACCGCCGCCTGCTCCAGACCGAAAGCGCGTGGATGCGCGAGGAGCTGAGCAAATATCAGGCGCCGCATCCGTGCGAGACGTGCCACGGCGCACGGCTGCGCCCCGAACCGCTCGCGGTCAAGATCGCGGGCGAGGACATCAGCATGTCGGCGCAGCGCTCGGTTGCCGACGCCCTCGGCTGGTTCAGCACGCTCGACGAAAAGCTCAATGACACGCAGCGCCAGATCGCCAAGGCGATATTGAAAGAGATCAACGAGCGGCTCGGCTTCCTCAACAATGTCGGGCTCGATTACCTCAACCTCAACCGCACGAGCGGCACGCTCAGCGGCGGCGAGAGCCAGCGCATCCGCCTCGCCAGCCAGATCGGCAGCGGCCTGTCGGGCGTGCTCTACGTGCTCGACGAACCGAGCATCGGCCTCCACCAGCGCGACAACGACCGGCTGCTCGCGACGCTCAAGCGCCTTCGCGACCTCGGCAACACCGTCATCGTCGTCGAGCATGACGAGGATGCGATCCGCCACGCCGATTATGTCGTCGACATGGGTCCCGGCGCGGGGCTCCACGGCGGCGAGATCGTTGCCGAGGGCACGCTCGAACAGGTGCTCGCGAACAAGAACAGCCTGACCGCGGCGTACCTCACCGGCGCGAAGAAGATCGAGGTGCCGAAGCATCGCCGCAAGGGCAATGGCTTCGACCTCGTGCTCAAGGGCGCGCGCGCGAACAACCTCCAGAATGTCACCGCGAAGATCCCGCTCGGCACCTTCACCTGCGTCACCGGCCTGTCGGGCAGCGGCAAGTCGAGCCTGATCATCGACACGCTCTATGCCAGCGCCGCGCGCGTGCTCAACGGCGCGCGGATGATCGCGGGGCCGCACGACAGCCTGAAGGGGCTGGAGCATTGCGACAAGGTGATCGACATCGACCAGTCGCCGATCGGCCGCACCCCGCGGTCGAACCCCGCCACTTATACGGGCGCCTTCACGATCATCCGCGACTGGTTCGCGGGGCTGCCCGAAAGCCAGGCGCGCGGTTACAAGCCGGGGCGTTTCAGCTTCAACGTCAAGGGCGGGCGGTGCGAGACCTGCACCGGCGACGGGCTGATCAAGATCGAGATGCACTTCCTGCCCGACGTCTATGTGACGTGCGAGACGTGCCACGGCAAACGCTACAACCGCGAAACGCTCGAGGTGAAGTTCAAGGGCCACAGCATCGCCGACGTGCTCGACATGACGGTCGAGGATGCCGCCGAGTTCTTCAAGGCGGTGCCGTCGATCCGCGAGAAGATGGCGATGCTGGTGCGCGTCGGCCTAGGCTATATCAAGGTCGGGCAGCAGGCGACGACCTTGTCGGGGGGCGAGGCGCAGCGCGTCAAGCTCGCCAAGGAATTGTCGCGCCGCTCGACCGGGCAGACGCTCTACATCCTCGACGAGCCGACCACCGGCCTGCATTTCGAGGATGTCCGCAAATTGCTCGAAGTGCTGCAGGCGCTCGTCGATCAGGGCAACAGCGTCGTGGTGATCGAGCATAATCTGGATGTCATCAAGACCGCCGACTATATCCTCGACCTCGGCCCCGAGGGCGGGGTCAAGGGCGGCGAGATCGTTGCGGCGGGAACCCCGGAGCAGGTGGTGAAGGAAAAGCGCAGCTTCACCGGACAATATCTGGCGCCGTTGCTCAAATAAGCCCCTCCCTTCAGGGAGGGGTTTGGGGAGGGCCTGTAAGCCTTCCCCGTCCGTCCCGCGCCCAAACACGCCCTCCCCCAACCCCTCCCGCAAGCGGGAGGGGAGTATCACGCTACCCCATCAGCTTTACGAGCCTCCGCAGCACGACCCGGATCACCGGCGGCTGCGGCGGCCGCGCGCGATGGTCGTTCCAAAGGTCAGCAAAGGTCAGCCTTGTGCGCCGGGTTTCGCTGCCCTGTTCCGGGACCGAATGAAAGCGAGCCAAAGCCGCCCGCACACCGGGCGGCACCCTGTCCGTTCGCGATTTCAAAGAGCCGGATGAAGGCTGGCACAGCCGAATAATGTAGGAAAGCGGTTTTTTAAAAGCCCCTCCCGCCTGCGGGAGGGGTTGGGGGAGGGCCTGTAAACCGCCCCGCCTGCCCCGACCAACATGCCCCCCCCAACCCCTCCCTGAAGGGAGGGGAGTAGAGGTCACCCCATCAGTTTCGCGGTGATATCCTCGGCGGCATAGATGCGGATCACCGGCGGCTGCGGCGAGAGGGCGCGCATTTCGGCGACGAAGGCGCCCGATGCGGGCACCGCGAAATGGGCGCGCACCGCGGCGATATCCGCCCACTCTTCGACAAAGGCGAGGCGGTCGGGCTGCTCGACATCGACATGGCAGCGATGCCCCAGACACCCCGCCTCGCCGCGCGACCGCGCGCTATGCGCGGCGCCGAGCGCGATCATGCGCTCGCGATGCTCGGGGGTCAGGATGACGTGGCCGGTGATGAGGATCATGGAAAGTTTGAGCCGCAGTTAGATAAGCGAGCAAAGTTACACTTCGTTCAATTACCACAATATACGGCGGCTACGCCACTCTGGCACTCCATCAAAAATATCCGGATTGTTCGCAGAGTTGACAATACAGATGTTTAGCATCAATTGCCTCTTTCAAGGGAGGATGCAGTGCCGGAACGAAAATTTACTCTATTCCACTTTAGCTTGATTCCTATTGCGCAAACAACAATCACGATGCGCACACGGGACACTAGAGAAGAATGGCTCAGATACGCTCTGAAAAAGCCATTTGAACCGCCCCGGGACTGCCGGAGGCCATTTGGTTTAAGTTACGCAGCCATGG
>CAYRQX010000084.1:13462-14836 GCA_964426485.1 uncultured Sphingopyxis sp. | reverse complement strand
GGCACCATTTCTTCTCCATGGCGTCGGCCGCCAGCATCAACAGCTTTTTCGGCATCACCACGATGGTGATTTCGATCCCGACGGGAGCCAAGCTCTTCAACTGGCTGTTCACCATGTACCGCGGCCGCATTCGCTATGAACTGCCGATGATGTGGACGATCGCCTTCATGCTGACCTTCGTCGTCGGCGGCATGACCGGGGTGTTGCTCGCGGTGCCGCCCGCCGACTTCGTGCTGCACAATTCGCTGTTCCTGATCGCGCATTTCCACAATGTCATCATCGGGGGCGTGCTCTTCGGCCTGTTCGCGGCGATCAACTATTGGTGGCCCAAGGCGTTCGGCTACAAACTCGACGTCTTCTGGGGCAAGGTCAGCTTCTGGTGCTGGGTGGTCGGTTTCTGGGTCGCCTTCACGCCGCTCTACATCCTCGGCCTGATGGGCGTGACACGGCGCATGCGCGTGTTCGATGACCCGAGCCTGCAAATCTGGTTCGTGATCGCCGGCATTGGCGCGCTGATCGTCGCGGCGGGCATCGGTGCGATGCTGATCCAGTTCGGCGTCAGTATCTGGCGCCGCAAGGAGCTGCGCGACACCACGGGCGGCGACCCGTGGGACGGCCGCACGCTCGAATGGGCGACCAGCTCGCCGCCGCCCGATTACAACTTCGCCTTCACGCCGGTGATCCACGACCTTGATGCCTGGTACGACATGAAGAAGCGCGGGCATCAGCGGCCGATAAATGGCTATCGCGACATCCATATGCCGAGCAACACCGGCACGGGGATGATCCTGTCGGGCTTCTGCCTCGTCATGGGTTTCGCGCTGGTCTGGCACATCTGGTGGCTTGTCGCGGTCAGCTTTGCCGCGACGATCGTCGGCGCGATCTATCACACCTTCAACTACAAGCGCGATTTCGACATCCCGGCGGCAACGGTCACCGCGGTCGAGGAAGCGCGCACCCGCCAGCTGGCGGCCGGAGCCTGATGCGATGAGTGCCAAGACCATCACCGCCGCCCCGATATCGGCCGGCGAGCCCGTCCAGTTCTACGATCTCGACGAGCATGCCCATCCCGAGGGACACAGCACGATGCTGGGCTTCTGGATTTACCTGATGAGCGACTGCCTCATCTTCGCGATCCTCTTTGCCTGTTATGCCGTGCTCGGCGGCAGCTATGCCGCGGGCCCGGCGCCGAAGGATCTGTTCGACCTGAAGCTGATCGCACTCAACACCGCCATGCTGCTTTTCTCGTCGATCACCTATGGCTTTGCGGTGCTCCAGATGCAGCAGGGCAAGGTGAAGGGCGTTCAGATCTGGCTGGCGATCACCGGCCTGTTCGGGCTCGCCTTCCTCGGGATCGAGCTTTACGAATTCCAT
>CAYRQX010000084.1:0-13452 GCA_964426485.1 uncultured Sphingopyxis sp. | reverse complement strand
GCAGCGCCTTCTTGTCGAGCTTCTTCACGCTGGTCGGCACGCATGGGCTGCACGTCACCTTCGGCATCATCTGGCTCGTCACTTTGATGTTCCAGCTGTCAAAGCATGGACTGATCGCCGCGAACAAGCGCCGCGTGATGTGCCTTTCGATGTTCTGGCACTTCCTTGACGTCGTGTGGATCGGCGTCTTCACCTTTGTCTATCTGATGGGAGTGCTGCGATGAGCGCCGATCTCCACGCCGCTGCCCACGCGCACGAGGGGCATCATGAGATCGAGATGCCGCACGCGTCGATGCGCGACTATGTCATCGGTTTCCTGCTGTCGGTGATCCTGACCGCCATTCCCTTCTGGCTGGTGATGACGATGCCGCTGAGCCCCGGCACGACCGGCGCGATCATCATGGGTTTTGCGGTGGTCCAGATCGTCGTCCATATGATCTTCTTCCTCCATATGACGCCGAAAGCCGAGGGCGGCTGGTCGCTGACCTCGCTGATCTTCACGGTGATCGTCGTCGTGATCATGCTCGCGGGTTCGCTGTGGGTGATGCATCACCTGAACACCAACATGATGCCGATGCCGCACGAACCGACAAGTCAGACGGCGGGCCAGGTTACAGGCCAGGTGCCGTGACACGCACCCGCCGCGCGGCCTTTGCCGCGGCGGCGCTGATCGCGGCGTTCGGCCTCGCGGCGCTCGGCGTGTGGCAACTCGAGCGGCGCGTGTGGAAGCATGATCTGGTCGCGGCGGTCGATGCGCGCATCCATGCGGGGCCGGTGGCGCCGCCGGGGCCGGGGGCGTGGGATGTCGTCGGCGCGAAGGATGATGCCTATCGCCGGGTGACGGCGACGGGGGCGTTTCGCCATGATCGCGAGACGCTAGTGCAGGCGGTGACCGATCGCGGTCCCGGTTATTGGGTGCTGACCCCGCTCGAAACATCCGGATTCACATTGCTAGTCAATCGCGGCTTTGTGCCCAAGGATCGGCGCGATGCGGCGACACGCGCGGCTGGCAATGTCGCGAGTCCGGTAACGGTGACCGGACTCCTGCGCATCACCGAACCCGGCGGCGCCTTTCTCCGCTCGAACGATCCAGCGGCCGATCGCTGGTTCTCGCGCGACGTCGCGGCGATCGCGAAGGCAAGGGGGCTGAGCAATGCTGCGCCCTATTTCGTCGATGCCGACGCCAAACCCAATCCCGGCGGCTATCCCGTTGGCGGGCTGACCGTCGTGCGCTTTCCCGACAATCATCTCGTCTATGCGCTGACCTGGTTTGCGCTTTGTGCGCTCAGCCTCTTTTTTGCGTGGCGGCTGTGGCGTATTCGCGATTGATGACCGACCCGACGATCCTGCCTGCCGCGCCCGCAAGAGCCCCGGCCGGGCGCCGCAACATGACGCTGCTGATCCAGCTGCGCTGGCTCGCGGTCGGGGGGCAGCTGGCGACGATCGGGATCGTCAGCGGGCCGATGGGCATATCGCTATCGCACGCGCCCTTGCTCGCCGCGATCCTCGTGCTGATCGCGATCAATTTTGCCAGCGCCGCCCTTGTCCGTCGCGGCCGCGGGGTGACCAATGCCGAACTTACCGCGGCGCTGCTGTTCGACGTCGCGGCACTCGGCTGGCAACTTCACCATAGCGGTGGGCTCGCCAATCCTTTCGCCTCGCTCTTTCTGCTCCAGGTCGTGATCGGCGCGATCCTGCTCACCCCGCGCTCGTCATGGGCGATCGTGGTCGCGGCGTTGGCGGCGCTCGCCGCCTTGCGGATCGATCCGACGCCGCTCGTGCTGCCGCCGGCCTATGCCGACGATCCGATGGGCCTGTATCTGCAAGGCAGCTTCGTCTGCTTCCTGCTGATCGCGGTGCTGCTCGTCGCCTTCGTTACCCGCATCAGCCGCAATCTCCGCGACAGCGACGCGGCGCTCGCGGCGAGCCGCCAGCGCGCGGCGGAGGAGGATCATATCGTGCGTATGGGGCTGCTCGCATCGGGGGCGGCGCATGAACTCGGGACGCCCTTGTCGACGCTGTCGGTGCTGATCGGCGACTGGAAGGCGGCACCGCGGCTCGCGAAGGATCGCGAGATGCAGGAGGATCTGGCTGACATGGACACCGCGGTTCAGCGCTGCAAGGCGATCGTCAGCGGCATCCTGATGTCGGCGGGTGAGGCGCGCGGCGAGGCGCCGCAACTGACGACAATGCGGGCGGCGTTCAACGAAATCGTGTCGCACACGCGCGCGGTGCGCCGTCCGGGCACGGTCGAATTCAATGATCGTTTCGGTGCCGACGTCGCCATCGTGTCGGATCCGGCGCTGCGCCAGGTCATCGGTAATGTACTCGACAATGCGGCCGAGGTTTCTCCCGACTGGACCAGCTTTACGGCCTTGCGCGACGGTGACATGCTGGTGATCGAAATCGCCGATCGCGGGCCCGGTTTCACGCGGGAGATGCTGGAGAATTTCGGCCAGCCCTACCGCTCGACCAAGGGACGTCCCGGCGGCGGGCTGGGCCTGTTTTTGCTCGTCAATGTGCTGCGCAAGCTCGGCGGCGGCGCCACTGTGTCCAATCGTGACGAAGGCGGCGCGCTGGTGCGGATTTTCCTGCCCATTTCGTCGCTCGCGCGCGACAGCGGAGAGAAGGCATGACCGACGCCAAGAAAGATCCGCGGCAATTGCTGATCGTCGAGGATGACGAGGCCTTCGCGCGGACGCTGAAACGCTCGTTCGAGCGGCGGGGCTATGAAGTGCATGTCGCTCACAGTCCCGAGGAGATGGACGCGCATTTGGGGGTGTTCCGTCCGGGCTATGCGGTCGTCGACCTGAAGCTGGGCAGCGCGTCGGGGCTCGCGTGCGTGCAGGCGCTGCGCGCCAGCGATACGGCGATGCGGATCGTCGTGCTGACGGGTTTTGCGAGCATCGCGACCGCGGTCGAGGCGATCAAGCTCGGCGCTTCCTATTATCTCGCCAAGCCGTCGAACACCGACGACATCGAGGCGGCGTTCGAGCGGGCGGAGGGCAATGTCGAGACGCCGGTGGGCGATCGCCAATCGTCGATCAAGACGGTGGAGTGGGAGCATATCCACCAGACGCTCGTCGAGACCGATTTCAACATTTCGGAAACCGCGCGCCGGTTGGGGATGCACCGGCGCACGCTGGCACGGAAGCTGGAGAAACGGCAGATTCGATAAGCGGCGACGTTATTTCTTCTCCACCAGCTCGCGCAGCAGGAAGCCGTGGAGCATCGCGGCGCGCACTGCATCCTCGGCATGGTCGGCGCCGACCGAATGGCCGCCCTCGAGATATTCGTGATAATAGACGCGGTTGCCATTCTCCATCAGTCGCGCGGCATATTTGCGGGCATGGCCGGGGTGAACGCGGTCGTCCTTGGTCGAGAGATAGAGGAAGATCGGCGGGTATTTCACGCCCTTGCGGATGTTGTGATAGGGCGAATATTTCGACAGGAAGGCCCAATCCTCGGGCACATCGGGGTCGCCATATTCGGCGACCCATGAGGCCCCAGCGAGCATCTTGTCGTACCGCCACATGTCCTTGATCGGCGAGCCCGAGATCACGGCGCCGTAGAGGTCGGGGCGCTGCGTCATCGCCGCGCCGACGAGCACGCCGCCGTTCGAGCGGCCCGAGATCGCGATCTTGCCCTTCGCGCTGACCCCGGTCTTCACCAGGTCCTCGGCGACCGCATGCAGATCGTCGAAGCTGTTCTGGCGCTTTTCGCGCAGCGCCGCCTGGTGCCACGCGGGGCCATATTCGCCGCCGCCGCGGATATTGGCGAGGACATAGGCATTGCCATCCTCGACCCAGAACAGCCCGAGCGGACCGGCGCGGTACGGCTGGCCGGTAAGATAGCCCGGCGTCTGCGCCGAACGGAAACCGCCATAGGCATGGACGAGCGCGGGGACGGGGCCGGTCGCGCCTTTCTTGCGGGCAAGGAAATAAGGGATTTTCGTGCCGTCCTTCGACGTCGCGAAGCGTTTTTCGACGGCCATGTCCTTGGCGTCGAAGGTCGCGGGCAGGCTTTGGACCGGCTGGGGCGCCTGGCCTTCGGTGACGGCATAGAGCGTCGGCGGCATCAGCATCGTTTCGGCGGTCGCGAGCGCGATGTCGCGCTTGCCCACCGTGCCGGCGATGGTGACGGTCGCATTGGCGGCAAGCGGAACTTCTTTCTGGCTCCACTTTCCGCTCTTCGGGTCGCGGCGAAGGGCGAACAGCTTGCCCTCGACATCGTCGAGCGCCTTGACCCACAGGATATTGTCAGTCGCCGAGACATTTTCGATCGCCTGCGCCTTGGTTGGGGTCATCGCGGTGATGATCGGCACCTGCCGGTCGGCGGACATATCGGCGAGCGACAGCGAGACGAGCGAGCCCGCCGGGATATTCGCCCAGTCCTGGTTGAGGAAGATGATGAGCTGCCCGTCGATGACGTCGCGGACGCTGGCGGTGTCGGGGACGATCGACGAGATATAGCGCGACCCGTCGACGTTCGGCAGCTTTATGTCGGCGGTGTAGAAGGTCTTGCCGCGGCTGATCATCGGCCAGCGCTTGTCGCCGTCGGTGAAGGCGAGGACATTCATGCCGACGTCCTCATACTCCCCCTCGGCTACGGTTTCGGCCGATGCCAGCGGGGTGCCGCGCTTCCAGCGCTTGACGATGCGCGGATAGCCCGACGCGGTCATGCTGCCTGCGCCATAGTCGGTCGCGACGAGCAGCGTGTCGGCATTTTTCCACGTCACGCTGCTTTTCGCCTGCGGCAGCGTGAAGCCATCGCCCACGAAGCTTTTGGTCATGCGGTCCCATTCGCGCACGACGTCGGCATCGGTGCCGCCGGGGCTCAGCGAGACGAGGCAGCGCTTATATTCGGGGGCAAGGCAATCGGCGCCGTGCCACACCCAGCTCTGCTTCTCGGCTTTGCCGAGCGCGTCGACGTCGATCAGCGTCGTCCAGATGGGCTTTCCGGCAAGATAGGCATCGAGCGGGCTTTGCCGCCAGATGCCGCGCGGGTTGTTCGCGTCGCGCCAGAAATTGGTGATCGTATCGCCCATGACTTCGCCGGGCCCGGCGATCTGGCGGTCGTCATCGAGAATTTCGCGCGCGCGCTTGCGGTCGGCTTCGAACCCCGGGCGGCCGGTGATCAGCTTGTCGGTTGCCGCATTTTCCTTTTTTACCCATTCCAGCGCCTTGGTGCCCTCGATATCCTCGAGCCAGAGATAGGGGTCGTCCTCCTGCGGCGCGGCGGTGGCGACGGCGGTTATGGAACAGCTGAGGGCAAGCGCGGCAAGGCTGGCGCGGATCATTTAGAAAATCTCCCCTGGGATGTGGTGGCGCTGTGCTAGCAGCATTAGACACCCCAAGGGAAGCAGGCGAAGAAACCGCCCCCTCAATCCGTTCGTGTCGAGCGAAGTCGAGACACCCCGCAGCATAGCGAAGCCGAAGGGCATCTCGACTTCGCTCGATGCGAGCGGAATTCGCCCCTTACTGGTCGATGACGATCGTCCCCGGATGATGCTTGTCGAGATGCTTCTTGATGATCTTGAGATTGCGCGTGTTCGAGCGGAAGAAAAAGTCGAAGGCATCGCCGACGAGCGGGATCGCGCCAAGCGCGGTGTCGACACCGAGATTGCCGACCATGCGCCAGATCTTCCATTTCGGCATGCCGAGGTTGCGGGCTTCCCAGATGAGGTAAGCGCCCATCGTCGCGGCGATCACATCGCCGACGACGGGAACGAGGCCGACGATCGCGTCGAGCCCGACCGGGCGGTTGATGCCGGGAATGATGAAGCTGCGTTCGAGCAGAATTTCGAGCGTCTCTACGCGTTTGCGAAGCGCTGCGGGATCGCTGCGATTCGAGATCAATGCGTCGAAGATCGCGTCGGGATTCGGAGGCGAAGGGGCCATTTGGGTCCTTTCAAAAGCGCTCGAAGGCGAAGCGCCGCTGTATTAGTTGGGTAAGGCGATCAGATGATTCAATGGGTGCTGCGCACGGCCGTTGGCGCGCAGCCCGGTCAGGCGCTGCGACGCGACCGACCAGCGGAGCGGTGTCGCAAGCGGAATGAAGGGGGCGTAGCGACCGAGAACCGCCTCGGCCTCGCTTACCTGCACGCGGCGCTGGCCGGCGTCGATGTTGGCGGTCGCCTGGTCGATCAGATCCTGCGCGTCGCGGTTGCACAGCGTATCGCGGCGGCACGACAGGCGGCGCAGCGCCCACACCGGGTCGTCGTTCGGCGCGACTTCGTCGATCAGGCGGAGGTCGGCGGTTGCTGCCATGGGAACGCGCCGACTCGGCACGCCAATCGCTCTGAAATCGGCTGATACATAAGCGAAGAGGATGCGGCCGCCGGGGGTGTCGGGGACGGCGATGCGCAGCGGCTCGATCTCGCGTCCCGCGCCGCGCCAAGCATCGACGGCGCGTTTGGCCTGCGTGTTCCGCGACGCCTCGTCATATTCGGCCCAGGCGGGCACGAGCGGGGCGGGCCCACCGTCGCGGGCGTAGAGCGCGGGTCGGAGCGTGACCTGCGGCTGCCATTCGGCGAGGCCGAAAGCCTCGATCAGCCGCTCGCGCCGGATTGCGCGGACCAAGGCGTCGCGGTTGGTGTCGATCGCAAGGAAACCCTCGGCGCGGACGAACGACAGGCCGAACAGGCCGGGGACCGGATCGACGACGAGGCGCGAGCGGCCGATGTTCGACGCCGCGAAATAGGGCAGGGTCGAAAAACGGCCACCGACGACGCCATCGGCATAGCCGTTCTTGAACCGCGCGAGCGCACCCGCGGGCGAGGTGCCGACCAGTTCGATCGAGGCGGCGGGATCGTTTGCGGCGGCTTCCGCTGCCTCGGGGTCTTCGGCGAGCGGATCGGGAACGGGCGAGAGCAGCACCGCGCGTCCGATCTTGCGCGCGCGCATCGGACCCCAGCCCATCCCCTTGTTGACGATCGCCATCGAGGGCTGCGCGAACAATTCGAGGATCGCCGGTTGTGGCACCGCCAGGCGGATTTCGATGACGGTGTCGGTCATCGCCTTGATCGTCTCGATCTCCGGGAAATCGCTTTTCAGGACGTGGCGACTGTTGGGGGCGAGATAGGATCGCAGGATGGCCGCGACATTTTCGGCCGTGACCTTGCGGCCATTGCTCCATCTGGCTTCGCGAATACGAAAGATATAGCTGCGCCCGTCGGCGGTAACGGTCCAGCGATCGGCGAGCCCGGTATCGATCTGGCCCTCGCCGTCATAGCTCACCAGCCCCTGCGAAGTTGCGTCAAGCAGCGCGGCATTGGCGGCCGACAGCTCGCCGTTCAGCGGGCTTGCGGCCGCGTTGATCGGGCCGATCGCGGCGATCTTGACCGGGCCGCGCTCGCCGAACATACCGCAGCTGGCGAGTGCGAACGGTAGCGATACGGCGAGCAGCAGAGCGGCGGCGGGACGGACGAAGTGCATTGCACAGCACCCTAGGACGGTGCGCGGCGCAAGGCCATGCCCTATATCCGCCGATCACCCGCCGACTGAAACAAGGCCCTGCAGATTGTCCAGCGGCAGCAAGCTTGTCGTGACCTGCTGTCGGCGCGCGATGTTCACCGCGACCAGCGTATCGACCTCGTAGACATCGATGCGGCCCTTGAGTCCGACAAGCTGATAGATCCAGCGACCGTCGGCGCTGATTGCCATGTCGACATAGCCATCGGCATTGGCGAGCGGACTTGCCGCGGCTGGATCGACCGGGACGCCGCGGGCGAGAATGCCCCCCATTACGCCGGGCGTGACGTTTCCGTCCGCGTCGAGCCCGTAGCCCGAGATTGTGGCGCCTGCCGAGGTTGCGACCCAGAAGGTCGAATAGATCGGCGAATAGACGAGGAAGCCAGCCTGCGTCGGGCCCGAACTGGTGGTCGGACCGAGCATGAAATCCTGCGAGCGCGGAAGGAAGCTGCCGTCGGCGGCAATTTCCCATGTCGAAACCGAAGCAGTCTGGAGCGCGGCGAAGGTCGCGGAAGGAATACCGGTCGAAGAGACCGTCCGTGCCTCCGCGGCGATGGCGAACTGGCGTCCGCCTGCCGCCCAGGTTTCGATCCCGATGGCATTGGGGAGATGGCGCCCGGCCGCATTACCGATCTGCGTCGACATCCCCGTGCCCGCAGGCGTCGCGGCGAGGGTGCCGTCGCCCTGAATCCGGAAGCTCGATATTTCGGCGGCGGTGGGCTGCGGAAGCTGGGGCGAAGCCGCGTTGAGCGACGAGACGAGCAGCCAGCTGCCGTCGGGCGTCACCTCAAGGTCCGCCGGACGGCCGCGAAGGCTGAGCGAAAAGCCTGCAATGCGTGTCAGCGCGCCGGTCGCAGGATCGAGCGTCATCGCGGTGATATTGCCGCTCTGGTTCGGGGGTGCGGTGAAGGTGCCGTCTTCATCTGCATTGGCGACGTAGACGACGCCATTTCGGTGGGCGAGGCTGATCGGTGCGGTGCCGCCGCTCGGCTCGACGTCGACGCGCGACAGGCTGTAATCGGGGCCGATCCGGAAGCTGGTGACGTCGTTTGATCCGGCGTTGACCACGAGCAGGAAACGATCGTCCACGGCGATGATCGAATCCTCGGCGATCAGCGAGTTGAGACGCGGCGGGGTCGTCGAGGAACTCGCGCGGCCGGTGCCGCCGGTTTCGTGGAAGTCGAGGGGCGTGAGTGTGCCGTCGGCGCGGCGGCCAAATCCAACCACCCAGTTTCCTCCGGGGCCATTGTTGTTCGTTCCGGCATAAACGGCGCCGACGAAGCTCGATGGCGGCGGCGGTGGAGGAGGGGGCGGGGGAGGAGGCGGTGGCGGGCTCGGCGGAACGACAACCGTGCCGCCGCCCGCCGATGGAGAGTCGTTCCCGCAAGACGAGAGTATCAGCGTCAGGGCGAGCATGATAACCGGTGCTCTAGAGACCTGATGGCGTCGCATAAATCACCCCGTTTGCTTTTGCCCCATCTTGTCAGCGAGGGGCATGCGGGGCCATGATGGAGAACCGATGATTCCACGATGGTCGGAAGGGGCGTGACGGGCGTGTCGACGGTGTCGCTTAATCCGAACAATTTGGCGCCGCGCCCCGACTTTTCGCTTGGGGGTGTGGCGATCAGCCCGTCGATGCGGAGCATCCGGGGCGCGGCGGGCAAGGCGGTTGTCGAGCCGCGTATGATGCAGGTGCTGGTCGCGATGGCCGAAGCCCCCGGTCGTCTTGTCACCCGTGACGATCTGCTCGCCCGATGCTGGAGTGGAGCGGTCGTCGGTGACGACAGCCTGAACCGGGCGATCGCCGGTCTTCGCCGGGCCTTGAGCGCGGCAGCGGGAGACATGCTACGCGTCGAGACGGTTCCGGGGTCGGGCTATGCGCTGCTGATCGCCGACGACAGCGAACTTGCGGTGCATGCGATCGACGCCGGTTGGCAGAGCTGGAAGCTCGGGGCGCCGTTCGTCGATCAGGCTGCGCTTGCGCAGCTGCGTGCTGCGGCGGCTGCGATGCCGGTGCGGGCGGACGTGCAGGGCATGCTTGCGCTCATTCTGCGGAACGGCGCTGAATATGCCGCCCCTGACCTGTGTGCCGATCTTGTCCGCGAATGCGAGAGCGCCGCTGCGCGTGCGCTGGCGATCGATCCCGGGCAGCCGCATGCGCGCGCGGCGCTGATCGGTCTGCCCCCGCTGTTCGGCGACTGGACCGCGCGCCGTCCGAAATTGCTCGCGGCGCTTGAGGAGAGTCCGGAGGATATCGTTGCGGCGCATGATTTGTGCATGCTGGAAATGGCGACGGGGCGGCCGAGCGCGGCGGTAACGATCAGCAGCCGGCTGATGGCGATCGAGCCGCTCGCCGCGACCTTGCACTACAAACAAATCTATCAGCTCTGGTCGACGGGGCAGATGTCCGCGATGGACCGGGTTGGCGATCGCGGCATGACATTATGGCCGCGGCATCCGGCGATCTGGTTCGCCCGGCTGTGGAGCCTTGCCTTCACGGGACGTGTCCGGCAGGCGATCCAGCAGCTCGCCGACGCCCCGACAAGACCCGACCTGCCCCCGCCCGCGCTTGCAACCCTCGAATTCAGCCTTGCCGTACTTGCCGATGCCGATAATGCCGCGCTGCGTGCTCGGGCGGTCGAATGCAATTTGCGGGCGGCCGAACAGGGGCCGGCGCAGAGCCTTTGGGCGGTAATGCATCTCGCCGGGATCGGGGAGGCCGACGCGGCGTTGCGGGTCGCCGAAGGCTATCTGCTGCGCCGCGGGCCGGTGAGCGTGGGCGTCCACAAGACCGCATCGGATCCGTCGATCACCGACCAGCATCGTCGCGTTACGCAGATGTTGTTCCTACCCGTCACGGCCGATCTTCGCGCGCACCCGCGCTTCCTGCCATTGTGCGAGGAAATGGGGATGGCCGCCTATTGGGAGGCGGCTGGTGTGACGCCCGATTTCATGGCTGGTGCGGACGGCGGGACTTGAACCCGCATACCCAGAGGATGGCAGATTTTAAGTCTGCTGCGTCTACCGATTTCGCCACGTCCGCATGACCGACGCCGGTCAAGCCGATGGACCGATGGAGGTCAAGCGATGTTTGCCGCTTCACGCCGTCCGGTCGCTCGGCTAGACGGCGTGGCATGACTCCAGTCCTTGAAATTTCCGGCCTCGGGAAAACATATAAAAGCGGCCACACAGCGCTGCGCGATGTGGACCTTTCCATCAACAAGGGCGAGATTTTCGCGCTGCTCGGGCCGAACGGCGCCGGCAAGACGACGCTGATCAGCATCGTCTGCGGCATCGTGACCGCGACTGCAGGCAGCGTGACCGTCGCGGGTCATGATCATGCCCGCGATTATCGCGCCGCGCGGACGATGATCGGGCTGGTGCCGCAGGAGTTGCACACCGATGCGTTCGAGAGCGTGATGGCGACGGTGAGCTTTTCGCGCGGGCTATTCGGAAAGCCGCGCGATCCCGCATTCATCGAACAATTGCTGCGCGACCTGTCGCTCTGGGACAAGCGCGATGCGAAGATCATGGAATTGTCGGGGGGCATGAAGCGCCGCGTGATGATCGCCAAGGCGCTGTCGCACGAGCCCGAGATATTATTCCTCGACGAACCGACCGCCGGCGTCGATGTCGAACTGCGCCGGGACATGTGGAACATGGTGCGCGGGCTACGCGAGCGCGGGGTCACGATCATCCTCACGACCCATTATATCGAGGAGGCCGAGGAAATGGCCGACCGCGTCGGCGTGATCACCGGCGGGCGGCTGATCCTGGTCGAGCAGAAGGACGAGCTAATCAAGAAGCTGGGGCGCAAGACGCTGACGCTCAATCTCGTCGAGCCGCTCACTGTGGTTCCCGAAGAGCTGGCGCAGTGGAAGCTGGCGCTGGCGGGTGAGGGCAACGAGCTGGTCTATGAATTCGACAGCCGCGCCGAGGCGACGGGAGTGCCCTCGCTGCTGCGGCGGATGACCGACATCGGCGTCCAGTTCAAGGATCTGCACACCAGGCAAAGCTCGCTCGAAGATATTTTCGTCGGGCTGGTGCATGAATCGAACGGCGCAAAGGGAGAAGCTGCATGACCCGTGCGTCAATAAATAGGGACAGTCCCTATTTTTTCACCCGCACCGCCCCAGATCTGCGCGCGGATGGACAAAAAATAGGGACTGTCCCTATTTATTGGGAGCGGCCCGCATGACCGCGAACTGGCGCGGTGTGCGCGCAATCTACGCCTTCGAAATGGCGCGCTTCGGGCGCACCTTCTGGACCAGCCTGATGCTGCCGGTGATCACCACCGCGCTCTATTTCGTCGTCTTCGGATCGGCGATCGGCAGCCGGATGACCGAGGTCAGCGGCGTCCCCTATGGCGCGTTCATCGTACCCGGGCTGATGATGCTGACGATGTTCACCGAAAGCATCAGCAACGCCTCGTTCGGCATCTACATGCCCAAATGGACGGGGACGATCTATGAAATGCTGTCGGCGCCGCTGTCGCCGCTGGAAACGGTGATCGCCTATGTCGGCGCGGCCGCGACCAAGTCGGTGATCATCGGGTCGATCATCTTTGCCACCGCGCATCTGTTCGTCGACGTGCAGGTCGCGCACCCGCTGCTGATGGTCGCCTTCATGGTTCTGATGGCGGTGACCTTCTGCCTGTTCGGTTTCATCATCGGCATCTGGGCGCAGAGCTTCGAGCAACTGCAGGTCATCCCGATGCTGGTCATTTATCCGCTGACCTTTTTGGGCGGCGCCTTTTACTCGCTCGACATGCTGCCTGCGGCGTGGCGGACGGTCACCTTGTTCAACCCGGTCGTCTATCTGATCAGCGGCTTTCGCTGGACCTTCTTTGGCAGGGGCGACGTCGGGATCGAAGTCAGCATGGGCGCGGTGACTTTGTTCCTGGCGCTCTGCCTGGGTGTGATCTTCTGGGTTTTCCGAACCGGATACCGGCTTAAGAACTGATGGCGATAGCTGGACCGGCGCCGCCCCGCGGCGTCCGGCTTCAGCCGTTCAAACGTTCGCGCATTTCCTTGCCCGGTTTGAAATAGGGCACGTTTTTCGCCTTCACATCGACCGCCGCACCCGTGCGGGGGTTGCGGCCGGTGCGCGATTCGCGCGACCGGGTGGAGAAGGCGCCGAAGCCGCGCAGTTCGACACGTCCGCCAGCGGCAAGTTGCTCGACGATCGAATCGAAGAAAGTATCGACGATGCGTTCGACCTCCTCCAGTCGCAAATCGCTGTTTTCGCTCGCGATCTTCTGAACCAGTTCTGACCGGATCATGTGCTTCCCCTATGTATACAGCCACGCAATTCCCGCCGGAGCGGGGTCCGGTAGTTGCCGGTCCATTGTGCGTGAGACCCCTCCCAACGCCTAGCGAAGGTATCACGAATCACTGTCCGGTCAAAATATATCACTGAAAGAAAAAGGCCCGCAGAGGGACACTCTGCGGGCCTTTTGTGTCGCCTGACGGCGGAAGAAGGAAATTAGTCCTTCTTGCCGGCCTTCAGCGCCTCGCCGAGGATGTCACCGAGCGACGCACCCGAGTCCGACGAGCCGTACTGCGCGACGGCTTCCTTCTCTTCGGCGATCTGCATCGCCTTGACCGAGAAGTTCGGCTTTTTCGAGCGGTCGAAGCCGATGACCATCGCATCGAACTTCTGGCCGACCTGGTACCGTTCGGCGCGCTGTTCGTCGCGGTCGCGGCCGAGGTCGGCGCGCTTGATGAAGCCCGTCGCGCCGTCTTCGCCAGCCTGGACTTCGAGGCCGTTGTCGCGGACTTCGAGGACGGTGACGGTGATGACGTCGTTCTTCTTCACCGAACCGGCAGCGGCGGTGCCGCCGCCAACCGCCGGAGCACCCTTTTCAAGCTGCTTGATGCCGAGGCTGATGCGTTCCTTTTCGACATCGACGTCGAGCACGACGACCTGGACGGCCTCGCCCTTGCGGTGGAGGTGCAGCGCTTCTTCGCCCGAGATGCCC
>CAYRQX010000083.1:0-15117 GCA_964426485.1 uncultured Sphingopyxis sp. | reverse complement strand
CAACTTACCTCATCATCACTGATACTCCATTTCAGCGCCGCAACGGCGCACTGTCTTTGTAGCCGAAATTTTCGCCGGTCTTGCTGTTGGGGCTCCAGAGGACCTTGCAGACGATCGCGAAGATCTCGCCCCCGATGCCATTCGTCAGGACTTGGGCAGCGGCGTAATAGGTGCGGTTCTTGGGGCAGGACGAGGCGAGGATCCTCAGTCCCTTCGTCCCGCCCTCGACATCGCGCGTGTAGGTGAATTGCGCGTCGAGATAGGCCTTGGCAGTCGGATGTCCGCCCATCGAGGCGAACGGCATGGTCAGCCATCCCATGGCTGGTCTCCTTGGCGAAGAGGAAGTGGGGTCAGGCGGCTTCGGCCAGCGGCTCGACGGCCTCGAGGGGCGCGGACTCGGCCGGACTGATCTGGTCGTCCGCAAACCCGCACAGATAATTGAAGGCCTGCTCGGCCTTGGATGCCGCGTGAATGATCGCGGTCTTGTCGGCGCGCAGGATGCCGAGCCAATGGCCCACATAGCTTGCATGATTGTCGTGGAGTTCATTGGGCAGGCCGAGGTGCGCGCAGACGAGGCCACTCCCGATCTCGGCCACGAGTTCCTCGAAACTA
Source organism: uncultured Sphingopyxis sp. (assembly GCA_964426485.1). Taxonomy (GTDB): domain Bacteria; phylum Pseudomonadota; class Alphaproteobacteria; order Sphingomonadales; family Sphingomonadaceae; genus Sphingopyxis. Next base: position 14,505 of record CAYRQX010000083.1, on the reverse strand, counting down.
TAAGCTTGGTCACCGAACCGCTTGCCGAATGTCCGGGCGAGCCGCGCCGTGCCTCCGGACCAATGAACGGTTTCATGGGCTCGGGTCGAGGCATAGTGGTCCATCGACTTGAACGAGCGCTGATGCGGCATCTGGATATAATCGAACGTGGGGTGAAAATAGGCGCGGTCGCCGCCGTGCCGCACCTCGGCAGGAATCGGCTCGAAGAAGGCGTCGATCGCGGATTGGCGCGCCGAAGGATCGACCGGCGTAGGATCTTCGTCAGCCGGATAGAAATAGGCCGGCAGGCCATCGATCTGGTCGGCGTTGAAGACGATGTAGTGGCGTAGGAAGCGGATGCTGCGCTCGGTCTCCGCGCCGGTGACGGGGTCGGACTCCGTTTTCTTGAAGCTCGAATAATAGACCGAGAGCGAGCCTTGCTCGCCCCGGCGGACGTTGGCGCCCAGCGCCTCGGCCTGGCGGTATGTCATCCAGTAGCGCGACCGATAGCCGCGCACATCGGCAATTGCCCAAAGGTAGAGGACATTGATCCCCGTATAGGGCGTGCCGCAATGCCGAAGCGGTCGCCCGCCGGCGCCGGTGACCCGCCAGGGGCGGCTCCAGGGTGCGACGCCCTCTTCGAGCTTGCGGATGATGAGGTCGGTGATCTCGGCCGCGGCGTCGCGGCTCGGCTTCTGTTTGCTGCGCATGACCGTTGGTCCCGTGGTTTGGGCAAGGGAAGACCGCCGGCGCGAAGGAGCACCGGCGGTCTGTCGCTCAGGAGATGGAGCGCGCTTCAGGCGTCCGCGGGTTCGAGCGTCTCGTGATCGGCGCTGGGTTCGCCCTCCCCGTCCGAAGGCTCGACCTCATTGGCCTCGCCTTCGCCGTCATCGGCCTCGGTCGGGTCAGCCGGCGCTTCGGTGGCGGCGTCGAGGAAGCGCATCGCGTTAGGCACCCAGGCGAGTGCCGCCTCCTTGACCTCCGGCTCGACGATCGCCTCGCCCGCAAAGAGCTTCTGGCAGCTTTCCGATATTTCGGTCTTCTTGAGCGAGGTATGACGGACGGTCAGCGCCGGCCCGCCGATTTCGGTGAGCAGCGTGAGGATGCTGCCCTTGTTCACGCGGTCGAAGAAGTTCTCCGAGGTCGGCCGCCACCAGCTCGCGACGTCGATCTCGAGGATCGATGCAAGCCGATTGTGAAGCTTGATCTGCTCGTTCGACCAACCCGGCTTCGCCTCGAGCGACATCGCGACGATGTAGGCGAGCCAGTTGGCCTTGGTGTCGTCGTCGAGCGCGCGAAAGGCCTCGAACCGCGCAACCTCGCACTCGTGCTCCGTCCAGGCGGCGTCGAGACCGTCCTTCGCCTCGGCCAGATAATCGCGCGCGCGCGAGCCCGGAATGTCGCCAGAGGCGGGATCCTGCGGCGCGCTGGCCCGGATGGTCGTGCCGTACTTCACGGAGCTGAGGTAGCGGGACGCCGAGTTGGTCCGGGCGTCGACCATGACGAACAGCGCATAGTCGAGCGCGAGCGCCGGCTGCGCCAGGATGCAGGACGCCAGAATGTCGCGCCGCTGGACCGCCAGTTCGTCGTAGAGCCGGGCGCTGAGCGGCTTGCCGCCGGGCGCCACGGCCTCGGGCCGGTACTTCGGCTCGGACGAGGCATTGCCGCCGATGCGGGCGCCACCGCGCGTCGACTCTCCGTCCTCGCCGTCGTCGTGGTCCTCGTCGCCGGGCTCGTCGATGACGAGCTCCTGCTCGCTGTAATATTGGCTGTCGAGCCGCATCTCGCCCTGCGGGGTGAGGAGAAGGAAGGCGCCGACATGAGCCTTCATTTCCTCCGGCAGGACCGGCGCGCGGTTCTCGATGGCCTCGGCCTCGGCGATCAGACGATCGTCCTCCTGGTCGAGCAGCTTAAACGCCTCGTCGTCGAGCTCCTCGTCCTGCATCTCGGCCTCGATGACGGACCGGCGCTCCTCGATCTCCGCGAGGCGCGCGGCTTGTTCGTCGGTGAGCGGAGGCTGCTGCAGGATCGCGCGATAGAGTCCGTGCGCCGCGTTGTGCGCGTAGTTGCTCGCGATCGGGCGGATCCAGGCAAGACCGGTCTCTTGGCCGATGCGTGCGGCCTCGGCTTCCATGATCTCGCCGGCGAGGCGGTGAGCGATTTCGGGATCGACCCAGCGGTCATTGCCGTCGGTGAAAAGATCCCCATCGATCTTGCCGCCGGCGTCGCGATACCGCGCCTCGCCGACCAGCACCGCGATCGGGTCGCTCGCCTTCAGCGTCTCGTTGGCGATCACGCGGCGGATGGTGTCGGCCGTGACGTGGCTCGACTGATAGCTGTTCCAAACCAGAAGCTGCTTCTCCTGGTTCTCGGTCGACGCATAGGCCTTGGCGATGTCGAGCGTGATCGCACCCTTGCTGAGCGCCTCGAAGATCGGCTCCGCAAGCGAGGCCAGGCGCAGCCGCCCCTCGACGAAGCGGCGGGTCACGCCAAAGCGTTTGGCGACCGCGTCGATATCGCCCGTGGTGCCGATGAAGTGCTGGAACGCGCGGCATTCCTCGGCCGGCGTCATCTTGAGCTGGTGGAAGTTGGTCGCGGTCGACGTCTCGGACAGCTCGGCATCGTCGCCGGTCAGCACCATGACCGGAACATCGAAATCGGTCTCGGAGATGGTGCCACGCTCGGCGAGGAGGCGCAACGCACGCCAGCGACGGCCGCCGTCGAACACTTCGAAGGTGCCGCGCGGCTTCTTGGCGGGCGTGACGAGAAGGTTCTGCAGCACGCCCTTGGCCTCGATGCTCGCGGCCATGGGTTCGATCTGGAGCTGCTCGTCCGGGGCGGTGCGCACGTTGATCGGAGACAGGCGCAGCTTGTTGAGCTTGATGGTCTGGATCACAGGGGTAACTCCTTCTGGCGTTCGGGTATTTCCGAACACCACCCCAGCTCCCCCTCCCTCTCTCTCAGGCGTGCCTGAGGTCGCTTAGAAGTACGCCGTGCGCGCGTGCCGATCGGACCGTCCTCATCGCCGGAAGACCGGTCAGGGCGAGCCCGAGACGATCCGCCCGACGATCTCGGCTGCCGTCGGTACCGGCACGAAGACCCTGGTCCGGTACTGGATCACCTCGGTGAAGCATCCGATCGACTTGAGCCAGGCGAGCTGCGCCGGCGGCGCACCCACCAGCTCGATCCGGGGTGATCCGTTCACGAGGGAGCGCTTGATGCACATCGGGAACGGCCGTGCCAGATCGACGCTCCGGCCGGTCAGCGCGGATTTCACGAGGTCGGTGGGCGGGAGATTGTCGGTCCGGTCCAGGCCGAGCTTCGTGAAGAGCTGCACGACGTGATCGTCAAACACCAGGCGGCCGAGCCAACTGTTGCCCTCCTTGTCCGCGATGCGATTGACGACGAGGTGGTCGTTGGGAAGCGCGGACCAGATCGGGAGAAGGAGGCCCGTCGCAAGGCGGATCGTTTCCGTATCGACTTTGTTGGCCGCCTCCTGTGCTTCTTCCAGCCACTTCTCGGAGAAGAGCTGGCGATCGATGGGGCTCCAGGCGCTTTCGAACAGCTCTTGCTCGCGCATATATTCGCGCCGCGTGGGACGGATGAGTTCGAACCGCGGGATCGGTGTGCCCTCCTTCTCCTCCATGAGGGCGCGGGCGCGGGTCTGCAGCGCAACCATCCCGGACTTGGCGTTCATCAGATAATCGGCGGTGCCGTCATTGTCGGCGATGCGCAGGACCCGCTCAAGGGAGACCGGCGTCCGCCGCCGAGCGATCTCGATCGTGAGCAGATGAGAGGTCGCGCCACTGACCGGGTCGGTGCGCAGCACGGTGTCGTCTATGAGGGTCGCCGTATCGACCAGGATGGTTTCAACGCCGACATCGAGCCGTCCGGCCTCGCGCGCGGCCGATACGCGCGTCTCGACGAGTGCGAGGAACTCGTCGAAGATCTTGTTCTGCAGCGCGATCGGCAGCGCCAGGATGCGGTTGAGCCACCGCTGGATCGGCGGGAGGTCGTCCTTCATGACGCCGTCCTTGTCGCAGAGCTCGAGACCGGTGCGCTTCTCGAACTCGGCATGGGAGACGCTGGTCAGCTTCCCTCCGACGAGCAGATGAAACCAGCTCACCAGGGCCGCGCAGGCATATTCACTTTCGAGATTGTCGGCGGGATCGAACAGGTTCTGACCACCCGTCTGGCGTTGACCGCGGGTGAGCGCGCCCAGGCTGTCGAGCCGGCGGGCGATCGTGCTCGTGAAACGGAGCTCGCCCTTGCAGTCGGTCGTCACCGGCCTGAACAGGGGTGTGCTCGCCTGATGGGTGCGATGGGTCCGGCCAAGGCCCTGAATCGCGCGATCGGCCCGCCAGCCGGGTTCGAGCAGGAGATGAACGCGCTGCTGCTGATTGGGGACGTCTCGAGAGGCGTGATAGGAGCGCCCAGTGCCGCCCGCATCGGAGAAGACGAGGATCCGCTTGCGACCCTGCATGAACGCGGCGGCCTCGGCCTGACTGGTCCTGGTCGAGCGACTTTCGAGCTTCTGCCGTCCATCGCCGGTCGAGACGAGGCGCTTCGTGCGCCCGGTCACCTCCGCAACATTATCGTGACCGAAATGCTCGAGGATGCCCTCCAGCGCCGACATGATCGGCGGAAGGGCGCAGAGATTCTCGATGAGCTGGGCCCGCGCCGCTTCGGCCTCGGGATTGTAGACGGGGTTGCCCGCCTCGTCTTCCATCGGAACCGAGCGCTGCGCGCCGGTCTCGTCGGTGAAGATCCGCATCTGACGGGTCGGGAAAGCGCGCTCCAGATAGTCGATCATATATTCCCGGGGCGAGAGGTCGATCTCGAGGTCCGCGCGGTCGTCGGGGCTGAGCGCGCCTAGTCTCCGGTCAAGAATGGACTCGGCCGTCGTGACGAGCTGCATCACGACTGACTGCCCCGCGGCGAGATGCTCGTGGACCGCGGCGATGACGGTGGGGAGCTTCATGGAGAGCAGAACCTGTCCGAAAAAGCGCTGCTTCGTGGACTCGAACCGCGAGCGCGCGGATGCCTTGGCGCCGCTGTTCAAAGTCGCGTTCTCAAGCGCATCGACGATGCCGGTCAGTTCGAGCGCCTTCTCCAAGTTCTGGTGAATGATCGACCACGCGTCCGCATAGGTGTCGTAGATCTCGATCTGCGCGGCGGTCAGCTCATGGCGCAGAATGTCATATTCGACACCTGCGAAGCTCAGTGCGCGGGCCATGTAGAGGCCGGTGGCCTTGAGATCGCGCGCGACCAGCTCCATCGCGGCGATCCCGCCTTTGCTGATGCTGCTGATGAACTGCTCCCGGTCGGGGAAGGCGGTCCCTGGGCCCCAGAGCCCCAGTCGGACCGCATAAGCGAGGTTGTTGACGACAGAGGCGCCGGTGGCTGAAGCATAGAGGACGCGGGCCGCGGGCAATTGGTTCTGGAGGAGCACGCCGCAGATTCCCTGCTGGGATCCATCCTTGGTGCCGAGAGCGCCCTCCCCACCCGCAACGCCGCCCATCTCGTGGGCCTCGTCGAAGGCGATGACACCGTCAAAATCGGCCCCGGCCCAGTCAACCAGCTGCTTCAGGCGACCGTAGTCACCACGCATCGAACGCAGCGTCGGATAGCTGACGAACAGCACGCCCTGGTCGAGGCTGATCGGCTCATCGATCTTCCAGTTGGAGATGGGCTGAATGTCGCCGTTAAGGCCGCCAAGGGCCGTCCAGTCGCGTCGCGCGTCTTCGAGGAGCGGCGCATTCTTCGAGACCCAGATGTTGCGGCGGCGGCCCTGGAGCCAGTTGTCGAGGATGCAGGCCGCGATTTGACGACCCTTCCCCGCCCCCGTGCCGTCGCCCAGGAAGAAGCCCTTACGATAGGAATGGCCGTCTTCGGCCAGCACGAGGCCGACACCCTCCTTGTCGGGTCTGAAAGTGCCTGGGATCCACTGGGTCCAGGCATGCCCCGCGTAGACGACCGTCTCGAGTTGGGAGGCGGAGAGCAGCCGCTCGGCGACGGTGCGCTCGGGCAGCGCCGGCACATACTCTGGGACCGGCGCCGGGATCGAGCCCATGGCGACAGATTCGACGAGCGGCGTTGGATGCTCGCCAGCGCTCGCGAAGCTGATACGGCTCGGTCGATATGGAAGATAGACGCCGCTCTGCTCGAGCAGCGGCGCCGGCGTCTCAAGTTTCGCATATTCGACGGGGAGCACGTGGTTGCGTGCCGGGGCATGGTAGGCGCGGGGCGCCGGACGGCTGCTTTTGACGGCCCGGAAGAGCGAAACTCCACCTGAGCGCTTCGGCGCCGACGCTCCGCGATCGGGCTTCGCCGACGATCGTTCGGGGATGATCAGGATATCGAGCAGCTCGGCAACGGACGAACGCTGGATGAGCGCGGGGGGCGACCGGCCGGGGACCTTGTCGATGACAAACAACCGCACGGCGATCGAAGTCCCATGCTTCAGGTAGCACTTCTCGAGACGGACGGCCGCCAGGACGCTCACGTCGCGCAGGATCGTCTCATATTGCTCACGCATGCGTGCGCTCGGGCCAAACCAATCGGGCATGATGGCAACGAGCCGGCCGCCCGGTTGAAGACGGCGCAGCGCCGCTTGCAGATGACGGACTGCGGCATAGTCGTCGGCGCCGCGGCCGACCGACCTCGAAAAGGGCGGGTTCATCAGGATGAGGGTTGGTCGATCGACGCTTGCGAGGGTGGAATTGATGGTCGCACCATCGTGCCCGGTGATCGATGCTGAGGGGAAAGCCGCCTTCAATCGGCCACGGCGGAGCGGATCGAGCTCGTTCAGATGGAGCGATTCGACGTGACGGAGCTGCGCGACCAATAGGCCGTTACCCGCGCTCGGCTCGAGCACGATGTCGTCGGGCTGGACGTTGGCGAGAAGCGTCATAACCGCAGCGATGTCGACAGGTGTCGAGAATTGCTGCCATTCGATCTGATCCTCGCTGCGAACCGTCTGAGTGGGCAGGCGATCGGACAAATCGATCAGCGCGCGGACGTCGCCGAACGCCGCAATTTTTTGGGCGCTCGACTGAAGATGGATGGCAAGGGCATGCTCGAGGAGTTCAAAGCTGGCGCGTTGTGTCCAGCGACCGTCGGCATCAGAACCGCCGAAGGCCTTGGTCATCGCGTCGTTGAGGTGACGACGCTGAATGGCCTCGTCGGAGCGCAGACGGGGTAGAAGGAGGCGCACGGCCTCGCGCTCAGCCTGGGCGGCCGCTTCGAAGAGATCGGACATGGGTGTGGTCTCCAGAGTGGGCTGCACCCTCGGCAGCGACACCCTTTCGATCCCCCTCCCCTCTCCTCCGGCGCTTCGCGCCTAGACGCGGCTCTGCTGCGCTCGGGCATCGAGCGCCTTTGCCCAATCCTTGTAGATTGGCGGCGGGGGCGCGCGTTCGATGATGAGGCCCGACCGGGCGTAATGCGCTTGGGCACTTTCGGCTGCCCTGTGCCCTTCGGAATCGTTGTCCTCGGCGACCAGGAGCGTTGTGACCGTGGGCGGAATGACGAGCTGGTTGAGCCGACGTGCGCCGAGTGAAGCCCAGCACGGGAGGTTGCTCAGGCGCGCGAAAGCGTCGGCCGTCTCAAAGCCCTCGGCGATGGCAAGGGTGTTGCCCCCTGCCCCGCCCCGCCAAGCGCCGTGCCCCGGGGCGCCAAGCATGACCTTGCGCGTGTAATGGGCGGTGTCGGGGTTCAGGAATATGCGTTGAATTGCGACCAGACGGTTTCCCTCGCGCACCGCTACCAGGAGAGCGGGTTCGAAGATCGTCTTCGGCTTGGGCAGGTAAGGGCAACGCGGATGGAAGCGAAGATCGCGTGGTGGTGGGAGGAGGTTCCGGCACTGGAGGTAGCGCTCGGCAAGGGTGCCCGGAACGTCGACCGCCTCATTCCAGATTCTTTCGACGTTCATCGGCCGCGGCGAGTCCGCCAAGGCGGGTGGCGGATAATGGCGACCCGGGCGAACAAGGCGCAGTTCACGCAGGACGTCTTCGCGCGAGCATCCTGCGAAACAGGTGACGAGAATGCCGCGATCCCCTTGCCGAATCGACAAGCTTGGATCGCGATCGCTGTGTGCGGGACAGCGGCACATCGCGACATTGCCGCTCCACGTGCCGCCCAGGGCCCCGACAATGTCGACTATCTCCTGCGATGGCCGTCTGGCTGTAAGCGGCATAATTCTACCTCCTGCTTACACGCTCGGCCCCTCCTTTCCTCTTTTCGGTCGGTCTGAGACTTGGAGACAGATTCAGCCTGCGCTCGCCTCAACGCGAACGGCTCGGAGATCATCGGTTAGTCGTCGCTTCGATTCGCGCGGCGTTCAGCATAGGCGACGACGAACTTCTCCCAGATCCGCAGCCACTCTGAATCGGTGCGCGGCCGGCTAAAATCGGGGCATCCCTTGCGGAATGCAGCCGCCATGTCATCCACTGACCACGGATGGCCCTTGGTCAGCGCGATCTGGCGGAAGACGGCCTCACGCGTGCCGTATGAGAGAGACCCGGCGGGGAACGGAAGAGTCGGCGCATCGTCCTTCGCGGGCGCGGACTTCGCTGCATGGGCCGGTTTGACCGATGATCTCGGTGCCGTTTTCGGAGCCTCGCCCCCGACGAGTCGAAGGTGCGGCCCCACGAGCTTGCGCTCCAGCGGTGCCGGTGACGGATGAAGAATGACCTTCCGCCCGGAGAGATCGACATTTGCGTTGGGATAGACCGCCGACACGATCTGCATGGTTTCGCGGACGGTCTGTCGGAAGCGCTTGCTGTCGGCCTCGTTGCCAAGGTGCTTGGCGAGCTGGTCCCATGAGATAACCTGGCCCTTGTCGGATCCAATCCGCGGGAGTCGGTAGGCAAGGTAAGTGTAGAGATCGAGCGCCGTTGGCGTACCCTTGAGCTCGCGGATGGCGATCTCATTGAGTGGCACGGCATGGTCGATGAGGTGCGAGTAGAACGCCTCGGACATACGGATTTCGCGCGCGAATGAGCCGTTCTTGTCGAGCGAACCGGCATATTCGTTGGAAATCTTGACGTCCCGGACAGCGAAGGCGTTGTCTTCCGTGTCGGTGCCGTCCCAGCGGATCTGCCACTCGCACGCCAGCAGCCGATCCACCTGCTCTCGCATCAGGTTGGCCGTCCCGCGTGGTCCATAAGACACGGTCTGGTAGCCAAGGCGGCGCATCCACTCGGTGAAATTGCGGCCAAGATAAACGTCCCGCGATTGCTTCATGACCGCCTGAGAGAGGAGGTAGATCAGGGCAACGCGTGGATAGGCGCCATAAGGCACACCAAGGCTTCGCATGACGGACTTGCCGTCGACATTCTGAAGCACTGGCCTGGGATTGATGGCCAGCGCATATTTGCCGTCCTCACGGACGATGGGCTGAGTGTCGTCCTTGGGCCGCTTGGTTGGCAGCGACATCGCACAAAGCGCGGAGTGGAGGAAGGCAGGAACCGGTTCTTCGTCCTGGACGCGCAGGAATGCGTCCAAGGTGAGCTGGGTGCCGGCGGTGGTGGCGAGCTTGCGGACGCTCTCCTCGCCGCCGTTGAGCATGGCTAGTGCGTACTGATGCCCCAGCGGCCTATGCTGATCCCCATTCATGGTCTGCCCTTCCCCCCGAATCGACCGGGGGCTGTGATGGGCATGTCTCAACAGGTTTGAGGCGTGAAATCAACCCCGTTGGCAGTTTGGGAGGGGAAAAGGCCGCGAGAGTTGCAGAAACACCGATGATGTCGGTGCCGTTCTGCGCCCTCCCCCTGCCCTCCTTCACCCAAAATCGAAAAATCAAAACGATTCGCGAATCGGTTTTTTATAGGGTGATTCTAGTAATAGGTATGGGCTCTGAGATCATCGGTCGGCTCGCACCGAGATCATCGCTGATACGCACCGAGATCATCGCAAAGTACCGAGATCATCGGTGGTTATCCACAGGTAGCCGTTTGTCGCCACAATACCAGCGCCAGACTTTGCAGCAACACGCAAAGGCACGGAGATCATCGGTCGCAGCCGCCGCCGATTGGCCAGAAAGCGCGCACATGCGCAAGGGGCTCGGAGATCATCGGTCAACTTGTAAGTCTGGTGGCCATTTCCTTGCTCGAAACTGCCAACGTGGCTATCATGGCGCATCAAACCCACAGAAGCGGACTGAGATGGCTACCGACCCCTCCCTAGCACAGCCGGACGACCTCATCGAAGGTGGTCTGGACGTGCTCCACAGAAAGTCGTTGACGATCCTCAAGCGCATTCGTGACAGCGCGGTTGATCCCGAAACCGGTCAGAAGAAGGGTCCGACCTTCCCGATTTCGAAAGCTGCTGCACTGGTCGGGCGGACGGCATCTGCTGTCCGGGAAGCGGAGCGCGACGGCCGCCTCCCCGCTCGAGGGCGGACGGGCTCCGGGCATAGGCTGCAGTATACGCTCGAAGAGCTTGATCATATGCGCGAGGTGTTTGGAACGCGTCCCTGGCGCGAGCCAACCGATACCCCGGCGATCATCTCGGTCTGCAACTTCAAGGGGGGCGTCGGCAAGTCGACGATCGCGCTGCATCTCGCCCAGCATTTTGCCATCAAGGGCTACCGGGTCCTGTTCATCGACTGCGACAGCCAGGCGTCTTCAACCATGATGTTCGGCTATCGCCCCGACGTGGACCTCGACGAGGAAGACACGCTTTACGGGCATTTTCACAATCCGGAGCTGCTTGGCGTTCGCAAGATTATCCGCAAGACGCACTTTCACAACCTCCACCTGATCCCGTCGAACCTGCGACTTTATAATCTCGAGTATGAGATCGCCGGGCACATGGCGCGAAATCAGAACATGGAGATCATCGACCTGATCGCGCAGGCCATTGATGAGGTGGTCGATGACTATGACGTCGTGATCATGGACCCGCCGCCGGCATTGGGCATGGTGTCGATGGCTGTGCTCCAGGCCGCTAACTGCATGGTCATTCCGGTGCCGCCGAGCCTTGTCGACTTCGCCTCGACGGTATCTTTCATCGACATGACGCGAACGACGATGAAGCAGCTCGAGCAACTCGCGGGGCGGGGAAGGCCGGCCTACAACTTCATCCGGCTGGTCGGCAGCCGCGTGGACGAGAGCAAGTCGATGCACCGGGAGATACTGTCGATGATGCGGCAGGTCTTCGGTGGCTCAATGACGCAGTCGGTGATGGTCACCAGCGCCGAAATCGACAATGCCAGCTCCAGGATGAAAACCGTTTTCGAACTCGACAAGCCCGTCACGTCGCACGAGGTCTACAACCGCTGCATGAAGCATCTCAGCGACGTTTGCCAGGATATTGAGCAGGACGTTCTGCGCACCTGGGCGAGCAGGGCAGGGGGCCGAATTTAGGGAGAGTTGCCACGTGGCAACTCCGATATTTCTCACGTCGGCGAGCACGGGCAATCGGGGAGTGAGACGAAGCCGGATCACCGAGTTGCCACGTGACAACAAAGTGGAAGAACCCAATAGAAGCAATATGTTAGGTAGGAATACCATGTCAGATCGCACACGGCAGGAACGTCAGTGCAAGCGCCTGGGGGCGGCGCAGTTGCCACGTGGCAACTCTGGCCTGTTGGCACCCGTCGGCGAGGGCAAGAGAGAAGGAGAAACGGGCCGATGAGCAAGGGCAACAAGGGCTTCGGCTCGATGTTCACAGAGGGGCTCGACGACGAGGAGAACCTCGATAAGGCGACCCCTGCGGACGGCATCATGGCAAGTCGCAGCCAGACGCTCGCGCGCATCGCGACGGGGAAAACGGTCGCCGACCGGACGGAGTGGGTCGATCCGGAGCGGTGCCGCCCATGGCGGATGCACAATCGCGATCTGGATCATTTGAACGAAGATAGCTGCCGCGATCTCATCGACTCCTTCCTCTCCGCCAAGAAGCAACGGATCCCCGCTATCGTTCGGCGTCTGAAAGATGACCCGAACTTCGACTTCGAGATCATCGCCGGCGTCCGCCGTTGGTGGACGGTGAAATGGCTGCGAGCGCATCACCACCCGGAGTTCGAGTATCTGGTGACGATCCAGAGTGTCACGGACGAGGAGGCGTTCCGGGTTTCAGATGTCGAGAACCGCTCGCGTAAGGACATCTCGGATTGGGAGCGGGCCAAGGAATATACGGTGGCGCTCGCGGAGTTCTACGAGGGCTCGCAGTCGCAGATGGCCGAGCATTTAAACCTTTCCAAGTCGTGGCTGAGCCGGCTTCTCGACGTTGCGCGCTTGCCCGAACCAGTTGTCGCGGCGTTCTCCGATACGCACGACATCACGGTACGCGTCGCGCGTGACATCAAGCCGCTTACCGGAGATCCGAAGGCGCTGGCGAAGATGCGCGAAGAGGCTGAACGCATCGAGGAAGAGCGCAGCCAGAAAGGCTTGAAGCTGAGCGGGCCGGAAGTCGCGAAGCGGCTCGTGAAGGCGACTGTCGCGCCAGCCGTGAAGGCTGCCGCCGAGAAGGAGATCACCGGCAAGGGGGGCAAGGTCATCCTGCGCTACACGAAAGCGCGGGGAGGGGGGCTGACGATCAAGGTGCCGCCGAAGGCTGAGGCGTCGCCCGCCGAGCTTTTGAAGGCGATCGAGGGGCTGCTGTCGTAGGGTGATGGAGCGCGGCGTCTGGCGAGGTCGCCGCCTTATATGGCGTCCCGCTTATATTTGTCGGCGATGCTCTGCGTCACGGAGTGGCGGCTTCGCAGGCCGAAGTTCGCGCGGATGAAGTCGCCGGCTTGACGCGTCCTCGCGCCTACGAACGCCTGGGCATGTCCCACGGTCGACCGGTTCTGCCGCGTGATCAGTTCTCGCTCGGGTAGGCTCACGATCCGATTTGCCAGCGTAGTGGACCCGGCAGCAACGAAGAGGGTCTCCGGTCCGATCGGAAGAGTGACATAGGATGAGGCACTACCAAGCCAGGCGAAGCTGACCGGCACGTCGAGCGGCCAATCGGAGACGAACAATTCCCGGCGATTGTTCGTCTTGATTATGCGCCAGTCCATGTTGATGAACGCTCGTCCGCGATCCGCGTCGTCGATGACCAAGCGCAGGACTTCCATCTGAAGCGCGCTCACGGCCTCGGGCGGCAGCGCCCCATCTTCGCCGCGCAGCACGGACTTCGCGGCCTCTGCGCTTGCGAGAGCGCCGACGGCGTCCTTCATGCCGCGCATATCCAGCGGTGTCCGGAACCACAGCGACATGACGAACCGGCCCCAATCCGAGCATTGCGCGTCGCTGAGCGAGTTGACCTTGCCGTTGAGGAGCAGCGCGTGAACCTTGGCCGCAGCGTCATCGATCACCTGCATGAACAGGGTTTCCATCTGCTGGGCATGCTCGGGCGGGAACCCGATCGTCTTGTACAGGTCCCGCTCGAAGCAGACGCTCTTGGGTGATGCAGGACTGCTCTCGATCTCCCCGATCCGATTGCGCCGATAGCGCAGCAGGGTGTCGCCATCCTTCCACTGGTCGAGGAGGAACTGCGGGATGAAGTGATGCCGGGACGGAGGGTTCTGTGGCTTGGATTGCACGGTGTCTGTGGTTCAAGAGGGATGAGCAAGTGAGGCGAGTAGCTTGCGCGCGCCTTGCGGGGTGACCTTCAACAGGCGCGCGACAGCGGCCGGCTGAAGGCCCGGATAGGCAAGCTGCAGGCGGGCAAGGAGAGGGGCCTTGCTCCGCTTCGTGACGGCCAGATCGGTCTGGATGCGCGACGCCGCACGCTCGATCGCGTCGAGGTCGCGCAAGCCAGCATGCGCCGTCCGACCGATCGCCTGGGCCAAGGTCTCTGCCAGATCGGCGGGGGAGGGGGGCAGAAACTTGGACATCAGGATGAACGAGGGGATCACGCGGGTCGTGAAGCCAGCGCGGCACAGCATCCGCGGTACGGCGGCGGCGATCAGCCAGTTTCGATCGCGTCCACGGGGAGGCAGCTCGAGAGCGCGACCATCGACGCTGACGACATCCCAGCTGCCTGGTGCCGCTGGTTCGGTCAGCGCGAACAGCTGGAAAATGCGGTTGGCGACAGAGAGGAGGTCACCGGAAGGGAAGGGGGCGTCCGCCACGGTTCGCAGCTGTCGCCACATCGGCCCGAAGTGCGCCAAGTCTTCGGCCGCATAAACCTTCGCCTCGGTGCGGTCATCGAGTACCGTACGGAGCACGTTGAGCGTGGCGCGGCCGAGCGAATCCTTGAGATCCTCGTCGCGGCTGAGCGCAAGGTGGAAGACGGCGGCAACCGAGATCGGATCGTTGAGGCCTTCGGAAGCGCGGGGAGGGGGTGTGCGGCCGGCGATCCAGTCCTGCAGGTCGCGCACCGCGATCGGCACGCCGGCGAGGCCGGCCAGGACGGTGGCGCCTTCCAGGCGCGAGCGCGCGAGAAAGATGTCGGCGCATGGACTACCGTGCAATCGGCCATCGAGGCGCCCGAGCAGGAGCAGGCTGTCGTCGGCGCGCAGGTTGTCTGTCCGCGTCATAGGATGGCGACAATGCCATGGCGGGAAACCAAAGTCAGCAGTTCGTTTCTACA
>CAYRQX010000082.1:0-15185 GCA_964426485.1 uncultured Sphingopyxis sp. | reverse complement strand
ACGGCGTCAACGTCTTCTATGGCGAAAAACAGGCGATCAACGACGTGTCGATCGACGTCGGCACCGACCTGGTCACCGCTTTCATCGGCCCCTCGGGCTGCGGCAAGTCGACCTTCCTGCGCTCGCTGAACCGCATGAACGACACGGTTGCGAGCGCGCGCGTCACCGGTCAGATCGAACTCGATGGCGAGGATATTTACGCGCCGTCGATGGACGTCGTGCAGTTGCGTGCGCGCGTCGGCATGGTGTTCCAGAAACCGAACCCCTTCCCCAAGTCGATCTATGACAATGTCGGCTATGGCCCGCGCATCCACGGCCTTGCGCCAAACAAGGCCGACCTCGACGTCATCGTCGAGCGCGCGCTGGTCCGCGCCGGGCTGTGGGACGAGGTAAAGGACCGCTTGCTCGAAAGCGGCACCGCCTTGTCGGGCGGCCAGCAGCAGCGCCTGTGCATCGCGCGCGCGATCGCGGTCGACCCCGAAGTCATCCTGATGGATGAGCCCTGTTCGGCGCTCGACCCGATCGCGACAGCCAAGATCGAGGAGCTGATCCACGAACTGCGCGGCAAATATGCTATCGTGATCGTCACGCACAATATGCAGCAGGCGGCCCGCGTGTCGCAGCGCACCGCCTTTTTCCACCTCGGAACACTGGTCGAGTACGGCAAGACCACCGACATCTTCACCAACCCGAAGCAGGAACGCACCAAGGACTATATCACCGGCCGCTACGGTTGATCCGTAGCCGCGAAAGGACAGAATGATGGCAGTAGTCAACGAGCACACCGTCAAGGCGTTCGACGAAGATCTGAACCGCCTCCGCGGCCTGATCAGCGAAATGGGCGGGCGCGCCGAACAGGCGCTGCTCCAGGCGATGAGCGCGCTCAACAGCGGCGACCTGGAACTCGCGGCACAGGTTGTGCGCGACGACAAGAAAATCGACGCGCTCGAAGCCGAGGTCGAACAGCTTGCGGTCCAGACGATCGCGCTGCGCGCGCCGATGGCCGACGATCTGCGCGAAATGATCGCGGCGCTCAAGATCGTGTCGGTCGTCGAGCGCATCGGCGACTATGGCAAGAACATTGCCAAGCGCGTGGCGCTGATGGACCAGACGCGCTCGATCGAGGCGATCCCGCTGCTCATGTCGATGTCGAACATCGTCGTCGAACTGATCCACGACGCGCTCGACAGCTTCGCGGCACGCGACGCCGAACTTGCGGTGCGCGTCACCGTCCGCGACAAGAATGTCGACGATTTCTACAACAGCATCTTCCGCACGCTCGTCACCTTCATGATGGAAAATCCGAAATATATTTCGGAAAGCGCGCACCTGCTGTTTGTCGCCAAGAACCTCGAACGCATGGGCGACCATGCGACGAACATCGCCGAGATGGTCTATTATATTGTCACCGGCGAACATATGGAAGAACGCGAGCGCGGCGAACAGCCCGAAGATGGCGCCGCGGAGCAGGAGGAAGGCTGATGCCGCAGCCCGACCTGCTGCTCATCGAGGATGACGAGGCGATCGCCGAACTCATCGTCTGGCATTTCGCACGCGAAGGCTTTTCGGTCCGGCAAACGCCCGACGGCGAACAGGCACTCGTGCTCGTCGAGGAACGCGTCCCCGACATCGTCCTGCTCGACTGGATGATCGAGAGCCTGCCCGGCATCGAGGTTTGTCGGCGCCTGCGCCGCAATCCGAAGTCGGCCAATGTCCCGATCATCATGCTCACCGCGCGCGGCGAGGAAGAGGACCGCATCCGCGGGCTCGAGACCGGCGCCGACGATTATGTCACCAAGCCGTTCAGCCCGCGCGAGCTGGTCGCGCGCGTGTCGGCGGTGCTCCGCCGTCTGCGCCCCGCGCTCGCGGGCGAAATGCTGACCTATGCCGACATCGAACTGGATTCGGTCGCGCACAAGGTCGTCCGCAACAGCCAGATCGTCGCAATGGGGCCGACCGAGTTCCGTCTGCTGCGTCACTTTATGGAGCATCCGGGCCGCGTCTTCTCGCGCGGACAATTGCTCGACAGCGTGTGGGGCCAGGACAGCGACATCGAATTGCGCACGGTCGACGTCCATATCCGGCGTTTGCGCAAGGCGATCAACCTGCCCGGCACGACGGATATCATCCGGACGGTGCGCTCGGCGGGCTATGCACTGGATTCGGGAAAGAGCGTTTAAGCCGGGCGCGGTCGGCGTTAGCCGCCGCTCCACCCTTTGCTTCTTCAGAAAACGATCTGCGCCCGCGCTCCGACGCTGTCGACGCCATAATCGCGGTCGCCGCCCGCGGGGATGACCGCGTCGTGATATTGCAGCCGCGCATAATTGACCATGAAGCGCACATAATCGATCGGCGTCCAGATCAGCGACGCCATATAGCCGTCCTGTCGGCCGCCAACGATGCCGGCGTCGTTGAGGTCGAGATGGTCATAGCGCAGGTTGATCTGCCAGGCGCCGATCCCGCCGTCGCTCACCGGATCCTTGACGTGGATTTCCTTGAACATCCCTTCCTTGTAGCTACGCATATCGTCGGTCAGGAACAGGCCCGCTTCGACCGACCCGCCGAAGAATTGCGGATCGGCGAGGCCCGGACGGTCGACCGACTGCCAGAAGGCTTCTGCCGCGCCGTGCAGGCGCCCGCGAATGAACGCCGCCTCGGCGCCGAAGCCGGTCTCCGCCTCAGCCTCCATATTGGGGGTAGCGACGAAGCGAATATCGGCACTGTGGACCAGCGGACGCTGGCGGTAACGCACGGTGGGCACGGTATCGCCGAGCTTGCGCCAGTGCGCCGAGCCACCGAAGTGCAGCTGGGTCTTGCCGACTTTGGGTGCATAAACCACGCGGCCATCGAAGCTGTAGCCGTCGTTCCCGCTATCGAGCGCGGTGAAATTGTCGGTGAAGACGCCGCCCTGCAACAGTAGCGCTCCCGTCGTATATTCGGCCGAAACGCCCGCACGCCGGATGAAATTGAAGGCGTCGGTGAACGCCGAACGCTCGATAAAGCTGGTGTCGTTGCTGCTCGACAGCTCCTCCAGTCCCTGGAATGTGTTGTGTTGGCCGACCGTCAGTTTCAGCGCCCCGTCCTGATAGGTCATGAACGCATCGAGCAGCACGACGTCGCTTTCGGCGAAATCGGCCTCGACCTTATAGCCGAAACCGCCGGGGATTGTTCCCCCAAACCCCATGCGGATGCGTCGCAGTTCGCTGGAAAAACCGAGCGCGGGGTCGGTGATCGCCCCTGGCGCGCCGACATGCACGGCATCGACCTGGACCCGTCCGCGCGGCTTGAAGCTCCAGCCGTCGGCAGTCTTGATCTCCGGCGCGCCCTTCCATTTGATCTGCGTCGCGGAAGGCTGAGGGGCGGGCGCTGGAGCGGGCGCCGCGACCGGCGGCGGCGCCGCTTGATCGAGCCGCGCTTCGAGCGTTTCGACCTTGTCGCGAAGCGCCGCCAGTTCGGCGCGCAGCGCGGCCGCTTCCTCGGCACTCATCGCCTGGGCATGCGCCGTTATCGGCAGGCTGAACATCGACGTCGCCAATAGAGCGGCGATCAGGGCGTGGCGCATGAACGAAGCTCCATTGCGAAAAAGATGACGGTCGGATGGCGCTATTATTTCTGATATATGACAATCTGGCGTCAGAGATATGACAATCTGGTTGCAGGCGATGTTTTTCCCTGGCGCGCATCCCCCTTGCCTGACCGCAATGAACGGCTAAGGACGGTCGCGTTTTTATTGGCGACTGTTCCGCCATTTCCGGGAGACCATCATGACGATCAAATTTGACGGCCGCGTTGCTATTGTCACCGGCGCCGGCGGCGGTCTGGGCCGCGCCTATGCGCTTGAACTGGCGCGACGCGGCGCGAAAGTTGTCGTCAACGACCTTGGCGGATCGCGCGACGGCACCGGCCATTCGGACGCCGCACTGCAGGTGGTCGAGGAAATCCGCGCGGCGGGTGGCACCGCCACGTCGAACGGCGGCAGCGTCACCGAATATGAGCAGATGGTCGAGATGGTCGCCAAGACCAAGGAAGAATGGGGCGGCGTCCACGTCCTGATCAACAACGCGGGTATCCTGCGCGACAAGAGCTTTGCCAAGATGGAGCCCGCCGATTTCGACCTGGTGCTGAAGGTTCATGTGTCGGGCAGCGCCAATGTCACCAAGGCGTGCTGGGACCTGATGCGCGAACAGGCCTATGGCCGCATCCTGATGACCGCGTCGTCGACCGGCCTCTACGGCAATTTCGGCCAGGCCAATTATGGCGCCGCGAAGCTGGGCCTCGCAGGGCTTACCAAGACGCTCCACCTCGAAGGCGCGAAATATAACATCCGCTGCAACACGATCGCGCCGGTCGCGGGCACGCGTATGACCGAGGATATCTTTCCCGCCGAACTGTTCGAAAAATTCACCCCCGAAAATGTCGTGCCTGCAGCGCTTTACCTGGTTAGCGAGGACGCTCCGACGAACATGATCGTCGGTGCGGGCGCGGGCGCGTTTCACGCCGCTTTTGTTACAATGACCCCCGGCGTCGCGCTGCCCGAAGGCGAGCGCACCCCCGAGGGCGTCGCTGCGGCGTGGGAGAAGATCATCGACCGCAACGGCGAGATCGTCCCGCAATCGGGCAGCGAACAGTCGATGAACGTCATGAAGGCATTGATGGCGCTGGGCTGAAGCTGATAGCATCCTTCCGCTGGGGGCGCCGGGGCGGCGCCCCCAACTGGGGGAAGCATCATGGCGAAGATGGGCCTGGCCGAGGGCATCGACCTTCTGGAACAGCGGGCAAAGCTGGTGAAGCTATTGCTGATCGCGGGTTTCGTGTTGATCGTCGCAACGCTGGCGGGACAGGTGGCCGAGCTGCGGGGCGACATCTCACTCGATGAAAATGCCGAACTGACCGGCGCCGCCGCGCTCTATGCCACCGTTGGCCTCGCCGACGCCTTGCTCACGCTCGTCACGATTATCGTCTTCAGCATGTGGATCTACCGCGCGGCCGCCAATATCGTTGCCGCGGGTACTGTCGGCTTCGATTACCCTCCCGGCTGGGCGGTCGGGTGGTTTTTCATCCCGATCGCCAATCTCTTCAAGCCCTACGCGGCGATGCGGCAAATCTGGAATGCCAGCCACGGCGCACAGGGCGACCTGCTCGACCGTCCCGAGGGGCTGCTCGCGATCTGGTGGGGAACCTGGCTGCTCTCGAACATTGCGTCGAACATTTCGCTTCGCCTGACATTCAATCCCGCCTCGCCGGGCGAATTCGAAACCGGCCTGCAGATCGGTATCTTCGCCGCGCTGATCAACCTTGCCCTCTATCCTGCGGCGTATCGGCTGGTCGAACGCATCACCATGGCACAGCGCAAGCGGCTCACCTCGGCGCAAATCTTCGCCTGAGTTATCGTGTTGCATCACTAACACAGTTTTGCTAAAAGCGATGCGGGGCAAGGGGATCGGACAGAAGGACGACCCCGATGTATAGTGAAACCGACCTGCAAGCCGCGGTCGATGCAAAGGTACTGACGCCGGAGGCCGCGCTGGCTTTCCGCTCGCATATCGCATCGGTGCGCGCCGCCCCCGCGGCGGATGAGGAATCATTCCGCCTTATCACCGGCTTCAACGATATTTTTGTCAGCATCGCGGCGGTAATTCTGCTCATCGCGGTCGGCTGGATCGGCGCCTCGGTCCACCCCGCCCTCGGCGGCGCCTTCGTCGCCGGCTCGGCTTGGTTCCTCGCCGAATATTTTACCCGCAAGCGCCGCATGGCGCTGCCCAGCATCGTGCTCGTCCTCGCCTTTTCGGGTGGCGTCGCCGCGACGATGATCGGCTTCCTCGTCGAACATGGCGAAGCCATTTTCAGCAGAGACCCCGGCGAAACCGTCGGCGCACTGCTCATCGGCGCAATCGCGCTGGTAACCGCGGCTGCGACCTGGATGCACTGGAAGCGTTTCATGGTGCCGGTCACCGTCGCCGCAGGCACCGCGGCGCTCGCGGCGACGGCGGTCGCGCTGATCCTCTCGATCACCGGCGTTTCGGGTTCCCCCAATCTGGTGATGGCGCTGGTCCTGATTGCCGGGCTCGGCGTGTTCGCGCTCGCAATGTGGTGGGACCGCAGCGATCGGGTGCGCCAGACGCGCCGCAGCGATGTCGCCTTCTGGCTCCACTTGCTCGCCGCGCCGATGATCGCGCACCCGATTTTCCACCTGCTCGGCGTCACGCGCGGCGACGACATCGGCAGTGCCGCAGCGGTGATGGTGATCGGCGTCTATATCCTGTTCGGGCTGATCGCGCTCGCGATCGACCGGCGAGCGCTGCTGGTCTCGGCGCTGGCCTATGTGCTTTTCGCGATGACGCAGTTGTTCAACACCTTCGGCGCGGTCGAACTTAACGTCGCGCTGACCGCCTTCGTCATCGGATCGGCGCTGCTGCTGCTCTCGGCCTTCTGGCAGAATGCGCGCGCGGTGGTGGTCGGCTTCCTGCCCGACAATCTCGCGAACCAATTGCCCGCGACGGTCGCTCCGGTCGGCGTCGCGGCTCACGGATAGAAATATCGCGAGCGCGTCGGTTTCCAGCTTCGGAAGCCGGTTTTCGGGGCCCCGGCCAGTCGGACGGGGCCCTTTTTCGTCGCGGCCGTTTCGGTTGCCGGAAGCGAAGAAGCGATTCGCCCCCTTGCCTGAACGGTCAGGCACGATAAGAGAAGCGCGGATCCGCAGGGCTGTGCATCCTGAGGACCGCGCTTTCGCCTGCGCCCGACCGGCAAGGGGTTCCTTCACTCCGCAACATGGCACGGACGGGCGGGTCCGCGTCAAAGAATATTAAGCCCCTCTCCCAGGTGAAGCAATGACACCGCCGAATATACTGATGGTCGAGGATGATCCTCCGATCCGAACCCTGACTGCGCGCGCGCTGCAGGAACATGGCTATATAGTCCGCACTGCCGGCACCGCGCCGCAGATGTGGGACGCGCTGCGTGCGGCGCCCACCGACCTGTTGCTACTCGACATCATGCTGCCCGGCACGTCGGGAATCGACCTCTGCCGCGAAGTCCGGCGGACGAGCGACATTCCGATCATCTTCCTGTCCGCAAAGGGGACCGAAACCGACCGCATCGTCGGCCTCGAACTGGGCGCCGACGATTATCTTGCCAAACCATTCGGCGTGCGCGAACTGGTGGCGCGCGTCCGCGCGGTGCTGCGGCGCCACGCGATCGAGCGGCCGCTGGCCGACCGCGAACGCGGCCTGATCCGCTTCGACGAATGGACCGCCGACCTGCCGCGACGCCAGCTGACCTCGCCCGATGGCGCCGCAGTCGAGTTGACGGGCGCCGAATTCGACCTGCTGGTCAGCCTGTGCGACAACGCCCAGCGCGTGATCGCGCGCGAGCGACTGATCGAATTGTCGCGCACCCGGCTTGGCGACAGTTCGGACCGCAGCATCGACGTGCTGATCAGCCGTCTGCGGCGCAAATTGTCGGTCCCCGACAGACCCGCGCCGATCGTGACCGTTCGCGGCATCGGCTATATGCTGAACGTCCCGGCGGAGCGGCTTTGAGCCTGGTCGAAAAGCGCGGCTTCGGCCTGTTCGGGCAGATCGTTGCGATCCTGTTCGCCGCGGTGCTGCTCGAAAGCGCCGCGAGCATCTTCCTCTATGAACGCGCGAGCCAGTTTTCGATCAACGGCGACAAGGCGCGCCGCCTGGCCGAACATCTCGTCCTGTCGGGCAAGCTGATCGAGGAAGCGCCGCGATCGGAGCGCAATACGGTGGCGTCGGAACTGACGACGACGCGCTATCATCTTGTGTGGCAGGAACGGCTGGTCAATCCGCCGCCCGTGTCGCCGAAGCTCAATCAGATCACGCGCCAGATCCTCGCATGGGAGCCGGAGATACAAAAGCGCGACCTGCGCCTCTATCTTCAGTCACCCGGTCTGCACAGCACCATATCGGGGGCAATCCGGCTGAACGATCGCAGTTGGGTCAGTTTCAGCGCGCGCGACCATGTTCGCCAACTGGACCTGACGCTGGGCCGCACATTGCAAACGCTGGTCCCGGCGATCGCGCTCGTGCTGCTCGCCAGCCTGTTGATCCGGCACACGCTTCGCCCGCTGCGCGACCTGCAGCGCGCGGCCGAAAATATGGGCAAGCGCGATTTCGTCGATGTCCCGATGCGCGGGCCGACCGAGGTGCGCAGCGTCATCGGCGCCTTCAACGATATGCAGCACCGGATCACCGCGATGATCGCCGACCGGACCCAGGCCCTTGCGGCGGTGGGGCACGACTTTCGCACGCCCCTCTCGCGGCTGCGGCTGCGCGCCGACAGCATCGCCGACCCGGCGGTCGAGGCCGCGATGGAGCAGGATATCGGCGAGATGGAGCGCATGATCGACTCACTCCTGGCCTATCTGTCGGGCGATATCGACAATCCGACCGAGCCCTTGGCGCCGACCGATATCGCGGTGATGTGCGCGACGGCCGCCGACGAGGCGAGCGATCGGGGGCATCGCGTCCGCTATGCCGGGCCCAACCATCTGGTGCTGCCGGTCCACGGCATCGCGATCAAGCGCGCGCTGCTGAACCTGCTCGGCAATGCGCTGCGCTTCGGGACCGAGATCGAGGTGCGACTGCGCAGCGGCGACCGGAGGATCGAAATCGAAGTCGCCGACGACGGCCCCGGCATCCCCGAACATCAGCGCGAAGAAGCCATCCAGCCCTTTGCCCGGCTCGACAGCGCGCGGGCGCGCAATACGGGCGGGTTCGGGCTCGGTCTGTCGATCGTCGACCGCATCGCCCGGATGCACGGGGGGTCGCTCGAGCTTGGCCAGAGCCATCTCGGCGGTTTGGCCGCACGCCTGCGCCTGCCCGCCGCCTGAGAAACATTTCGTTACATTAACGCTGCACCGCAGCAAAATTCGATCGCCATGTGCGTGAAACCAACCAGCAAGGAGTGGTTTCATGAACGACCTTATCGGCCGCGTATTCGATTTCGAAAAGCGCGTCTTCCCCAGCCGTAACGACCTTTTCGCCAAACTTGTTGCCGACGGCCAGAGCCCGAAGGCCCTCATGATTTCCTGCGCGGACAGCCGCGTGGTACCCGAACACATCATGCAGGCCGAACCGGGCGACCTGTTCGTCTGCCGCAACGCCGGCAACATCGTACCCCCATTTGCGACGCAGAACGGCGGCGTATCTTCGACGGTCGAATATGCCGTCGCCGCGCTCGGCGTGCGCGACATCATCGTCTGCGGCCATTCGGACTGCGGCGCGATGAAGGCGCTGATGAACCCGCACATGACCGAGGGCATGCCGAACGTCGCCGCATGGCTGCGCCACAGCCACGCCGCCGAGCATGTCGTGCGAACGGGCTATTCCGACCTGGACGATGCCGGACTCGTCCGTGCCGCGAGCCTCGAGAATATCGTCGTCCAGCTTGCCCACCTGCGCACCCATCCGTCGGTCGCCGCAGGCATCGCGCGCGGCGAGATTTCGCTGCACGGCTGGTTCGTCGACATCCATCTGGGTGTCGTGATGGGACTCGACGGCGCCACCGGCCGCTTCATGCCGATCCGTGACGACGAACCCCTGCCCGTCGCGCTCGCTGCCGGCGAGCGGCTTGCGATGCACGCAGACCAGGCAAAGGCTGCCTGATCATGGCGAGCCAGGCTCTCCCCGCCAGCTCGGCCAGCGGCTTTTCGCGCGATTTCGCGGCGTCGATCGTCGTGTTTCTCGTCGCGATGCCGCTGTGCATGGGCATCGCCGTCGCATCCGGCCTCCCGCCCGAAAAAGGCCTGATAACAGGCATCATCGGCGGGATCGTCGTCGGCGCGATCGCCGGATCGCCGCTCCAGGTCAGCGGCCCCGCCGCCGGCCTCGCTGTGATCGTGTTCGAACTGATCCGCACGCAGGGAATCGAGGCGCTCGGCCCGATCCTGCTGATCGCGGGCGCGGTCCAGTTGATCGCCGGCATGATGAAACTCGGCGGGTGGTTCCGCGCGATTTCTCCTGCGGTCGTTCACGGCATGCTCGGCGGCATCGGCGTGCTGATCGTCATCGGCCAGTTCCACGTCCTGTTCGACGCCAAACCCTTGGCTAGCGGCCTTGAAAATATCGCCGCAATGCCGGGACGCCTGCTCGGGCTCGACCCCGCCAGCCCCGGCGGTGCCGAACTTGCGCTGCTGATTGCCGGCATCACGATCGGCGTCATGCTCGCATGGGAAAAATGGCGCCCGGAATCGCTGCGCCTGGTCCCCGGCGCCCTGCTGGGCGTCGTGGCGGGCACGTTGATCGCGCTGTTTGTCGACATGAACGTAGCGCGCGTCGACGTGCCGGATTCGATCCTCACCGCGATCACGCCGCCCACATCCTTCGCGAGCTGGCTGACGCCCGAAATCATCGCCGCGGCCATCGCGGTCGCCTTCATTGCCAGCGCCGAGACATTGCTATCGGCGGCGGCGGTCGACAAGATGCACGATGGTCCGCGCAGCGATTTCAACAAGGAACTGCGGGCGCAGGGCGTTGGCAACATGTTGTGCGGCGGCGCGGGCGCCTTGCCGATGACGGGCGTCATCGTCCGCAGTTCGGCCAACGTCCAGGCCGGTGCGGTGTCGCGCCGCTCGACGATCCTGCACGGCATCTGGATCCTGGCGTTCGTCGCGCTGTTGCCGTCGGTGATGCGCGCCATCCCCATGGCGACACTCGGCGCGGTGCTCGTCGTAACTGGCTGGCGCCTCGTCAAGCTCGACCATGCGCGTGAGCTGCTCAAGCATCATGGCCTGCTGCCGGTCGCAATCTGGGCCACGACACTGGTGCTCGTCGTCGCGGTCGACCTGCTCACCGGCGTGATCGTCGGCATCCTCTTCTCACTCGTCGAACTGATCCCCCATGTGCGCCGCCTGCGGCTCAAGGTGGATCAATCGGACAATGAAGAGGGAACGCGCGTTCGCCTGTCGGGCGCGGCAACCTTTGTCCAGCTTCCCAAGCTGGAAGACACGCTGGGCGCGATCCCGCGCGACAAGCCGGTGACGATCGACTGCGGCCAGTTGTCGGGGCTCGACCACAGCTGCGCCGAACTGCTGCGCGACTGGGTCGAACGCCGCAAGGCGCACGGTAGCCCGACGGTGCTGCTGGGTGACGACAAAAAGCTCAGGCGCCTCGCGGCAGCCTGATCGAGAGCTCCCCCCTGCGGGCGGAGGAACGGGTGGGGGCCAGGCCAGAAAAAGGCCTGATCCCCACTACCCGTTCCGGATCGGCGGCGTCAGTCCCCGACCAGCTTCATAAGCTTGCGTTCGACGGGGGCGAGCACATTCGATAGCTCGTCACCGCGTTTCAATATCGCCCCGGCTTCGGAGACAAGGGCCCACATGCCCTGCCGGCTCCGCAAGGCGGGGCGTTTTTCGATGCGATATTCGGGGCGCTCGGCGGCGCGGCGAAAGGCCGAAAAGATTGCGGCGTCGCGGTGGAAATCCATCGCATAATCGCGCCAATGCCCTGCGGCGACCATGCGGCCGTAGAGGTCGAGGATGCGCATGAGTTCGGGGCGATCGAAGCCGGTCTGCAGCGGTGCCGCCCGATTGGCGAACGGCAGGGGCGTTACGGTTCCCATCAGGCGCCGGTCCGGCCCCCTTTGCGCCGCGGCGCTTCGGCTTCAGCTACCTCGGCGCGCTCATCGAGCAGCGACTTCAGCTGCTTCTGCAGCAGGTCGAGTTGGCATTGCAGCAGCTCGATCTTTTGCGTCGCGGGGTCGAAGGTTTCGCTGCACGGCGTGCCATAGGGCACGAATTCGCGCGCATATTCGGTCGCGTCGAGCAAGGTCGAACGCGCCGGGATACCGACCATCACCGCGCCTTCGGGCACATCCCTGGTCACTACGGCATTCGCACCGACGCGCGCGCGGGCGTTGACCGTGATGGGGCCAAGGATCTGGGCACCCGATCCAACAATGACATCATCGGCCAACGTCGGATGGCGCTTGCCGCCGATGCCATTCGCGGGATCGGTGCCGCCGAGCGTCACGCCCTGATAGATGGAAACATTGTCGCCGATTTCCGCAGTCTCGCCGATCACGACGCCAAAGCCGTGATCGATGAACAGGTGGCGGCCGATCTGCGCACCCGGATGGATGTCGACCGCGGTCAGGAAGCGCGACAGATGATTGACGAAGCGCGCGAGGAAGAACAATCGCGCCTCGAACAGCCAGTGCGCGATGCGGTGCATGCCGACGGCAACAAGCCCCGGATAGAGTAGAATTTCCCAGCGCGACCGCGGCGCAGGGTCGCGCGCCTTGATCGAATCGAGATAGGCGACCAGCCCGTTGAACATCGCATTGTCCCCTGCGACCCCGTTTATTCTGGCAAAGATAGTTGTTTGGAGGCGCTATTTCCACCCCCGACGCGTTTTTAGTCGTCAGCGCCCGAAAAGGCCGATGCGCAACAGGAGCAGCCCCTCGCTGCGCAGCTGCCGCTCGCCGTCATGGTGCGCGATTGCCGCTGCCCAGCGGTCGAGCATCAGGAGCGAGCGATTTCCGCTAAACGCGCGCCGCGGCGGAGCAGGCCGCGCCTTGGCATCGGACAGCAGCTGGCGCGCTTCCTGCTCCTTGTCCTCGACCCCGGCGCCCCAGAGGAGGCCCCAGCGGTGTCCGCCCGCAGCTTCGCCGCCGGACAGGCTGAAAAGCTGCCCACCAAAGTTCTCGGAAGCGGCGCGCCGTTCGTCGTCGCTCTCGGCGACCAGCATCGCCTCGGCCGCATCGACAAGGGCGTCGAGACCACCCTGCCCCGCCCACGTGGCCTGAAGTTCGGCGAGCAGTGGTTCGCCCTTCGGCAAGGCGCCCGGATCGCTTGCGATCATCGCCGCCATATCGCGCCACCAGGCGAGCTTGATCTGACCGATCAGCGGTTCGCGCGCGTCGAGCAGCAGCTTTGTGAGACGTGCGGCCAAACTCCATAGCGCCGCCATCGCCGCGCGCCGCGCGTGCGGTACGGAAACCAGCACGCGCGGATCGCGCATATCGGGATAGAAGCTGGTTTCGAGATCGGCGTCAGTCGTCATGCGCGGGAAGCGCTAGCATCCCACCTTCGTCATTGCGAGCGAAGCGAAGCAATCTCCAGCGCGAGGCGCAAGGCCGATGGCTGGGGATTGCCGCGTCGCGTCGCTCCTCGCAATGACGAGGTGAAAAAGATCAAGCGCGATTGCGGACCGCCTTCACGGCTGCAACCACGCGCGGCGTATCGATCAGTGCCGCTTTTTCAAGATTCGCCGCATAGGGCAACGGCACATCCTCGTTGCACACGCGCATGACGGGTGCATCGAGATCGTCAAAGCCATGCTCCATCGCGACCATCGCGAGTTCGCTGGCGATCGAGCAGACCGGCCAGCCTTCCTCGACGATGACGAGATGGTTCGTCTTCTTGAGACTGGCGAGCACCGTCGCGGTATCGAGCGGACGGATCGTGCGCAAGTCGATCACCTCGGCGTCGATGCCCTCGGCCGCAAGCTGGTCGGCGGCTTCGAGCGCGAGCCCGACGCCGATCGAATAGCTGACGATTGTGACGTCGCTGCCCGCCCGCATGATCCGCGCCTTGCCGATCGGCAGGACGAAATCATCGACCTCGGGCACGTCGAAGCTGCGGCCATAGAGCAGCTCATTCTCGAGGAAGACGACCGGGTCTTCAGTGCGGATCGCGGCCTTGAGCAGCCCCTTGGCATCGGCGGCATCATAGGGCGCGATCACGATCAGGCCAGGGACGCTGGCGTACCAGGGCGCGAAATTCTGACTGTGCTGCGCGCCGACGCGCGCCGCAGCGCCGTTCGGACCGCGGAACACGATCGGACAGCGCATCTGGCCGCCCGACATATAATTGGTCTTCGCCGCCGAGTTGATGATGTGGTCGATCGCCTGCATCGCAAAGTTGAAGGTCATGAACTCGATGACCGGACGAAGACCGCCCATCGCTGCCCCCGCGCCGAGGCCGGCGAAGCCATATTCGGTGATCGGCGTGTCAACGACCCGCTGCGCCCCGAACTCATCGAGCAGCCCTTGGGTCACTTTATACGCGCCCTGATATTCGGCGACTTCCTCGCCCATCACAAAGACGCGGTCGTCTTTGCGCATTTCCTCGGCCATCGCGTCGCGCAAAGCTTCGCGGACGGTCAAACGGACCATCGCGGTGCCTTCGGGGATCGCCGGGTCCGAAGCACGCTCGGCAGCAGCGGGGGCCGCAGCCGGAGCGGCGGCGGGCGCCGGTGCGGGTGCTTCGGCCTTGGGTTCGGGTGCAGCAGCCGGTGCAGGCGCGGGAGCGGCGGCTTCCTCGCCCTCGCCCGCGGTCGTCGCGATCACCGTGCCGACCGTCACATTGTCGGAGCCCTCAGCAACGAGGATCTGCCCGCTCGTGCCCGCGGCGATCGCTTCGAATTCCATCGTCGCCTTGTCGGTCTCGATCTCGGCGAGAATGTCGCCCGACTTCACCGTGTCGCCTTCCTTGACGAGCCACTTGGCGAGCGTGCCTTCTTCCATCGTCGGCGACAGTGCCGGCATTTTCAATTCGATGGCCATCTCAATATTGCTCCACCAGCACGTCGGTATAAAGTTCATGAAGTTCCGGTTCGGGCGCACTTTCCGCAAAGTCGGCGGACTCGGCCACGATCGCGCGAATTTCCTTGTCGATTTCCTTGAATTTGTCTTCGCTGATGCCCGCATCGGTCATCAGCTTCTTCAGATGTTCAATCGAGTCAGATTTGTCGCGGACGGCCTGCACTTCCTCGCGGCTGCGATATTTGGCGGGGTCGGACATCGAGTGGCCGCGATAACGATAGGTCTTGAGCTCCATCAGCACCGGCCCCTTGCCGGCGCGCACCCATTCCAGCGCCGTCTCGGCAGCACCGCGCACCGCGAGCACGTCCATGCCGTCGACTTGCATGCCGGGGATGCGGAAGCTTTCACCGCGACGATAAAGCTGGTCCTCGGCCGACGAGCGGTTGACCGAGGTGCCCATCGCATATTGGTTGTTCTCGATCACGAAGATGATCGGCAGCTTCCACAGCTCGGCCATGTTGAAGCTTTCGTACACCTGCCCCTGGTTCGACGCGCCGTCGCCGAAATAGGCCATCGCAACCCCGCCGTCGCCGCGATATTTGTGCGCAAAGGCCAGCCCGGTGCCCAGCGACACCTGCGCGCCGACGATGCCGTGGCCGCCATAGAATTTATGCTCG
>CAYRQX010000081.1:0-15386 GCA_964426485.1 uncultured Sphingopyxis sp. | reverse complement strand
CGATCTTGCGATGGTCGCGCTTGGCGGCTTCCTCGAGGCGGAGCAGATGCGCGTCGAGCTGCTTCTTGTTGAGCCAGCCGGTGCCGTAGATGCGCGACAATTGCGGGTTGCGCTGGTCGCCGCGCCAATAGGCGCCCGACACGCGCGTCAGCTTGAACGCGGCGGGGTCGAGCTTGCCCGTCGAGGCGAGGTGGGGGCCGCGGCACATGTCCATCCAGCCGTCACCCGAGCGATAGATGGTGAGCTCCTCGCCTTCAGGCAGTTCGGCGGCCCATTCCGCCTTGAACGTCTCGCCATCGGCCTGCCACTTGGCGATCAGCTTGTCGCGCTCCCACACTTCGCGCGTCAGCGGCAGGTCGGCGGCGATGATCCTGCGCATCTCCTCCTCGATCAGCGGCAGTTCATCATCACGGAACGGACCGCGATCGGCGGCAGGCGCGAAGTCGTAATAGAAGCCGTCGCCCGTCGACGGGCCGAAAGTGATCTGCGTGCCCGGGAACAGGTTCTGCACCGCCTCCGCCAGCACATGCGCGTAGTCGTGGCGAAAGAGTTCGAGCGCATCGGCCTCGTCGCGGCTCGTCACCAGCGACAGGTTGGTGTCTTCCTCCAGCGGGCGCATGATATCGCGCAACTCGCCGTCGACCTTTGCCGCGAGCGCGGCCTTGGCGAGGCCGGGTCCGATGTCGGCCGCGATCTGCAGCGCGGTAGTGCCGCGCACGACTTCACGGGCAGAGCCATCGGGAAGGGTGACACGGATCATTTCGGACATCGAAAATACAGCCTTTCTGGGCAAAATTGCCGCGCCCCTTTGCCAGCATGCGATATGGGCGGCAAGGGGCGGTTTCACAACAGGACTTGCAATGAGATAATGTATCATTATCTGGCGTCTGAGCCCCTCCCGCGAAAGAAGTCCCATGTGCCTCCCCGCCGCGCGCCCGCGCCTTGCCGACCTGACGGGGATCGTCCTGTCGTTCACCTGCCTGATCCATTGCCTCGCCCTACCCCTGCTCCTGCTTCTGGCCCCGGCGCTCAGCCGATGGATCGCACTGCCGGAGGGGGTGCATGCGGCGATAATGCTGCTGGCGGTTCCGGCTGCGGCGATCGCGATGCGCGATGGGTGGCGGCGGCATCGGCGGATTATGCCCGCGATGCTCGCGGTCGCGGGGCTGGGCCTGCTTGCGCTGGGCCTGTCCGCGCATGAAGGCTGGATCGCTACCGGCGATCCCGAGGCCGCCGACCGCCTGCTGACCTCGGTTGGCGCGCTCACGCTCGCCGCCGCGCACCTCGTCAACTGGCGCTGGCGTCATCGCGGCGGCGGGCATAGACTGGCGGCATGAACGACGCACCGCCGCATAGCATCGCCGCGATCCTGCCCTGCTCCGACCTCGACGCGAGCACCGCCTTTTATGAGAGGCTCGGCCTGTCGGTCGTAAGCAACCATGGCAGCTATCGCCTGCTCGACGATGGCAAGGGCTGGCAGCTTCACCTGACCAATGAGTCGCGGCCGACATGGCCCGAACGCGACCAGAACCCGTTCGGCCTCTATCTCTACACCGGGCGCGTCGACGAACTGGCCGAACGGGTGCGCGATGCGATCCTCGGTCCTGTGAAGGCGCCGACGCACAAGCCGTGGGGCATGTATGAATTCGCGCTGTCGGACCCCGACGAGACGCTGGTGCGCGTCGGTTGGCCGAGCCCGTTGGTGGGTTGAGCGTCTCCTTGAAATAAGACGCTTGTCATTATGTATGGTTTCCTTGACATTCAATAGGGTGCTCAGTAAAGGACACTTGTCACTTTATGGAGCACCCTTGACATGTCGACCTATAAAAGCCCCGCGATCCGGCGCTACACGATCCGCCTCGCGGTTCTGATGAGCCTGTATGTCATCCTGATCTTCGCCGCCGGTTGGACCTTTCGGCACAGCGCTATTGCGGGACTCCCGGCCTATGTGCTGGCGATCACTCCGGCCTTGCCAATCATAGGCGTATTCTGGGCCGTGATGCGTCTGCTGGTTGAGGAAAGCGACGAATATGTCCGGATGCTGCACGTCAGGCAGTGCCTGTTCGCAACGGGATTTTGCCTGATGGTGATGACGGTCTGGGAGTTTCTGCAGAATTACGATCTGGTTCCGGCGGGTAATGGGGGTTTTGGCGCCGCTTTTTTCTGGTTCGTCGGGCTGGGTTTGGGCGCAGTCTATAACAGGATCACCCTGGGCACGATCGGCAGCTGCCCATGAAAAATCGCCTGAAGGTTCTGCGCGCGGAACGTGACTGGAGCCAGAGCGATCTCGCCGATCATTTGCAGGTATCGCGCCAGTCGGTCAACGCCATCGAGACGGGGAAATATGACCCTTCGCTCCCCCTTGCCTTCCGCATCGCCGACCTTTTTGGCCTGCCGATCGAGGACATCTTCCTGCGGGAGGGATAATCGGCCCGGATCGCGCGCCGGTCTTGCGGCAGATGGCCTCCACGGCTAGGGCACCCTCCAGCCGGAAAGGAGCCTTCCCCCCATGATCAAGTCGCTCAAGCGCCTGTTCGTCGACCACCCGAAGAGCGTCGATGAGAATTACATCGAACATTTCGGCGTCGCGTCGAAATTCGGGGTGACGATGATCTATGGCGGCCTCTGCGCCCTCGTCCACGCCGTGGTGCCCGGCTGGTGCATCACCACGGGCAGCGACACCATCCAGCGGCTCAACCATATCATGGTCGAAAAGCGGCGCGCCAAGGGGCAGGCCGTGATGCAGATGAGCACGATCGACTGGGTCATCTGATGACTCGCTGCGCCTCCAATAAATAGGGACTGTCCCTATTTATGACCAATGAACTGCCCGCGACCGGACGCGATGGCCTCATAAATAGGGACAGTCCCTATTTATTGCCCGCAGCGTCATTTCTCGAGCGTTCGGGCCGCCCGCGGCTCGCCTATCGGCATACGCCGGGTACCGGCCCGACGATCGTCTTCCTGCCGGGCTATATGTCCGACATGGCGGGGGGCAAGGCGACCGCGCTGTTCGACTGGGCGGCGGCCGAGGGGCATGCATGCCTGCTGCTCGATTATGCGGGGTGCGGGTTGTCGGACGGGTTGTTCGCCGACCAGACTTTGCTCGACTGGCGCGGCGATGTGCTCGACCTGATCGATGCGAAGGCCGACGGGCCGGTGGTTGTCGTGGGATCGTCGATGGGCGGGTGGCTGATGTTGCTCACCGCACTGGCGCTGATGCAGCGCGACGGAGCGGGCCGGGTCGCGGGACTCGTCGGGATCGCACCGGCACCCGATTTCACCGACTGGGGTTTCAGCGACGCCGAGAAGGCGATCATCCTCGCCGAGGGCGCGCTGATCGAAGAAACGCCCTACAGCGACCAGCCCTATATGACGACGCGCGGTTTCTTTCAGTCGGGCGAAGCGAACCGGCTGCTGACAAGCGAAATCCCCCTCACCTGTCCCGTCCGCCTGCTCCACGGCGAGGAGGATGGTGATGTGCCGTCCGACATCAGCCTGCGCCTGTCGGCGGCGCTGGCAAGCGACGATGTGCAGGTCACCCTCGTCAAGGGCGGCGATCACCGGCTGTCGCGCGATACCGACATCGCGCTGCTGATCGACACGGTCGCGCGGCTCGCGACAAATTAGAGGATCATCATGGCTCGCAGCGACTTCAAATTCACCGTCAGAAAGCGCGTCCGCTATGCCGAGATCGATGCGCAGGCGGTGGTGTTCAACAGCCGCTACCTTGAATATTTCGACATCGGGATCACCGAATACTGGCGCGCCGCCGGTGTATACGACCGCTGGCCGGCGCATAGCAGCCCCGAGTTCCACGTCGCGCGCGCCGAAGTCAATTATCGCGCGCCGATCCTGCTCGACGAGGAAATCGACATTTGCGTGCGCGCCTCGCGCGTCGGCACCAGCTCGATGACCTATTTGTTCGAACTCCACGGCGCCAGGCAAGACGATCTGCGCGCCGACGGGCAACTGATCTACGTCCATGTCGCCGAGGCGCAGGGTGCACCGGCACCGGTGCCGGACGAATTCCTATTCCTGTTCGAAGCGTTTGAAGATCGCGCCCTTCGCGCCTAATATGGCGCCATGATCAAATATCTTCACACGATGATCCGCGTGTCGGATCCCGACGCCACCGTCGATTTCTTCAAGCTGATCGGCTTGGAGGAGACGCGCCGTTTCGACAATGAGGGCGGCCGGTTCACCCTCATCTTCCTCGCCGCGCCCGGACAGGGTGACGTGGCCGAGGTCGAGCTGACCTATAATTGGCCGCCCGCCGACGGCTCGCCGGCCGAGGAATATAGCGGCGGCCGCAATTTCGGGCATCTCGCGTACAGGGTCGACGATATCTATGCGACGTGCCAGCGGCTGATGGAAGCCGGGGTGACGATCAACCGTCCGCCGCGCGACGGGCATATGGCGTTTGTGCGCTCGCCCGACGGCATTTCGGTCGAGCTGCTGCAGGAAGGCCATCTGCCGCCGCAGGAACCTTGGGCATCGATGCCCAACACCGGCGTCTGGTAGGGCCGCGCGATGCCGGGCCTGTTGATCAACATCGACGTGCCCGACCTTGCTGCCGCTGAGCGTTTCTACACGAGCGCGCTGGGATTGACCGCAGCGCGGCGGTTCGACGACGATATCGTCGAACTGATCGGATGCGAGGTACCCCTCTATCTGATCGTCAAGCGCGCGGGGACGGCGATCGGTCCCGGCGGCGGCGATTTTCGCCGCTACAACCGGCACTGGACGCCGGTGCATCCCGACTTTTCGGTCGACGACCTCGACAGCGCGGTCGCCCGGGCCTTGGCCGCGGGTGCAGTGCAGGAGGGCGAGACATTGGACCTGCCCTATGGCAGACAGGCGATGTTCGCCGATCCCTTCGGCAACGGATTCTGCCTGATCGAGTTCAATGAGCAGGGCTATGACGCCCTCGTGACCTGAGCAGGCGAACCAAGGCCCCGGCGCCGCCGCTCCGTCTTGAAGGGGCGAGACGCTGGAAAGGAGATATCATGGCTGCGCTGGACATCGTCCGTATCCCCGTCCTGAGCGACAATTATGTCTGGCTGGTCCATGATCCGGACAGCAAGGCGACGATGGTCGTCGATCCCGCGGTTGCCGAGCCCGTGCTCGCTGCGGCGGCCGAGCGCGGCTGGACGATCACCGATATCTGGAACACCCACTGGCACCCCGATCACACCGGCGGCAATGCGGCAATCAAGGACGCTACCGGCTGCACGATCACCGGCCCCGCAGCGGAGTTCGCACGCATTCCGACGCTCGACGTGCAGGTGAAGGGCGGCGATCAGGTGCGGCTCGGCCAACATGTCGCCGACGTCTGGGACGTGCCAGCGCATACCGCCGGGCATATCGCCTATCATTTCGCGAGCGACGCGGCGATCTTCGTCGGCGACACGATGTTCGCGATGGGCTGCGGCCGATTGTTCGAAGGCACCGCCGAACAGATGTTCGCGAACATGCAGAAGCTCGGCGCGCTCGACGATGCAACACGCGTCTATTGCGCGCACGAATATACGCTGTCGAACGCGCGCTTTGCGGTGACCGTCGACCCCGACAATGCGGCACTGGCCGCGCGACTCGCCGCGGTCGAGTCGGCGCGCGCTGCGGGCGAAGCGACGGTGCCGACGAGCATCGGCGAGGAACGCGCGACCAATCCCTTTTTGCGCGCGCCGACCGCCGCCGAGCTCGGCCGGATCCGCGCGCTCAAGGATGCGGCATGATGCCGCTTCAGCGCCCATTCATCTGTCGGAGCCATAAGGGCTTAATTCAAGGAGCATTTTCATGGCGAAGCTGAACCTGATGGCCGCCGCACTGCTGACCGCGGCCGCGCCGCTGGTCGCGAGCTGCGCCCCCGCCGGTTCGGGTGAACCCGGCGCGGCTGCGCTCACCCCCAAGCAGGCGGAACGGCTCGACAAGCAGCTTGCAGGCAAGATTCCGGGCGAACCAGTCCGCTGCCTCCCGAATTACCGAAGTAATGATACTATTCGCGTTTCTGACAGCATCTTGCTCTATCGTTCCGGCGGCAATCTGGTATACCGTAATGACTTGAAAAATAGTTGCCCGGGTCTTGCCCGCGACAGCGACATCATGGTGGTACGCCAGTTCGGGTCATCGACTTGCGAAGGCGATTTCTTTCACCTGGTCGACAGGTCGAGCGGGATCCGCGGTCCGACATGCGTTTTCGGCGAGTTCGTCCCCTATCGCAAACCGGCGGGGGACAAAGGCTGAACCTTTGAGTTCAGTCGCAGGCGGGGACCGGTTTGTGCCGAGCTCTTCGGGTCGCAACCCCGCCTGCTATAATCAAACCCTAGCCTTTAGGAGAGGGGTGGGGTTCATCGGGTAGCGCAACCTCGATATGCCTGACCCCAACCCGCCCCTTAAGGGAAAAGGGCATCAAGCCTTATACAAGGCTGCGATCTTGTCCGCGTAAACCTGCTTCAACACATGGCGCCGGATCTTCATCGATGGTGTCATCTGTTCATTCTCGATTGTGAAGGCTTCGTCGGCGAAGTCGAACTTGCGCACCTTTTCGATCACCGACAGCTGCCCGTTGACGCGATCGACCGCGGCGCGGATCGTGGCGCGGAATTTTTCATGTTCGCGCAGCCGCGCCAGATCTTTCGGCAGTCCCTCGGCTTCCGCCCATTCGCCCATCCATTCGGGATCGGGGACGAGCAGGCCGACGAGGTGCGGGCGCTTGTCGCCATAGACCATCGCCTGCAAAATCTCGGGCTGGAGCGTCAGCATGCCCTCGACGCGCTGCGGCGAGACATTGTCGCCCTTGTCGTTGACGATCAAATCCTTCTTGCGATCGGTGATGACGATGCGGCCTTGCGCATCGATATGGCCGATGTCGCCTGTGTGCAGCCAACCATCGACAAGCACGCGCGCGGTTTCGGCGTCATTGCGCCAATAGCCCTTCATCACCAGTTCGCCGCGCACCAGAATCTCGCCATCGTCGGCGATGCGGACTTCGGTGTTCATCAGCGGCGGGCCGACGGTGTCCATCTTGATCCCGGCGCTCGGGCGGTTGCAGCTGATCACCGGCCCTGCCTCGGTCTGGCCATAGCCCTGGAGCAAGGTCAGCCCGATCGAGTGGAAAAAGACGCCGATTTCGGGATTGAGCGGCGCGCCGCCCGACACCAGCGCCTTCATCCGGCCGCCAAAGCGTTTCTGGATCTTCGGCCGGAATAATTTGTCGAGGATCAGGTCGACCGGCCGGTCGAGCACGCCCATCCGCCGCTCATAATCCTTTTCGCCGACGCGCAGCGCCTGGTTCAGCATCCAATTGGCGAGCTTGCCCTGCTTTTCGACCGATTTGATCATCCGCGCGCGGATCACCTCGAACAGGCGCGGCACGACGACCATGATCGTCGGGCGCGTCTCCTCAATGTTCGAGACGAGTTTTTCGAGCCCCTCACTGTAATAGATTTGCGCGCCGACCATGATCGGCAGGAATTGCCCGCCCGAATGTTCATAAGCGTGGCTCAAAGGCAGGAAGGACAGGAACACCTCTTCGTCGCCGATCCCGAAATCATTGACGAGCACTTCGGCAGCGCCCGCGGCATTGTGCAGGATCGCGCCATGATGCTGCATCACGCCGCGCGGCGCGCCGCCGGTGCCGCTGGTGTATATGAGGCACGCCGTGTCATCGCGCGTCATCGCGTCGCCCCGCGCCTTGGTTTCCTCGATATATGCCTCGCCGCCCTGCACAAGCGAATCCCAGTCGTGGACCGCGACATCGCCCTGTTGGCCGACGCGCAGGCTTTCCATGCTGATGACGATATGCGCGTCGGATCGCATCACCGCGGGCATCAGCGTCCGCGCGAGTTTGGCGGTCGAGACGATCACCGCCTTGGCGCCGCTGTTGTCGAGGATGTGTTGGTGGTCGCGTTCGGTGTTGGTCGTATAGGTCGGCACGGTGACGCAGCCCGCAGCCATGATGCCGAGGTCGGCGATGCACCATTCGGGTCGGTTCTCGCTGACCAACACCACCCGATCGCCGTCTTTCAGCCCCAGTTGGCGCAGATTATGCGCGAGCGCCGATACCTGGTTCGCGACCTGTCGCCAGCTCAGCGGATGCCATATGCGGTCGGCCTTGCGCCACAGAAAGGGATCTTCGCCGCCGCGCCCCGCACGGTCGAAGAACATCGCGACCAGACTCGGAAAATGGTCGAGATGGGGATTTGTCAGCTTCATTCTGCCTCTCTCCAGGGAGATTTCGTAACGTCTGTTTTGTTGTCGTTGATCAATTCTGTGCCGGCGCGCCGTCGATCGACGAGCTGCCCGGTCCGCGCGGGTCGGCGGCGCCGCGCCAGCCCTCGGCGGTCCGCTCGACCGCGTTGAGCTTCGAGCCAAGGCTGGTGGCGGTGAAGCTGTAGCCAAAAGGTTTCATCTTCGCGGCGATCGCGTTGCCCGCCTCGTTATTCTCGATCAGCACGCCGTCGCGCCCGAAGAACAAATTCGGAAGCTCCATCGCCGTCTTGGCATCGAGCCCCCAGTCGAGCACGCCGACCAGCACCTTCGTCACATGCATGATGATACGCTTTCCGCCCGCCGAACCGACCGCCAGCACCACCTTGCCGTCGGGGCCGTAAACGACCGTCGGCGACATCGAGGACAAGGGACGCTTGCCCGCTTCGACGCGGTTCGCGGTCGGCACGCCGCCCTCGGTCGGCGCCAGATCGAAATCGGTGAGTTCGTTGTTGAGGAAATAGCCGTTCGCCATCAGCTGGCTGCCGAAGATGCTTTCGATCGTCGAGGTCATCGAGACGAGGTTGCCGTCCTTGTCGACGGTGACGAAATGCGTCGTCCCCTGCTCCTGCACCGGCGGCGCGGCGGCGCGCGGCTCGGCGCCCGGCGGAGTGCCGGGTTCATATTTGCCCGCCGCGCCAAAGGGCGAGATCAGCTGGCGACGCTCGGCGAGATAGCTCTTGTCGAGCAGTCCCTTCACCGGAACATCGACGAAATCGCCGTCGCCGAGATAGGCGGCGCGGTCGGCGTAGGACAGCTGCATCGCTTCCGCGAGCAGGTGCCAGCTCATCGGATTATCCTTGCCCATCGCCTTCATGTCCCAGCCCTCGATCATGCCGAGGATGCCGAATACGGTGGTAGCGCCCGACGAGGGCGGACCCATGCCGCACACTTTGTAGACGCGGTAGGTGGTGCAGACCGCAGGTCGCTCCTTCGCCTGATAGGCGGCGATATCCTTGACGGTGAGCTGGCTCGGGTGACGCGGCGCGTTGGCGACCGCGTCGCTGATCGCCTTGGCATTGGCGCCAGAATAGAAAGCCTCGGGACCGCGCGCCGCGATGTCGCGCAGCAGCTTTGCATAGGCGGGGTTCTTGATGCGCGTGCCGACGGGGGCGGGCTTGCCGTCGACATAATAGATCGCCTGCGGAGCCGGAAATTCTTTCCACATCGGTTCGAACTGGACGAGCCAGGTGTGGAGCGCCGGGGTGACGAGGAAACCTTCTTCGGCCAGTTTGATCGCGGGCTGGAACAGCGCCTTCCATTCGAGCTTGCCCCATTTCTTGTGCGCCATTTCCATGAGGCGCACATTGCCGGGAACGCCGACCGACAGGCCGCCGGGGATGACGTCCCGATAGCCGCGCGCCTTGCCGTCGGGCCCGAGAAAGCGTTCGGGCTTCGCCGACGCAGGCGCCATTTCGCGGCCGTCGATCGTCGAGATGCTGCCGTCCTTGGCATTGTGGTGGATCATGAAGCCGCCGCCGCCGATGCCGCTCGATTGCGGTTCGACGAGCGTCAGCACCGCGACCATCGCAATCGCGGCGTCAGCGGCTGTGCCGCCCTCGTGCAAAATCTCGCGCCCCGCCTCGGTCGCGCGCGGATCGGCGGACGAAGTAACGCCCTGCGCAATCGCGGGTGAAGAGACAGTGACGGAAAGAAGAATGGCGAGCGGAATGAATCTTTTCAACATACGCGCGACATTGGCGTGCGCCTCGGTTCAAGGCAACCCCGTCAGTGCGCGGTGCCAACCGCATCGGCCACACGTGCAAAGCCATCGCGCGCTGCGAGCTTTTCAAGGCCGTGCGCAATTCGGCCTGCTAAGCCCGGACCTTCGTAGACCATCGCCGAATAGATCTGGACCAGGCTGGCGCCCGCACGGATGCGATCCCAAGCCTGTTCGGGCGACGCGATGCCGCCCGCCGCGACCAGCGGCAGCTTGCCGCCGCTCGCGGTGCGGAAATCCCTGACGCGTTGCAATGCCAGGCCGGCGAGCGGCGCGCCCGAAAGACCGCCGGTCTCCCCGGCATGGCGCGATGCGAGTGCGGGACGCGCGATCGTGGTGTTCGATACGATGACCGCCGCAAGCCCCTTGCCCATCGCCACCGCGACGATGTCGTCGATGTCGGCAGGTTCGAGGTCGGGCGCGACTTTCAGGAACACCGGCTTGGCCGCGCCCGCGGGCTGTGCTGCGGCAACTCCGTCGAGCAAGGCTTCGAGCGCGCCCTTGTCCTGAAGCGCCCGGAGGCCGGGTGTGTTCGGCGAAGAGATATTGACCGTCAGATAATCGGCGAGCGGCGCCATCGCTGCGGTGCCCTTCGCATAATCGGCGATGGCGGCATCGCCGCCGGCGCTGTCCTTGTTGGCGCCGATATTGATGCCGAGCGGCACCGGCAGGCCATAGCGGCGAAGGCACGCGATGCGCTCGGCCGCCTTCTCTTGCCCGCCATTGTTGAACCCCATGCGGTTGATCACCGCCTGATCCTCGACGAGCCGGAACAGGCGCGGGCGCGGGTTGCCGTCCTGCGGCAGCGGGGTGAGCGTCCCGACCTCGACAAAGCCGAAACCGAAATGCGGCATGACATGCGCGACGCGCGCATCCTTGTCGAAGCCGGGCGCGAGGCCGACGGGGTTCGGGAATTTGAGCCCGGCAAGCTCGGTCGCGAGCGCCGGGCTGGTCAGCGCATGGCGCGCGCGCGGCAGCGGCTGGAGCGCGCTCAGCGTGAGGTTATGCGCGGCCTCGCCATCGGTGGCGTGGACGAACGGGCGAACAAGCGCATAGGCGGCGTCGGTGAGCGAGGCGAAGAGCGACATGGCCCGCCATTGCGCGCACGGCGGCGCTATGGCAAGCCCCGGGCGCATCGGAAAAACCGGGAGAAATTCGTGTCGCATCTCAAAGTCGTCGCTCGCCTGTCCACCAGTCTCGCCCTGCTCGTCGTCGCTGGCTGCGCGCCGGCCGCCGTACAGGACGCGCCTGCCACCGCGGCATCGACCCCCGCCCCCGAAGCCGCCCCGGCGGGCGCGAACCTCGCGCAATTCTTTGAAAATTATGACGCGGCGCAGCTTTCGCTGAGCCCGCAGGGCAAGGCCTATCGCGGTATTCGCGACGCCGATTATGGCAAATGGAACGATGTCAGCGACGAAGCCGCGGTCGCGAGCCAGAAGCTGCAACAAGCGACCGCCGAAGCGATGCGCGGCAGCTTCGATCCCGTCACGATGTCCGCCGATGACGCGCTGTCGTTCGAGCTGTTCAATGCACAGGCGGCGCGTGCGGCGCGCCTGTTTCCCTATCGCAACCATGGCTATGTCTTCGACCAGATGAACGGCGCGCAGAGCCAGATGCCCGCGTTCCTGATCAACATTCACCGGGTCGCGAGCGCCGCCGAAGCCGAAGCCTATGTCGAACGCATCCGCGGGCTTGGCCCAATACTCGACGCGCTGTCGGCGCAGTCGGCCGAGCGCGCGAAGAAGGGCATCCAGCCGCCGAAATGGGTCTATGCCTATCTTATCTCCGACATCGGCAATTTGCAGAAACCCGACAATGCGGTGATCGAAGATATCACCGCGAAGGTCGGCAAGCTTGTGATCGCCGATGCCGAAAAGGCGCGGCTGATCGCGTCGGCCAAGGTGGCATGGAGCGAAAGCGCTGGCCCCGCCTATCGCCGCCTGCTCGCCGAAATGAAGCGCCAGCAGGCGAGCGCGCCGACGCAGGATGGCGTGTGGCGCCTGCCCGACGGCAAGGCCTATTATGAGGCCCTGCTCGCCAATTATACGACGACCGACATGACCGCGACCGAGATCCACGACCTCGGCCTGTCCGAAGTCGCGCGCATCCATGGCGAGATGAAGAAAATCATGGCGCAGGTCGGCTTCAAGGGCACGCTGCAGCAATTTTTCGCGCATCTGCGCACCAGCCCGCAATATTATTATACGACCCGCGAAGCCTATCTCGCCGACGTCGACACCAAGGTGAAGGCGATGGAGGCGCGGCTGCCGGCCTTTTTCAACACGCTGCCCAAGGCGCATCTGCAGGTGAAGGCGGTCGAGGCGTTTCGCGAGAAATCGGCGGGCAAGGCATTCTATCAGTCACCCTCGCCCGACGGGTCGCGGCCGGGCACCTATTATGTCAATCTCTATGACCTGCGCGATATGTCGAAG
This sequence comes from uncultured Sphingopyxis sp., assembly GCA_964426485.1. Taxonomy (GTDB): domain Bacteria; phylum Pseudomonadota; class Alphaproteobacteria; order Sphingomonadales; family Sphingomonadaceae; genus Sphingopyxis. Next base: position 2,963 of record CAYRQX010000081.1, on the reverse strand, counting down.
ACCGAGCTTGAGGCGCTCGCCTATCATGAGGGGGTTCCGGGGCATCATTTGCAGCGCGCGGTGCAGACCGAGCTGACCGGCCTGCCGCCGTTCCGCCGCTTCGGGGGGTTCACCGCCTATACCGAAGGCTGGGGCCTATATACCGAAGAGCTCGCCAAGGACATGGGCTTTTACACCGATCCTTACAGCGATTTCGGCCGACTCGGGATGGAGCTGTGGCGCGCGTGTCGCCTCGTCGTCGACACCGGCATCCACGACAAAAGGTGGAGCCGCGAGCAGGCGATTCAATATCTGAAGGACAATACGCCGAACCCCGATGGCGACATCGAAAAGGCCATCGAACGCTATATCGTCTATCCGGGCCAGGCGACGGCTTACCTGATCGGCAAGCTCAAGATCATGGAATTGCGCGGCCGCGCGCAGGCGGCGCTGGGCGACAAGTTCGATTTCCGCACCTTCCACGACGTCGTGCTCGAATCGGGTCCGGTGCCGCTCGACATACTCGAACGCCGCGTCGATGTGTGGATCACGGCGCAGAAGGGTGAAGCAAATTGACGATTGGCGCTTGACGCGCGGGAATGAAACGCAAATGATTTAATCCAGAAAATAAGGCAAACCGGGTCACGGCTGCCAAAGGTCTGGGTCTCATGTCGGATGTTTCTTCCTCGCCTGGGGGTGTGGACGGCAGCGCGCCGTTCGAACTTCACTATTTCCCGCCCGATCCCGATCTGGCGGACATGGTGTCGAGCTTTTATTTCGCGCGCATCAACATGCCGCGTTTCGACGAATATGAGCGCGCCGACCGCCCGCAGTTCCGTTTCGTGACCGCCGCCGACGGCGAATATGTCTTCGCCGACGATCATCGCGCGCCGGTCTGCCGGGCGACTATCGTCGGACCGACGAGCGGACGCGTGCGCGCGATCAGCAATTGCCCGACCCAGATGTTCGGTTTTGGCATGTTGCCCGCAGGCTGGGCGGCCCTGATGGGTGACGATGCCGACAAGCTGACCGACCGCGCGATGGACGCCGCCGACCTGTTCGGCCCATGGATCGACGAGGTCGCGGCGGCGCTGGAGAACGCCGCGAATGTCGAGGAACGGCTGGTCATCGGCAATAATTTCGCGCGCGAGGTGCTCACCCGGAACGAGCCCGCGCCGATGTGGTTCATCCGCACCGTCGATCAGTGGTTGACGGCGTCGCCCTCGCCACAGGTTCCCGAACTGGTCGAGGCGACGGGCATGTCGATCCGTTCGGTCGAGCGGATGACCAAACATTATTACGGGCTGCCGCCGCGGATGCTGGCGCGCAAATATCGCGCGGTGCGCGCCGCATCGGCGCTCGCACGCGGCGAAGGGCTCGAATCGGCGCAGCTGGGCGATGCCTTTTACGACCAGTCGCACCTGATCCGCGAGATCAAGCGCTTTGCCGGGGCGACCCCCGGCCAGCTCGGCACGCCCACACGCTATACCGAGGCGACCACCAAGGGCCGCAAGCAGCTCGCCGGAAAGGTGAGCCCGCTCGTTTCCGAGACCTGAGGCTCCACCCCGCCGTCATTGCGAGGAGCGTAGCGACGAAGCAATCTCCAGCGGTCGACGTCACGCAAGGCCGGTAGCTGGAGATTGCTTCGCTTCGCTCGCAATGATGACGGGATTGCCGGGTATCCCGCACGCGGCCGCGTTAACGTTCGAAAATTAGTTGTCCCGTCGTTTTGGCGTTTTCATCCAATCGCGAATCATCGCATCGGCATAATTCCCCCTTGCGACCCAGAAGAGCTCTTCCTTTGACGAGGACGAGACCTTCATCTTGGCACTCATTTGGTTTCGACCGGATGGGTGCCTTTTTTTTTGGCGCAGCTTTTCTATCGTCGCGCCTATTCGCGATTGCTTGCGTCGCGACCGCCGCACGCCTATGTAAGTGGAGTGATTTACTCCAGTTAAGAATCGTTCGCAACTGCGACGGAAAAGAACAATGCGCCTGTCCAACCTTGCCGATTATGCCGTGGTGCTGATGAGCGCCGCCGCGCGCCAATGCGGGTCCCATTACGGTTCCGGGCCGATTCACGCCGGCATGCTAGCCGAACAGACCGGGATTCCGGGGCCCACCGCGCAGAAGCTGGTGAGCAGCCTTGCGCGCGCCGGGCTGCTCGTCGCCTCGCGCGGCAGCGGCGGCGGGGTGCGGCTGGCGCGGCCCGCAGCGGCAATCAGCGTCGCCGATATCATCGAAGCGGTCGAAGGACCGATCGCCCTCACCTCCTGCGTTGCCGAAGGACGGCATGATTGCTCGCTGGAGGGCAGCTGCAAGGTGCAGCCGCATTGGGGCGTCGTGAACGGCGCGGTACGCGGGGCGTTGCAAGAGATCAGCCTGGCGACCTTGACCGTCGCCCCCGTGCAGGCGGCGGCCGCTGGAGGCCTTGCTCCTGCGACGCCGAGTAAACCGATAGCGGCCCCCGACTACGCGGGGGCGACGAGTTAGAGATATGACCGACAACACAGACCTCCCCGTGAAAGACCAGGCCGCGCATGACGCCGCGGCGAAGGTCGCCGATTATGAGCATGGCTGGTCCTCGACCATCGAGACCGACTTCGCGCCGAAGGGGCTGACCGAGGATACGGTCCGCTTCATTTCGGCGAAGAAGAACGAGCCCGAATGGATGCTCGACTGGCGGCTGAAGGCGTTTCGTCATTGGCAGACGATGGAGACGCCCGACTGGGCGAAGCTCAACGTGCCGCCGATCGACTATCAGGACGCCTATTATTACGCAGCGCCGAAACCAAAGCCCAAGCTTGGCAGCCTCGACGAGGTCGATCCCGAGATTCTCGAAGTTTATAAGAAACTGGGCATCCCGATCGAGGAGCAAAAGGTGCTCGCAGGCGTCGAGGGCGCGCGCAAGGTCGCGGTCGACGCGGTTTTCGACAGCGTCAGCGTCGCGACGACCTTCCGCGAGGAACTGAAGCGCGCGGGGG
>CAYRQX010000080.1:0-15741 GCA_964426485.1 uncultured Sphingopyxis sp. | reverse complement strand
CTCAACCTTGCAGCTGTGCGACTATGGTTGAAGTCTTTTGTCAACGCGGCCTAGCTCATCGTTGCCATACACCTCGGCGCTCTGTCCGCCGGTCAAGCCTGAGAAGCTGCGGTCGAGATAAGCAACTTGCGCGTCGGCGGGCGCGGCCAAGTTAGCAACGGCCTCTCGTAACAATGTGTATCGCGTGCGCATCGTCGGAACCTAGGTGCCTTGTTCAATGTCTGAAATCGGTCGCTAGCAGCCGTCAGCGCAAAACCGCTAAGCCGGCTTCCAGCTCTTGCGTTCTTCGGCCTGCTTCAGCACCTCGAACGCCGCCTGCCCTGCGGCAAAGCGCTTCGCCGCGTCGGCATCGCCGGGTTTCACGTCGGGGTGGGTTTCCTTGGCGAGATTGCGCCACGCCTTTTTCGTCGCCTCGAAATCGGCGTCGGGTTCGAGGTCGAGAATTTCGAGCGCGCGCATTTCGTCCGCGCTGCGGGTGCCGTCGCCCGATCCGCCCCACGCGTAATGCTGCGCCTTTGCATAGGCTCCGGCGTCGCGCGTTTCATCGGCCGCCCGCGCCGCCGCATCTTCGGCGCTCAATCCTTCGAAATAATCCCAGCCGCGGTTATATTCGGCGGCGTGGGTTTCGCAGAAATACCAGCGCTCAGGGCTGTTCGGCGATTTCGGCGCGGGGCAATTGCCGGGGTTGGTGCAGCCGTGGCGATCGCAAAGGCGCACCTTCTGCGCCTCGGTGCTCGATCCATAGGGGCGCCATCGGGGAAAACCCCAGTCATCGGTTCTTTTGGCGCGGCTCATCAGTCTCATGTAGCGGCTGGGGCGCCCGATTGCTAGCCAAGAAGGCCGAAAAGCCTAGTCTTTGGGCTTGTAGCCGAAGGCCTTGCTCGCGAGTTTGACGACCGCGGGGTCCAGGTCGGGCGGCGTCATTGGCACAACGGCTTCGAGCGTTTCGATGATATGCGTCAGCGCAGCGATGCGCGCCGCCTTCTTGTTGTTGCCGTCGATCACTTTCCACGGCGCCCAGCGCGTGTTCGTCTGCGCGAACATCTCGTCCATCGCGGCCAGATAGTCCTTGCGCTTCGCCCGGTTGCGATAATCTTCGGTGCCGGTTTTCCAGCGCTTCCACGGATTGTCGAGCCGGTCGGCAAACCGCTTGTCCTGTTCGTCCTGCGTCACATGGATGAAGAGTTTGACGAGGTTGGTGCGATTGCCGGTCAGCTGCGCCTCAAACTCGTTGATTTCATCATAGCCCTTGCGCCACTCGGCCTCGGTGGCGAAGCCTTCGACGCGCTCGACCAGTACGCGGCCGTACCAGCTGCGGTCGAAGATCGATATTTCGCGGTTGCCGGGCAGGCGCTTCCAGAAACGCCACAGGAAATGCCGCGCCTTTTCCTCGTCGGTCGGCGCGCTGATCGGCCATACTTCGAAATAGCGCGGGTCGAGCGACGCGGTCAGCCGCTGGATGATCCCGCCCTTCCCCGCCGCGTCCCAGCCTTCGAACATGATGATGCTGCGCTGCCCGCGGGTGATGTGCGCGGCCTGCAGCCGTTCGATCCGGTCCTCGAGCACCGCAATGGCGTCGGAATAGTCGCCGTCATATTTGGCGCCGGCTTCATAGTCGGAAAGGGAGATGCTCATCGGGTTATCCTAGCCAAGAGAAAGCGTCCTACCAAGCGGACGATGCGGCGATGTCATTTTCTGGCACAGGGTGCGCCGGCTTTCTTATCGGCGGAATCAAAGATGCTCGGCGAGCAGCGCGGCGACGCGCGCTGGCGCCTCCATCGGTATAAAATGGCTTTGGTCGGCCCATAGTTCGTCGCGCTCCGCGCCGATCGCCATACCCAGGCCGGTCCAGGTCGGACTCAGCGAAAAATCGAGCGGCCCGCCACGTTCGCCGGTCGGTGCGCGGATCACCGTGGAGGGAACCGTGAGATAGTGGAGCCATTCATGCGGGCTGGTGCGCAGCGCATTTTGATAGACCGACGCCTCAAGCGCCGGAGGACAGGCGAGCTCCAGTCCCTCGCCGTCCGCAGCGGGGACAAGGCCATGGGTGCAGTAATCGGCAAGGATGCGCGGATCCCAGTTCGCATAGGGCGGCCGTTCGGCAAAACGGGCACGCATCTCCTCTACGCTCGACCAGCTATTGCGGCGGCGCGCGACGGGATGCTCGGCTGGATCGGGGATCGGGCTGGCCGCCTCTTCTTCGTAAAAGGCGGGGTCCATGATCACCGGATCGATCAGGACAAGATGGGCGAAGGCGGCCGGCCGCTGCGAAGCGAGCCGCGTCAGCATATAGGCGCCCATGCTGTGCCCGCAGCCGACGAGCGGATGGCCGCCGAGCCCGTCGAGCAGCGGCAGCAAAACGTCGGCGGTCGCCGCCCAGTTGGCGAGTGTCGCCGGGCGGAAACTGCGCCCATGGCCGCGATGGTCGGGCGCGATGACATGCGTATCGGCAGGCAGCGCCGCGACGACCTGATCCCACAGGCGCGCGTGAAATCCCGTCGCATGCAGCAGGAGCAGCGAAGCCCCCTCGCCCCGCTCACCCCATTCGAACCAGCAGATATCGCCCTCCGGCGTTTCCAGCCGGTGCTCCCGGGGTTCGCTCACGCCTTAGCTCTTCGGGCCGTCGACGATGCGGATGCCGAGTTCCTTGAGCTGTTTGTCGCTGACCGGCGCTGGCGCGTTCATCATCAGGTCTTCGGCCTTCTGGTTCATCGGGAAGACGACGACTTCGCGGATGTTCGGCTCGTCGGCGAGCAGCATCACGATGCGATCGACGCCCGGCGCCGAGCCGCCGTGCGGCGGCGCGCCGAATTTGAACGCGTTGATCATGCCGCTGAAGTTCGCATCAACATCGGCCTGGCTGTACCCTGCGATTTCAAACGCCTTGTACATGATATCGGGACGATGGTTCCGGATCGCACCCGACGACAGTTCGACGCCGTTGCAGACAATGTCATATTGCCACGCGAGGATGTCGAGCGGGTCCTTGGTTTCCAAGGCTTCCAGTTCGCCCTGCGGCATGCTGAACGGATTGTGGCTGAAATCGATCTTGCCGGTGTCCTCGTCCGCCTCGAACATCGGGAAGTCGACGATCCAGCACATTTCGAACTTGTTCGGATCGATCAGCTCGAGCTGCTCGGCGACGCGGGTGCGGGCGAAACCCGCAAGCTTGGCGGCGGTCGCTTCCTTGCCCGCGGCAAAGAACAGGCCATCGTCGGGGCCGATGCCAAGCTCGGCAGCGAGCGCGTCCATCTTTTCGGTGCCGTGGTTCTTGGCGATCGGGCCGCCCCATTCGCCACCCTTCCGCGTCGCATAGCCGAGGCCGGCAAAGCCTTCGCCCTGCGCCCAGCTGTTCATGTCATCGAAGAATTTGCGGCTCTTCTCTGCGGTTCCCGGTGCCGGGATCGCGCGCACGACGTCGCCCGCTGCGACGATATCGGCAAAGCGTCCGAAGCCCGAGCCGGTAAAGTGCGACGAGACGTCGGTGATGATCAGCGGGTTGCGCAGATCGGGCTTGTCATTGCCATATTTCAGCATCGATTCGCGATACGGAATGCGCGGGAACGAACCGGCCGGGGTCACCGACTTGCCGTTCGCAAACTCCGCGAACACGCCCGCCAGCACCGGCTCGATCGCGTTGAAGACGTCGTCCTGCGTGACGAAGCTCATCTCGAAATCGAGCTGATAGAATTCGCCGGGCGAGCGGTCGGCGCGCGCATCTTCGTCGCGGAAGCAGGGCGCGATCTGGAAATAGCGATCGAAGCCCGCGACCATCAGCAACTGCTTGAACATCTGCGGCGCCTGCGGCAGCGCATAGAATTTACCGGGATGAACGCGGCTCGGCACCAGATAGTCGCGCGCGCCCTCGGGCGACGAGGCGGTCAGGATGGGGGTCTGGAACTCGGTAAAGCCCTGATCGACCATGCGGCGACGCAACGACGCGATGACGTTCGAGCGCAGCATGATGTTGGCGTGCAGGCGGTCGCGGCGCAGGTCGAGGAAACGGTATTTCAGGCGGATATCCTCAGGATATTCCTGTTCACCCGCGACCGGCATCGGCAGCTCAATCGCCGCCGACTGCACCATGACCTCGCGCGCGCGCACTTCGATCGCCCCGGTCGGCAGGTTTGCGTTGGTCGTTTCGGGCGAACGCGCGACGACGTCGCCGGTGATCGTCACGACGCTTTCGGCGCGCAGACCATCGAGCGTCGCAAAGGCCGCGTCGCTCGAGTCCGCGACGATCTGCGTGAGACCATAATGGTCGCGAAGATCGACAAAGAGCAGCCCGCCATGGTCGCGCTTGCGATGCACCCAGCCCGAGACACGGACCGTCTGACCAACATCTTCGGCGCGAAGCTGGCCACAATTATGAGTACGATAGGCGTGCATTTCTTGGGTCTCTCATGTCCGGAAGGCACGCGCAAAACATGCCGATATTGCCGCGCCTAAGGCAGCGCGGCGAGCGATTTGTCAAGGGTTGAGGTCGTAAATCAAGAGGTCAGGCCAAGGTTGTCGAGCACCTCGCTGCCGAACAGCGCGCGGTGGGCGGGGTCAGGAAGAAGCCGGTCGCGCGCCGCGCGCCAGCGGCGAAAATCCTCGCCATAGTCGGCGGCGACGCGCGCTGCATCCAGATGACAGCTTTTGGCCCAGTGGCGCGTGAAGCCGATCCCTTCTGCATCAAGACATTCGACGACGCGGGCATAGGCGTCGGCGGTACGCGGGCTGCGCGGACCGTCGAAATCGATCACTGCATTATGGGTAAAGCGCGCAGGCGCGAGCAGGCCCTGCGCCCGCTCCATGAAGCGGACGGTGACAACGGTCGAGCCGCCGTAGCGTGCATAGACCGCGCAGATGCGTCCGAAGGCGCGCGCAAGGTCGGCACGGTCGATGGTCACCGAGGCGTTGAACAGGTCGGCCAGGGGGCGATGCGTATCGAGCCCCTCGCCCCAACTGCCATAGACCGGCGGCACGTCGATATCGGGGCCGCTGGCATAGCCTTGTTTCATCGCGAATTGGAGCAGCGGACCGCGCGCCCAAGGATAATCGTTGAGCAATCGCCCGAGCAGACTGAGCGCATCATATCCCGCGCCAAGTTGGCCGGCTGTGGCCCGGGGATAATCGTCGCGCCAAGGCTCGCGATAGAGAAAACGCAGCATCACGGGCCGTTTGAACGGTTTGTACGGATTGACGATCATCTGGACGAATGCGGGGTCCTGATCGAGCGCGTAGGCCGCGGAGAAGCGCCGAAAGTCGCCCGCGGCGAGCCAGTCGAGCGCGGCGCGTTCGACCTTGCGCAGATTCTGGATCGGGCGGACAAGGAATTTTGGGACGCTGTCGACGACGAGCGCAGTCACGATACCAAGCGAGCCGACGGGAAGCTGCGCGGCGGCAAATATATTGTCATCGCGCAGCACCGTCGATCCGGTCGCAGCGACAAAGGCGTCGCTCATCACGCCCGCCACGGGCTCGATCCAGTGGATACCCGCGGGCGTCACGATCTGCACCGCACGGATGTGATCCTGGATACCGCCGCGCGCGATCATCGAGCCATGGGTGCCTGTGGCGGATGCGCCCGCGAAGGTCTGGCCGTTGCCCGCACCACTGGTCCACAGCGAACGACCCTGCTCCTCGAATTTGTCCGACACCTCGTCGACAAGCGCCCCCGCCTCGACAAGCATCAAGCCGTCGGCGTCGATGCCGCGCAGGACATCGCTGGCGCCGATCCGGAAGCAGCGGTTGAAACGGCGCGTGTGGAGCAACCAGCTTTGCGAACTGATATTGACGTTCGACGGGGACCATCCCGCACCCAGAGGCCGGACGCGGCGACCCGCCGCTTGCGCTTGTATCAGCCAGTCCTGCACCGATTTCGCCGCAATCGCGACCTCGTCGCGCCCGCGCGCAGCATCGCCGCTGCGCAAGGCAAAGCGTGTCGCCGCCTCGCAGGTGCCCGTGCCATGATAATTGGTCCAGCGTCCCTCGTCGCCGAGCTTGACGATCGGCATCACGCGACCCCCAACGGCAGGATTCCGGCATGCGCGCGCCATGCGACGGTGACGGGCCGCAGGAAACCGAAGGTCGCGATAGCCACGAGCATCTGGCGCCGCGTCGCGAACACACGCACGTCGCACAGGCCGTGATCGGATTCGGGGGTTACGAATGGCTGCGCGGCCTCGGCCGCGAAGCCCCAGCCTTTCAACGTCACAACCATAGATTCTTCGTCGAGCGGCCGTGGATTGGCGATCGACACGAAGATATCGGCCTGTCCCGCCATATATTGGCCGAAAAGCAATATGAAAGCGAGCGCGGCAAACGCCCAACCGAGCCACATCATGCCCCAAATCCCTTCGTTTTCTCCTTGGCCGGTGTTCCGGCTCCGCAACCCGAAGAGCACGCGCAAATTTTCCTGCCCGTTCGTCTCAACTAGCTGTATAGGCGCGCTATGCAAGTCCATCCGTTGATCGAAACCAACGCCGCGCTCGTCGAATTTTGCGACCTCATTCAGGGCAGCGATTTCATCGCCGTCGATACCGAATTCATGCGCGAAAATACTTTCTGGCCAGAGCTTTGCCTGATCCAGGTGGCCGACCGCGACCATGCCGCGGCGATCGACCCGATGGCGCCCGGTATCGACTTAAAGCCCCTGCTCGACCTGCTCGTCGACAATGAGGACATGCTGAAAGTCTTTCACGCCGGCGGGCAAGATGTCGAAATCATCTTTAACCTGACCGGCAAGACGCCGCACCCGATCTTCGACACGCAGATCGGCCAGATGGCGCTCGGTCAGGCCGAACAGGTGGGTTATTCGAACCTCGTCGAGGCCTGGATCGGGCTGCAGCTCGACAAGGGCGCGCGCTTCACCGACTGGAGCCGCCGTCCGCTCGACAAGCGCCAGATCGACTATGCCGTCGGCGACGTGACACACCTTGCCAAGATTTTCCCGATGATGCTCGACAAGCTGATCAAGACCGGCCGCGGTCACTGGCTCGACGAGGAAATGGAAAAGCTCGCCGATCCCGCCAATTACAGCGTCGATCCCGAAAAGGCGTGGCAGCGGATCAAGATCCCGACGCGCAAACTCGACGTGCTTGGCCGCCTGCAGGCCCTCGCGGCGTGGCGCGAGCGCGAAGCGCGGACAAAGAACCTCCCGCGCGGCCGCATCGTCAAGGATGAGACGCTCGCCGACCTCGCCGCACATCCGCCGAAGGATCAGGACGGGCTGGGACGCGTGCGCGGGCTATCAGCAACCTGGCGTACGAATGACATCGGCGGCCGGTTGATGGATGCGATCGCCAGTGCCAAGCCGATGTCGAAGGACGAGATGCCCGATCGCGCGCCGCGCGGTCCGGGCCTCGGCAAGGAAGGTACTTTGGTCGCCGACCTGCTGAAACTGCTTCTGAAAATTCGGGCGCGTGAGCTGAATGTCGCGGCGCGGCTGATCGCGCGCAGCGACGATCTTGAAGCACTCGCGGCGGGCGCCCGCGAAGGCATCCAGATGATGCAGGGCTGGCGCTATGACGTGTTTGGCCATGCCGCGCTCGATCTCGTCGAAGGACGGATGGGTTTCGCCGTCGTCAACGGCAAGCTGGTGATGAGCGAAATCGATCCAAACGCGGCGATTGAAATCTAAAGCAACACCAGCTCTGCCTTCGCATCGAGTGCCTGCGCCAGCACGCGCAGTCGGCGCTCGACCGATTCGCCGGCGAGCTGATGCCAGCCGGCATCGAGGCAAAGCTTCAGCTTGCCGCCGACCAGCGCAATACCGCTTGCCTTCAGCGGCGCCTCGACACCGCCCGTGAGGCGCTGGGCGAGGCGGATCGCAAGCCCCCATTGGCGCGCCCGCGCGAGCCGTTCGGGCGAAACAAGGGTCCCCATCGCCGGGAATTCGGCATCGGCGCCGCCAAAGCCTGCATACAGCGCGCGTGCGAGCAGGATGCGCCCTGGAATATCGATGCTGCGCCAGTTGCCATGCAGGCCGATCTCGGTGCCGCGCTCGGCGCGGAAATCCGGATTCGCCGACCAGGCCACATCGCTGAGCAGGCTTGCCGCGAGCCGGACGCGACTGTCGGCGGGTGCTTCGTCGTCGAACAAAGGCGCGATCCAGTCGGCGATCGCCCGGCCGTGCGGGGCGAAACGCGCGAGGCGCCGTCCCTCGAATTCGGCGGCGACAATCAGCGGGTCCTGCGCGCGCGTCTGCGCATCGAGCGCCTGATACAGCAGCCCCTCGCGAAGCCCCGACGACGACACCGTCATTTCGGGCACGTCGAGGATATTGACCAGCGCGGCGAGCAGCGCCGCCGCATCGGGCAAGGCAGCGGCGCGGTTCGACGCCATGCCGGGGATGGCCCGCAGTTCCTCGAAGCTTAGCCGTTTCGAGGCGCGGATCAGGCGGCGCAGCGCGCTGCGCGGCAAGCTATGCTGGTCAAGCACCGCGAGCGGGTCGCGCGTCAGTTCGAGATCGAGGCGCGACAGCGCACGCCACGAACCGCCGACGAGATAGAGCGGCTGGCCGGTCAGCCCGTCGGGCCAGCCTGCCGCGTTCAGCATCTTGCGGATCGAACGCTCGAATGCCTGATCGCCATCCTTGCGCAGCGCGGGCAGTCGCAGCACGCCGAGCGGGAAGGACGCGCGGCGGCCGACCTTGCCGTCCGACACTTCGGCGAGTTCCAGACTGCCGCCGCCAAGATCGACGGCGATGCCATGCGCGTCGGGGATTGCGGAAAGCACACCGTAACCGGCGGCCTCTGCTTCCTCCTCGCCTGAAAGCAGCCGTATCTGGAGGCCAGCTTCGGCGGCCGCCTTGATGAATTCCGGACCATTGATCGCGTCGCGCACCGCAGCGGTTGCGACGCATTGCACATCCTTCACGTCCATATGCTTTGCGAGCAGCGCGTAGCGGCGGAGCGCGACGAGGCCGCGTTCGGCGTCTTCGGGCGCGATGCGGCCGTCGACGGCGAGACCGCGCCCCAGGCCCGCGGCGACCTTTTCGTTGAAGATCACGGCCGGTGCGCGCGCCGGCCCTTCGTAAACGACAATGCGGACCGAGTTGGAACCGATATCGATGACCGCAGAGCGGTGAACCGCCTGTTTGGATGTACGCAGCGAACCCAAGTCTATTTTCTCAATCTTCGCGCATGTTGAAGGCCAGCGTCGGAACGTCCTGGCGTTTGTGAAGCGCCGTGCCGCGTCCCGAAAGCGACGGATTCGTCATGAAATAATGATGCAAATTGAATGGCTTGTCGCCAGGCATCACGCGCACCGAGGTGCCGTCGGATTGCAGGATCCAACTTTGTTCATTGTCGATGAGGTTCGCGACGAGCACCTGGTCCAATATCTGGTCGTGAACGGTCGGATTCTCGATCGGGATCATATATTCGACCCGGCGGTCGAAGTTGCGCGGCATCCAGTCGGCGCTGCTGATGTAGAGTCTGGCCCCGCGGTGCGGCAGCGGCGCGCCATTCGCGAAAGCCCATATGCGGCTATGCTCGAGAAAGCGGCCAACGACCGATTTGACGCGGATCGTCTCCGACAACCCCGCCACGCCCGGACGCAGGCAGCAGATGCCGCGCACGATCAGTTCGATCGGCACGCCCGCCGCGCTCGCTTCATAGAGTTTGTCGATGATGTCGGGGTCGACGAGGCTGTTCATCTTGGCCCACACCCCCGACGGCATTCCCGCCTTCGCCGCGGCGGTTTCCGCATCGATCAACTCGCAAAGATGCGTGCGCATATTGAGCGGCGACATGGTGATCAGGTCGAGCCGTTCGGGTTCGACATAGCCGGTGATGTAATTGAACAGCTGCGCCGCATCGCGCCCGGCGCGCGGATCGGCGGTGAAGAAGCTGAGATCGGTGTAAATGCGCGCGGTCACCGGATGATAATTGCCGGTGCCGAAGTGGCAGTAGGTGCGATACCCCTGCCCTTCGCGGCGGACGACCATCGAGATCTTGGCGTGGGTCTTCCACTCGATAAAGCCGTAGACGACCTGCACGCCCGCGCGTTCGAGCTGGTTCGCCCAGAGCAGATTCTGCTCCTCGTCGAAACGCGCCTTGAGCTCGACGACCGCGGTCACCGACTTGCCCGCCTCGGCCGCCTCGATCAGCGCACGGATGACCGGCGACTGGTCGCCAGCGCGGTAGAGCGTCTGCTTGATCGCGACGACGTCGGGATCGGCCGCGGCCTGGCGCAGGAAAGCGAGAACGACCTCGAAGCTTTCATAGGGATGGTGGACGAGGATATCCTTGCTGCGGATCGCCGCAAAGCAGTCGCCGCCATGTTCGCGGATACGCTCGGGAAAGCGCGCCGAATAGGCCGGGAATTTGAGGTCGGGCCGATCGACGTCGACGAGCGCCGACAGCGCCGCAAGGCCGATGAAGCCGCCGATCTTGGCGACGATCGCCTCATGGCCCTGAATATCGGCGTTGAGCACTTCGGCAATCTCGCCGGGCATATCGGCTTCGAGTTCGAGCAGGATCACCCGGCCACGGCGGCGGCGGCGGATCGCGGTCCGGAACAGGCGGACGAGATCCTCGGCCTCTTCTTCGAGTTCGATATCGCTGTCGCGGATGATGCGGAACACGCCAAGCGAGCGGATCGTGAAGCCGGGAAACAACAGGTCGCCGAAAATCTCGATCAGATATTCGATCGGCACGAACGCGCTGCCCTGCCCTGGCACCGGGACGAAACGCGGCAGCGCCGCGGGGATCATCACCAGTTCGCGCACCGTCTCTCCATTCGCCTTGCGCTGGAGATCGAAAATAATCCCGAGCCCGCGATTCGGGATGAAGGGAAAGGGATGCGCCGGATCGAGAACCTGCGGGGTCAGAATCGGGAAAATCTGATCGATAAAATACTGGCGCAAGGCGGAGCGCAGCGCGTCCTTATTCGATCCCGTGCCGTGGACGACGATGCCCTGTTCGCCAAGCTGGCGGTGAAGCAACTGCCACTCGCTCTGCTGCTGGTCGACGAGGCGGTTTACCTCGGCCTCGATCTCGGCGAGTTGCTGCCCCGGCGAGCGGCCGTCGGCGGAGGGATCGTCGATCCCCTGCAATTGCTGCCCCTTGAGACCCGCGACGCGGACCATGAAGAATTCGTCGAGGTTGCTGCCCGAAATCGACAGGAAGCGGAGACGTTCGAGCAGCGGATGCGCGGGGTTGCGCGCTTCTTCCATCACCCGGCGGTTGAACGCGAGCCAGCTGAGTTCGCGGTTGAAGAAACGCTCGGGGCCAAAGCTGGGCGGCGTCGGTGCGGTGGCCGAATCATTGTCTGCGCGCAACGATTGTCCAGTCGTCGTCATCTTTCCTGCCTTTCGAGGAGATCGGGGTCGATCAGCCCTTGTGACAGCAATGTTTCACGCGCGAGACGGACGCCGAGACGCCGCCCCTGTTCGAGCGATGCTGCGTCGAGCGCCGCGACGACGCGGTGGATCATCGCATAGCTGCGTTCCATCCGCGGCACGATATAAGAGGCGACGCCCGGCGCCAAGACCACACCGCGCTGCGCAAAGATCGCCTCGATCAGGTCGCGCGCAAGGCAGTCGTCGGGGTCGCCGATCGTCAGCACCGGCACCGCGGCGAGGCGCGAACGAAGGTCAGGCAGCGCGATATTCCATTCCGCTGGCGGTGCGTCGGCGATGATCAGCAGGGGAGAGCCGCTCGCCTGCGCGGCATTCCAGGCGTGGAAAATCTCTTCTTCGGAAACGCTGTCGTGACCGTCGATGACGCGGCCGCCTGTGTCACGGGCAAAGAGCCGACCGATCAGGCTGCGCCCCGATCCGTGCGGCCCGGTGAGCACCGCGGTGCGGACGGGCCAGGTCGCGACATGGCGCAGATAGCGCACGGCATCGGCGTTGCTGATGCCGACGATCAACGGGCCGTCGTTGCTGCCCCCGGCGCTCCAGTCGAGTGGCAGCGCAATCTGTCCCGATACGCGCGCCATCAGCGGCTGATCCGGAGCTGGCCGCCGCCTTCCTGCACCTTGAACCCGCGCGCGGCGAGCGCCGCACCGAGCGCGGCGATATCGCCCCGGAAGCTGACGCGCATCACCGAAGTGCCGCCGAGCGCAAGGCTGGTGGTCGAGGCCGACTGGACGCCTGCGGCGCCCGCGACCGCGCGTTCGGTCGCGGTGACCGAATCGACATCGGGAGAGCTGTACTGGACGGTGAAACTCTGCACCCCGACGGCGGCCGTCGTCGGCACGCTCGCGTCGGTTTCGCTGGGCAGCACATCCGCGTCGGTCGCGACCTCTTCGGGCAAGTCTTCCCTTTCGACCGGCTTTTCGAGGACGAGATAGGTGTCGGTCTTCAGCACGCCCGACGCCAGCGCGCCGGTATAGATGCGATCCATCCGTGCGACCGCCTTTTCCATCATGTCGGGCAGCGCGGCGGCGCTGGGTCCGGTCATGGTGAAGCTGGAGATCAGCTTGCTGTCGGGACCGAAACGCGCGGTAAAATAGCCTTTGATCGGGCCGCCGGGATAGGCATATTCGATGCGTGCGATCGGGATCAGCACGTCGGCGGCGCCATATTGGTCGAGGATCACGCGCCACCAGACGCGGCTGCGGCGGCCGGTCTGTCCCGCGTTGATCAGCAAGGTATCGGCGCCGGTGCCCGCGGTGCGGACGTAATCGATCGCGCTCTGCCCGATATTATATTCGGCCCAGGCGCGCTGCCACGCGCTGCGCTTTTCGAACACCTGCGGAATGCCGTCGATCGAATAGACGGGAATGACGAGCAGCGGCGGCGAACGCAGCGTGCGGCCGCTGACGCCCAGAATCTGGCCGGCGCGGACACGGTCGAACTGCACGCCCAGCCGGGCGACATAGCGGCGCGCGCCGATCTGTTCTTCCTCGACGACGATCGCGGTGACGATGCCGTCGAGCACCGAATCGCCGAGCTTGGGGCCATCGCTGCCGTTCAATTTGCGATAGAGCTGGGTCCAGCCGAGGCGCTGCGCCTCGCGCCAGCCCTTTTCGCGCGCATCGTCGGCATTATCGCCGGTGACGTCGACAAGGATTCCGCTGGCAAGAAAATCGCCGCTGCTGTTGATCGGCGTGATGCCGCGATCGCCGCGCGTAATCTGACCGTCGACCACGCCAACGAGCAGAATCGCGATGAAAAAGCCGAAAAGCGCGGCCCAGCGCCAGTCGCGCGGGCGAAAGGCATCGAGGGTCAGGCGGGGCGCGAAGCGGGGGAAAGCAGCCGAAATCATATAATTCTTGCGCTCTATTCCCTACCTTGGGCGATAAACCTAACTCCGTCATTCCGGCGAAGGCCGGAATCTCATCGCCGCGTTTTGGCGCGATGTCGAGATCCCGGCCTTCGCCGGGATGACGATTGAAGCCTGCCCTACGCGAAAGTCGATGTCACCGACAAGGAAATCATGGCATTTCGTGGCCAGACTCGTTAGTCGCGCTGGCCATGGATTCCAAGCACAACCAACGAGACGGGCAACCCGCCTCCTACACTTATGCCGAGGCCGGCGTATCGATCGAGACCGGCAACGCGCTGGTCCGTGCCATTGCCCCGCTCGCCCGTGCGACGCGCCGCCCCGGTGCCGACGCCGATCTTGGCGGCTTTGGCGGATTTTTCGACCTGAAGGCGGCGGGGTTCAACGATCCGCTGCTCGTCGCGGCGAATGACGGGGTGGGCACGAAGCTGAAGCTCGCGATCGAATCGGGAAAGCATGACGGGGTCGGCATCGATCTCGTCGCGATGTGCGCCAACGATCTGATCGTGCAGGGTGCCGAGCCGCTGTTTTTCCTCGACTATTATGCCACGGGCAAGCTTGATAACAATGTCGCGACCGAAGTCGTTGCGAGCATTGCCGAGGGCTGCAAGCAGGCCGGGTGCGCGCTGATCGGCGGCGAGACCGCCGAAATGCCCGGCATGTATTCGGACGGCGATTACGACTTGGCTGGTTTCTGCGTCGGTGCGGTCGAGCGCGACCAGGTGTTGACCGCCGACAAGGTCGCGGCGGGGGACGTGATTTTGGGGCTCGCGTCGTCGGGCGTGCATTCGAACGGCTTTTCGCTCGTGCGTCGGCTCGCCGCCGACAAGGGGTGGAAGCTCGACCGCCCTGCCCTGTTCGACCAGACTGTCCTGCTGATCGATGCGCTGATGGCGCCGACGCGCATCTATGTGAAGAGCCTGCTCCCGCTGGTGAAGACCGGCCGGATCCATGCGCTCGCGCATATCACGGGCGGCGGGCTGCTCGAAAATATCCCGCGCATCCTGCCGAAAACCCTTCATGCGCATGTCGATGCCGACGCATGGGAGCAGCCGCGCCTGATGGCGTTCCTGCAGGCGCAGGGCAATATCGAGCCCGAGGAAATGGCGCGCACCTTCAACTGCGGGATCGGGATGGCGGTAGTCGTTGCCGAAGCCGACGTCGCCGACGTCACCACCGCGCTTGAAACCGCAGGCGAAACGGTGTTCCGCATCGGCCATATCGCAGAAGGCGAAAAGGGCTGCACCGTGACGGGCAGCGCCGAAACATGGAGCGCGATGGCCGCGTGGAGCGCGACGCATGGGGCGTGAGCGAAAAATAGGGACAGTCCCTATTTGTTGGCGAATGAAGTTCATCAGGGCGATCCGCGCCTTTGCAATAAATAGGGACTGTCCCTATTTTTCGGCGTCGCCGCTTTGAAGGCCAAGGTCGCCGTCCTGATCTCCGGCGCCGGGACCAATATGGCGGCGCTGCTATACGCCGCAAAGGCGGCAAACTGCCCCTATGAGATCGTGCTGGTCGCCAGCAACAATCCCGACGCGCCGGGTCTGACCATCGCCGCCGCCGAAGGCATCGCCACATGGAGCCACTCGCACAAGGGCATGAACCGCGACGCGTTCGATGCGCTGGTCGACGAGCAGTTGCGTGCATCCGGCGCCGAGTTCGTCGCGCTTGCGGGCTATATGCGGATCCTTTCAGACGCATTTGTTGGCCGCTGGACGGGCCGGATGCTCAACATCCACCCCAGCCTGCTCCCGCTCTACAAGGGGCTGAACACGCACCAGCAGGCCATCGACGCGGGCGATAAGTTCGGCGGATGCAGCGTCCATATCGTGACGCCCGGCGTCGACGATGGCCCGGTGCTCGCGCAGACGCCGGTCGCGATCCTGCCGGACGACACGGTCGAAACGCTGGCACGGCGGGTCCAGTTCGCCGAGCATCAGCTTTATCCGGCGACGCTCGCGGCGTTCGTGATGCGCGAGCGGTCGCCCGCCTATCTGCTCGGGCGCGTGCGCGACCTCGCGATGGCGCTGCCCGAGGCGGACGAGGTCACGTCGCACGGCATGCCATGCTTCGGCATCGTCAAGGGCAAGAAATTCGCCTATTTTACCGAAGACCATCACGGCGACGGCAAGATCGCGCTGCTGGTCAAGATCAGCGGCGGCGACGAGCAGGCGGCACTGATCGAGATGGACGAAGATCGCTATTACCGCCCCGCCTATTTCGGCGACGGCTGGGTCGGCATTCGCCTCGACCTCGGCGATACCGACTGGGACGCGATCGGCGAATGGCTGCGCAAGAGCTGGCTCGCGGTCGCGCCGAAGAAGCTGGCGGGATTGATGGGCGTGGCGGACGAATTCTGACGAAAAAGGCCGCCGGATCGCTCCGGCGGCCTCTTCGTTTCGGCTGACCCCTGGGTTTAGCCGACGATTTCTTCGGGCTTGAAGAAATAGGCGATTTCGATCGCCGCATTCTCGTCGCTGTCGCTGCCATGGACGGTGTTCGCCTCGATGCTCTC
>CAYRQX010000079.1:0-15769 GCA_964426485.1 uncultured Sphingopyxis sp. | reverse complement strand
CGCGACCGGCTGGCGCACGCCTTCCTGATGACCGGCGTGCGCGGGGTCGGCAAGACGTCGACCGCGCGCCTGATCGCCAAGGCATTGAACTGCATCGGCCCCGACGGACAGGGCGGCCCGACGATCGATCCGTGCGGCGTGTGCGAACCGTGCCGTGCGATCACCGAAGGGCGTCATATCGACGTCATCGAAATGGACGCCGCATCAAACACCGGCGTCGACGATGTGCGCGAGATTATCGAGGCGGTGCGCTATGCTGCGGTGTCGGCGCGCTACAAAATCTATATCATCGACGAAGTGCATATGTTGTCGCGCAATGCCTTCAACGCGCTCCTGAAAACGCTCGAAGAGCCGCCGCCGCACGTCAAATTCCTGTTCGCCACGACCGAGGTGAACAAGGTGCCGGTGACGGTGCTGTCGCGCTGCCAGCGTTTCGACCTCCGCCGTATCACGCCCGACATGCTCTTCGCCCATTGCAGCTCGATCCTTCAAAAAGAGGGCGTCGAGGCGGAGGCGCCCGCGATCTGGCTGATCGCCAATGCGGCCGAAGGGTCGGTGCGTGACGGGCTGTCCATCCTCGATCAGGCGATCGCGCACGCCGACCTTGATGGCGGCGGGAAGATCGGCGCCGATCAGGTCCGCGTGATGCTCGGCCTTTCCGACCGGACGTCGATCGCGCAATTGATGGCAACGATCCTGGGCGGCGATGCTGGCGGCGCGATCGACCTCGCCCGCGCGCAATATGCGCTTGGCATCGAGCCGGTGGCGATGGTGCGTGGGCTGATGGACCTGACGCATGCGATCACGCTGGCGAAAGTGTCGCGCCACGACGACCCCGCGCTCGCCGAAGCCGATCGGGAGCGCATCGGCGACTGGGCGCAAAAGCTGGGCTTCGCGCCGCTCAACCGGCTGTGGCAATTGCTGCTCAAAGGCCATGACGAGGTGTTGCGCGCGAACAATCCGCTCGAGCATCTCGAAATGCTGCTGCTGCGCGTCATCTATGCCGCATCGATGCCCGATCCCGGTGAGCTCGCTAAACTGCTCGAAAAGGGGGGTGTTCCGACGATGCCGCTCGCCGCGCCTGCGGCGCCCGCGGCACAGGAAAATATGGCGGCCAAACCCGCGGCTGCGGTCGAAGCTCTGCCGAACGCAGGCGCAGAGGCACCAGCCTCGGCGCTTACCGTGGCGCAGATTCACCAGCTTCTCGAAAGTACGGGAAATCATCGGCTTGCGGTCGATCTTTACGATCATCTGCGAATCATCACGCTTGAACCCGGCAATCTCGTGTTCGCGCCAGTCGCCGCGCTTGGCGCGTCCTTTGCGCGGGAGCTGGGGGATGCCTTACTTGCGCAGACCGGCAGCCGGTGGCAGGTCCGGGAAGGCGAGGGCGAGGGCCGGCCGAGCCTGGGCGACGTTCGCGCCGCCACGCTTGCCGACAATGACGCGCGAATCCGCGAACTACCTGTGGTGAAAGCCGTTCTGGCCGCTTTTCCTGACGCAAAACTTGAAGAGACGGCCGACAATCGCCATAAGTCCTAGTCATGAAATCGATCGAAGAAATGATGAAGGCGGCGCAGGAAGCTGCGGCGACCGTGCAGGCGCAGATGCAGGAGGCGCAGGCGAAGCTCGACAGCGTCGAGGTCGAAGGCGTGTCCGGCGGCGGTCTTGTCAAGATTCTGGCGAGTGCCAAGGGCCGGATCAAATCGATCCATATCGACGACAGCCTGATCGTTCCCTCGGACAAGCAGATGCTCGAAGACCTGCTCGCCGCCGCGTTCAACGACGCGCGCGAAAAGGCCGACCGGGTCAGCAATGAAGAAATGGGCAAGATGACGAGCGGCTTGCCGCTGCCCCCGGGATTCAAGCTGCCGTTTTGATCCGGCCGGACCCGGCTGTTCAGCACTCCGACATTGAATGCGTGCCAAGTTACGCCATATTAGCGAAGAACCACCTATAAGAAGGGCGGTGCGCCCGGTCGCGGGGCCCGTCCAGGAGCCGTAATGACGCAATCTTTTCCCCTTCTTCCGCTGCGTGACATCGTCGTTTTTCCGCACATGATTGTGCCGCTTTTTGTTGGGCGCGACCGTTCGGTCGCCGCGCTCGAAGCCGCGATGGAATCCGACAAGGAAATCTTTCTCGTAGCGCAGCTCGATCCGGGCGAAGACGATCCGCAGCGCGACGACCTCTATGACGTCGGCGTGATCGCCACTGTCCTCCAGTTGCTCAAGCTGCCCGACGGCACCGTCCGCGTCCTCGTCGAAGGCAAGGAGCGCGCAAAGCTGCTCGGCCTGACCACCGAAGACAAGGCAGTGATGGCGAGCGTCAAGCCGGTTGCCGACACCGTCGACGACAGCGTCGACACCGCCGCGCTGATGCGCTCGGTCGTCGACCAGTTCGAAAATTACGCCAAGCTCAACAAGAAGATGCCCGCCGAAACCGCGGTCCAGCTGTCGCAGATCGAGGACGCTTCGCGCCTCGCCGATTCGGTCGCGGGCAATCTCAACATCAAGGTCTCCGACAAGCAGGCGTTGCTGGTCGAGGATGCGCCGTCGAAGCGGCTCGAGATGGTTTTCGCCTTCATGGAGGGCGAGCTTGGCGTGCTGCAGGTCGAAAAGAAGATCCGCGGCCGCGTGAAGCGCCAGATGGAAAAGAGCCAGCGCGAATATTATCTGAACGAGCAGTTGAAGGCGATCCAGCGCGAGCTCGGCAACGACAATGGCGAGGGCGGCGACGACCTGGCCGAACTGCAGCTCAAGATCGACAGCCTCAAAATGTCGAAGGAAGCCAAGGCCAAGGCGCTGGCGGAGCTCAAGAAGCTGCGCGCGATGGCGCCGATGTCGGCCGAGGCGACCGTCGTCCGCAACTATCTCGACACGCTGATCGGTCTGCCGTGGGGCAAGAAGTCGAAGCTGAAGAAGGATATCGCAAAGGCGCAGGCCGTCCTCGACGACGACCATTATGCGCTCGAAAAGGTCAAGGACCGGATCGTCGAATATCTCGCCGTCCAGGCGCGCACCAACAAGCTGAAGGGCCCGATCCTCTGCCTCGTCGGCCCTCCCGGCGTCGGCAAGACCTCGCTCGGCCGTTCGATCGCGAAGGCGACGGGCCGCGAATTCGTGCGCCAGTCGCTCGGCGGCGTGCGCGACGAGGCCGAAATCCGCGGCCACCGCCGCACCTATATCGGCTCGCTGCCGGGCAAGATCGTGACCAACCTGAAAAAGGCCGGCACGATGAACCCGCTGTTCCTGCTCGACGAAATCGACAAGCTCGGCCAGGATTTCCGCGGCGATCCCGCCTCGGCGCTGCTCGAGGTGCTCGACCCAGAACAGAATGGCAAGTTCCAGGATCACTATCTCGAAGTCGACGTGGACCTGTCGGACATCATGTTCGTCACCACCGCCAACTCGCTCAACCTGCCGCAGGCGCTGCTCGACCGCATGGAGATCATCCGCCTCGAAGGCTATACCGAGGATGAGAAGGTCGAGATCGCGAAGCTTCACCTGATTGCGAAACAGGTCGAGGCACACGGGTTGAAGGCGGGCGAATTCGAGCTGACAGACGAAGGGCTGCGCGACCTCATCCGCTATTACACGCGCGAAGCCGGGGTCCGCACACTTGAGCGCGAAATTGCGCGCCTCGCGCGCAAGGCGCTGCGCCGTATTCTCGAGGGCAAGGCGGAAAGCGTCACCGTGACGCCCGACAATCTTTCCGAATTCGCGGGCGTGCGGAAATTCCGCCACGGCATGGGCGATCTCGAAGACCAGGTCGGCGCGGTCACCGGGCTCGCCTGGACCGAGGTCGGCGGCGAATTGCTGACGATCGAGGCCGTGACCGCGTCGGGCAAGGGCCAGGTGCGGACGACCGGCAAGCTCGGCGAAGTGATGACCGAATCGGTTCAGGCCGCGCTGTCCTTCGTGAAGGCGCGCGCGCCGGCTTATGGCATCAAGCCCAGCCTGTTCGCGCGCAAGGATATCCATATCCACCTGCCCGAAGGTGCGGTGCCGAAGGACGGTCCGTCGGCGGGCGTCGGCATGGTGACCGCGATGATTTCGACGCTGACCGGGATCGCGGTGCGCCGCGATGTCGCGATGACCGGCGAAGTCACGCTGCGCGGGCGCGTTCTTGCAATCGGGGGCTTGAAGGAAAAGCTGCTCGCGGCGCTGCGCGGCGGCATCACGACGGTGCTGATTCCGGAAGAGAATGAGAAAGACCTCGTTGAAATTCCGGCAAATATCACAACCGGCCTGAAGATCATCCCGGTCAGCCATGTCGACGAAGTGCTCGCCGTGGCGCTCGTGTCGCCGGTCGTTCCGATCGAGTGGACCGAGGCCGACGAGCTTGCCGCTTCGCCTCCGGTTACGGCCGGAACCGACCCCGAAACGACGATTCGGCACTGAGTCGAACCCGCTTCGCGGCAATTCGCCCCAAATTCGTCGCAAAATCGACGTTTTGGGGCGTTTTTCGCCCTTTTTTGCTTTGACAAGGCGGGTCGAAACATCGTTAGTGGCGCGCCATGGCTTCGGGCCATGAGAATCAATTTAACCAACCATAACGCAGGGGTTCCTTAGGCATGAACAAACAAGACCTGATCGCCGCCGTCGCTGATTCGAGCGGCCTGACCAAGGGTGACGCGAGCAAGGCCGTTGAAGCCGTGTTCGACGCGATCACCGGTTCGCTCAAGAAGGGCGGCGAAGTCCGTCTCGTCGGCTTCGGCACTTTCGCGGTCAGCAAGCGCAAGGCATCGACCGGTCGCAACCCGCGCACCGGCGAAACGATGACCATCGCGGCGTCGAACCAGCCGAAGTTCAAGGCCGGCAAGGCCCTCAAGGATGCCGTCAACTAAGCCTGACGGTACCTTCTGGTGAAATCATCTCAGGCCGTGGCGCAAGCCGCGGCCTGATTTGTATCAGTGGCGAAATTTCGGGCAAATGGACGTTGCATTCACCGCGTTAGCGGCTATGGACGTCCAGCTTTCGGATGCCGGGCTTCGGCCCGTTCCGATCGGGCGCGTAGCTCAGCGGTAGAGCACACCCTTCACACGGGTGGGGTCACAGGTTCAATCCCTGTCGCGCCCACCATGGCCTTCGTGCCATGGCCGGAACCGAAACCGGAGCTGACCCGGCCATTCATCGCCTATTCAATGCTTTCGCGTTAGAGAAATGGCCATGATCCGGACCTTGACCCTTTCCCTTGTTTCCGCGCTGCTGTTGTCGGCGGGCGTTCCCGCTGCCGCGCGCGGCGATCGCGACCAGAATAATCTGCGCGAAGCTGCGGCACAGGGCCAGGTCATCCCGCTCAATCGACTGATCGCCGATGTCCGTTCGCGTCCGCCCTATAATGAGATGACTTATCTCGGCGGCCCGCAGTTTAATGCGGGACGGATGATATATGCGCTGAAATTCATGGATGGCAGCCAGGTGGTTGTCGTCTATGTCGATGCCCGCACCGGCCGGATCGTCGGACGCAAACCCTGAAATTTTGATCGCAACGACATTTTGCGATGATCGTTCGGACTTGATACACAGTCGAAACATGCGGCCGGGCTGCCCGGTGCGCAAAGGAAAGGCGCCTGAATGCGGATCTTGATTGTCGAAGACGAGCCCACGCTGGGACCGCAGTTGAAGGCGACGCTGGAGGGGGCAGGCTATGCCGTCGACCTCGCGACCGATGGCGAGGATGGGCATTTCCTCGGCTCGACCGAAAATTACGATGCGGCGATCCTCGATCTCGGCCTGCCCGAAATTGACGGCTTGACGGTCCTCGACCGCTGGCGCCGCGAAAAGCGCAACTTCCCGGTGCTGGTCCTGACTGCGCGCGACAGCTGGTCGGACAAGGTCGCGGGCCTTGACGCAGGCGCCGACGATTATCTTGCCAAGCCGTTCCAGACCGAAGAGCTGATCGCACGCCTGCGCGCGCTGATCCGCCGCGCCGCCGGCAATGCGTCGAGCGAGTTGATTGCGGGCGACGTCCGGCTCGACACGCGTTCGGGCCGCGTCACGCTCGCGGGCGAGCCGGTCAAGCTGACCGCGCAGGAATATAAGCTGCTGTCATACCTGCTTCATCACAAGGGCAAGGTCGTGTCGCGTACCGAGCTGATCGAGCATATTTATGATCAGGATTTCGACCGCGATTCGAATACGATCGAAGTGTTCGTGACGCGCATCCGCAAAAAACTCGGCGCCGACATCATCACGACGATCCGCGGGCTCGGCTACCAGCTCGACGACCCGCAATAATCGATGGCAGAGGCCGACGTCGCCCCGGCGGTCGAAAGCGACACCGACGCGGCGGACAAACTGGCGGCGCCGACCAGTCGCATCACCGGCTCGCTCGCGCGGCGCATGATCGCAATCGCGGCGCTGTGGATTTCGGTGCTGCTGATCGGCGGCGGTTTCGCGCTCGACCGGGTGCTGACCGGCGCGATTACGCGCAACTTCGATTCGAGCCTCGAATATGTTCTGATCGCGATGATCCGCTCGTCGGAGATCGGCCCCGATGGCGAAGTACGCCTGATCGAACCGCTCGGTGATCAGCGCTTTCTCGAGCCTTATAGCGGCCTCTATTGGCAGATCAGCGGTGGCAATCAGGAACCCTACCGCTCGCGTTCGCTATGGGAGCGTTCGCTGAAGGCGCCGACGCCGCATATCGACAACCAGATCCACACCTATGACAGCAACCAGTTTCCCGACGAGGAACTGCGCGTGCTCGAACGCAACGTCATCCTGCCGGGCAGCAAGACCAACTGGCGATACCAGATTGCACAATCGCGCGAGGCGCTCGACGCGCAGGTGGGTGCGGTGCGACAAACGCTGATCCCCAGCCTTGCACTGCTTGGCCTCGGCCTCATCATCCTTGCGGCGCTCCAGACCTTTTACGGCCTGTGGCCGCTGCGCCATATCCGCCGCGCGATCGCGGCGATGCGCGGCGGGCAGAACCGCCGCGTCGATGCGCCTTTGCCGCTCGAAGTGCAGCCGATGGTCGACGAACTCAACGCGCTGCTCGCGCATAATGAAAAACAGGCCGAGGAGGCGCGGCTGCATGCGGGCAATCTCGCCCATGCGCTGAAAACGCCGCTCACCGTCCTCGTCAACAGCGCGACCAGCTCCAGTTCGGAGCTCGCCGAGACGGTGCGGCGCGAGGCCGCGACAATGCAGCGACAGGTCGACCACCACCTCGCCCGCGCGCGCGCCGTCGGGCGCCGCGGCGCGGCGCAGGCGCGGGCGGTGGTGTGGGACAGCGTGCAAAGCGTGTCGCGCGCGGTTGCCGCGCTCTATCCAGAGGCGCGGCTCGATGCGGCGGGCGACAAGACCGTCGTCGTGCGGGTGGAGCGGCAGGATCTCGACGAACTTGTCGGCAATTTGCTCGAAAATGCGGCCAAATATGGTGGCGGCAGCGTGTTCGTCACGGTCGGCCGCGAGGGTGGGATGGCGGAAATCCTGATCGAGGACGATGGCATGGGCATATCGCCGGCAGATCGGGAGCGTATCTTCGACCGCGGGGTCCGCCTCGACAGCGGCAAGCCGGGGACGGGGCTGGGCCTCGCCATCGTGCGCGACGTTGCCGAAATTTACGGCGGCAGCATAGCGCTTGAGGAGAGCGAGGATCTCGGCGGGCTGCTCGTGCGGTTGAGGTTGCCCGCGGGTTAAGCGGCGGTGACGTCCAGCCCGCGCTGCACCCCTGGACGCGCGAGGCCTGCGTCGAGCCAGCGTTGGACATGCGCAAAGCGGTCGAAGCCAACAATCTCGCGCGCTTCGTAAAAGCCGATCAGATTGCGGACCCAGCCAAGCAGCGAAATGTCGGCGATGCTGTAGTCGTCGCCCATCACCCACTCGCGCGTCGCCAATCTTTCGTCGAGCACCCCGAGCAGGCGCGCCGATTCCGCCGCATAACGGTCGCGCGGGCGCTTGTCCGCATAGTCCCGGCCGACGAACTTGTGAAAGAAGCCGAGCTGCCCGAACATCGGACCAACGCCGCCCATCTGCCACATCACCCACTGGATCGTCTCGTAACGCATGGTCGGATCGGCCGAGATGAACTGGCTACTCTTGTCTGCAAGATAGATCAGGATCGCGCCCGATTCGAACAGCGCCAGCGGTTTGCCGCCTGGTCCGGCGGGGTCGTAGATCGCCGGAATCTTGCCATTGGGGTTGAGCGCAAGGAACGCCGGGTCGTGGCTCTCGTTCGCCATGATGTCGATCCGGTGCGGTTCGTAGGCGAGGCCCGTTTCCTCGAGCATGATGCCCGCCTTCACGCCGTTCGGCGTCGGCGCGGAGAAAAGCTGTATCCGTTCGGGATGCTGGGCGGGCCAGCGCGCGAAGATCGGGTGATCGAGGGTCACGCGCTCTGCTCCCGCTTGGCTTGCTGATGATGGCGGATCACCTCGTCGATGATGAAGCGCAGAAATTTCTCGGTGAAATCGGGGTCGAGATCGGCGTCGCGCGCCAGCTCACGCAATCGTTCGATCTGGCGCTCTTCGCGATTGGGATCGGCGGGGGGCAGGCCGTCGCGCGCCTTGAGTTCGCCGACCGCCTTGGTCACCTTGAACCGCTCCGCGAGCATATAGACGAGCGCGGCGTCGATATTATCGATGCTCTGGCGATAGCGGCTCAGTTGGTCGTCCATGGGTGCGCGATTCCTCTCTTCTGCGGCACGCTTGGCACCGGGCGGGGCCTCAAAGCAAGCCGAAAGTCGTTGCAAAATCGCGGCCGCGGCGCCAAGGCTCGCCGCGTTATGACAGCAGAAATTCATCAGCTTCACGGCGACCGGCCGCCCTCACTCGACCCGATGATGGCGCTTGTCGCCGCCGATATGAACGAGGTGAATTCGGTCATTCTCGACCGCATGCAGTCGGAAGTGCCGCTGATCCCCGAACTCGCCGGTCATCTGATAGCGGGCGGCGGCAAAAGGATGCGACCGATGCTGACGCTCGCGTGCGGCAAGCTGCTCGATTATCCGGGTCGCCGCCACTGCAAGCTCGCCGCCGCGGTCGAGTTTATTCATACCGCCACATTGCTCCACGATGATGTCGTCGACAAATCGGACCTCCGCCGCGGCCGCAAGACCGCGAACCTGATCTGGGGCAACAGCGCGTCGGTGCTCGTCGGCGATTTCCTGTTCAGCCGGGCGTTCGAGGTGATGGTCGAGGACGGCTCGCTCAAAGTGCTCAAGATCCTGTCGCGCGCCTCGGCGGTAATTGCCGAGGGCGAAGTCAACCAGCTCTCCGCACAGCGGCGCATCGAAACCAGCGAAGATCAGTATCTGGCGATCATCAACGCCAAGACCGCCGAACTGTTTGCCGCTGCATGCAAGATCGCGGCAGTCGTCGCCGAACGTGACGAGGCGACCGAAGCGGCGCTCGACGCCTATGGCCGTAATCTCGGTATCGCGTTCCAGCTTGTCGACGATGCGATCGATTATGTTTCGGATGCCGAGACGATGGGCAAGGGCGTCGGCGACGATTTTCGCGACGGCAAGGTCACGCTCCCGGTCATCCTCGCCTATGCGCGCGGCAGCGGAGAGGAGCGCGAGTTCTGGAAACAGGCCATCGTCGGACACCGGACGTCGGACGAAGACCTCGTCTATGCCACCTCGCTGCTTCACAAGCACGGGACGATTGCCGACACATTGGCGCGCGCGCGCCATTACGGCCAACGTGCCGTGGATGCGATCGGGGGTTTTCGCGTTAGCCAGGCGAAATCGGCGCTGACCGAAGCGGTCGCCTTCGCGGTCGCGCGCGCCTATTGAGGCGGCGCCGATGGCGATGATGGGCCCAGCGGCGGACAGCCCCGACGCCTATATCGCCGCGCTGTCGGGCTGGCAGCGTGAACGCTGCGAGATGATGCGCGCAGCGATCCTGCGCGCGGCGCCGTTCGAAGAGACGATCAAATGGACCAACCTCGTCTTTATGGCGAACGGTCCCTGCATCCTTATTCGCGCCGAGGCGCATCGCGTGCTGCTCGGCTTCTGGCGCGGCAAAAGGCTGCGCGACCTCGAACCACGGATCAAGGCGAGCGGCAAATATGAACTTGGCAATCTGGTGATGGTGGAGGCGACGGAGCTATTGCCCGAGACGATAGAAATGCTCGCGTCCGAAGCATTTCGTTTGAACGCCGAACTGGGCAATCCGGCGGCGCGCACCTGATGCAATCCTTGCCAATTGACATCGTGCTGCCCGATATCATGGCCGCGCTGGTGCTGAAGCCCAACGCCGTCGTCGTGGCGCCGCCGGGCGCGGGCAAGACGACACGCGTCGCGCCTGCACTGCTCGACCAGCCATGGTGCAAGGGCGCGGTGTGGCTACTGTCGCCGCGTCGACTGGCGGCACGCGGCGCGGCCGAACGGATCGCCGAGGAAATGGGCGAAACCGTCGGCGGCACGGTCGGTTATGCTACGCGGCTCGATAGCAAGCAGTCGGGCGCGACGCGGCTTCTCGTCATGACGCCGGGGCTATTTCGCAATCTTATCCTCGCCGATCCCGAACTCGGCGGTGTGTCGGCGGTGTTGTTCGACGAAGTGCACGAACGCAGTCTCGACGGCGATTTCGCGCTGGCGTTGGCGATTGACGCGCAACAGGGCCTCCGTGATGATCTTCGCCTCTTGGCGATGTCCGCGACGCTCGACGGGGCACGCTTTGGCGCCTTGCTTGGCAATGCACCGGTGGTGAAGAGCGAAGGCAAAATCTGGCCGCTCGACCTGCGTCACATCGGCCGCCGCGCCGAAGATCGGCTCGAGGCGTCGGTGCTCGCAGCGGTGCGGCAAGCGCTGGCCGATGAGGCTGAGGGCGACATGCTGGCTTTCCTGCCTGGCGCCGCCGACATCGAACGCGCCGCGACCGCGGTAGAGGACGCGCGGCTGCCGGTCGTCGTCCACCGTTTGCACGGACAGATCGACCCGGCGCTCCAGCGCCAGGCGCTCGTCCGCGACCGCGATGGGCGGCGCAAGCTGATCGTCGCGACAAGCATCGCCGAAACCAGCCTGACGATCGACGGAGTGCGGATCGTCATCGACGCGGGCCTGTCGCGTCGCCCGCGCTTCGACAAGGCGGCGGGTATCGCGCGCCTCGTCACCGAGCGTGCGAGCCAGGCGTCGGCGACGCAGCGCGCCGGCCGCGCGGCGCGGCAGGGGCCGGGGGTCGCCTATCGATTGTGGGAAGCGGCAGCGACCGCGGGCATGCCGCCGTTCGATCCGCCCGAAATCCACGAGAATGACCTGATGCCCGTCGTGCTCGATTGCGCGAGCTGGGGGATTATCGATCCGCGGCAATTGGGCTGGCTCGACCCGCCATCGCCGGCCGCCATTGCCGAAGCCAAGTCACGGCTGCAGGCGATTGGGGCGCTCGCTGACGATGGCCGCATCACCGCGCATGGCAAGGCGCTCGCCGCGATCCCGCTACCCGTCCCGCTGGCGCATATGCTGCTCGACGCGGCGCGCGCGGGGGAGAGCGAAATGGCGGGGCGGCTGGCGGTGTTGCTCACCGAGCCGGGGCTTTGTGGGCGCGGCGTCGATGTCGAGGCACGGCTAGGACGCTGGCGCGGGCAGCGGGGCGAGCGGTCCGAGGGCGCGTGGCGCCTCGCGCGGCGACTGGCGACGGTCGGCGAGAAGCTCGCGGTAGGGACCGACGATGTCGTGCCGCGCTCGATCGGCGGCTGGATCGCAACCGCCTGGCCCGACCGCGTCGCGCGCCAGCGCGCCGGACAGCGCGGCGAATATCTCAGCGTCGGCGGCCGCGCCTATCGCATTGATGTGGTCGATCCGCTCGCGAGCAGCGAATGGCTCGCGATCGCCGATGCGCAGGGCCACGCTGCGGGCGTGCGCATTCTTGCCGCGGCGCCGATCGAACAGGCCGAGGTCGAGGAATTGTTCGCCGACCGCATCGTCGCCCATTCGGCGAGCAGCTATGATAGCGCCAGCGACCGTGTCGATCATCGCCGCGAACGGCGGCTTGGCGCGATCGCGCTGACGAGCGGGCAGGCGGGGCGCAGCGAAAATGCCGGGGACGATATCGCGGTGCGCATGGCGGCGGTACGGAGCAAGGGGCTGGGGCTGATCGGCTGGGGGCCGGCATCGCAGGCGCTGCGCCAGCGCGCCTCCTATGCGGGAATCGACGCGCTTTCGACGGGTGCGCTCGCCGACAGCCTCGAACTCTGGTTGGAACCGTTGCTCGCAGGGTGCCGGGGCCTCCGCGATATCGGCGACCGGAGGCTGGCTGATGCGCTGATGGCGGTGCTCGACTGGCCGGCGCGTCAATTGCTCGAAAAGCACGCGCCCGCCGATTATGTGACCCCGGTCGGCAGCCGGCATCCGATCGACTATGGCGCCGACGGCGGACCGACGGTCAGCGTGCGCGTGCAGGAACTGTTCGGGCTGACGCGCCACCCGACGATCGGCGATCCGCCGGTGCCGCTGGTGCTTGCGCTGACCTCGCCCGCGCACCGGCCGATCCAGACGACGCGCGATCTCGTCTCTTTCTGGGGTGGCAGCTGGCACGATGTCGCACGCGAGATGCGGGGGCGCTATCCCAAGCACAACTGGCCCGACGATCCGGCGAACGCGCTGCCAAGCTTGATGACCAAGGCGGCCCAAGCGCGGCGCGATGCGCAATAGGCCTCTTTTCGCAGTCGCCGGTTGGCGCTATGGCGGCGACACAGGCCCCAGCACAGGACGATCCAGATGAAAGCGCGTATTTTCCAGAAGCCCAAGAATGCGATGCAGTCGGGGCGTGCCGGGACGCAGCGCTGGGTGCTTGAATTTGCGCCTAGCGAAGCGCGCAAGGCCGATCCGCTGATGGGTTGGGCGGGCAGCGGCGACACGCAGCGCCAACTGCGGTTGGGCTTTTCGAGCCGGGAAGAGGCCGTGGCTTATGCGGAGCGCAATGGCATCGAGACCGAGGTCGTTGCGACCCCCGTGCGGACGCTCAAGATTCAAGCCTACGCCGACAATTTTCGCTGATCGCCTGTGTCCCCGCGAAGGCGGGGACCCATCTCCTGCCAGTTCAATATCGCACCTCACGGTGATGGGCACCCGCCTTCGCGGGGACACGGTCGCCATTTAGGCGACGGCATTCACTCCACGTCGGGCTGCAGCAATTTGTGCAGGTGGACGACGACATATTTCATCTCGGCATCGTCCACGGTGCGCTGCGCGGCGCTACGCCATGCCTTTTCTGCCGACTTGTAGTCGGGATAGAGGCCGACGACGTCGAGATTGTGAAGGTCGGTAAAGTCGAGGCCCTGCGGGTCGCTGACGCGTCCGCCGAAAACCAGGTGAAGCTTGCTCATCTTCGGATTCCTGCCGGTAAAAGTCTTGGGGAGGGAAAGCGCAGCCCCCTATTCCGCAACGGACGAATAAGCAAGTCAGCTGTCCATCAACTGTCGGGGTCGTCCTTGCGGCCTTTAGGCAGGAGCGACCCCAGCAACGCGCCGATCGCGACCGCGCCGGCGACAAGCGCCAGCGGCTGCTTCTCGGCCGCGTCCTTCAACTTGCTGTTGGCGCGTTTGGCCTGCGCCTTGCCCTTTTCATAGACTTCGCCGGCGGCTTCGCGGGCAACGCCGGCCTGTTCGCTGGCCTTTGCCGCAAAATCCTCGGTCGCGGCGCGCGCGCGGCCGTAACCGTCCTGGATGCGCGCCTTTGCCGCTTCGGCGGTCAGTCGCGCGTTTTCGGCGGTTTTCTCTGCAAGTTCACTCGCTTTTGCACGCGTTTCGCGGGCTGTTTCACCGAACGGCTTCATCATCTTCCTCCACATTTTCGATGTCATCCTCGTCCGCCGGTTCTTCGGCGGAGCGAAAATGATCGGCGACGTCTGTCGCCAGGTCCTGAATCTTTTGCACCAGACGCGGCGCATGTTCTCTGATCGGTTCGCGCAGCAGCCATGCGATGCCCGCCGCCGCGGCGATCGCGATCGGAAGCCGGTTGTTGCGAAATTGCTCTTGCACCGCGTGGGCGGCGTCGTCGACCTTTTCGCCGATCCGGTATTTCCCGCGATCGACGAGCGCGCCGGGCTTGAGCGCGGCGCGTGCAACGTCGAGCCGGCGGTGCAGTTCGGCGCGCTGCAACATCGATCGGCGCGCGGCGGCGATCAGGCGATTACGCGTCCGCGGCATCGTCAATCCCTTCGTTGGCGAGGTCGCGGCGAAGCGCGGTGCGAATGTCGCCATAGCTGAGCTGCGCGCGCCAACCTGCAAAAGCGGCAATGGCAAGCAACACGCCGACCACGATCAATGTCGCGAGCAGCGGGCCAAGGTGCGGCGACAGCGCCAATATCGCACCGAACGCCAGCGCCAGCAATGCCACGCCGGCGGCGGTGGCGGCAACGCCGCCCCATATCGCGGCGCGACTGGCACCGTGCAGCGCCAGCTCGCCGCGCGCCTCGATGAGCGCAAACTCGGCCCGCGCCGTTGCCGAAAGATTGTCGACGACATCGCCGACAATCTTTTCGAGCGGGACGGGCGGCGGCGTCACCGGGCGCCCGTCGGGCGCGTAACCGTGACTTATGCCGTCAAAGCTATGCGCGTCGGGCGTTGGCGAGGGGTGCGGATCTGCAGATGACAAGGCCCTGTCAATCGTTCGAATTGCCCTTGAGCATCCGGGCGAGCACGAAACCGATCACCGTCGCTGCGCCGACGGCGATCGCCGGGTTCTTCTTGACCATGTCGCGGGTCGAGGCGGCGAGCTCGTCGAGATCCTTCTTGTCGAGCGACGTCGCGAGGCCGGCAACGGTCGTCGCGGCCGAGCGGGCATAGTCGCCATATTGTTTGCCGAACTTGGTGTCGACCGTGCCGGCGCTGTCTTCGAGCAATTTCGCGAGGCTGCCAACGGCTTCGGCGGCCTTGTCCTTGCCCTTGGTCGCAGCGTCGCGGGCCTTGGTCGAGGCCTGGTTCTTCAGCGTCGCCGCTTCCTCTTTCAGCGAGGCGGCTTTTTTCGACGCTTCGGATTTGATGGTGTCGCGCGTCGCAGCGAGCTGGTCGCGGATCGGATGGTCCTTCGCGGCCTTCACGGTCGCGGGCTTGCGCGCGGGCGCAGCCTTGGTCGCGGCGGCCTTAGCAGGCGCCGTGGGACGGGGGGTGGCAACTTTCTTGGTCGCGGGAGTAGCGGCTTTGGCCATCGGCGTTGTCCTCTTCTTCTTTTATCGGGCGCCGCATGCGCGAACAACCCTTTGGTCCTGCCTCAATATATAGCAAGACGGGGCTAATGGTTCCATCCCTGCGCAAAATTCCTATGCAGCGGTTGCACTAACGTCACCCGGTCGATAACAGGCGGGCGCCTTTTCCAACGCCCTGCCGGCAGGGCTTCAGCAGGACATATTGCATGACCGCCATCATCGACATCCATGGCCGCGAAATCCTCGACAGCCGCGGTAATCCGACCGTCGAAGTCGATGTCCTGCTCGAAGACGGCAGCTTCGGCCGCGCCGCGGTGCCGTCGGGCGCCTCGACCGGCGCGCATGAAGCGGTCGAACTGCGCGACGGCGACAAGAGCCGCTATCTCGGCAAGGGTGTGACCAAAGCGGTCGCCGCGGTGAACGGCGATATCGCCGAAGCGCTGATCGGCCTCGATGCCGAGGATCAGCGCGAGCTCGACATGGCGATGATCGATCTCGACGGCACGGCGAACAAAAGCCGCCTGGGCGCCAATGCGATCCTCGGCGTCAGCCTCGCCGCTGCAAAGGCGGCTGCCGATGCGCGCGGCCTGCCGCTCTATCGCTATGTCGGCGGTGTCTCGGCGCGGACATTGCCGGTGCCGATGATGAACATCATCAACGGCGGCGAACATG
>CAYRQX010000078.1:0-15929 GCA_964426485.1 uncultured Sphingopyxis sp. | reverse complement strand
TCACAGGCCCTTCCTCTCAGGAGTTAGGGCCTCCGGCAATCCCGGGGCGGTTCAAACAAGCTGCCCCAGTTTCATTCTTTATCCGACATTAGGGAGCAGTTTGGCGGCTTCAGTGGAAGTTGTCCTTCTAGTTGGCATCGAACGTCCTCTGAAGAGCCAATTCTGCCGAGAACGGAGACGCCCGGAAGCACAAGATTAGTTTCCCCTTGAGACGGCTATTTCGTACATCAGAGCGGTACTGCCGGGCGACACGCCCTCGACCTTAGAAACCTCGACGACAAGAGAGGCACTACGGGATCACGGGAAGATCTATCCTGCTAGGATATTGTGGTGAAGTGTAAATCCGCTGGACTGCCTTGCGATAGTCTGCCTTCTTCGCAAGAAAGATGTTGGGCACGAAAGTCTGCGGGTTCCGGTCATACAGCGGGAACCAACTCGATTGGATTTGGACCATCACCCGATGACCCTTCAGAAACTTGTGGCTCACCGGAGGCAATTTGATCTCATATGGCAGAACCTCATTTGCGGCGAGCGGCGTCGCCTTGGAAGGACTCTTGCGATAGCGCCCGCGGAAGATATCCATTGATACTGGCAGCTCATACCCCGCCATCGCCGGGTCTGCCGGATAGACGTCGGGATAGACGTCGATGAGTTTGACGACCCAGTCGCTGTCCGTACCGCTGGTCGAAGCGAAGAAACGCGCGACCGGATCGCCTGCGAGCCGCAAGTCCTCGCTCAGCACATCGCTGACGAAGGTCACCACGTCGGGCCGGGCTTCGGCGAAACGCTGATCATCGACCAACCACTGCCCCCAGGTTGACAACCGGTCATAGGTCGCGAGAAGCGGGCGCTGGCGATAGGTCACCGGCCGTGCGGGGTCGGAAATATATTCTGCAAAGCCTCCCGCGCCGACAGGGGGCTCCCAGCCCATTTCACCTTTCGCCCAGAGATAGATCGGTCTGGGGTTGGTGGCACAATCGCCCGGGCATGACATCGGCCAACGCTCATATTTCTGCCACGCATTTGCTCCCGTCTCGAAGGCCGTGACCGGCGCGATGGCTGCGGGCTGGCCGCCGTCCTTGAGATGCTGATCCAAGAACGGAATCAAAATCTTCCTGTGGAACCAAGCCGAGCTATTGCCGTCGAAATCCAGGGCACCGAGTTTCGATCCGTCCGCCGCGACGCTCTGTCCATGGCGCCAAGGTCCGATAACGAGATAATTGCCGTTGTTCTCCCGGTCCCGCGCCTCCATTGCCTGGTAGGCGGCCGGAGCGCCGTAAATATCTTCCTGGTCCCAAAGGCTGTGGACGTGGAGCGTAGACACCTTGAGCGGCTGCTTGGCCAGGATGCGGTCGAGCGCCTGCTGCTGCCAATAATCGTCATAGGCCTGGTGCGCGACGAGTTTCTGGAACATGGGAAACCTGTCCATTCCCCAGCGTGACGCCATTTCGCCTGCCGATCCGGCTTCAAGCCAGCTTTCATAGGTGTCGTGACGACTGAGCTCGAGTGTGTAGCGCGACGATTTGTCGGCGCTCATCGCGTAGATCCAGTCAAGATAGCCTTGTCGGAACGCGCCATTGTGAAACCAGTCGTCGCCCATCCAGCCGTCAACGAGCGGATTGATGGGAACGGCCGCTTTCAAGGCGGGATGCGGATTGACGAGGCTCATGAGCGTCGTGAAGCCGCCGTAGCTGACACCGATCGTACCGACCCGACCATTCGTCTCGGCAACATTCGTTACAAGCCAGTCGATACTGTCCCACGCATCCGTCGAATGATCGACACCGGTCGGGTTGAGCGCCCCGGCCAATGGCCGCGCAACGACATAATCGCCCTCCGAACTATATCGTCCGCGAACATCCTGCACGACGATGATGTAGCCCGCCTCAGCCAGGGCGGCAAAGGACACCGGAAGGCTCGAGCGATAGTCGTTGGAAGAGCCGCCGCCCAGTGCCTTCGCGGCTCCGTAGGGCGTTCGCGAGAAGATGATCGGCGCGTGCCGCGTGCCGCGCGGGACGAAGACGAGTGTGTTGAGCCCGACTCCGTCCCGCATCGGAATCTTGACCGTGCGCATCTCATAATTCTTGCGAGTTTCGTCGGGCTCGACCCCGGAGGGAATATCGCTTGCCGCGGTCGGCGCCGTTTGCGGCAACGCTGGCGTTGCAGTGCCGCTCAACAGGAGTGCGGCCATCACGAAGCGGGTAGAAAGCAAGATCATTTCCTCTATTATTTTGCCGGCCCGTTTGGGAGCCTTCATATCCGGAGTGTCGCAGCGACACGTCATCGCGGCATGTCCGTGAGGCCCGTGTGCAGTCCGATGAACGCCCATTGGTCGGCGAACTCCTCGATCTGCTTGCTGGTAGGTTTTCCGGCCCCATGGCCTGCTCGCGTCTCGATGCGGATAAGATGCGGCTTCGGGCCGATATTCGCCGTCTGGAGTGCCGCCGCATATTTAAAACTGTGCCCCGGGACGACGCGGTCGTCGGTATCGGCGGTCGTCACCAGAATAGCGGGATAGGTCCTATCGCCGCGGATATTGTGATAGGGCGAATAACCGAAAAGATTGCGGAAGGCGCCTTCGTCGGCGGGGTCACCGAATTCGCCGACCCAGTATCGGCCCGCCGTGAACTTGTCGTAACGCAACATGTCGAGGACGCCGACATCGACAAGCGCCGCTGCGAACAGGTCGGGCCGCTGATTGACCACCGTCGCGGTCAAGAGGCCGCCGTTCGACGTTCCCATGACGGCAAGCTGCTGCGGGGAGGTCACGCCGGATTTCACCAACGCCTCTCCAGCGCCAATGAAATCGTCGAAGACATTTTGCCGCTTCCACAGGATCCCGGCCTCGTGCCAGGGCGCGCCATATTCGCCGCCACCGCGAATATTCGCCGCCACGAACACCCCTCCCCGCTCCAGCCACGCGAGGCGGGCAACGGAAAACTCGGGGGTCAGCGACGCATTAAATCCGCCATAGCCGTAGAGCAGCGTCGGCGCCGGCCCCTTGGCCAGCACACCCTTCTTGCTGACGACAAACATCGGAATGCGGGTACCGTCCTTCGAGGCAAAGAAGCGCTGCTCGACCAAATAGTCAGCTGGATCGAAGCCGACCGTGGGCGCCTTGAATATCGTCGAATTTCCCGAGGTCGCGTCATAGCGGTAAATGACCGTCGGCGTATTGAAGGAACTGTAC
This sequence comes from uncultured Sphingopyxis sp., assembly GCA_964426485.1. GTDB lineage: Bacteria > Pseudomonadota > Alphaproteobacteria > Sphingomonadales > Sphingomonadaceae > Sphingopyxis. The sequence continues at coordinate 12,739 of CAYRQX010000078.1, read as the reverse complement.
GAATAGAAAGTCTCGGGTGATGAGGCGTCACCGGCAAATCCATGGGCCGTGCCGATGCCCGGCAACGCCAGGTCCTCCTTGCGCGTGCCGTCGAGCATGTACCGCCGCACCACGCTCTTCGCATCTTCCAGATAGGCGACGATCAGGCTGTTCCCGACGATCGAGGCCTCGGTGATCGTGCCTTCGGCCTCGGGGAGGACCTCGCTGACGACAGGCGTGCCGGGCTCACCGAGATCGACACTGACGAGGCGGTAGCGCGGCGCGCCCTTGTCGGTCACGAAAAACAGCCGCGATCCTTGCGAATCGACGAGCGACCAACTGTCTATCAGGCCCGGAAACAACGTTCGCATCCGCGCCGCCGGATCGGCAAGATCGAGGACATTGACTTCGGTCTTCCGATCGGTGCCCAGCCGGGTACTGATGATGAGCCACCGCCCGTCCCGGGTGACTTCGGCACCGTGACTCTGCTGGGGCGCCTCGGGAGTGGCGTAGATCAGGACATCGTCGGTCTGCGGCGTTCCGACCTTGTGAAAATAGACGGCCTGATTGAAAGCCTGCGACTGAAACTCCGCACCTCTCTGGGGCGGCGGGAAGCGCGAGTAGTAGAAACCGGTCCCCTCGCTGTTCCATGCGGGGGGCGCGAACTTGATCCATTCCACCCGGTCCTCCAGCACCTTGCCGGTCTCGACGTCCAGCACGCGCAGCGTGATCCAGTCGGAACCTCCCTCCTGCACCGCATAGACCAGGCGCTTGCCGTCCTCGCTCGGCATCCAATAGGCGAGCGCCGTGGCGCCGTCGCCCGACCAGCCGTTCGGATCGATGAGCAGCCTTGCCGGAGCATCGAGGCCGTCCTGCACATAGAGGCCCGCCTGGTCCTGCAAGCCGGTGTTGCGCGTGAAGAAATAGCGCGACCCCTTGCGCACAGGAAGATCGTACCGTTCGTAGTTCCAGAGCTCCTCGAGGCGCTTCTCAATCGCAGCGCGCTGCGGAAGAGCGGCCAGATATTTCATGGTCACTTCATTCTGGGCCTTAATCCAGTCGCGCACTGCCGGATCTTTCCGGATATCATTCTCTAGCCAACGATAGGGGTCGGCGACACGGGCACCGAACATCGTATCGACCTGATCGCCTTTTGCGGTCGCGGGGTATTCGAGGGGCTGGGCGAGCGCAGCGGGGGTTGCGAGGACCAGCCCTCCCGCAAATAGGGCTTGTTTCAGTGACATATCAATCCTCACCAATTCCGTGGCGATCCGCCGTCCTCGCAGGTTTGCCGTTCAACGATTGAGCGCCCTTCGCATGATCTTGCCCGTACTATTCTTGGGAAGATCATCGACAAAGCTGACCGCCCGGGGAATTTTGTAGGGCGCGAGAAAGGCGCGGCAATGCTCAATGATCGCGTCCGCATGATCAACCTTGCCCGCGTCTGGCTTCAACACCACATAGGCATGCGGAACTTCTCCCTTGGTCGGGTGCGGGGAGCGTGCGACGGCAACCATATCGACCGACGGATGAGCCGCGATCACGCGTTCCAGCTCTGCGGGGTAGACATTGTTCCCCGATGTCAGAATGACGTCCGTTCGACGATCGAGGATGAATATCTGACCCTTGTCGTCGAGCTTTGCGATGTCGCCGGTCGACAGCCAGCCGTCGCCATCGATGGCAAGTCGCGTTGCGTCGTCGTTGTTTAGATAACCGTCCATCACCAAGGGTCCGCGAACCTGGAGTTCGCCCGCCTCCCCGCGCGCAGTCACCTGGCCGGTATCGAGGTCAAGCGGCCCTACCTCCATGACCGGCATCGGAAACCCGCCCGACCCGATCGTCTTCGGTCCCGTCCACGGAAATGGGGTTCCAAGGCCGCCGAGTTCGCTCATTCCCCAAAGCTCGATAAGCGGGCATCCGAACACGCCTTCGACTTCGCCCATCTTCTCGGCCGGCATCGTCTGTCCGCCGACTGCACACATTCTAAGCGAGGACAGGTCGGTCGATGCCAGCCGCGGAGTTGCAAGGATCCGATAATACATCGTCGGAACGCCGTCGAAGCAGGTCGCATGGTGACGCTCGATCGCGTCGAGCACATCATCCTCGTCGAAGGACCGGAGAAGGCAGAGGGTTGCCCCGACCATGATGGCGCTGTTCATGACGACATTGCCGTAGACATGGGCAAGCGGGAGAGCGGAGACAATGACATCGACGCCGCCCCGGCCATGCATCACCGCCGTCATGGCAGCGTTCATCACCACGGATCGATGGTTGAGCATGGCTCCTTTGGGGCGTCCCGACGTACCGGACGTGTAGCAGATCGTCGAAAGCTCGGTTTGGTCGCGCGGCAGGGGCTCAAGGCTTTCACCGCTCGCCGACAGGCGTTCGACCTCGTCGAGGCAGAGCGTCTGTAACCCGTATTTCGAGATGCAGTCTTCGAGCGCCCGGAGACGCGAGCCGTCGGCTATCACGAGTCCCGCGTTGCAGTCCCCGACAATGAAATCGACCTCATCGGCCGTGAGAAGCGCATTGACGGGATTTATAATGGCACCGCAACGCAGGACCGCATGATAGGCGACGACCCATTCCCATCCCGTCTCCCCCGTCAGCGTGGCGATGGTTTTCGTACCGAACCCCCGGTCATGAAGCACCTTCGCGAGCCGGCCCACACGGTCGTCGAGCTCGGCGAAACTCAGGCGCCGCTGATCGCAGATGATTGCCGTCTTGTCCGCAAACCGGCGCGCATTGGCGGTGATAACTCCAAGATGTTGGTTGGTGAGCATTAGCTTGAGCCTCGACTGGAGGGGCGAAATTGGTCCGCGAAATTCCCTTTTCCGCTTGGGAGCCGCCGAGTGACTGCATTGCCGGCAGGCGAGCCGCCGCGGCCAAGGCTCAGCAATTCCTCGAATTCCTTTTCGGGCATGCGCCCCCCCCCAGTGCACCAGAAAACAGGAACTGCATCGACGGGTAGCGGCCGGCCGAGTGTGGCCGCAGCCTCGATCAAGCGACCGTGAGCGGCAAATGCCGCGGCCGCGGAAGGCTCGAGCTTGATGCCTGCGCAGTCCCAAACCCGGCCGACCCACTCGATCATTTCGGCGTCGGTCACGGTGACCGCGGCATCGATCGCATTGCCTACGGCAGCCATCACCAGTTCCGACGCTCGCGGCACCGCAAGGCCATCTGCGATCGACACGGTGTCGCCTCCGCACGCATAGACCGATGGCGTGCCGCCGGCGGCGAGCGCAGCGGTCACACAGGCCGATCCGACGGGCTCGACGAAGACGCAGACGGCACCCGCACCGAACAATGCCTTCAGACCGCGGGTGATACCGCCGGGCGCGCCCCCGACGCCGCAAGGAATATAGACGAGGATCGGCCGCTCGCGTCCGACGGCCACTCCCAACTCCATCAGCTGGTCGCGCAATTCGGCAGCCGCGCATGCATAGCCCGCAAGCAGCAGCCGGCTTCGCTCGTCATCGACAAAATGGCTGCCTGCCGCTCGGGCGGCCGCCCGAGCCGCGGCGACCGTTTCGCTATAATCGCCGTCGTGCACGATCACATCGGCGCCAAGCGCGAGAAGCTGCTCCTTCTTCCACGCCTTAGCTTCGCGCGACATATGGATTTCGGCCGTCATGCCGAATGCGCGCGCAATGCGTCCGATACTGAAACCCAGATTACCCGTGCTCGCGACCACCACCCGCTGCCGCGAGAAAAGCGTGGTCGCGTCGTCGCCGAGAAGCACGCTATAGTCACTCGCCGGGGTGATTAACCCCTGTTCCAGGCCGGTACGTTCGACCAGCCAAAGCAGTTCGTGCATGCCGCCCCGCGCCTTGACCGAGCCCGTCGGTGCAAGGTCGTTGTCGGCCTTGACCAAGGCGAGCGCGCCGTTCTCCGCCGGAAAGGAGATGAGCGGTGAACGGACCAGGCCATCCCACCCGGCGCCCTGCTCCCCGGCAAAAAGCGTCGCCAAGAGCGGCGCGAAGCGGGTGAAGCGCGATTCCGCGTCGACGATTTCCCGCGCCGAAATTACGTTCGGCAGGTCCTCGCTGCCCGCAATACAGTGCCTCAGCCATGTACCCGGCCTCCCCTGAGCCATGTTCAGCATCGCGTCACCGCACGAAGGGATGCTTTGGACCCGGAAAGAATTCCGCCTTAAACTCTGAGTGTGATAAAGCTTCGCCATGAGACTATTTCGCACCTGCCGCGGACTGTGAGAGGCGCATGAGGTTCTGGTCAAGATAGCGGTTCATCATCGTGAACAGGTGCCGCCTCGCCGCAGTATCGGAGATGAGGTGCGCTCGGTCGGGATAGGCCATCATCGAGAACTGCTTGTCGGCTGCAATCAGGCGATCGATCAGCAATTCGAGATGCTGATAATGGACATTGTCGTCGGCAGTGCCATGGACGAGCAGCAGATTGCCTTGCAGCTTGTCGGCGTGAGTGATCGGGGACCCTTCGCGATAGGCTGCCAGACTGTCCTCGCGGAGCCCCATATACCGCTCCTGATATATGGTGTCGTAAAGGAGCATGTCGGTCGGCCCGGCAACGGCGATGCCGGTCTTGAACAGGTCGGGGTAGCGGAAAAGAGCGTTCATCGTCATTGCGCCGCCGCCGCTCCAGCCCCAGATTCCGACGCGAGCGGGATCGATGTAAGAGCGGTCGGCGAGAAGGCGGCGCATGCCCGCAGCCAAATCCGCAGACGACAAAATACCGACTTGCCCGTATTGGGCCTTGCGCCAGCCGCGGCCTCTAGGCTGCGGCGTCCCGCGCGGGTCGATGCTGACGACGATATAGCCCTGTTGGGCAAGCATCCGGTGCCACCAGCCGAAGTTTCCGTCCCATAGATCGTTGGCCCGGGTACCGAATGGCTCGGCATAGCCATAGAGAAGAACCGGATATTTTCGAGCCGGGTCGAAGCCTGCAGGCTTCATCATCCACGCATCGAGCGCAACCCCCAGCCCGATATCGAGGCGCAGAAACTCGGTCGGCGGCAAGGGGTTCGCGGCCTGAAGCTGTTCAATACCTTGGTTATCCTCGAGCAGGCGCGGAGCCGAGCGTGCGGAGAGATCGACGAGACGGGCCGATGGTGGCGTGTCGATCGCCGAATAATGTTCGATTGCCCAGCGCGCGCGCGGCGCGATGTCGTAATAGAACCAGCCGCGCTTCTTCGCGGGCGACACCCGCGCGCCCCGCGCCTTGCCGGCCAGGGCGGCCCGGAAGAGGTGCCGCTGCGTGGCGTTGTCCGGAGACGCCACAAAATAGATCCATCCACCCGCCTCGTCGACGCGCACGACGTTGACGACGTCGAACGAACCCGGCGTGCGAAGGTCGAAACGCTTGCCGTCGCGCGAGACGGCATAGATATGCCTCCAGCCTTCGCGATCACTGATCCACAAAAAGGACTTGCCGCCGTCGATCCAGGTCGGAGCCGGGTTGGCATCGACCCAGGCCGCATCGCGTTCAACGAAAAGCTGCCTCGCTTCGCCCGTCCCGGTCTTTGCCAGCAGCACCCCATATTCATTCTGGCGCCGGTTGGAGAGTTGGAGGAGCAGTTCATCCGACGATGCCGCCCAGCTCATCTGCGGCACATAATATTGGTCCGGCTCGCCCGGCAGGCGCAGCCAGGTCGATTGTCCGTTCGAAACATCGACCGTTCCGACCTGCACCAGCGAGTTCGCAGTGCCGACCTTGGGATAACGGATCGAACTGACCTCGGGATAAGGCGTCGCCGTATTCCTTATCATTGAGAAAGTACCGACGGCCGACATGTCGAACCGCCAATAAGCGATGCGCCGGGAATCCGGACTCCACGCGAACGCCTTGGCCAGGCCGAATTCCTCCTCATAGGCCCAGTCACCAAGACCATTGGAGATGGTTTCCGACCCGTCTTCGGTCAGTCGCCGGGGCGGCGATGCGCCGTCGACAGGTTCCACGAGAATATTTCCGGCCCGAAGATAGGCCACGGCACGCCCGTCAGGCGACAGCTCGGCATGCATCAGGCCCGACGCCGGCGCATCACCGCCGATCTTCCGCAGCGTGCGTTTTGCGAGGTCGAACAGCCAATAGTCGCCGTACGGAAAGCCATGCCGGAACGCCTGTGAGTTGGTCTTGAGCAGCAGCAGCGAGCCATCATCGGACCATTGGAAGTCATCGAGCTGCAGCGGTTCGCTCCCCCCTTCCGGCACCAGCTCGTGCGCGGAAACCAGGATCGTCCGGGAACCCGATTGCGCAGCATAGCGGGCAATGTCGGAACCGGCGCCCGACGACGTCGGCTCGATCATCGTGTAGCTCGTGCCGTCGCGGTCCCAGCGCACGGCTCCTATGCCTTTTCCTCGTGCCTGCGCTCCGAGGATTGTCTCGACCGTGAGGCCGGGCGACGATGGTGTCGCTTCTTGCGCGGGAAGCGGAGCCGCGGCGAGAAGGCAGGCTGCCGTAAGGATCAGTCGCATAGTGGACACACTCCGGGTTGAAGTTCGCCGGTTTGGCCCGTTCATTGAACAGCCTCCGAACGCTTGGCGTTACCTCCGACACTTCCGGCGCCGTCTGCCGCAGCGGTCTGTGGGGACGTGCCTGACGCCGGCCAGAGTTCGTCCAGCGTATCGCCATCGAACAGTTGCCCCCCGCGCATCACGAAGCGGATCGATTTGGTATTCCGGATATCAGCCAGCGGATCGGCGTCGAGAACCACGAGGTCGGCAAATTTTCCCGGCTCCAGCGTTCCCATGTCGTCGAGCCGGCCGATCGTTTCCGCCGACCCGGCGGTTGCCGCGTGCAGGATCGCCATGGGCGCCATGCCGCCGAGGGTGTGGGCTTCCATCTCATAGTGGAAGCCTACGCCCGGCCAATTGCCATGCGACCCCATGCCGACCAGCGCGCCGCTGGCGGCGAGCTTAGCCGTATCCGCCGCCAGCGCGGGCATGCGCGAGGCTTCGAGCGACGCGAAAGGCCCCCGAATAAGCTGCTGTTCGATCGCAAACTTCGGCCAGAAGCGTTGCACCTTGGGGTCGTGCGCCGGATCATATTTGCCGTGATAATAGGACCAGCCGGTCGGACCGCTAGCGCTGATCAAAAGTGTCGCGGTGTAACTCGTTCGCGCCAGACTGTAGAGCTTGATCACATCCTCCTGGAGCGGCGCCGTCGGCAACGCATGTTCGTTGCCGGCGTAGCCATCGAGAAGCTGCGTCAGCATCAGCGTCGGGCTGTGATTACCCTCGGTCGTCGGCAAGAGTCCCTGCTCCCGTGCGGCTATCGCGATCCATTGCCGGATCGTGCGGTTCTCGCCGCGATATTGTTTGATGTTTCGAAGGCCCCACGCCTGCCTGTAGCGGCGAAGAACAGCGCGCGCATCGTCCAGCGAGCCAAAACGTTCCCGGGAAAAAAGGGCCGGTCCGGTCGAACGAAGTCGCGGACCAACCATCAGCCCGGCGTCGATGGCATCCTGGTACGCAAGCTGGTCGATGCCCAGCGTGGAGGGGTCGAAGGAGGTGGTGATGCCGAAGGCCAGGCGCGCGCGCAGACCCCAATCTTCATGTCCGATGACCGAGCGGCGGATCGAACCCATGTGATCATGAGCGTCTATGAAACCGGGCACCACCGTTGCGCCGCCGATTTCGCGTATGGCGGCGCCCGCCGGCACCGATATCGTGCCGCGCGGACCGATCGCGGCGATCCGGTCGCCCGTGATGAGAATGTCGGCATCGTCGATCACCCGATCGCCGGTCGCCATGGTGAGGGCGCGGGCACCGCGCAGCAACAGACTCCCCGCCGGTATCGCGCGTGGAAATTCGGCAACGAGATTGACATAGTGCCTGGGAGCCGGCGCAGAAGCGTTCCGCATTTTGAACAACCAGTTCCCCGTCGACCAGATCAGGCTGCCATCGGCGGACCATTCGAAGAAGTCGGCTCCGATGTCGGTGATGCGACGCGCGAGGTTTTCTTTCCGGCTAAGGTCGATCGCCTCCTTGGGGTCGCCAGGGATCGGCATGACGTAAAGTTGCTCGACAGTCTGCGCGGCGATCCATTTTCCGTCGGGACTGATCCGCAGATCTTCAGCGGGACGGAGGGCTTCGCTGAAATAGAAACCTTCGGCATTGATCGACGCGACCGGTCGTTGCGCTCCGCTGGCGATATCGACGGCGACGAGCCCTGAGGGGTTCATCAGATAGACCGTGCTCGGCTGTCCGTTCACAAAGTGCGGGCGCTGACCGAATTGCCCCGAAGCCACGACGCGCGCCGGTCCGCCGGCTGCGGGAAGCGCCACCAGTTCGCCCTGCCGGATCGTGCCGAACTGAAAGACGGTCTGCTGGCGTACCGCAGCCGGCGAGCGAACGGCAAGGATCGTTCGCCCATCCGGCGTAAAGACGGGATATGTGAAAAAGGCGGGAACATCACTAACCTTTTCAGGCGGCGCCGAACCGTCGGCTGCGATCGTCCAGACCGCGCCGGCGGCGCCCTCACTCCAGGTCACATAGGTGATACGCGTGCCATCCGGACTCCAGCCGGGCATCGAAGCCGCGTCGCCGCTGATCGGCAGGCGGAGCGATCGGCCTCCGGCGCTCGGTTGGACATAGATGCTGCCAAGCGCCGCAAAGGCGATACGCTTCCCCTCGGGTGACGGCTGCATAGCCATGGGCAACCTTGCCCGGACCGGACCTGTCTCCTCGCGAATGCGGACGCGCGTGGAAGGTCCTGCGGCAAGATCGAGCTTGACGCTGAACGGGATGTTGGTCGCCGACGTTCCATCGACGGGGCGCCGTTCGATCTTGCCTTGATAGGCTATGAGAATTGCGCTGCTATCGGGCGTGAAGCTGTAGCGCGGAATGAGGTCGAGCCAGGCGAGGCCGTTAGTCAAATCGTAGGACGCCGGCCCGAGTTCGCGGTCGCTGCCGGACGCAAGGTCGCGTATTCGCAACGTCGTTCGCGCCAGTTCGCGCTTCGCATAGGCGAGAAGGCGGCCATCGGGTGAAATAACCGGGCGGAAATAGGCGTCGATCCCGTTTGGATCCTCAATGAGGCTTTCTTCGGCTCCTGTCGCGATGTCGCGCCGCACGATGCTGAAGGGAACCGGATCGTCGTAGGACAGGTCGCCAACGCGGCGCGCGAAGTAGAGATATTTGCCGTCGGGCGATGCTATGGCGCCAAGCGTGCTCTGCCACTCACTGCGCGGTGCATCCTCCGCTTTTCGCATCGGTACGACCAGTTCGCCGGGAGAGCCGTCGATCGGGTGCCGCCAGAGTTCATAGCGATCGAGCGGAGGACGATAACGGCTGACGTATATCGATTTGCCATCGGCACTCCATTCGGGAGAGCTGCGCATCGCGGCCTGATATTCGTCCGTGATGCGGCGCGCGCCGCTACCGTCCGGCCTTGAAATCCAGAGGTTTCCGCCACGCTCGCGGTCGCTGATATAAGCGATCAATTTGCCGTCGGGGGAAAAGCTCGGCTGCGCCTCGAACGCGATGCCGGTCGCGATCGGGACAGCATCGCCGCCGCTCGCCGGGATGGAATAAAGCTCTCCGAGCATATCGAACAGGATCGTCTTGCCGTCCGGCGATATGGTGAGCGACATCCATGTCCCGCTCGACACTTCAAATTTAAAATGCCGTCCGGGCGTAAGCGGCAACGGCCCATCCTGAGCCGCCGTGGGCACCACCGCTAACGTCATCGCGGCGAGACTCACGGCCGCTGCCAATATTAGTCGCTTCATTCTCTTCCTCGCGGCCTTGGAGGCGCCCGACTTCCAACGGCTGCACGGGGTAGCCGTGCGGGAGCCGTCGCCGAAGGGGCCCTCCGATGCGGTTTCTAGAAATCGACGGTCGCGGACATTTTGATCGTCCGCGGCAGCCCTTGGATAAGGTAGGCACCAAAGGCGGGCGACGTGGATGCCCAGTAGCTACGGTTCGCGACATTATCGATGTTGAAGCGGAGGGTGACCGGTACATTGCTCGCCGCCAGAACATAGCGTGCGCCCAGATCGAGACGCGTCCAATTGGGCAACCGCATGGTGTTCGCCTGGTCGAAATATTGCTTGCCGGTCTGGACTACGCGTCCCGTAAGCGTCAGGCCGGGAAGGAAGCTCGGGTCCCATTCGATGTTGGCATTGGCGGTATAGTCAGGAACGCCGAACGCCTTGTTGCCGTCGAACAGGCCGCCTTGCGTGCTCAGTTGCTTGGCATCGGTAATCGAGAGACCGGTGATGACCCGCAGGCCCTTCGCGATTTCTCCGTCGATGCTGATTTCCAGACCCTTGTTGCGCTGCTTTCCGTCCAGCGTGAAGGTGTTGCCGACGATGATGCCCTGCGGTCGCGACGTTTGGAAAACCGCCACAGAGGCATTGACAGCGCCGATTTCAACCTTGGCCCCCAGTTCATATTGGACCGACCGGAAGGGCGGGAACACTTCGCCGCTGTTGGTGGTACCCGCCGGCGCCGTCGGGCCCTGCGTCAAACCCTCGATGCGGTTGGCGTAAAAGGACAGATTCTCGGACGGCTTGACGACAACGCCCACGACCGGGGTGGTGGCATTCTTCTTGTAGGCTGTCGTGAGATCAGGCTCGCCCGTCGTATTGAAATAGGGCTGGATGTCGAGCTTCTGATGCCGCGCGCCCACCGTCAGGAGCAGCCGGTCCTCGAGGAAACCGAGCGTATCGGAAACGAAGAAGCTCGTCATACGCGTCCCGAATGCCTTGAGCGGGTCATCGGGATCGCCGGCGGCGAAGAAGTCCAGGGCCGGCACGGCGACCACGACCGGGTCGTAGAGATTATTCGCATTGGAGCCGAGCGGATCCCGGTCCTGCCGGCTGTACTCGAAGGCATTGCGGTTCATCTGGCGCAGGTGCGAGGCGCCGATGTTGAACTGGTGGTTGACCGGGCCCGTGCTGAATTTCCCGCGGATTCCGATCTGGCCTGCTTCGTTGTTGTCGTTGCGCGGTACATTGACTGCCGTGACGAAGGCATCGCCGGTACTCACCGCGTTGTCGATCGTCAGCCCTTGGTAAAGACCCCGCTCGGCGACGTCCGCGGCACCAATGGCGGCATAGGCCATGATGTCGTCGGTCAGGTCATACTCGGCCTTGAATACGCCGAAGATGCTGCGCATCGTCGTATAGTGCCAGGGCTGGCCATAGTTGCGCGAAACGTCGGGGACGTCGGGGATTTCGGTGACGTTGAACGCCAGTTGGACGTTCGGGCGCATGTACGACACCTTCACGCGCTGATAGGCGAGATCGAGCGACACACGGAGGCGATCGCTCCGCCAGTCCAGGCCCGTGCCGAGCACGACCGAGCTGCGATATTCATCGTCGACCGCGATATCGCCCCAGCGCCCTGCTCCATTAATCCGCACACCGAACTGATCGTTATCGCCAAAGCGCCGACCGAAATCGAACGAGCCGCCGAAATGCTTGCTCGACTGGAAATTGGCGGTGAGGCGGTTGATCGGCTTCGATTGCGCGCGCTTCGGTCGCACACTGACCGTCCCCCCAAGCCCGCTGGTGCCGGGCGAAGCGCCGAAGAGGAAGGCGCTCGATCCGTTGAGGATCTGCACCTGATCATATAGCTCAGGCGAGATGAGCTGACGCGGCGTGATGCCATATAATCCGTCGATCGCGATATCTTCGCCGAACAAGGTGAACCCGCGGATCACGAAGGATTCCGCCGCCACGCCGAAGCCGCGCGACATACGAACCGACGGGTCGTTTTCCAGAACCTCGCCAAGCGACGTCGCCTGTTGATTGAGGATCAGCGCCTCGTTGTAGGATTTGACGGCAAACGGCGTGCTCATCGCGTCCTGATCGCCAAGGGCGCCGAGCGAACCGGTCCGCGAGACCTGGGTCTGGTTGTTCCGCTGCGCCGTGACGACGATATCATCAGCATCCTCTCGGTCCGACGCCAATGCGGCGTCCTGCGCGAAAACCGGCGTCGCGAGCGCGGCCAGCGCGGATGTCGATGCGATGAGAATATGTCTCGTGAATATGGTCTTCTTCATGATTTCCTTATCCCCCTCATAAATTCTGACTTTATTCTTTTAGCTTCGATTCCTGCCCCCTCGAGTCTGGCTCAAACCGCATAGCGCTCCACTCCGTCGACGATGGTTCGCAGGATTTTCGTGTCCTTGATCTGCTCCGCGTCGACACGGGTTATGTCCTGATCGAGGACGATGATGTCGGCGAGATATCCGGGCGCGATCCGGCCCACGACGCGTTCCTGGAAACCGGCGTAGGCATTCTCCAGCGTATAGGCGCGCATGGCCTGCTCGACCGTGGCCTTCTGCTCCGGAAGCCAGCCCCCCGGATTTGCGCCGTCGATGGTTTCGCGGGTGACGGCCGCGTGAATCCCCAGGATCGGATCGAGCGGAGCGACGGGCCAATCGGAACCAAATGTCCCATGCGCGCCGCTCCGGATGCAGGATTCGAAAGCATAGGTACCATCAAGCCGATCTTCGCCGATCCGCTTCACAGCCCAACGGCCGTCGTCGATGGCATGGGCGGGCTGCATCGACGCAATGCCGCCCTGTCGCGAAAATCTGGGTATCGTCGCGGGCCGGACATGCTGGGCATGTTCGATGCGGAAGCGCCGGTCACGCCCGCCGTTCTTTTTCGCAACCGCTTCGAAGACATCGAGGACGTCGTCGTTGGCCCGGTCCCCGATCGCGTGAACGGCGATCTGCCGTCCGGCCCGACCCCCTCCGTCGACAAGGGCGCGAAGCTCGGCGAGCGGCACGTCAAGATGCTTCGCGGGCAAGTGCGAGTGACCACACCCAA
>CAYRQX010000077.1:243-15935 GCA_964426485.1 uncultured Sphingopyxis sp. | reverse complement strand
GACGATGTCGCCGGTGTCGATCGTGAGGTTGAGCGCGCTGCTGCCCATCCGCCGTTCGTCACCGGCGTCGATCATCTGCTGAATGCTCGCCATCGTCGTCAGCGCCTGCCGCCCGCGCGTGATGAGGAAGGCGAGCTGTCCGACAGGCGCCATCGAACGGCCCGCGAGCATGACGATCGCAATGATCGCGCCCATCGAAATCTCGCCCGCATCGAAAAGATAGAAACCGCCGACGATAAGCGCGAGGCTGGAAAATTGCTGCCCCAGCGTCGCGAGGTTGATCGCGGCCGCGCTCGTCCGGCGCAGCGATGCCTGCGTCCGCGCGGCGGTGTCGACCATGCGGCGCCACTGGCCGAGCACACGGCCTTCGGCGGCGCAACTCTTGATCGTCTCCGCTCCGCCGATCGCTTCGACGAGCATCGCGTGCTGGATCGCGGCGTCGGCCTGATTGTCGAGCGACGCCTGCATCATGCGGCGTTGGAGGAAAAAGCCCGCGACGCCCATCGCGACGATGATCGCGAGCGGGACGAGCGCCAGCCAGCCCGCGAGCACCGCGATCATCGCGATGAACAACACCAGGAAGACGACATCGACGATCAGCACGATCGTCGTCGAGGCAAAGAAATCGCGGACGGTTTCAAACTCCGACACGCGGCGCGCGAGCATCCCCGTGCTGCCGCGCCGGTCGGCGAGCGGCATGTTCAGCACCTTCGAGAAAATCTTCTCCGACAATTTGACGTCGAGCTCGCGCCCCAGATCGTCGAGCAGCGTCGCGCGGGCGAGGCGCAGCGCGAACTCGACCGCAAAGGCGAGCAGCGCGCCGACCGCGAGCACCCACAGGCTCGACACCGCCTTGTTCGGGATCACGCGGTCATAGACGTTCATCGTGAACAGCGGCAGCGCAAAGCCGAGCAGGTTGATCATCAACGCCGCACCAAGCACCGGATAGAAGGAGCGGCGCATCCGCCGCACCTCGCCCCAGAACCAGTGGCGCTTCGCCGCTTCGTCCCACGGCCGTTCCTCGGCGCGGATCGCGGTGGGGTCGGCCGACACCGCGATCGCCTGCCCCGCGTAACTTGCCTCGACCTCGCTCCCGTCGGCCCAGACCGGCGCGTCGGCGCCCGGTTCCCAGACGAGATATTGATCGTCCTTCGTCTCGATCAGGACGGCGCAGTCGCCACCCTGGCGGCGGATGATCGCGGGCAATTCGCGCGCGAAGCCGCGCACCTTGCGCGCATGAAGGCGGTCGTTGTTGATGAAGCAGAGGTCGAGCGCGGCCTCGGCCTGGTGAAAGGGAAGGAAGCCCTGTTCGTCGCGCGCGAGCGACGACAAGGCGCCGCGCTGGAACGTCTGGCCAAAATGCTGCGCGACAAAGAGGATGCAGGCGATCAGAGGATCGCCCACATTCTCCTTGCCGATATGCGCAACCGAAGATTGACCCTGTAGCATTTCGTTATTTTCTATCGAGAATCAATCTGTTGGATATTATTGCGGGTAACGCCGACGCTGGAGCTCGGCCGGTGCCGGCGGCCCGTAACCGACGTCTTCGCGCGCATAGACGCGGCGCGATTCGGCCGCGGTCAGGTTGAAGGCGTCGAGCAGGCTGTTGGTCGCCGCCAGCACCTGATAACCCGCGAAAATTTCCGAGAAGCGCGCTGTTTCGGCGCGGACCTGGACATTGAAACGGGTATTCTGCGCATCGAGCACGTCGAGCAACGAGCGCCGACCGACCGAGAATTGATCGCGGTACGACACGAGCAGTTCGTCGGTCGCCTTGCTCTGGTCGACGAGGTCGCGGAACACGGCGGTCTGCGTTTCGCGGCTGTTCCACGCACGGCGTGTATCGGCCTCGGCATTGCGTTCGGCTTCATGGAGGCGGAAGCGGCTTTCGCTCGCGCGGCGGACCATCTCCTGATATTTGGCGCGATTGATCCCGCCGTCGAAAATGTCCCAGCGCATCACGACGCGGCCAAGCAGGTCATTCGTTTCGCCGCGAAACGCATCGATGTCGTCGCCGATCCGTCCCGACAGTTCGAGGCCGATCGTCGGGAAGAAATCGCCCTTCGCCTTCTTTGCTTCGGCATTGGCCGCGTCGACATCGGCCTGCGCCTCGAGCACCTTGGCGTGCTTGGCGCGCGTCAGTCCGACCGCTTCGCTGAGGCTGACCGGCAGCTTTTCGGCCATCGCCGGCGGCATCTGCACCTCGTCGACCTGAAGCCCGCTCAAGGCGAGCAGTTCGATCTTGGCGTTCTGCAGGGCTTCCTTCGCTTCGCTGACACGCACGCTTGCGGCCTTCGCACGTTCCTGCGCCTGTTGCAGGTCGGCGACGCTGATCGAACCGGCGGTCACCCCGCTCGACAGGTCCGCAACGAGGCTGTTGTGAAAGCTCAGATTGTCTTCGGCCGCGGCAACGACGCGCTGTTGCAGCAGCACATCGAGATATTGCCGCGCGGTCTGGAGCGCGATGAACTCCGACCGTTCGACGACGCGCAGCGCGGCGCCATCGACCCGCGCCGCCTGTCGCAGCTTTTCGCCGCGGCGACGCCCGAAATCGATCAGCGTTTGTTCGGCGCGGATGCCGGCTTCGAGCGGATAAAGCTCGTCATTGGCGATGCCGAGCGCCCGGCGGGTCGAGTTTTCGAGGCGGCGAACCCCCGCCGACAGTTCGAGCGTCACGCGCGGCAGGTAGAGCCCCTTCGCCTGCTCGAGTTCGAACTCGATCGCCTGCTTGTTCATTTCCGCCTGATGGATCTGCGGATTGGAATCGATCGCGACCGCCATGACATTCTGCATCGTCGTCGGTTCGGCGAGCGCAGGCACGGCGAAGAAGGCGATGGCGAGGGTCGACGCAAAGCCGGCGAGCTTGTGTTGCGGTTTCATCACTGTCCCTCCATCCCGTTGACTTCGACTTCGACACGACGATTCTCCGGCGTCCGTTCGCCATCGAGCGTCTGGATGCGCGGTTGCCGTTCGCCCATGCCCGACACGGCAATGGCGGTCGCGGGGATGCCGGCACCTGCCATCATGTCGGCGATGACCTGCGCGCGGCGCAGCGCGAGCCGGTCGTTATAGGCATCCGACCCCGACCGGTCGGTGTGGCCGACCACCGTGAAGCTGTTCCAGCCACAGCGTCCGCGGTTTTCGGCCATGAAGGCGACCGATTGCGCCGCGTCGGCGGGGGCAACGGTCGAATCCCAGTCGAAGAAGAAAGTCGAGGCGACGCCCGGTGGACAATTTTCGGTCGGCGGCGGCGGTGGCGTCATCGGCGTTTCAGGCGCCGGCTGGCGCGTCATCATGCCATAAGCGAAATCGCATCGACGGAGGCTTTCCGCGTCCCTGGTGTTCGACTTGAGAAAACCCAGTGCGATGCCGCACTGGACCTTGGCCTCGGATGCCCAGGCATAGACGTTGCTGTCCGCGGCAACGACCGAGCGGTCGATCGTCATTGCGAGGGCCGCGTCGTAGCGATTCTGAACCTCGCCGCGCAGCTCGCTGACCGGGCGGTCGGCGAGCGCCTGTGCCTGCGCACTGCCCGGCTGGGCGAATGCCAGGGTGGCAACCGCCCCTATCATCCATTTTCCCGGTTGATGTGCCATATTCCTGATCCCCCTTATATTGATCCACTGGTTTGAGGTCGTGACGGTCAGGCCGTTGCCAGCTGCTGCAATTCCATATCCGCGGTCGAATGGACAAAAACCGCCATGTCGTTCGCGACCGGCGCATCGAGGAGCCGGGCAAGGTCGATCACGGGGGCGTCACCCGCTGCCAGATGCAGGGTGTCTGCACCTGCTATGGCGTCGATCAGATGATCGACGCGGCCATCATCGAGCACCTCGGCGAGCACAGCGGTGGCGGCGGGATCCTGTGCCGACACCGACGTCGCCTGCGCGGTCGCGGCTTCGGCCGCGGCAAGGCCCAGCATCAACAGGCCGTCCATCGCCGACGCCGCTCCCGCGGTCGGCGACGGCGCATCGAACAGGGCGTCCGATGATCCGCCGTCCCTCGCGATCATGTCCTCGCCGCGCCAGCCGTTGTCGCGGCTGTCGGCGATCGATGCGGTGGCCTGGAATGCCGTGTCGATGTGGTGCGCCGCCGTATCGACGACACGCGCGGCGGCAACAACATCCGTTCCGGGATCCAGGGCAGCGGACCCCGCGCCCGTTTCGGCGACATCGGCGAGCGCGATGCCTTCATCGACCGTCTTCGCCACCGCCCCGTCATCAATCGGTGCCGTCGTGGGCTCGCGTTCGCCGGCCTGTACGCCCTGCGCCATGGCGATCAGCGAAGCTGCGACCAGCGCATCGGCGAGCGGCATAGCGGTCGCCGGTCGATCCTGCGACCTGGTCGTTTCCGTGCGCGCAAAGGCGGCGTCGGCGACCGTCCGGACCGTGCCGTCCGCCAGCGTGTAGCGGCTTTCGCCAAAAACATGAACGTCACCATCGGCGGTCGTACGGGCCTGCCCATCCGAAACCAGATTGATCGAGATGATCCCCGCCTGATCGAGCGTGCGGAACTCGCCATCGTCGGCGAGGCCGTTGCTGTTGGCATCCTGCCATACGCCGAAGCGGGCAAAGTCCGCATCCTTGCTGTCGAGCACGCCGTCGCCATTGCTGTCGAACCGTGCCGCAAGACCCTGAAGGTCGGTCAGGCCATTGCCGCCAAAAACAATCTCGGTCCCGTCATCGACGCGGCCGTTGGCGTTGGCGTCGAACGCAAGCAGGCCATCATCGCTCCCAACCCATGCGGTCGTGATTGCCGCGCCAGTGCCGGCATAGTCGAAAGTGACGCCCGCGGCGGCCGAAAGATATTCGGCCCCGTCGCCGTCGAGGTCGAGCACGATCGGCGGGCTGACCGGATTGGCGGTGACACTGATGTTCGCGAGCGCCGACGTGTCGCCATCGCCATCGATCACCGCGACCGGCGCCGTAAAGGAAACCGGCTGATTGACGATCAGGCTCGCGCCGAAGTCGCCGATCTTGAAGGTAGCCCCCCCGGCATAATGGAACTCGATGCTGTTATAGCCATCGGCGGTGAAAGCCGCGATCCGCGTGTTGCTGACGACGCCGCTGACGGTCGCCTCGCCGCCGCTGAAGGCGACGGTGAAGTTGACGCCGCCGACATTATAGGTGCCCGCCACCGTCACCTGCGTCGTCACGCCGTTAAAGCTGATCGCAACGCCGGTGATCGTGTCCTTGACACCGTCGCCGATATCATTGTCGGAATCGATGTCGTCGCGCGCGACGATCCTGACGCTAGACGTTCCGGGATTGATCGCGGTGAACAGCGCGGATGCGCCATTGGCGGTATAATGGGCGTCGAACGCATGATTCTGGTTCGCAAGGACGCCATAATCCTGACCGCTGGCCGGCGATCCGGTCAGGTCGATGACGAAGTCGACCCGCATCGCCTCGTTCGAACCCACCGAATTGCCGCCGCTGATGCCGCCTTCGTTGGCGTTGGTGTTCACTGTCCCGCCATCGACGCCATTGGTCATCGGCGTCAGCAGCAGATCCTGGCTGTTGTTGTCGCCCGGCTGGGTGAACCCCGCCCACGACCCATTGCCCCCGACGAAATTATAGCCGCCGTCGTTGAAATCGACAGTCTGGACCGAGTCGATCGGGCGGATGATTTCGACCCGATACTGGTCCGGGCTTCCCGCCGGTTGCAGGGTGATGATGAAGACGTCGTCACCATTCGGTTTTTCCGCCGTGAGCACCTGCCCGTTCGCCGAAAGGCTGTAGGTCAGGGACTGGAGCCCCGAGGTCAGGCCCTGTGCCTGAAGTGCCGCGATCGTCGCGGCCGTGAAGATGACCTTGCCGCCGTCGCCGCCGAAATTATTGTCGACGTCATTGTCGCTGTCGAGGAAGCGGAGCACCGACGATCCGCCGACGTTGGTCAGGCTGGCGCTCACCGGCGCGACCGCGATCGGCGAATCATCCTCCAGCCCGATGGTCAGGGCGTTGGCGTTGGTCACCGTGGTGGTCCCGTCAAAGACGCTGACCGGGACGACAAGCGACACAGCGTCCTCCTGCGTCGTGTCGGGATGGTCGATCGGACCCGACAGGGTGACGGTGAAATCGCCGTCATTTTCGATGGCGATGCTGATGATCGTCGTCGTCCCGACCTTGCCGAGCAGCAGATGCGGATCGCTGTTGTCCCAGACGATCGGCTGGCCGCCCGAGGTCAGCGCCGTCGCCGGGATACCGAGCGACACGGTCAGCGCGTCGCCATCGACGTCGCCGACAGCGATGGTTCCCATCCGAACGGTCAGGTTGGTCGTGTCGACGGTGCCCGCCGAATCGGGCAGTCCGCCCGCCAGACCTTCATCCGACACGGCCGTCGTCGCCGTTCCCAGCGTCGGAGCGTCGTTCGAACCGTTGATCGTGATCGTCAGCGTCGTCGTCGAGGTGTCGCCGTCGCCATCGGTGATGGTGTAGGTAAAGGTTTCGGTCAGCGTTTCAGTCGCGCCGAGCGCCTGGACCGCCGGATTGGCGTTATTGAGCGTGTAAGTGTAACCGCCGCCCGCCGCGAGCGTCAGCGAACCATAGCTGCCGACAAGCGGCGACCCGACATTGCCCGATACGGGCATGGCCGACATCCCGGTCGCAACGCCGGTGACGATCGCGCCATCGGCGCCCGGAGTATCGGCGACGCCATCGCTCGTATTGGCGTCGCCGCCCCCCGCACCGGTGAGCACATTGCCGTCGGCCACCAGCGGCCCGTCCTCGGTCACGCTGTCGGAATCGGCGCGCGCTGTCGGAACGTCGTCGACAATGTCGATCGTGACCGTCCCCGTCACGCTGTTCCCGTTGGCGTCGGTCGCGGTATAGTTGAAGCTGCGGACCGCGAGTTCGGTGGTCACGCCATTGTCGAGCGTCGCACCGTCGAATGCCGATTTGAGCGTATAGCTGTAGGTGCCGTCGCTGTTGAGAACGAACCTGCCGAGCGCGTCTTCGACATCCTGCGGCGTGTAGGCGATGCTGCCCGCGCCGGTGACATTCAGCGTCCCCGTCACGGTTTCCGTCGTCGCGGCGGGGTTGCTTCCCGTGACCGTCCCGGCGGCGACATCGTCGCCGTCCTGATTAAGGTCGAGCCCGGCCTCGTCGACCGCCTTTGTCTGGTTGTCGGCAACCAGCGTCACCGGGTTGATCGCGATCGTCAGCGTCGTCGTCGACGTGTCGCCATCGGCATCGCGGATCGTGTAAACGAACACATCCTCGACCGCGACCGAAGTCGTGTTGGGTTTCGCATCATAAGTATAGCTGCCGTCGGCGTGAAGCGTCAGGTCGCCATAGATGGTCGAAATCACCGTCCCGGTGCCGGTGGTAACCGGCGTCGTCGTGTCGCCGCCCGCGGCGCGCACGCCGACGACGCCGCCCGCGGGCGTCGTCGCGTCGGCACCGTCGGTTCCGAAAACATCGGCATTGTCGGTCAGGACGTTACCGTTGACGACCGCGCCTTCGGTCACGCTGTTGCTGTCCGGATTGGCCATCAGTCCGTCGTCGAGGAAGCTGATCTGGTCGCCGATCTCGGTCGTGCTGGTCACGGTGTCGCCGTCGCCGTCCTCGACGGTGATCCGTGCGGTCACCAACCCCGTCAGCGTAAGCGCATCGTCATGATCCGTGGCGCTTTCCCCGTCGATCAGATGTTCCAGCGCGACAAGCTGGGTGACGGTCAGCGTCCCGTCGCTGTTTATGACGATCGTGAAAGCATCCTGATCGCCCGAACCGCTGTCGAAGCGCCCGACGATCATCGTCGCGCTGGTCTGGACCAGCGTGATCGGGAAATCGCCCACGGCGGTTGCAAGGCCGCTCGGCTGGGAAAGGCCGCCGCCGGTCAGTTCGATCGAATAGGTCACTCCGCCGCCGCTCGCCGCCCCGTCGGCGCCGAAATCGAAGGTTGCGGCGATAACCGGCGTGATCGAGGTCACGCTGTCGAAGCCGCCGCTTTCGTCGAGCACGACGCCAGCCCCGCCGACTGCGGCGCTGATCGTCGGACCATCATCGGCGAAACGGACATTGCCCCCCAGATCGATCGTCTGGCTGGCGACATCCTGGTCGCCGTCGCGATCCTCGATCGTCACCGTGCCGGTCAGCCGCACCAGGCCGTTCGCGAGTGTCGCGAGCTGGCTGTCGAAATTGCTCGTCGCGCCATCGTCGGCATGATCGATCTCGGCGAACTGGGTCAGCGTAACCGTGCCATCGGAGGCATCGACCGCGATGGTGAATATGGTGTTGGACGCGTCGACATCGGCAAGGTTGGCGGCCGTCGATCCCTTGATCACCCCACCGTCGTTGAACAGGAAGATCGACTGGCCGTTGCTGTCGAGCTGCGAATCGGTGCCGTTGGCCCCGAAGAGCGACAGCACATAATTCCAGCTGATCGTTCCGGCTCCATCGGCACCGAAATCGGCGTTGGCAAAGCTGAACGCACCGTCGAAATTGGCGGTCGATACATCGGCGTCACTGTCGCTGCCGATCGTGTCGGCATCCTGCGTGGTCAGCGTGACGGCGGCTTCGTCGGAGACGCTGATGTCGATGCTGACGCCGTCATCCTTGAAGGTGAGCGCCCCGCCGATGTTCGCGGTCGCGCTGGCCGGGTCGCCGTCGCTGTCGGTGATCGTCGCCGTCAGCGTGATCAGATCGTCCGCGTCGAGGACAGCCGACTGGTCGGGTCCCGTGTCGGGTGTATGAAAGACGGGGCGCTGCTGGTCGAGCGTCACCGTGCCATTGGCGTCGACCGACAGGGTAAAGACAATCTCGCCGCTGCCGCTGGTCCGACCGACGACGACGCCAGCTTCGATGGTCAGAACGACAGCCTCGCCCGTCGCCGTGTCGACCAGCCCCGAATCGACGCCCGGCGACTTCACCGCCAGCGTATAGACCACCGCATCCATCGCGGCGGGGCCGTCGGCATTGAACGCCGCCGTGAACAGGCTGTTCGCCTGCCCGATGCCGAAATCCGCCGTCGCATCGCTCGCAAGATCGCTGTCGTCGACGGTCAGCTGGTTGCCAGCGGCATCGACCGCGCCGATTGTCGGGATATCGTCGGTTACGGCGATCGTCACCGTGCCGGTCGCCGGGTCGCCGTCGGTATCGGTTCCGACCACGGTGACCGTGCCCAGCGCCTGCGTCTGCGCCGCCATCGCCAGCTCGTGCGGCAGATTGTCGGCGAGCGTCACCGTGACAGTCAGCGTGTCGGTCGCGCCGGGCGCAATCGATGCGGGAGCCGTCAGGCTGATGGTGATGGCGGCCGGGCCGCCGTCGGTCAGCGATCCCGTGATCGTCTGGCCATCGGGCGACAGGATCCAGAAAATATCGACGCCAACGCCGTCGAGCGTCGTCACCAGGCCGCCGACACCGGTGAAGGCGAAATCGCCGAGCGTGTCGGAGCCAGCGGTGAAGCTCAGCGTTCCGCTGTCGGTTTCGGCATCGCTTGCCGGAGTCCGGCCGATGCCGTCGATCGCGGCTTCGTTCACCGTCAGCGCCAGCGTGTCGCCGCCCACCGGATCGGCGCCGTCGAGAATCGTGATCGTCAGGCTGTCGGACGTCGGATCGCCGTCGCCATCGACCGCCGACAGGGTGAAGGTCGCGGACGGATTCGGGTCATTGTCCTGATCGCCCGTGGCAAGGAAGCTGAAACTGCCGTCGGCGTTGACGGTGAGCGTCCCCGTGGGCTGCACCAGCACGACCGGTGCGCCGGCGGGCAGGGTCAGGGTGCCGCTCTCGCTGCCAAAGGTCACAAGGATCGACGTGACCCCGTCGGCGCCGGGGTCGAGCGACCAGCTGCCCTCGACGGCCGGACCGCCCTCGACCGCGCTGACCGGCGTGTCGGACACGACAAGCGTCGGCAGATCGTCGACGATCGTGACGTCGAACGACCCCGATGCGGTCGAATTGTCGCTGTCGGTAACGGTGAAGCCGATGCCGACCAGAAGATCGCTGTCTTCGCTGCCTGCAACCGCCTGGTCGATCGCCTGCGACAGCGTCACCGAATAGCTGTAGGTGACTTCGGTGGCGCCCGGCCCGGCGGTCGCGCCGGTCAGGCTGATGCGGATGACCTCGCTGCCCCCGACCGATCCGACAAGATCGTCGCCGTCCCTGGCAAAGGTCACCGGCACACCGTCGACGGTGAGCTGCGTATCGAGTGCGGAGCTGTCGTCGAGCCCGAGGTCAGTTCGATCGACCCCACCGCGTCGATCACGCTCAACGACATCGTCATTCCGGGGCTTCAGACCCGGCGCGCCTCGACCACGCTCGAACTGCGCGACGGCGAATCCTTTGCCATCGCCGGGCTGATCCGTCAGGATTTCTCGACCACCGTGCGGCAGGTGCCGCTGCTGGGATCGATCCCGATCATCGGATCGCTGTTCCGTTCGTCGGGGTTCAAGCGCGGCGAGACCGAACTGCTGATCGTCGTCACCCCGCGGCTCGTTCAGCCGATCCGGCCCGAACAGGTCGCGCTGCCGACGGACCGCGTGGGCGATCCGACCGAACTCGACCTGTTCCTGCTCGGCCGCACCGACAATGCGGTTCCCGCCATTCCGCCCGTCCAGCAGCAGATGCCGACGGCGCCGAAGGCGGAGGCGCCTTTGCCACCCAAGGAAGGAAGCGGTTATGAGTTTTGACACCCGCCTTTGCGCCGTGCTGGCGCTGGCCGCGACCGTCGGCGCCTGCACCCCGACCGACGCCACCTTCGGCAATGCGGTGCGCACGACGATGGCGGCGCAGGTCGTCGATCCCGACCCCCGCTATGACAATCCGGTCCCGACCACCGACGGCGCGAAAAGCGCGGGTGCCGTCGACCGCTATCGCGCCGATCGTGTGAAACAGCCCGACACGATCAGCACCACCGACGGGCAGGGCGGATCGCCCAAATAGGATCGGGCCGGGGAGAGGAGTCATGTTGCGCGAGCGTTCCCATTCCTTGCTGAAGGATCAGCGCGGCGCGACGGCGGCCACCTTTGGCCTCGCGCTGTTCGCGCTCGTCGCGGTCGGCGGCATGGGCTTCGACTATGCCCGGCTGGCCGGCATGGACAGCGAGCTTCAGAACGCCGCCGACCAGGCCGCGCTGGCCGGCGCCTCGCAGCTCGACGGAAAGAATGGCGCATGCCTGCGCGCCTCGGCGGCGGCGTCCACGCTGGTCACCAACCTTTCCCTGCTGGCGAACGACGGCGGCGGCACCGCGGTGACGATTACCGCCGAACCCGATTGCGACGCGGTGGGCAATATCCGCTTCTGGCGGAATGCCGAAAAAACGCAGGCAGCGACCGACGACAGCAACGCCAATTTCATCGAGGTCTTTATCG
This sequence comes from uncultured Sphingopyxis sp., assembly GCA_964426485.1. Lineage (GTDB taxonomy): Bacteria > Pseudomonadota > Alphaproteobacteria > Sphingomonadales > Sphingomonadaceae > Sphingopyxis. The sequence goes on along the minus strand of CAYRQX010000077.1, from coordinate 4,627 downwards.
GGTTCCGCACCGCCAACTATGCCTTCACGCCGCTCGTGGCCGCGCTCAGCGGCACGACAACCGCCGCGGCGGTGGCGGGGGTCGGATCGGCGATCTGCCGCGTGCCGCCGGTGATGATGTGCAATCCGGACGAGCCAGTCGGCAACACCAACGCCAATTATGATTTCGATGCCAATTCGCGTGTCGGAGTGGGCATCCGTCTCGTTGGCGATGGCTCCTATGCGCCTGGCAATTTCGGCTATCTCAATACCGATTTCGGCAACGGGGCGAATGCCCTGCTCGCCGCGCTTGGGTGGGACATACCCCCCGGCGATTGCGCGCGGATCACTGGAGTCGATACCAAGACAGGCCTCAACGCATCGGTCATCGACGGCCTCAACACACGTTTCGACATCGACGCCAACGGCAATACCTGCACAACTGTTGACGGTGTGACCGGAACCTGCTCGCCCTCCGTCAATGTTCGCAAGGATCTTGTCCGAGGCAACAGTTGCGGGATCACGGGCAATGGCTGGGAAGAAAACGACGCCAACTCGGCCAACTATGCAACCCGTCGTTACCGGCCAGTTTCAGCGGCTCCTATCTCCCAAACCCCGGAAATAATGGGCCTTCCTCGTGACATGTGTCATGCTTGGAGCGCGACTGGTAACTGCACGGGCGGCGCGAATGGGCGTATCGGTGACGGCCAATGGGACATCAACGCCTATTGGCGATCCCATTACGGCGCCAACTATGCCGGCGAAATAAATGCGGCGACTTACGGTGCGCAGCCACAGGGCTATCCAACGCGATACCAGGTCTACCGGTGGGAAATCGATGATCTCACCAGGATCGGCACGCCGAAGGCAGGGCAAGGTGGCAAATTTGCCTACAGCAAACCGGTTGCCGGAAAGTGCCTCGCCACACCCACGGATCCCTATGGTGTCGTGCCCGGCGGAAACAATGTGGATCGCAGGAGAATCTCGGCCGCCGTGCTCAATTGCCAGGCCCTGTCGATCAACGGTCACGAAACCAATTTGCCGGTCGTAAAATGGGTCGATCTTTTCCTTGTCGAGCCTTCAATTGATCGCACGAGATGCAAGGGCGGATCGGGGGGCTGCAACACCAAATACACCGATAAGACCGACGTCTATGTCGAGCTCATCGGCGAAACGGGCAGCGGGACGGCGGGGCAGACCGCGGGGCAGGTTGTCCAGCGCAACGTGCCCTATCTGCTGGAATGATGCGATGACGCGGCGGTCCCTGCCTGCTTTTGTCCGGTGCCGGTCGGGCGCGGCCGCAGCCGAAATGGCGCTGATCCTGCCGATGCTGATCGCGATCATGTTCGGCGGCTTCGAGGGCGGCGCCTATCTGTGGACCGAGCACAAGGTGGTGAAGGCGGTGCGCGACGGCGCGCGCTTTGCCGCGCGCCAGTCCTTTTCGGTGTTCGACTGTTCGGGGATCACCGACACGACGGTTCGGACGCAGGTACAGAATCTGACCCGCACCGGCCAGCCGTCGGGGGGGACCGCGAAGATCGCGGGGTGGACCAACGATCAGGTCAGCGTCACCGCCGCCTGCCGGACGGGTGAAAGCTATTCCGATCAGGGCGTCTATGCGACCGAGGACAGCGGCGCAATCCACGTCACCGTATCGGCAACCGTTCCCTATCCCTCGCTTTTCGGCACACTCGGGTTCAATACCACGGGCGCGACGGTCACGGCGAGCGCCAATGCGGCGGTGATGGGCATATGAACGGCCTGCTCGCCCGCTTTGCCCGCAGCACCGGCGCCGGACCGGCGGCCGAGTTCGCGCTCGTCCTGCCGCTGATCCTGATTTTCCTGCTCGGCATCATCGATGTCGGCCGCTTCGCATGGGAAGTGAACCGCGCCGAAAAGGCGACGCAGACCGGCGCGCGCTGGGCCGCCGCGACCAATATGATCGCGAACGGGCTGGCAGGCTATAGTTTCGCAACGGGGGTCGACCGGATTCCTGCCGGGACCCCGGTTCCCGCCTCGGCCTTTCCGGGGATCAGCTGCGCGAGCAACGGCACGACGGCGACCTGCACCTGCCTTGGAACCTGCAATTTCCCGACCACCGCCGACAATGCGGCCTTTGCCACGTTGATCGATCGCATGAACGACATCAAGCCCGACATCGCGCCTGCCAACGTCATCGTCGAATATCGCAATTCGGGCCTCGGCTTTTCGGGCGATCCCAACGGCCCCAATGTGGCGCCGATCATTTCGGTGCAGCTGCGCGACCTCGACTTCGTGCCGCTCACGCTGATGCTGTTCAGCGGCACGATCGACCTTCCCGACTTCAGCTATTCGCTGACGATGGAAGACGGCGACGGCCCCTGGTCGAACTGAAGGACATATTGTGGGCAAGAACGAACATATCGGCTCCCCTCAACAAAATGGAACCCTGCAATTGGATTGTAAGGTCAAGCTTTTCATATCCGAGGACGAATTCGCGCGATCGAGCCTGTCGCGCGGCGATTATTCGGACGAAAGCCTTGGTCTGGTCCATGTCGCCGCCGACGCGCCGCTGCCGCTCCATCTGGTCGGCGATGCCGAACTGGTGGTGGTCGAGTTGCCCGGCGGCGATCCGCGCTCGATGCAGCGGCTGACGACGCTGCGGGCGCAGCGGCCGACGCTGCCGCTGATCGTCGCGATGCGCGGCGCCGATCTGGCGACGACGCGGGCGCTGATCCGCCAGGGTGTCGACGATGTGATCGCGCTGCCGCTCGATCGCACCGAGTTTTCCGACGCCGTGAACGGCATATTGGCGAAAGCGATCCGTATCGCCGAAAAAGGCGAAAAACTGGCGCCGGTCGTCGCGGTGGCGCAGAGCGTCGGCGGGATCGGCGCGACGACGGTTGCGACGCATCTGGCGCATCATCTGGGCGAGCGGAGCGGCGCGCGCGGCACCTGCCTGATCGACCTTGACCTCCAGTTCGGCAACGCCGCCTCCTATCTGGGTGCGAATCCGTCGCTGACGATGGACGATCTGCTGGCGGCCGGGCAGCGCGTCGATGGACAATTGCTCCGCACCGTGGCGGCCCCCGGCGGCGACCGGGTGGCGGTGATCGCCGCGCCCGAACGGATCGCGCCGCTCGAAACGGTCGACACCGATCAGCTGCTTCGCGTGCTCGACGTGGCGCGCCGGGAATATGACCATGTCGTGCTCGATCTTCCCGGCAACTGGGCCAACTGGACCCTCTCGGCGATCGACAAGGCCGACATCATCCTGCTGGTCGTCGACCTGTCGGTCGGCAGCCTGCGTCAGGCGCGTCGGCGGCTGACGCTGTTCGAGGAAACCGGGATCGACCCGGCGCGGATCCGCATCGTCGCCAATCGGGTGGAAAAACGGCTGTTCCGCACGATCGGCGTGCGCGAAGCCGCCGATACGCTGCACTATCCGGTGATGGCGACGATCAGCAGCGACTATCCCGTCGTCCAGTCGGCGCACGATCAGGGCGTGCTGGTGAGCAACATCGCGCGGCGCAATCGCGTCGCCGTCGACCTGGCCGCCCTCGCCGCCGGCATCGCAGACCAGTTGGACAAGGAATAACCGGCGATGTGGCAGGTTCAGAAACAGAAAATCGGACAGGGCGGCGAGAGCGAAGCAACGCGCCCGGCACCCGACACCATCCGCGCCGATGTCGATCACGACCGCAATGCGGCGCTCCTGTCGCTGAAGGTGCAGGTGCATCGCGAACTGCTCGACGAAATCAATCTGACCCAACTGGAAAAACTGTCGCGGGCGCAGGTCGAAACCGAAGCGGGCGACCTGATCGCGGACATTCTGAACCGCCATCAGCTGGCGCTCAACGCCAGCGAACGGCGGGCGATGGTGAGCGACGTTCTCGACGAACTGCTGGGGCTGGGACCGCTCGAACCGCTTTTGCAGGACGAGACGATCACCGACATACTGGTCAACGGGCACGATATCGTCTTCGTCGAGCGGCGCGGCCTGCTGCAGCGCGTCGACACGCGCTTCAAGGACGAGAGGCACCTTTTCCGCATCATTCAGAAAATCGCGAGCGCGGTCGGACGACGCATCGACGAATCGTCGCCCTTCGTCGACGCCCGGCTTGCCGACGGGTCGCGCGTCAACGCGATCGTCCCGCCCCTGGCAATCGACGGTTCGCTGCTTTCGATCCGCAAATTCGCCCGCATTCCGATCAATATGGCGCGACTCGTCGAACTGGGCAGCGTGCCCTCGGCGGTCGCCGAGGTGATGGAGGGGATAGTAAGAGCGCGCCGGAACATACTCATCTCCGGCGGCACGGGGTCGGGCAAGACGACCTTGCTCAACGCCATTTCGGCCTTCATCGACGAGCATGAGCGCATCGTGACGATCGAGGATTCGGCCGAACTGCAATTGCAGCAGGAACATG
>CAYRQX010000077.1:0-233 GCA_964426485.1 uncultured Sphingopyxis sp. | reverse complement strand
AGCACTATTTTTAGCAATTAAAATTAAAAATAATATGAAATTGCAGGAACTCGGGAGGAACGTGTCGCGGGGCGGGAGCCGCGCCCCGCCAATATCGAAGGCAGGGGAGAGGTCACGCAGCGCGATCTGGTCAAAAATGCCCTGCGCATGCGCCCCGACCGGATCATCGTCGGCGAAGTACGCGCCGGCGAGGCCTTTGACATGCTCCAGGCGATGAACACCGGCCACGATGG
>CAYRQX010000076.1:15260-15978 GCA_964426485.1 uncultured Sphingopyxis sp. | reverse complement strand
CAAGCAACTGTATCCCATTGAAATGCCGCCTCGACACGCCAAAATGCGCCCACAGAAAGGCCGGATCTCACTCAGCGCTATTTTGCCTCCGCTTAATGAGCGCGGAGCTGATCCTTGCTGCTGCAGATGCATCTGCAGGAACCTTACAGGCCGGCTGGATTTCCAAAGCACTTGTTCTCCGCATAAACATTGAAAACGCTGGCGGAGGCAGCCGGGTTACAGAACTCGGCTTCGAACAGATAATGGCTGACCCTCGTCTGGAAGCGCGTGTTGACGTTGCGCTCCTTGCCGCGCCCGACCTTGTCGACCGCGGTGCGCATATTGTCGTAGATCCCGCGGCGCGGCACCCCGCCCAGCACGCGGAACGCGTGATTATGGGCGTCGAACAGCATTTCATGGGTCTGCAACAGATAGGCGCGCACATAGAAGGCGCGGCTGTGGCTGAGCTTGAAGTGCGCGACCTGCAGCTTGGTGCGCACACCGGCGATGATCGCCCAGTCCTCGCTCCAGTCGAACTGGAAGGCCTCGCCGGGGGCGAACGACAGCGGCACGAAGGTGCCGCGTCCGCTCATCTGCTGCTGGCGCCGATAATCGTCGCGCCAGGCGCGGGCGAAGGCCGCAACGCGATTGTAGGAGCCTTCATAGCCAAGGCTCACCAGATCGGCGTGCAGCTGTTTCATCGTCCGCTTCTGCTTGCGGGTACGGGTCATCTCGCGCC